>NZ_CAUQVQ010000016.1:0-43758 GCF_963521645.1 uncultured Microbacterium sp. | reverse complement strand
AGCGGATCGGGTCCCAGCCTCGCGATGCCGGGCACGTCGTCGGGATCCCGCACGACGTACACGGCGAGCGACTTCTTCGTGCCGGCCTCGGTGAGGTCGAATCCGCTCTCGTCGTCGAGCGCCACACGCAGCGCGATCGGCGACTTGCCCGGTTTGAGAGGAGTCGTCGGCAGAGCCTCGTACCAGCGCAGCCACCCGGCTTTCGCGAGGTGGAACACGAGGTGCAGCTCCTCACCGCAGGCGATGTCGATGAACTTGCCTCGTCGCGAGACGGCCGTGATCTCGGCCCCGTGCACCGCGGTGTTCGGCGGATCGTAGGTCTTCAGCGCAGCGATCGCGCCGACGCTCGTCCGCACGACGGTGCGTCCGACAGCTCTTTCGGCGAGGAAGGTCGCGAGTCCCTGCACCTCGGGCATCTCCGGCATGCGCTTCATCCTGCCATCGGCCGCGGACCATGGGAAAGGGGGCGAGTCTAGGCTGAGGCTCGTGGAAGCCAGCGCCGTAGACGTCACCGGGTGGGAGGAGCGGGCTCACGACCCTGCGCTCGAAGGGCGGCGCTCGAAGCGGTGGCTGCACAACCCTGAGGAGCCGCCGCGAACCCGGGCATGGCTGTTCAAGGAACTGCGGGTGATCGAGGACGGACACGCCCACGACGAATGGACCGAGCCGATCATCGCCGCACTCGGTCAGGCGTTGGGGGTGCCTTGCGCAGAAGTGCGGTGGGCGCAGTGGAACGGAGTCCGGGGATCGATCTCGAGGAGCGTCGTCTCACAACCCGGATGGGAGATGATCTCCGGCATCGCGTGGATGGACCGCCGTCTCGGACGATCCGTGCTCGACGCTGCCCCCGACCGACGCACGGCGTCTGATCTCTACACCATCGAGGCGATCCGACACACGCTCGCGGACGTCTGCCCGCCCGTGCCTGCAGGGGCGGGCGGCGCTGGCCTTGCGGCCTTCGACGTCTTCGTCGGCTATCTCATCCTCGATGCCCTGAGCTCGTGCCCGGATCGTCACGGAGAGAACTGGGCGGTTCTTGTCGATTCGCACGGTGAGCGCGCGCGGCTGGCTGCAGCCTTCGACTTCGAGGGCCGTCTGGGCACCGAATTGAGTGGGGAGGACCGGGATCGCCTGCTCTCCGTCTCTGGCGCGTTGGACGAGTACCGGAGTTCGCACCGCCCCTGGTTCTTCTCATGGGGTGATGCGGAGGTGCCGACGCTCATCCAGAAGGCGAGGCGCGCCTGGGGCTTGTGCGGCTCGGCGTCGAGGATGCACTGGCAGTCCGCTCTTGCAGGCGTTCGCGACGAGCACGTGCGCGACCTCATCGACCCGGCGCCGGGGGTGGAGCGAGACGAGCGTCGACTGGTGACAGAGATCGTGCTGGCGAACCTCCGAGACCTGTGTGTCGCACTCCGGTGATGACGACCGGGGTGACCGGGACGCCGCCGCAGTAGGCGGCGATATGGCCGACGGGCCTTGAATCGCTACTGACGATGCTGCAACATGGGCGGAACAGACATGCCGGAGGGAGGGGAAACCGATGAGCGAATTCACAAAGGTCGACATCGTGGAGATCGCAGATGCCGAGCTCGACGACGTCGTGGGAGGCATCAGCAAGTGCCTGTGACACCGATGGGTGCGCGCGAAGCACCGCGGAAGCGGCGATATCGCGCGTCAGCCTTGAATCGATGCCGATGATGCGGCAACATAGCCCGAACAGACATGCCGGAAGGGAGAAACCTGATGAGTGAATTCACAAAGGTCAACGTCGTAGAGATCGCAGATGCGGAACTCGACGATGTCGTCGGAGGCGTCCACAGCTGCCTTCCCGCGTAAGGGATGGAAGTGAGCCTCTCCCCTCAGGGGGAGAGGCTCATTTTTCTGCAACGGCGAGGGAGTGACATGGGTAGCGAGGATTGGTTCTCCGTCACGCCCGGGCAAGCGGACGTTCTGCGAGTCCCTGCGGCGGGCGGGCAGACCACGTGGGTCGAGATCGACGGGCCACTGGAGGCAGCACGCGTCACCGAGGTCGTCCGCGGGGTGGTGCAGCGGTACGACTGTCTGCGGGCTGTCTTCCGTGAGTCTGGACTCGGTGGGTTCGAACAGCGCGTCGCGGATGCCTCGGAGACGACGCCCGACATCCGGCTCCTCGACGTCGGCGAGGTGGAGGACGACCTCTTCGACCGGTTCGCGACGAAGATGGCGCAGAGCACCGCGATCTCCTGGGATCTGCAGGAGTCCCCGCCTTTCCGGGTGCATCTCATCCGTCGCGACCCTCTCCATCACGTTCTGCTGGTCGCGTTCCACCCCGCGGTGGTCGATGCGCAGAGCGGCTCCACGATCCTTCGGACGCTGCTCTCGGGGGTCGGCGCCGACGGTGTGCTCGCCGAGGACACGCTCGCCCCCGGCCTCTATCGAGCGGAGGTGGAGGCCACCGCTCCCACCACGCGAGCCCGCGACGCCGACGCGCGGTACTGGGAATCGGTGATCCCGCACCTGATGGCTCGCGATGATGTGCCCACCGTGCAGACAGCGGACCTCGACGCCGCGCAGGGAGTGCTCCCGGGCATCGATGACCGCGAGCTCGCCCGGAGGTGGTCGCAGCAGGGGGTGAGTGCCGCATCGTGGTTCGCCGCTGAGTACCGGTCTTTCCTCACGGAGGAGATGGGAATGAGTGTGCCGGCGTTGATGTCGCATACCCAGTACCGCTCGGGGAGGAACCGCGAGGCGTGCGGGATGTTCGCCGCTGCCCGACCTGTCGTCCTGCATGCGGAAACGGAGCCTGCCGCGATTCATCGTGCGCTGCAGCGGACACAACTGCACCAGCGCATCGGAGGCGCGCATCTCGCCGGGCTTCTCGATGACCCGGCGCGCCTCGAGGTGCTTCCTCAGTTCAACTTCATCCCGCGTCGCGCCGCGACGGGTGCCGAGTCATGGAACGTGGACGGCAGCCCGGTGACTCTGCGGTTCCGCAGGCCCGCCCTGCGTGTGCGGCACGCGACGAATGCGCGCCTGCGCGTGTTGGAAGAGGATGAGGGGTGGGCCGTAGAGGTGCAGATCTCGCCGAGGTGGGGCGGTCGGGACACCGCGGTGTCCATACTCGACCGGCTGCGGCGAAAGCTGACTGCGGGTCAGATGCCCGGGTGAGGAAGTCGCTCCTCGCTCCGCCACCAGGCGAGGGTCCGCGACAGTCCGTCGACGAAGTCGATCTCGGGGGTCCATCCCGTCGACGCCCGGAGTCTGCGGGAATCCCCTTCCAGGACGTCCACGTCCGACGCGCGGAGCAGATCCTCTCGCACTGAGATCGAGACCGCCTCACCGATGATCTCCGACACGCATTGCACGATCTCGGCGACGGACACCGAGGAGCCAGTGGAGATGTTGAAGACATCGGCCCGGAACCCCGAGTCCGATTCCAGGAGAAGGGCAAGAGCGCGGGCGACGTCTGTGACGTAGTTCAGGTCGCGCCGAGACCCCAGCGCGCCGAGCGTCAGGGTGCGCGCTCCCGCCGCGATCTGCTGCAGGATGGTGCCCACGACGGCGCGCGTCGACTGGCGCGGGCCGAAGGTGTTGAACCCGCGGGCGATGACGATGTCGGTGTCGCGGCTGAGAGACAGGCTCTCGGCCACCTTCTCGGCACCGATCTTCGACGCCGCGTACGGCGACTGCGCGTGGAGGCGGTGCGACTCGTCCATCGGCCTCGTGACGGCGCTGCCGTACACCTCGCTCGTCGACATGACGAGCACTCGTCGCGCGCCGCCCGCACGGGCGGCATCGATGACATTGAGCGTGCCCGTCGTGTTCGTGTCGACGAAGGAGCGAGTGGCTTCGAACGAGTACGGCACAGAGATGAGGGCCGCGAGATGCGCGACCGCGTCGACGCCGGACATCGCCGGGAGGATCGTCGCCTGGTCACGGATGTCGCCGAGGACAGGTCGGATTCCCGCTCGGATGTCGGGGTCCAGATCGTCCAACCAGCCGAGTGATCCACTGGATGTGTACTGCACGAATCCCACGACGTCGTGTCCGCGACGGACGAGCGTATCGGCGAGGTGGGAGCCGATGAAACCTTCACTTCCGGTGACGAGGATGCGCACGGGGCCATGATATCTTCGTTCGCATTGTGCGCCCATTGCAGGAAGCGCACGTGTCGAGGGGGGCCGTATGGAGCACGTCGAACACCCGAAGTCGAACGCCGATGAGATTCCGCAATTCGCGAGAAGCTTCGGAGCAGACGCGCTCGACGAGCTTTTCCCGACCGACGGCCGAGCGCTTCGGCTCGCGCGGATGATCGAGGCCGGACAGTCCGCCTTTGAGCCTGTCGGCGCTCGTTTCGGAAGGCCGCAGGAGAGGGATCCGCAGGACGAGTTGCATCGGTGGGGGTCACTTATGCCGCACGCACCTGCGGGCGACGCGCACGACGTCGTCAGCGGGATCGCGAGCGCCTTCCTCAGCGGGGCGGTGAATTGGCGCGACTCATCCCTCCACTACAACCTCGGCGCGCCGCCCACCACGGTGTCTACGGCGCTGTACGCGCTGGGTCTCGATGCCAACGTGTACCTCATCAACGACGGATTGGCCGGGCGCGCGATCCTGGCGGAGGCGGCGGTCTCCCGCATCCTCAGCGAGCTGGCCGGCGTAGCCGCGAACGAGGCGCGCGGGCTGTTCGTCTTCGGCGGCACCGGGACCATCGCCTACAGCATCCGCTGCGGTCTCGCGAAGTCCACACCCGACCTCGCTCAGGACGGCATCGACAAGCGATCGTTCGTCGCGATCACCGAAGAGGCGCACTTCTCTCATGCGCGCAGCTCCCGCTGGCTCGGCCTGGGTGACTCGCAGATCCTGGTCCTTCCGGCGAACGAAGACCGAACGACCGACGTCGACGGTGCCATCGCCCTGATCGACGAGCGTGTGGCTCAGGGTGGCCGGCTCGCGACGCTGCTCGTCAATGGAGGTACGACCTACGACCACGGTGTCGATGACGTTCCACGTTTCCGCGGATACCTCGAGGAGCTGGCAGCGCGCGAGGGATGGGACTACCGCCCGCACCTGCACGTGGACAGCGTGATCGGTTGGGAGTGGCTGTTCTTCCGCGGCCACGACTTCGATTCGACGTCAGCCTTCGACTCGCGCACCCGAGTCCTGCTGCGCGAGCAGGCAGAGCTCGTCGAGTCGGCGCTCGGCAATGCGGATTCGTGGGGGGTGGACTTCCACAAGGGGGCGGGATGCTGCCCGATCGATTGCAGCATGGTGATGTTCAACGACGGTCGCGACCTCGGATACCTGAACGGCCACGGGCGACTCGATGAGATGCATCAGCTCGCGAGCGAGCTGAGCGTCGCATCGCCAGCCGATCACACGCTCGAGACGTCCCGCGCCGGGGCGAAGGCGCTCGCGGCGCTCGGCACGCTTCACAGTTTGGGACGAGACGGATATCAGGCCGTCCTGGGCGGTCTCGTCGAGGCCGCCCAGCGCTTCCGCGCGGTGGTTGCCGAGTATCCCGACATGCAGATCGAGAACACATACTCGCGCGGGTATCAGTCCATGGTGCGGATCTTCCCACCGGAGCTCTCGCAGTCCTCGTTCCGGGAGACGGAGCGGAAGGGGACGGGAGACGAGCAGCGCGCGTTCACGGAGGCGGTCAATGCGTATCACCGGGCGTTCGTCGAGTGGGACGAACGGGTCAGGATGTCCCGCCAGGGACCCGGACCCTATTACTCGTTCAGCGGCAGATTCCGCGTCGTGGAGTCGGGGGCGGGACTCACAGGGCTGAAGTTCTATCCGACCTCGCCCCGACTGTCGAACGCCGAGGCTGAGGACGCAGCGAGAGTGCTGGCCGATCTGAAGGCGGAGTTCGACGCGGTGGACCGATGATCAGCCCAGAGCGCTGGCAGTGGCTCGAACAGGTGGTGGAGCGGATCGGACTCACCGATGCGTTCCTCTTCGGAGGCGCAGCATTCGATTGGACCGCGGGCGACGCGGAGGCATCCGATGACGTCGATCTCCAGGGCGAGGGTGGCGCCGAAGCCGAGGCCGCATTCCTCGCTGCGGTCGAGCGCGACGGGGGAGCGACCTTGCTGTCGGGGCCTCGCGACTATCGGATCTTCCATGACGAGCCCGTGCGGTTGTTCGAGGTCTCCGTGGACGGTGTGATGTTGGACGTCAACCTCATGGACACCACGGTGCGCCCCGGCCACTTCTCGATCGAGACAGTGCGCTGGAGCATCCCGAGCCGCCACCTGGAGGACCCGCACAACGCATTGGTCGAGGGGCACCGCCCGCACCTGGTCACCGCGCCGGGGTCGGACAACCCAGTCCGGATGCTCTCCCGACTCATCCGTCTCGCGCGCAAGTACTCGGTCACGCTCACGTCGGCACCCCTGCGTGACACTGCGCTGGAGCTCCGCCGTCGCGCCGAGGAGTGGGCACCTGCGGACGACTTCCACGGAAAAGATGCCTGGGCGTCGTACGACCGGCTGATCGCGAGGGTCACGCAGGACGCCGACCGGAATTCCGGGCTCCTCGACGAGCTGCGCGCACTGGAGCTCGTCGACCTGGGGCGACGCTCGTCGGTGGTCGAAGCACGAGACACGGGGCATCATGGCTGACCGCGTCGTTGCGATCGTCCCGACCTACAACGAGGACGAGTACATCGCCGCCACCTTGCGGTCCCTCGCTTCGCAGCATCCGCGACCAGTCGTGGTGGTCGTCGACCGCCCGGGGACCGACGGCACGCGGGAGACGGTCCGGCGCGTGAGCGCGGAGGAGGCGATGGAGACCGTGGTCATCGAGGACACGGTGCACACGATGTCGGGCGCGCGGCGTCTGGCCGTCGAGTTCGCACGGCGAAATCTCTCTCCCGACTACTTCCTCAGCATGGACGCCGACACCGTCCTTCCTGCGGGATGGCTCGGCGAGGCGCTGAGCGCCGCGAAGGCGGGCCCGTATGGTCTCGTCGCGGGGGAGGGGTACTTCGAATCCGCGTTCTGGCGAAGCGTTCCGCACCTCGCGGCCCAGTACGCGCGTCACGTGGGACGCGTCTTCTTCCCACAAGACATCTACGACGAGCACCGCGCGGATCCGCCGATGTTCGAAAGTGTCTTCCGACGTTTCGGCAGGCCCCCGTCGGACTGTGCCATGCTCGTCAGCTCATCGGCTCTCGCTGTGACGGGCGATATTCCAGAGGACCGCGACGAGAACGGCGAGGTCGAGCAGGGAGTCGGATGGCCGCTCATGGTGCGGCTGCTCGACGCCGGGCAAGCGATCACGTCGATCGCGAGCCCGATGTACGAGACGAGCGCCCGTCGCCTGCTCGGCGATGCGGTTGCGCTCCTCGACAGTTCCACGTACGCCGGAGTGTCGACCGAGAGCTACCGGCACGACTCCGATGGACTCCGCCGAGCACTCGACGATCATGCTGATCGCCTCGACTTCGGGCAGCTGCAGGAGTACGTCGTTCGCAACTACGTCATCCTCGCCTGCCTGCTGCGTCCCCGTCTCGTGTCCGTCAACGCCGACCTCTTCGGTGAGGAACTCGCCGGGGAGCTGCGTGCGGCCGTGCTCGACGAAGGTGCGTCGGAAGATGCGGCGAGGAATCGGGCGCCCCTCGAGGTCTTCGCGACGGCGCGCCGTCTGACGCCCCTGTTCTTCGACCGGATCGTGGCAGCGTTCGAGAGGGAGAGGGCGTGGTGACGGGGCCGTCTGCGGTGATTCTGGCGGGAGGTCGAGGCACTCGCCTGAGGCCGCTGACCACACTCATCCCCAAACCACTCGTACCGATCGGATCGCGGCACTCGATCCTCGACATCGCGATCGCACAATTGGCGGCCGCCGGTTTCTCGCACATCTGGATCGCCGTCGGTCACCTCAGCCACCTCATCCGAGCGACGATCGGCGACGGCTGCCGGTGGGGTGTCGATATCACCTATATAGAGGAGAACGAGCCGCTCGGTACCGCGGGACCATTGACAGGGATCGACGATCTGCCCGAGCACTTCCTCGTGATGAACGGCGACGTGCTGTGCGACGTGGATCCGGCGGAACTGGTTCGCGAGCATGCAGCCTCCCGCGCCTCGCTCACGGTCACCGCGGTCGAGCGCGAGGTGCGGCACGACTACGGTGTGCTGTCTCTGGACGACGGTGCCGTGCGCGCTTTCGACGAGAAGCCGGTGGAGCACTTCTACGTGTCTGCGGGGATCTACGTCGTGGACCGCGCCCTCATCCGCAGGTACCCCAGGAATGAAGCAGTCGGCTTCGACTCGCTGATCCGCGACCGGATCGACGCGAGCGATCCTCCCGCCGTCCACGTCCACCGAGGCATCTGGTTCGACGTCGGACGCCCGGGCGACTACGACGAGGTGAACGCCGACGCCGAGGGACTCATCGCGAAGCTGCTGCGTCGTGTCCCCTGACGCTCCGATCCTCATCCTCGGCGCCGGCGGCTTCATCGGGCGTCACGTGGTCTGTGCCGCGCGCGGCGGCGGGTGGTCGGGCTCGGTCATGGAGGGCCCCCGGTGGCGGGATCACCCGACATCGACGGTCTTCGCGGACGCACTGGCGCGGCACCTCGATCGCGCGGAACCCACGGTTCTGGTCAACGCCGTCGGGGGCACGACCGGCGACCTGGAGGCGTTGAACGTCGCTCCTCTCGACGCGATTCTCGACGTCTGGACGCGGCGGGGGGGTGTCGACAGCCTCGTACAGCTCGGCTCTGCGGCGGAGTACGGCGTCAATGCGCGGCCGATGCGGGAGAGCGACGTCGCGGCGCCCGTCACTCCGTACGGACGCGTCAAGCTCCGCGCGACTGCGCATGCGCGTGAGCTGGGGGCTCGATCGGTCGTGCTCCGTCCGTTCAGCGTCGTGGGCGCGGGGATGTCGGCCGGCACGGTGATCGGTCGGGTCGGTTGTGAGCTCGCGCTGGGCGCACGTGAGGTCTGGACGGGCAGGTTGAGCGCGGTTCGAGACTTCGTGGCGGCGGAGGACGTCGCCGAAGCGATCTTGAGGGCCGCTCGATCCGTGGGCAGCGACGGCAGGGCCTGCGGTGAGATCATCAACGTCGGTACGGGTCGAGGGGCGACGGTACGTGAGATGGTCGATCTTGTCGTCGCGGGTGCGGTGCCCCCGGTCATCGTCCACGAGGCGACCGGCGCCGACCCCGTCACCCGGGCCGTCGCGGAGCCGGTCAAGGCCGAAGATATCCTAGGCTGGACTTCTCGGATCGGACCCGCCGCGATGGCCGCGTCCGTCGTCGAACACCGCATCGCCTCGGCCGAGGCATAGGAGACACTTGTGACATCGAATTACATCACCACGCCCATCTTCTATGTCAACGATGTCCCGCATATCGGACACGCCTATTCCGAGACTGCCGCGGATGTCCTGGCTCGCTGGAGCCGTCAGCGGGGCATTCCCACCCGACTCGTCGCGGGCACCGACGAGCATGGAGAGAAGATCCTCCGTTCCGCCGTCGCGAACGGCGTCACACCGAAGGAATGGGTCGACCGTCTCGTCGAGAACGACTGGAAGCCGCTGCTCCGTACGCTCGACATCAGCGCGGACGACTTTATCCGCACGACCGACGAGCGCCACAAGGAAGCAGTGCGCGCGTTCCTCGTGCAGCTGCACGACGACGGGCATATATACGAGAGCGAGTACAAGGGTCACTACTGCATCGGTTGCGAGGAGTACAAGCTGCCCGGGGAGTACGAGGTCGTCGACGGCGTCGCCCTCTGCCTGATCCACGGACGACCGCTCGAGTACCTGACTGAGACGAACTACTTCTTTCGCATGAGCGCGTTCGCAGATCAACTGCTCGAGCGATACACCTCCGATCCCCGCACACTGCAGCCCGATTCGGTGCGGCACGAGATACTGGCTTTCCTCTCGTCGGGCGTTCGCGATATTTCGATCACCCGATCCAGTTTCGACTGGGGAGTCGAGGTCCCGTGGGACCCCGCGCACGTCGTGTATGTCTGGTTCGACGCGCTGATCAATTACATCTCGAACATCGGGTGGAACGCGGATCCCGCGGAGTTCGAGCAGTGGTGGCCGGCGACGCACATCGTCGGGAAGGACATCGCCCGGCTGCACTCCGTGCTGTGGCCGTCGATGCTCCTCGCCGCGGGTCTGCCGCTGCCGAAGACGATCTTCGGCCACGGATGGCTCCTCGTCAACGGTGAGAAGATGTCCAAGACCAAGAAGACCGGCATCGTCGCTCAGGACATCATCGAGCTCTTCGGAACCGACGCCTTCCGCTACTACTTCATGCGAACGATCCGGTTCGGTCAGGACGGATCGTTCAGCTGGGAGGACATCGCAGCTCGATACAACTCGGACCTCGCCAACGGCATAGGCAATCTGGCCTCCCGGATCATCAGCATGATCGAGAAGTACCGGGGCGGCACCGTCCAGGTCGGCTCCACTGCGTCGGCCTCGGCGCAGTCGTGGATCGACAGGATCGAGAGCGCGCTCGACGCGGCCGATGCCGCCATCGACAAATTTCAGATCTCCGAGGCTGTGGCAGCCGCCTGGACTCTCGTCGACGGTTTGAACCAGTACATCTCCGAGGTGAAGCCGTGGACGATCGCCGCGGACCCCGAGCGCGGTGACGAACTGGATGCCGTCCTGCGTGAGCTCCTGTGGGTGCTCGCGACGATCGCACTTCTTCTGTACCCCGTCATGCCTTCCTCGATGGAGGCACTCTGGAGCAGGCTCGGCCTCGCGGAGAGATTCGGCGCGGTCGCGGGCGTCGTTCCTCGCGAGTTCGTCGGCTCAGCAGATCTGGGCGCGGTACGGGTCACGGCGGGGGTGCCCCTGTTCCCGCGCGTCGAGCTTCCCGAGAGGGACGATCGATGAGCGCTCAGCTGCCGACACGTCCCGTCATCCTCGGGTGGTTCGAGGAGGCGGTCGAGCGTCCACTCCGCGAGGACCAGGACTACTTCGATCAGGGCGGAGACTCCTTGAGCACTATCGAGATCATCGATCGTGTGGAGAAGGAGTGCGGCGTGGCCGTGCCTGCCTCCGTGTTCTTCGACAGCTCCCGTGTCAGTGATC
Source organism: uncultured Microbacterium sp. (assembly GCF_963521645.1). GTDB lineage: Bacteria > Actinomycetota > Actinomycetes > Actinomycetales > Microbacteriaceae > Microbacterium. The sequence continues at coordinate 32,706 of NZ_CAUQVQ010000016.1, read as the reverse complement.
TCCTAGACGAGTTCCTCCGAAGGCTCGCGCCGACCGGGGAGTGACGGGAAGCGGATGGGGGGCGGCGAGGCGCGGACGGACCGAGAGCGGTCCCTGCTGAGCATCCGTGATGTCGGCGGAGATCGCGATGTCAACGCTTCCGCCGCATCCCTCGATGCCGGTGAACGAGTGATTCCGGGGAGTTCCCGCGCCGAGACGCTGCGGTGGATCGTCGAGCACGGACGCGCGCGCGGGGGCATCGTCGTCGTTGACCCCGACCTGCCCAGACTCGCAGATCCCGAACCCGATTCCGACGCCCTGCCCCCCGCAGCGGCCCCGGACCTCGTCTGGCTGAGGAGCGGCGGGACGACAGGACGCCCTCGATGGTCCCCGGTCGACGTCGGCGCCCGCGCAGCGCACATCTTCGCGTGGAATCTCCGGGAGACGGGGTGGGCTGCGGGGATGACGCAGCTGTCCGTGCTCCCGCTGCACCATGCGGCCGGCCTGACGACCGCAGTCGCCGGACTCGAGGCGGGCAACGATCTGCTGTTCCTGCCGCGCTTCTCACCGGCGTCGTTTGTGCACACGGTGACGCGCGAAAAGGTGCAGTGGGCGTGTGTGACACCGGCCCACATGGCGCTCGTTCGTCGCGACGGGCTGCTCGATGAGCTCTCCGCGAGCCCGCTCAGCATCCTGCACACCGGCGGGCCGTGCCCGCACGACCTCAAGCGCGCCTGGATCGAGGCGCTCGGCGGCGACCGCGTCTCGGAGATGTACTCGTCGACCGAGCAATCGGGGATGACCGTCGCCACGGGCGCGGAGTGGATCGAGAGGCCGGGCACCGTCGGGCGAGGACGAATGACCCGAGTCCGGATCCTCCGCCCATCCGGAGAGGAGGCGGAGGTCGGTGAGGTCGGTGACGTGGTGCTATCTCCGATGTCACGCCGAGAGCCGTCGGATGCACGGGGATGGGGGGACCGCGGGTATGTGGATGCCGACGGGTTCCTGTATCTGACCGGCCGAAGCTCTGAGTCCGTGAACATCGGAGGCGAGCTCGTCGACCTGCAGGAGGTCCTCGCGGTCGTGCGGAGCGTGCCAGGCGTCGATGAGGCGGCCGTGCGGCCGATGGCCGATGATGTGCTCGGGTGGGTCCTCGGAGTCGTGGCGCTCGCCGAGGGCTCGGTGGACAGGACAGCCGTGAAGCGGGCCATCCGCGAATCTCTCCCCGCGGCCGCGAAGCCGCGACGCGTCGTCTTCGTCGAGGAGTGGCCGGCGGACTCGCGCGGCAAGACGCCTGCCTCGCTGCTGGACGCGATACTGAAGGGAGAACCGAGATGACGCTAATCGGCCTGGAGCACACGCAGAGCCTGCTCGAAGACATGCGAGCGCGCGGGCAGCTCGTGTGCGCCACGGTGGGCGCGCGGCATGCGGGCGGAGATGCGTTCACCGTGACCGTCGGCGCGGGGGATCCGCATCCACGGTGGCGCCTGTACTGCGCATCGAAGCCGATGCTCGCCCACACCGCACTCACCCTTCTGGCTGAGGGGGGAATATCGGTCGGGAGTGATGTCGGCGAGCTCATCGGCGTCAGCGCGTTGGCAGGCCTCTCCATCGACGGTGTGCTCTCGCACACCGGCGGACTGCGCAGCACTGCGGGAGAGGACTTTCATCCGACTGACTACCGTTCGCTGGTCGAGCTGCCCCGTGAACGGGTGATGGACGATACGCTCACGGGCACCCTGTTCTACAGTCACACGCTGGCCTGGAGCGTGCTTGCGCTCGTGGTCGAGAAGCTCAGCGGGGCCGACTTCGCAGAGGCCGTCGCCGGAACGACCCTGGACCCGTTCGCACTGACCGACACGTCGTACCACCTGGACCCGGAGCGCACGAACTCATATTCGGCGGTCGTCGACGGTGCGGCGGTGTCCCTGAGAGACAAACGGCATCCAAGCTACGGATCACCGAACCCGTCGTGGGGCGGCGCGAGCACCATCGAAGACATGCTGCAGTTCTACACCGTGCTACGAGAGCGCCAGGTGCGCGGGGACCCGGTGGTGAACCGGATGGCAGAGGAGCGCTGGTTCCCGGGCTCGGAGGGTCGTCCGCCGCGCTCATTCGGACGGGGACTCTTCGTGGACATGCAGCGTGAGGGCGCGAGCTCGCGCTGCTCGGAGCGGAACTTCGGCCACGGCGCCAGCGCGCTCTTCGGGCGCCGCGACCATCTCGTCAATCTGTTCTGGTACGACGTCGACGCCGAGACGGCGTTCGGGATGATCCTCGACGGCGCTGTCGCGAGGGGAGACGCGCGCTTCCCGTCGATCGCGAAAGCCCTGTACGCCGACCTCGAGGGGGCGCGATGACGACGGACGTCGCTATGGGGCGGCACGCGACGGCCGGCTGGCTCGACGACCGCGCGCGTGATTGCGCCGACCGGCCGGCGGTCGAGATTCTCGGCGCGCCCTCGCTCAGCTGGGCGGAACTGCGCGAGGCGGTGATCCGCCTCGCCGACGTCCTCCGCGGTCGCGGGCTCCGTCCGGGGGATCGCGTGTCGATGCGGATGCGCAGGTCGACGGACTCGGTGATCGGGCTCCTGGCGATATGGAGGCGAGGCGGCGTTCCGCTGCTCCTCGACGACGGCTCCCCGCCGGACTGGATCGCCCGTCGCGAGCGCGCTGCCGGGGTCCGCTGGGTGTTCTCGGCGGACTCGGGCGGGCTGCGCCGCGCAGACGCTCGTACGCTAGGGAATTCCGCCCACCATGGCGCGCCGCAGGACGACCGATCGTCCCTCAGCCACATCCTCTGCACGTCGGGAACTCAGGCCGAACCGCTCGCGATCGGGACCAGCTGTCAACAGCTTGACGAGCAGATGCTCGCCTACGTCGAGCGCTTCGCCCCTGATCCCGGTGATCGGATCGCGCTCTTCAGCGGGCTCGCCCACGACCCCGTCATCCGCGACCTCGGGGCGGCCCTGCTCTCCGGAGCGACGATCGTCGTTCCGCCCGAGGATGTCTTCTCCGTGCCCCGCCGCGCGGGCCGTTTCCTCGGCGAACGTCGTATCAGCCTTCTGCACTGCACCCCGGGGACCCTCAGCCTCGCCGATCCTCTACGCCTGGCCGACACGTGGCGCGACTTGCGTCTCGTTCTCTGCGGAGGCAGTGCGTTGCCCGCAGGGCTGGCTGCTGCTGTGCTCCCTGCGCCCGCGGTCGAGCTGGTGAACGTGTACGGGGTGAGCGAAGTGCCACAGATCGCCAGCGCGCACGTGGTGACCGAGGCCGACATCGCCGGACCGCCGGAGCGTTCCGTGTCGATCGGTCGGGGCTTCGGCACGCGCGCGCTCGAGCTCCTGAAGAACGTGGACACTCCGGACGGGCAGCTGGAGGTCGTCATCCTCACCCCCAGCGTCGGCCGCGAGCTCGGGGACCGTGCTGGCGAGGCGAGTACGAGTCTGAGCCCGAGTACGAGTACGGGCCCGGTCCGGTTCCGTACGGGCGACCTCGCTGTGCGTTCCGAAGACGGCTCTGTGCGGATCGTCGGGCGACGTGACGACGTCCTCGATGTCAACGGGGACCGGGTGTCGCGTGCCGAAGTACGAGACGCGGCGGTCGGGATCGACGGCGTGCACGAGGCCAAGCTCGTGGTCGGCGTCGACGGAGCGACAGAGCTCCTCGCCGTGCTGAGCCCTGACGCGAACGTCGCGGAGATCAGGCGGCACCTCGGTCGCCTCCTGCCCCCGGCGGCGGTGCCGCGACGGATCGTCGAGGTGGACCGGCGCACGATCGACCGCAATCGAAAGAAGGCGATCCCGCATGATCGGACCTGAGGAAGTGGCGGCGCTCACAGACGCGAGGGATCGGCTCCGCCTCGTTGCCGACCAGTTCCGAGTCTTCGACTGCGACGCGAGCGTCTGCAGCCGCGACCTCGGACTCGACAACGAGACGGTCGCGCTCATGGTGCAGCTCGGCATTCCGCACGTCAAGGCCCCCGCGGGACCGTTGTTCGACCGACGCGACATGATGTCGATAGCCTCGATCCTCGGGAGGGATCGTGTGCAGCGCCTCATGATGCGGCGGTGGGTGGAGCTCGCCGAGCGTGCGACGGCGAAGACGCTGCACGCCGAGGTCGCCGTCGTGGCCGCGGCCCCGGCCACCGGACCCGTCGATGTCCTGCTTCCAGACGGCGGAACCCGCAGAGTCGATGCCCGGCCCGAGCGCGAGACGTGGCGATGGGCGCGCCCGCCCCGACCCGCGGGGGCAGTGCCCGACGAACTGCTCGGAATGCTCCGCGCCGTCAGCGACGTCGAGATGTTCCACATCCCGTGGGAGGTCAGGGACGACCCGGTCCTCTTCGAGGGGGCACGTATCGCTGACTGCCGGTCGGCCACATTGCACATCGCGCGGCTGGCTGGAGAGAACGGGATCCGTTGCCGCACATCGTGGGGGTTCATCGTCTGCGGGCCGTTCTCGGCAACGCACGCATGGGTGGAATTCGACATCGACGGACGGTGGGTGCCCGTGGACGTGCACATGGCCTCCGCCCTCGTGCGATGGGGGATCGCCGACATGGACGTGATGTCTCTCGCTCTGCTCCTGCCGGAGATCTATTGGCGATGGAGCGAGCATCCTGCGTCTTTCGTGCATCGAGATGGTGACTACATCGCTCTCTCGTTCCCCACCACCGTCGTTGTGAGCGATGCCCGCGGAGAGGATCCGGAACCATGATCACCGTCCACCTGCTCCGACATGCCGAGCCGGATTACGCGATCCTGGTCTCCGACGACCGGCGTTTCGCCGGCAATCGCAGAGACTTCGCACCGCTCTCGCGCGACGGTCGCGAAACCGCTGCGTCCGTCGCAGCCGCCCTGGGTGCGACCACGGACGCGCAACTCGTCGTTTCGTCTCCGTACACGCGGGCGCTGGAGACAGCGGCTCACGTCGCCGCAGCGACCGGCGCTCCGCTTCGCGTGATCCCGCAGCTGCACGACTGGCTCGCGGTCATACATGGGGGCGCACCGATCGACGCGGAGCGAGTGGACCTGTCCATCGCCGAATATCTGGCGGGTGAGCATGCGGACGCGACGTTCGAGACACCCGATCAGGTCGGCCGCCGGGTCGAGGCGGTCGTCTCCGACCTCGCATCCGAGGGATGGCGCGAAGTCGTGCTCGTCGCCCATCAGGAGCCCCTTTGTCGCTTCGCCGGTATACAGGAGCTGGGCATGGGGGAGTATGTCACTCGCGTCTTCGACCCACAACGACGCGAGGAGGACGCATGATGCTCGGCGCAGAGGACCTTCAGGAGGCGTTGGATGCGTCCGGAGGACGAACGCCTGTCTACGTATACTCCCTCGACGAGGTGCGTTCCGCGCACGACGAGCTCAGGAGTCACCTCCCTCATGCGGCTCTGCTCTACTACTCGCTGAAGGCCAATCCTCATCCTGATATCGTCCGCGAGCTCGGCCGCCTCGGGTGTGGCGCGGAGGTGAGCTCGGTCGCCGAGATGGAGATCGCGGCCGCACTGCTCCCGCGAGAGCGGTGCATCGTGACCGGCCCGGGTAAGACCGAGGAGCTCATCCGCACAGCGCTCGACCTCGGCATCCGGCGCTTCTCGATCGAGTCGTCGACCGAGCTGGATCGCCTCCGCAAGGTGAGCGCTGCGTCCGGCGCTCCCGCCGAGTACCTGCTGCGCATCAATGCTCCGTCGCCCCGGGCAGGAGGTCTGACGATGACGGGTCGTCCGTCGCAGTTCGGCATCCCGCTCAGTGAGGCGCTCCGATCGCCGAGGCTGCTCGCCGATGAGGGAGCGGTCACGTGGCGCGGTTTGCACTTCTTCCCCGCGTCGAACATGGACCACCACGACCTGCTGACGAGCTTCGCGCAGTCGCTCCGCGCTGCGGTCGATCTGTCTCTCGCGCACGGCAGAGTGCCGATAGAGCTCGACTTGGGCGGCGGCTTCGCCGCGACGTTCGGCGAGGCCGGGAGGCCACCGCTCCCTGCGGGCTCCGCGACCGAGTTGACTTCGATGATCGAGCGGGCGTTCCCGCAAGGCGGAGGTCCCGAGGTGGTCTCGTTCGAGTCCGGCCGGCGACTCACGGCGTCGTGCGGAAGCCTCGTCGCGAGCGTGGTCGACGTGAAATCCGCCGGCGATCGGCTGTTCGCGATCGCGGATGCGGGCATCAATCACCTCGGTGGATTCGGCGCGCTGCGAAGAGTTCTGCCGAGCCGGGTGACAGCCTCGCTCCGTGACGCTCGCGGAGTCCTGCGTGCGTCGGCAGAGGGGCGCCCGGGCATCCGATCGGCGGTCGTGGTCGGCCCGACGGGCGCACCGCCTGACGTCCTGGTATCGGATCTCCACGCGATGCAGCCAGAGGTGGGAGACCGCATCGTGATCCCAGGGGTCGGCGCCTACGGGCTCACGGCGAGCCTGATCGCGTTCCTCGGGGTGGCGCCGCCCGTGGAGGTCACACTGGACGGGGGGCGCGTGCGTTCGGCGACATCGCTGCGCATCAGCCGCGTCCGATGGGACGAGCAGGCGCCTCGCACGTGAGTCGGCGTATCGGGGCGGTGTGCGATCATGGGGGGATCGCGACGATGAGACGGGGGAATGCATGACTGATCTGAATTCGTGGACGCCGGAGTTCGAGGCGATTCTGCGCGAACGCCTGTTCGCCCTCGGTGCGGACGAGCCATTGGCCCCCGGAGCATCGCTGCGCGACCTCGGGCTGGACTCGCTGGACTCGGTTGCGCTCATGGTCGATCTCGAGGAGCACTTCGACATGAGCTTCGACGATCGGCAGCTCACGCCGCAGACGTTCGAGACCGCGCGGGCCCTCTGGGAGGTCGTGGCGTCCCATGCCGAGCAGCGTTGAGGTGCGGCTCACGACGGTCGTCCGCTGAAGGATGAGCTCGCGTCAGCATGACGAGTCGGAAGCCGGGGGTGACGAGTTCGACCCCTCGGGTCGCTTCCGCTCGCGAGCTCTCGAGGCCGCCGGGCGCGGTGCGGAACTCGGCCCCTCCGCCGACGTCTCGGGGCGGATCCGAGATCGGGTCGGAGCGCGCGAGCGGATTCGCGCGCTCGTCGACCGGACCATTCCGTTCCACCCGCAGATGGGCAACGCCGACTGCGGACCGGCGGCGTTGTCGATGTCTCTGAGCCATCTCGGCCTCCCCGTCTCGCTGCCGGAACTCCGGGAGCAGCTGAAGACCGGAGGCACGGGGTCCTCGATGGGCGATCTTGTCCGGCTCGCTCGCAGGCACGGTGCTGACGCGCGCGGCGTGAGAACCACTCTCGACGGGCTGTCTCAGCTCGCACCCGGCTCCATCCTGTTCTGGAAATTCAATCATTTCGTCGTTCTCGAACGAGCGGGCAACAAGTCGGTCGTCATCGTGGATCCTGCCTCAGGACGTCGGACGGTGCCGATGCAGGAGATCGACGACGCGTTCACCGGTATCGCGATCGAGATGACCGCGCCCGCGCCTGCCGAGCCGAGTCGAACAGGTGACCGCGCACGCCGGGGCCATCCGTGGGGACAACTCAGGATGTTCGTCCCGAAGTCGCCGCTGTGGGTCCCCGCGTTCGTCGTCTCAGCCGGGCTGCTCCTGCTGACGCTGACGCTTCCCTTCGCGATCCAGACCGTGATCGACACACCGGCGAGAGCTGACGGGGCCCAGTCATGGTCCCTCGTGGCCGGGCTCGTCGCGATAGTCGTGCTGTACGCGGTCCTGCAACTCACCCGGGGAGTGTTCATCAACACCCTGCAGTCGATCCTCGACCGGGATTCGACGCGTCGGATCGTGAGCAGGCTGTTGCGACTGCCCTACGGGTACTTCGCCCACCGGCATCCTGGGGATCTCGCGCAGCGAGCACGGGCGGGTTCGCGTCTGCGGCATGTGATCTCCAGCACGACCGCGGGAGCGGCCTTCGATACGGTGCTCGTCGTGGCGTTCCTCGCGGTGATCGGCAGTTCCTTCGGTTCGATCGCGTTCGTGGCCATCGCATGCGTAGCGCTCTTCGCGGGGGTGGTCACCGTGTCGTGGAAGCGGCAGCAGGCGCTGTCCGCCGACGCTCTCGCGGCCAGTATCGCGGCCACCAGCACACTGCATGAAGTGCTCGACGGAATGCCGACGGTCAAGTCTCTGGGCGCAGAAGACGAGTCGTTCGCCCGCTGGGGAAACCTCTTCGCCGCGGAGGTCACCGCGACGAGCCGGAAGGGGCGTCATGCTGCCGTGATCAGCGGGATACTCTCGACGGTTCAGTTCACGGCACCCCTCGGCGTCCTCGTCATCGGGTTCTTCGCTGTGAGTGACGGACGGCTCGAGATCGGTCAGCTCGTCGCTCTGTCGGCGCTGACGACGCTGCTGTTCGGCTCGCTGATGAGCCTCTCCACAGGTGTCGCGCAGCTCTCCTCCATCGCTCCCGACCTCGCGAGGGTCGAGGACATCATGGCAGGCGAGTCCGAGCGGACGGGATCTGTGCGGGTGCCGGATGACGCTAATGCCCTGTCCGTCGAGGTGACCGGCCTCAGCCATGTCTACGAGGGCGCGGTCTCGCGAGCGGTCACGGACCTCGACGTCGAGATCCCCGCGGGAGCGTACGTCGGTGTCTTGGGCGCATCTGGTTCGGGGAAGTCCACCTTGGGAGCGCTCATCGCGGGGCTCTTCGAGGCTCGAGAGGGGACTATCCGCATCGGGGACGTCGACATCGCGGATCTCGATGTGCGGCACCTCAGACGGCGGATCGGGTATGTCGATCAGAACAGCCGTCTCGTCGCGGGCAGCATCGCGAGCAATCTTCGCCTCGGCGCCCCGGGAGCCGACCTGGACGAGCTGCAGGCCGCTGCACGGCTCGCGGCGATCCACGACGACATCGCGGCGCTGCCGATGGGATACGACACCGTCCTCACGGCCTCAGGAGGCGGGCTCTCGGGCGGTCAGCGGCAGCGGATCGCGCTGGCGCGCACGCTCGTGAAGCGCCCTCCGCTCCTCATCCTGGACGAAGCGACCAGCGCGGTCGATCCCCCGACCGAGCGCGTCATCCTGCAGAACCTGCGCGCGCTCGGGTGCACGGTCATCGTCATAGCGCATCGACTCAACCTGGTCTCGGATGCCCAGGAGGTGTTCATCATGGACGGCGGTCGAATCGTCGACCGCGGAGCTCCTGCGCAGATCCGCGCCGCGCGAGGTCAGGGCGACGAGATCATCGTGTGAGGCGCGGGAGCGCGCCGCCATGTCGGAGGCCGCGGCTAGGCTTGACCGGTGACTGTTCCGGGGATTCTGCGCGCCTTGGAAGAGGCGTCTCTTTTTCGTGACGCCCTCAGCTGGGCGCAGGCCGATGCCGATCTGGGCCTCGTCGACGGACTCGACGCCCCTGCGCTCGCCGGGCTGCTCGAGAAGCGCCGTGCCGCCGGGCATCCGCCCGCTCTCCTCACCGTCGTGCCCACCGGCAGGCGAGCCGAGAGCCTCGCTCAGGCGCTCGCCGCGTACATCCCCGACGCCGAGGTCGTCACCTTCCCGGCTTGGGAGACCCTGCCCCACGAGAGGCTGAGCCCGAGCCCCGACACGGTCGGTCAGCGTCTGCAGACGCTCCGACGGGTGGCCGAGTGGTCGGGCGACCACCCGCTCGTCGTGGTCGCCTCGGTGCGTGCCGCCCTGCAGCCGATCGCCGGCAACCTCGGCGAGATCGCTCCGCTCGAACTGCGTGCGGGGACCCGGGGCCACGAACTCGATCGCGTCGTCGAGCAGCTCGTGGAGCGTGCGTACTCACGGGTCGACATGGTGTCGCGACGCGGAGAGTTCGCGGTGCGCGGCGGCATCCTCGACGTCTTCCCCGCGATCTCCGAGCATCCGTTCCGCGTGGAGTTCTTCGGCGACGAGGTCGATCAGATCCGCGCCTTCTCGGTCGCCGACCAGCGATCGCTGCCGGGAGACGTCGACCGCGTCGACCTCCCGCCGAGCCGTGAGCTGCTGCTGACCCCCGACGTGCGCGACCGCGCCCGCGCGCTGATCGGCGGCTTCCCGGCCATCGCGGGCATGCTCGAGAAGATGGCCGAGGGTATCCCCGTCGAGGGCATGGAGTCCCTCCTCCCCGCGGTGTCCGGTCCGCTCAAGTCGCTGGCCGAGTATCTGCCCGAGGGCAGCGCCACGGCCGTCGTCGACCCCGAGCGCTCGAGCGCCCGTGCGATAACGCTGGGCGAGACCAACCGCGAGTTCCTCGACGCGGCCTGGAGCGCCGCGACCTCGGGAGCCTCTGCGCCGATCGACCTCGGCGCGGGAGACTTCCTGACCATCGCCCGACTGCGCGAGGTCGTCCGCGACCGCGGCGGCGTGTGGTGGCGGCTGAGTCCGTTCGCGATGGGCGGCGAGGACGCCGAGACCATCGACGCCCAGGTCATCCCGTCGTTCCACGGCAATGTCGACGGTGCGATCTCGTTCGTCGACGCCAAGGTCGCCGAGGGGTGGCGTGTGGTCGTGATCGCCGCGGGCGCGGGTCTCGTCGACCGTGCTCGTGACGTGCTCTCCGACCGCGGCATCGCGGCGCGCATCGTGCCCGAGCTGATCGAGGCGCCCGACACCGGGGTCGCGACGCTCGTCACAGGATCCGTCGAAGCGGGGTTCCAGAGCGCCGAGGCGAAGCTCGCGGTCCTCACCGACAACGAGTTCTACGGCCGCACGATCGGCGGCGACCAGCGCGTCGTCAAGAAGCTCGCATCCCGGCGCAAGAACGTCGTCGATCCGCTGCAGCTCAAGCCCGGTGACTTCGTCGTGCACAACACGCACGGGATCGGCCGCTTCGTCGAGATGACGCAGCGCGAGGTGTCGACCGGCGGTCGCAACGCGACCAAGTCGACCCGCGACTATCTCGTGCTCGAGTACGCGCCGTCCAAGCGCGGCTATCCCGGCGACAAGCTGTTCGTGCCCACCGACCAGCTCGACCTGCTCTCGAAGTACGTCGGCGGCGAGGGTCCGACTCTGTCGAAGATGGGCGGCAGCGACTGGTCGCAGGCCAAGGGCAAGGCACGCAAGGCCGTGCGCGACATCGCCGTCGAACTCGTCAAGCTCTACTCGGCGCGCATGAGCGCGAAGGGCCACGCTTTCGGCCCCGACACCCCGTGGCAGCGCGAGCTCGAAGAGGCGTTCCCGTTCGCCGAGACGCAGGACCAGCTCCAGACCATCGACGAGATCAAGGCCGACATGGAGCGGCCGATCCCGATGGACCGCCTGCTCTCGGGCGATGTCGGGTTCGGCAAGACCGAGGTGGCCGTGCGTGCGGCGTTCAAGGCGATCCAGGACGGCAAGCAGGTCGCGATGCTCGTGCCGACGACCCTGCTCGTCAAGCAGCATCTCGAGACGTTCACCGAGCGATTCGCAGGCTTCCCGGTGAAGGTGCGTCCGCTCTCGCGCTTCCAGACCGACAAGGAGGCTCGTCTGACGCTCGACGGTCTGCTCGACGGCACCGTCGACATGGTGATCGGCACGCACCGGATCCTCACCGATCAGGTCATGTTCAAGGATCTCGGGCTCATGATCATCGACGAGGAGCAGCGCTTCGGCGTCGAGCACAAGGACACGCTCAAGAAGATGAAGACCAACGTCGACATCCTCGCGATGAGTGCGACGCCGATCCCTCGGACGCTCGAGATGGCGGTCACCGGCATCCGCGAGATGTCGACGCTCGCCACGCCGCCCGAAGATCGCCATCCGATCCTCTCGTTCGTCGGTCCCCGCAGCGACAAGCAGATCGCGGCCGCGATCCGTCGCGAGATCCTGCGCGAGGGGCAGGTGTTCTTCGTGCACAACCGCGTGCAGTCGATCCAGCGCGTCGCGGCGCAGCTCGCCGAGCTCGTGCCGGAGGCTCGCATCGCCGTCGCGCACGGGCAGATGGGGGAGCACGCGCTCGAGCAGGTCGTCGACGACTTCTGGGAGCGCAAGTTCGACGTGCTCGTCTCGACGACCATCATCGAGACCGGCCTCGACATCTCGAACGCGAACACGATCATCATCGACCGCGCCGACAAGTACGGGCTCAGCCAGCTGCACCAGCTGCGCGGGCGCGTCGGCCGCGGGCGAGAGCGCGCCTACGCCTACTTCCTGTACGACGACATGAAGCCGCTGAGCGAGACGGCGGCCGACCGGCTGCAGACGATCGCGGTGAACAACGACCTCGGGTCCGGCATGCAGGTCGCGCTGAAGGACCTCGAGCTGCGCGGCGCGGGCAACCTGCTCGGAGGCGAGCAGGCGGGTCACATCGCCGGCGTCGGATTCGATCTCTACCTGCGCATGATCGGCGAGGCCGTCGCCACGTTCCGCGGAGAAGACGTCGACTCCGGTCAGGAGCTGCGCCTCGAACTGCCGTTGGAGGCGCGCATCCCCGAGCACTACATCGACAGCGAACGCCTTCGGCTCGAGGCGTACCAGAAGCTCTCGGCGGCGTCGACCGCGACGGCGAAGGACGACGCGATCGATCTGGTGATCGAGGAGCTGACCGACCGCTACGGCACGCCGCCGGAAGATGTCGAGGGCCTCATCGCGGTCGCACGTCTGCGCCGCCGCGCCGCGCGGGCAGGACTCTCCGATGTCGTCGTGATGGGGTCGAACCTCCGGATCGCGCCCGCGCGCCTGGAGGACTCGATCAAGGTGCGGCTGCAGCGGCTCTATCCCAAGGCGAAGCTCGTCGCGGGCGGCGAGGCGCTCGTGGTGCCCATGCCGACGGTGCCGGCGGCGATCGGGGTAGGGGTCGAACCCCTGCCCGACGCCGAGCTGCTGCGATGGGTCGAGCAGCTCTTCACCGCGATCTTCCCCGAACCCGCGAAGGTCGAGTGACCGGAGTCCTCGCGCTACAGCGAGAACCCGCCGTCGGAGGTCAGCACCTGCCCGACCACCCACGACCCGGCATCTGTGCAGAGCCAGCCGATCAGCCGAGCGGGGTCGCTCGGACGACCGACCCGGCCGAACGGGGTTCCCGCGATCCACTCGTCGACGCCCGAGAGATCGCGATCCGTGGTGTCGGCGTCGAGATAGCCGGTGTTCACCGGGCCGGGGTTGACCGTGTTCAGCACGATGCCGACGTCGAGCAGCTCGGCAGCAGTCGAGCGCGTGATGCCCGCGAGGGCGGCTTTGCTCGTGGCGTACGAGATCTCTCCCCGCATCGCGCTGTGCCCCTGTCCTGACGTCATCCAGATCACGTGCCCGGTGGGCTTCTCGAACGGTCCCAGCGACGGGATGCCGTCGCCCGGTCGAGCAGTCGACGTCACCGCACCACCGAGCTCTCGGCGGCGACGCCGCGCCAGTCCTGCCGTCAGCAGCAGGGATGCCCGCGCGTTCGCCTGCCAGTGCGCGTCGAGGCGCTCGGCGGTCATGTCGAAGATCGTGCCGTCTCCGCCGCTCATCGCCTGATTGCAGACGACGATGTCGAGGGTGCCCGACAGCGAAGATGCCGAATCCAGCAACGGCTCGATGCTCGCGGGGTCTCGGAGATCCGCGTGCGCATCTCCCATCACGGCACCCGGCGCGAGCGCGTCGCGGATGCCCGCCGCGACCGCGTCGATGTCGTCGCCACCCCAGGGGTGGTCGAGGTCGTGAGGACGGAAGTGATGGAAGAAGATGTTGGCGCCGAGGCCGGCGAGTGCCGTCGCGGTCGCGAATCCGATGCCGCGGCGGCGCGAGACGCCGGTCACCAGGGCGGTGCGGCCGAGCAGGGGAAGGTCGGTGGAGTGCAAGAGGTGCCTTTCGATCGAGGACGCCCCGGGCACGTCGATCTGTGGCCGGAGGCGGGGAGGGGGATCGGGTCACCTGCGCTTCATGACCGACAGCGTAGCACCGCCCTCGCTACCCACTCGGGCGCCGCACGTCAACGGGGTGTGTGCTCTCACGGTGCGCGCGCATGCTCGGAGGATGTGGATTCTCCTGATCCTCCTGCTCGTCGTCTGGGCCGCGCTGGCGGTCCTCGGCTTCCTCGTCGAGGGGCTGCTGTGGCTGGCGCTCCTCGGCATCGTGCTGTTCATCGCGACAGCCGTGATCGGCATGCTCAGGGGGCGAGCGGCGACGAAGGAGTAGCGATTCCGGTTTCGCGATTCGGACGGCGCTACGCTGGCGTCATGTTGTACGAGCACCTCGGGGCTCGACCCCGCATCCATGACACCGCCGTCGTCGCTCCCACCGCCGTCATCTCCGGCGACGTGGCGATCGGTCCGCACTGCCAGGTGCTGCACGGTGCTGTGATCACGGCCGAGGGAGGCCCCATCACGCTCGGCGAGCACGTCATCGTCATGGAGAACGCCCTGATCCGCGCGACGGCGGCGAATGCCGTGCATGTGGGTTCTCACACACTGGTGGGCACCCTCGCGAGCATCGCCGGTGCCACCGTGGGGGAGGAGGTCTTCCTCGCCTCCGGTGCGCGGGTCTTCAACGGCGCGCTCATCGGCGATCGCTGCGAGGTGCGGGTGAACGCCATCGTGCATCGGCGTGCCGTGCTCTCGGCAGGCACGGTGGTTCCGATCGGGTGGGTCGCGGTGGGCGATCCGGTGCAGCTCCTGTCTCCCGACCGCGACGCCGAGATCGCCGCCGCGCAGCCCGAGCTCGACTTCCCGGGGCACGTGTTCGGTGTCGACCGCGACACCCCCGATCTGATGGTGCAGCTCACCGAACGGTACGGCACCTCGCTCGCCAGGCATGTGGACGACCGGCGGGTCGACGGCGGCGGGTCGGCGGGTCACGAGTGAGCGTCGGCGCGGGACTCGTGCGTCCCGCGATCAGCGTGGCCGATGCGGCGCTGATCGCTCGCGAATGCTACGGGATCGACGCCGAGGCGACCGAGCTCGGGAGCAACCAGGATCGCAATTTCGTGTTGATCGAATCGGACGGAACGCGAAGCGTGCTCCGGATCGACAATCCGGTGTTCTCCGACGATGCGCGGGATGCCCAGCACCTCGCGCTCGATGCGTACCGGAGGGCGGGGGTCCCGGTCCCCGCGGTCCTGCCAGGGCTCGACGGCCTGCTCACGCAGCGGTGGCGCGGCTTCGCAGTGCGGCGCAGCGAGTTCGCCGACGGGGAGGCGCTGGTCGACGCGGGCTACCTCGCTCCGGTCGTGCTTGCCGAGTTCGGCACTCTCGCTGCCGCATCCGTGAACGCGCTGGCCTCTCTCGAGCATCCGGGACTCGATCGGGAGCAGATGTGGGACATGCGGGTCGCGTATGAGCAGGTCCGCGCGCTGGCGCCATCGATCGCCGAGCCGGTGCTGCGACGGCGCGTGCTCGCCGCCGCTGACGACGCGCACGCGGTCGTGTCGCGCCTGGGCGACGCACTCGCGGTGCAGCCGATCCACGGCGACCTCACGGACGACAACGTGATGGGCGCGCGCGGCGAGGACTCACGGCTGCACCCGCGCATCGTTCTCGATCTCGGCGATCTCGGTCTCGGCTGGCGCGTCGCGGAACTGGCGGTCTGCGCATCGTCGATGCTCCATCACGAGCCCGGTCGTCCGCTGCGCGTGCTCGACACCATCGCGGCCTTCCATGCCGACGCGCCCCTCGATCGGAGCGAGGCGCTCGCCGTCTGGCCGCTGATCGTGCTGCGCGCGGCGCTTCTCGTGGCGAGCGGGTGGCGACAACTGGAGGTCGACGGCGACAACGACTACGCACGCGAGCGCATCTCGGGAGAGCAGTCGATCTTCGAGGCGGCGACCTCGCTGCCGCTCGTCGAGGCCACCGAGCACGTGCTCGCGACCCTGGGTGTCGAGGCGCAGGGCTTCGTCGCCGAGCCGGTGGCCGGCGAGGTCATCGGATTCCTGCCCGATGTCAGCGGTCCACTGGCGGTCGTCGACGCCGGAGTCGAATCGGACGCCCTCGACGCCGGCCGCTGGGCCCAGTCCGACGCGGAGGAGCTGCTGAGGGCCCAGGCCTTCGCGGAAGGCGCTCGGGTGGCGGTGATGCCGTACGGCGTGTTCCGCCTCACCCGCACCTCTGTGGACACCGCCGAAGCCGCGGCGACCTGGCCGACCGAGACCGAGCTGCACATCGCCCCGGGCCCGTCATCCCGGCTGCTCGCCCCCGTGGCGGGTGAGATGTCGGTGCACGGCGACGGCGTGCGCATAGCCACGGACGACGGCTGGGTGGTCGAGGTCAGGGCTGTCGACCTCGAACCCGGGCGTCCGGCGACGGTCGCCGCAGGCGAGAACATCGGCAAGCTCGCGGCGTCCTTCGACAGGAGGACGGTCGTGCTGGGGGTGCGCCGCTCCGACGCGCCGGACGAGCTCCCTCCCGTCGACGGCGCACGTCTCGTGCACCCCGAGCGAGTGTCCGCGTGGGCGCGACTCACTGCGGATCCCGCTGCGCTGCTCGGCCTCCCCTCGCAGGCGCGGGGGGACGAGTCGGCCGACGAGCTCGCGCGTCGTGAGCGGGTGTTCGCAGAGGCACAGGAACGCTACTACCGGCATCCGCCTCAGATCGAGCGCGGCTGGCGCCATCATCTGATCGACACGACGGGCCGCAGCTACATCGACATGGTCAACAACGTCGCCGGTCTCGGACACGGCCACCCGGCCATCGCCGCCGCCGCCGATCGCCAGCTCCGCACGCTCGCGACCAACTCGCGGTTCCTCTTCCGAGACCTGGCCGAATACAGCGAGCGACTCATCGCTCTCATGCCCCCGGGAAGCGCACTCGATACGGTGCTGCTGGTGAACAGCGGCTCCGAGGCGGTCGACCTGGCCCTCCGGCTCGCACAGGCGGCGACGGGGCGGCGAAGCATCGTCGCGCTCCGCGAGGCGTACCACGGCTGGACCATGGCGAGCGATGCCGTTACGACGAGCGCGTACGACAACCCGCATGCGCTCGACTCGCGACCCGAGTGGGTCCATGTGGCCGACGTCCCCAACGCCTATCGCGGCACCTACCGCGGCCCCGGATCGGCCGATCGTTACCTCGCAGACCTGGACGCCGACCTCGACCGTCTCGCCGCGCAGGGCAGAGACGTCGCCGGCTTCATCTGCGAGTCGGTGCTGGGCAACGCGGGAGGAGTGCTCCTGCCCGAGGGATACCTGACCGGAGCGTACGAGCGCGTGCGTGCACACGGCGGCCTCTGCATCGCCGACGAGGTGCAGGTCGGCTTCGGACGCATGGGCTCGACGTTCTGGGGATTCGAGCAGTCCGGCGTCGTGCCCGACATCGTCACGATCGCGAAGCCGATGGGCAACGGGTTCCCCATCGGCGGCGTGATCACGTCGAAGCGGATCGCCGATGCGCTGAGCAGTCAGGGGCAGTTCTTCTCGTCGGCCGGCGGCAGCAGCCTCAGCTGCCGGGTCGGGCTCGCGGTGCTGGATGCGATGGTCGACGACGACGTGCAGCGCAACGCCCGCGAGATCGGGTCTCGGCTCGCCGACGGTCTGCGGGAGCTGGGGCGTCGGCATCCGCTCGTCGGCCCGGTGCACGGAGCAGGTCTCTATCTGGGGGTCGAGCTCGTGCGCGACCGCGAGACGCTCGCGCCGGCTGCGGCGGAGGCCGCCGCGATCTGCGAACGGCTGCGCGAACTCGGGGTCGTCGTGCTGACCACCTCGGAGCGGTCGAACGTGCTCAAGATCAAGCCGCCGCTGTGTCTCACCGCCTCGAGCGCAGACCATGTCGTCGCCGCGCTCGACCGGGTGCTCACCGAGGGGTGGTAGCGGCACCTACGAAAAGCGCGTGAAACCGCGATGTTAAATGCGTATTTCGAATCCGAATACCTCTTCCGCTGATGAATAGCGCGGGTCCATACTGTTGCTCACAGTGCCGGACGACCCGACGACCGGCCCCTGCGCTGTTCTCGAGGGAGTGCACATGGCCACGAAGACGAAGCCGCTCGCGCAAGGCGGAGGAACGCTCAGACGCAATCTGGGTCTCTGGGCGATCGTAGGACTCGGACTCGGCTACATGACGCCGACAGTGGTCTTCGACACGTTCGGCATGGTCGCCCGCGACACCGACAACGTGGTGCCCGCCGCCTACCTGGTCGCGCTCGTCGTGATGGTCTTCACCGCCATCAGCTATGGCAAGATCTCCAGCGCCATACCGAGCGCCGGATCGGCCTACACCTACGTGCGCGAGTCCATCCACCCGAACCTGGGCTTCATGGTCGGGTGGACCTCGCTCATCGACTACGTGCTCCTCCCGATGGTCAACTGCCTCATCATCCGCAGCTATCTCGAAGCGCTGTTCCCCGACATCCCCGGCTGGATCTGGGTCGTGCTCTACTGCATCCTCGTCACATCGATCATCTACATGACCATGCGCGGCACCTCGAACATGAACATGATCCTGCTCGTGTTCTCGATCGTCGTGATGGCGGTGTTCGTGATCCTGGTCGTCGCGCAGCTGCTGCGCGGCGAGGGCGCTGCGACGATCGCCTCCGCTGCTCCGTTCATCCACGACGGGGCGACCATGAGCGCGGTGCTCATGGGAGCGACGATCGTCTGCTTCTCGTTCATCGGCTTCGACGCGGTGACGATGTACGCCGAGGAGGCCAAGGACCCCAAGATCATGCCGAAGGCGATCCTCCTCACGGTGCTGCTCGGGGGAGCCATCTTCCTCACGGCGGCGTACGTCACGCAGCTGCGCTTCCCGGACTGGAACGAGTTCGCACCCGGCGGCGACATGCAGTACGTCGAGGACTCGACGCTGCCGATCATCGGCAACCTCGTCGGAGGCAATGTGCTCATGGCGGTGCTGACGGCTGCGGGATTCTGCGCGACCCTCGCGTCGGGCCTCGCGTCCCACGCCTCCGTCTCGCGCATGCTGCTCGTGATGGGACGCAACAACGTGCTGCCGCAGCGAGCCTTCGGCTACATCAACCCCCGCACGCACACGCCGACGTTCAACATCGTGCTGGTCGGTGCGATCTCGCTGTTGGCGATTCCCTTCACTCTCGAGCTGATCGCGGCGTGGATCAACTACGGGGCGCTCATCGCCTTCACGTTCGTGAACATCTCGGTGATCGCCTGGTTCGCCGTGCGCAAGGGACTGCGCAAGACGCCCGCCGACATCTTCCGGTACATCGTGATGCCGGGAATCGGCATGCTGCTCACGGGGCTCCTGTGGGCCAACCTGCATCCGGACGCGCTGGTCGGCGGCCTGACGTGGACCGCGCTCGGCCTGGTGTACCTCGCCGTGATCACGCGAGGCTTCCGCAAGAAGGTGGTCGCGTTCGACGAGAACCAGGCGGTCACGGGCTTCAACAAGGTCGTCAAGGTGCCGGTCGACGAGAGCTGACGACGGTCACCCACTTTTCGAATCGCGCACTTTGCAGGAATCGACTGTCGAAAACTGCGAAGTGCGCGATTCGAACGAGGTGGGAGCGGTCAGATCACGCCCTGTGCGAGCATCGCACCGGCGACGCGCTCGAACCCGGCGATGTTCGCCCCGGCCACGTAATCGCCCGCGACGTCGTAACGCTCTGCGGCGTCGAACGCGGCACTGTGGATGTCGGCCATGATCTCGCGCAGCTTGTTCTCGCTGGCCTCGAAACTCCACCGCTGTCGCGAGGCGTTCTGGCTCATCTCGAGAGCAGAGGTCGCGACACCGCCGGCGTTGGCGGCCTTGCCGGGTGCGAACAGCACTCCTGCACGTTGGAACGCCTCGACCGCGGCAGGCAGGCACGGCATGTTCGCGCCCTCCGAGACCGCGCGGACGCCGTTGGCGATGAGCGCCTCGGCGCCGTCGAGGTCGAGCTCGTTCTGCGTGGCAGAGGGCACGGCGATGTCGACAGGCACCTCCCACACGCTGCCGCCCTCGATGAAGCGCGCCCCGGCGCGGCGGTTCGCGTACTCGACGATGCGCGCCCGCTCGACCTCCTTGATCTGCCGCAGCAGGTCGACGTCGATGCCGGCGTCGTCGACGACGTAGCCCGAGGAGTCGGATGCCGTGACCGCGGTCGCGCCGAGCTGCGTCGCCTTCTGGATCGCGTAGATCGCGACGTTGCCCGACCCCGAGACGCTCACTCGCTTGCCGTCGAGCGATTGGTCGTGGACGCCGAGCATCTCCTGCGCGAAGAACACCGCCCCGTAGCCCGTGGCCTCCGTGCGCACCTCGGCGCCACCCCAGCCCGTGCCCTTGCCGGTGAACATGCCGGACTCGTGTCGGTTGGTGATCTTGCGGTACTGGCCGAACAGATACCCGATCTCACGTCCGCCGACTCCGATGTCGCCGGCGGGAACATCCGTGTGCTCGCCCAGGTGACGGTAGAGCTCGTTCATGAACGACTGGCAGAAGCGCATGACCTCGGCATCCGAGCGACCGTGCGGATCGAAGTCGGATCCTCCCTTGCCGCCGCCGATGCCCTGACCCGTGAGGGCGTTCTTGAAGATCTGCTCGAAGCCGAGGAACTTGACGATCGAGAGGTTCACCGAAGGGTGGAAGCGGAGTCCGCCCTTGTAGGGCCCCAGCACGGAGGAGAACTGGATGCGGTAGCCGCGGTTCACCTGCAGTCGCCCGGCGTCGTCGACCCAGGGGACGCGGAAGAGGATCTGTCGCTCGGGCTCGACCAGGCGCTCGAGGATGCCGCCGTCGACGAACTGCGGAGTGCGATCGAGCACGGGCGCGATCGAGTGGAGCACCTCGTGCACGGCCTGCTGGAACTCGGGTTCGTGCGGACTGCGGGCCAGCACGGTGTCGAAGACGGGCTGCACGGATTCCGCGAGCGGATGGAAGTCGAGGGACGGCGAAGAGATCACGCGAGAACTTTCTGACGGGGGGACGGGGTGAAGCGATCGTGTCGCGTGAAAGGCTCGCCGGATCGGGCGAAGTTCCCACTCTATCGGGGACCGGGATGCGAGCTGTCTCGCATGCCGGTACACAGCACACGTCGGCCGCGTCAGGTCACCCGGTGTTCTGCAGACCCGCCGCGACGCCGCTGACGGAGAGCAGCAGCAGTCGCCGCTGTTCGTCCTCCGAGCCGGATCCGTGCGCGTCGGAGGGATCCCGCAGGGCGCGGAGGGCGCGCAGCTGCAGCAACGAGAGCGCGTCGACGTAGGGGGTGCGCAACTGCACCGCGCGCTGCAGGATCGGCTTGTTCTCGAGCAGTCCCACTCCGCCCGTGAGACGGATCACCCACTCGCGCGTCAGCGTCATCTCGTCGAGCACGAGCTGGGCCAGGTCGTCGCGGTCGCCGAGCGCGAGATACTCGCGGGCGATCCGCTCGTCGGTCTTGGCGAGGCTCATCGCGACGTTGTCGATCATCGTGCGCAGGAGCGGCCACTCGCGGTACGCCTCGATGAGTCGGGCCTCGTCGCCGACAGCCGCGAGAGCGGTGCCGAGCCCGAACCAGCCGGCGAGGTTGATGCGGGCCTGGGTCCATGCGAACACCCACGGGATGGCGCGCAGGTCCTCGAGCGATTCGACCGACAGGCCTCGCCGTGCCGGACGCGAGCCGAGCGCGAGCAGGCCGATCTCCTCCATCGGTGTGACCGTGGCGAACCACGGGGCGAAGCCCTCGGCCTTCACGAGAGAGAAGAAGCGCTCGCGCGAGGAGCGGTCCATCACGGCCGCGATGTCGGCGAAGCGCGCGGCGGCGTCGCTCGTGCGCTGCTCGACGCTCGGCGAGGAGGCGAGCAGGGTCGCCGCAGCGACCTGGTCGATGTGACGCATCGCGATCGCCGGTTCGCCGTAGCGCGCGAAGATCACCTCACCCTGTTCGGTGAGCTTGAAGCGGCCGTCGACGGAGTGGGGCGGCTGAGCGAGGATCGCCGAGTTGGCGGGGCCGCCGCCGCGGCCGAGCGCGCCGCCGCGACCGTGGAACAGCGTGAGTTCGAGGCCCTGCTCCTTCGCCCACTGGGCGATCTTCTGCTGGGCTTCGTACAGGGCGAGGTTCGCCGCGACGGGACCGACGTCCTTCGACGAGTCGGAGTAGCCGAGCATGACCTCGAGCTTGTTCCCGGTCGCCTCGAGCCGCTGCCGGAACTCCGGGTAGGTCACGACCTCCGCGAGGATCTCGGGCGCGGCCTGGAGGTCCGCGAAGGTCTCGAACAGCGGGACGACGTCGAGCACGGGTGCGTCATCGCCCAGCGCGTGCGCCGCGAGCCGGTGCACGTTCGCGAGGTCCGAGGCCGCCTGGGTGAACGACACGACGTACCGGCCGGCGGCGCGAAGGCCCCGATCCCGCTGGATGTCGGCGATCGCGCGGAACACCTCGAGGACCTCCTCGGTCTGCGCGCTGATCGCCTCGCCGGCGTCGAGCTCGGCGAGGGCCTTCGCGTGCACCTGCGAGTGTTGGCGGACCTCGAGCTCGGTCAGGTGGAACCCGTAGGTCTCGACCTGCCAGATCAGGTGCTGCACGCTTCCGAACGCGTGGCGCTGGGCGCCGGCGTCACGCAGCGAGGCCTGAACCGTGCGCAGATCGCCGAGTAGCTCCTCCGGCTGCGAGTAGCGCTGCTCCTCGCCGCGACGGGTGGCACCGACGCGGTGCGCCAGCGCGAGCAGCACGCGACGGTGCGGCTCGCCGGGCGATCGCGCCGCGAGCTCCTCGGCGAGTCGCGGCTCGGCAGCGGCGAAGCGCTCCCACAATGCGGTGACATCGGCGCTCGGCGGTGTGTCTTCGGCGTCGAGGGTCAGTGTGCGTCCGATGCGATCGAGCGCGCGCTCGAGTCCGCGCAGCACGTGGTCCGCAGCGATCTGCGAGGCCTCGCGGGTCACCGACGCCGTGACGAAGGGGTTGCCGTCCCGGTCTCCGCCGACCCACGATCCGATGCGGACGAACGCCGGGACGACCGGTGCGGTGGCCCCCGAGTCCTCTCCGCGCAGAGCGTCGTCGATGCGGCGGTACACGTGCGGCACCGTGGTGAAGAGGGTCTCGTCGAAGACGCCCATGACCGTGCGCACCTCGTCGGTGGGCGACGGCTTCTGAGCGCGCAGGGGAGCGGTGCGCCAGAGGGTGTCGATCTCCTCGAGCATCCGCCGCCTGGCACGGTGATCCTCCGCACCGCCGTCGCTCGCCGCATCGTGCTGGGTGAGGAGTTCGGACAGTCGCCGGATGCTCGACGAGACGGCGCGGCGCCGCGCCTCGGTGGGGTGAGCCGTGAAGACCGGGTGGAACCGCAGCCCCTCGAGGCGGCGGCGCGCTTCGTCGTCGCCGACCTCGGAGCGCAGCTGAGCATAGGCGGTGGCGACGGTGTCGGCCACCTGCGGGCGGGCTCCCGGGGTCGCGGGGGCGACCGGCTGGCCTGCGCGCTCCCGAAGCACGCGCACGCGCTGGTGTTCTTCGGCGAGGTTGACCAGGTGGAAGTAGCAGGTGAAGGCGCGCGCGACCTCGTCGGCGCGGGCGATGCTGAAGGACTCGGCGATCGCTGCGGCACGCGCGAACGCGTCCGAGGTCTCTTCGTCGTAAGCCTGGATGGTCGCCAGGCGCAGACGCTCGACGTCCTCGAAGAGACCGGCGCTTCCCGACTCCTTCAGGACCTGGCCGAGGAGTGCGCCGAGCATGCGCACATCCGACCGCATCGCATCGGGGATGCCGCGGCCGGCCTCGAAGCGGCCGATGATGCGGATGGCTGAGGTGTCGGTGGGCTCGGGGAAGGCGTGTTCGGGGGTCACGATTCGAGAGTATCCCGGGTCGGGGTCGTGCTCGGAACTCATGACGACGCGAGACGCGCCGAGCACCCGCAACTAGCATGGGGGCGATGCGCATCTCCGCGAACCCCCTCCGAGGTCAGCAGTTCCCTGCTGTCCTCCTGCTCCTCGCAGCCGGACTCGGCCTCCTGCTCGCGAACCTGCCCTCGCACGACGCGCTGGCCGCTGTCCTCGACGTGCATCTCGCGGTGCCCGGCACGGTCCTCGACCTCTCGATCGAGCACTGGGTGTCCGACGGCCTGCTCGCGGTCTTCTTCCTGGTGGTGGCCATCGAGCTGCGGCACGAGCTCACCCATGGCGAACTGGACTCGCCGAGCAAGGCCGTGCAGCCCGCGATCGCCGCCGCGGGTGGTGTCCTGGTGCCGATCGCTGTCTACCTCCTGATCGCCGGCGACTCGGCCACCGCGACGGGCTGGCCCATCCCCACCGCGACCGACATCGCCTTCGCGCTCGGGGTGCTCGCGATGTTCGGACGCGGACTCCCCTCGAACGTGCGCGTCTTCCTGCTCGCCCTCGCGATCCTCGACGACATCATCGGCATCGTCTTCATCGCCGTGCTGTTCGCGCACGACGTGCAGTGGCTCTTCCTGGCGCTCGCCGCGGTCGCCGTCGTCGGCTTCTGGCTGCTCAGTCGGCTGCTCCACGCCAAGGGGCATCCGGGGGTCGCCGTCGCGATGGTCGTGGTGGGCATCCTGACCTGGGGTCTCGTGGCCTCCTCCGGAATCCATGCCACGATCGCCGGAGTGCTGCTCGGGCTCGTGATGGCGCCGGTTCCCGCCGCGCGCACTCGGCACGCGCTCGAGCCGACGGTGAACGGGGCGATCCTCCCGCTGTTCGCGTTCGTCGCGGCCTTCGTGGTGATCCCCGCCGTCGCGCCGTCCGAGCTGTCTCCCGCCTTCTGGGGGATCGCCGTGGCCCTGCCCGTCGGCAAGATCATCGGCATCTCGCTGTTCGGCTGGCTCGCGATGCGCATCCGTCCGCGGGGCGCGGCACCGGCGCTGCCCTTCGCCGACATCTTCGCGGCCGGCGCGCTCGGCGGCATCGGCTTCACGGTCTCGCTGCTGCTCGCGAACCTCGCCTTCGCCGCTGATGCGGGCATCCGCGATCAGGCGATCCTCGGCGTGCTGGTCGGCTCGCTCCTGGCCCTCGTGCTCTCGGGGATCATCGTCTCGCTCCGCGCCCGCTCGTACCGACGACTGAGTGCGGTGACCCCGTGAACGAGTCCGGACGCGATCCGCTGCGCGACGCGGCGGAGACCATGCGCGCGGTACGCGAGAAGTGCGTCTGGTCGCAGCAGATCACCCATCGAGACCTCGTGCCCTATCTGATCGAGGAGTCGCACGAGGTCATCGACGCCGTCGAGAGCGGCACGAGAGCAGATCTGCGCGAAGAGCTCGGGGATCTGCTCTGGCAGGTGCTGTTCCATGCGGCGATCGCTGCTCAGGATCCCGATGAGCCCTTCGACATCGACGACGTCGCCGAGACCCTCACCGAGAAGATGGTGCGGCGTCATCCGCATGTGTTCGCCGGCGAGACCGCGACGACTCCCGAGCAGGTGCTGGTGCACTGGAACGCCGCGAAGGCTGCGGAGAAGCGCGCCAGGAGCAGCGTGCTCGACGGGATCCCGCGGGGGATGCCGGCGCTCGCGCTCGCCCAGAAGATCGTCGGACGGGCCGCGGGGGCCGGAGTCGTCATCGCCGCGGAGGGCGAGGCGGCCGGCGTGACCCCCTCATCGGAGGCCGAGCTCGGCGAGGCGCTGCTCCGGCTCGTGTCGACCGCGCGCGCCGAGGGATGGGATGCGGAACGGGCGCTGAGAGAACGGCTCCGTGCGGTGGAGGCGGAGGTCCGCGAGGCGGAATCGGAGAGCTGACGCCACGGTCCGCCTCGGCGACCTGGAAGGATGGGAGCGTGGCTACTGTGAACCCGCCGCGCGGAATGCGCGACATCCTCCCCGCCGACAAGGCCCGCCGCGAGCGCGTGCTCTCCGTGATCCGCGGCCGCTACCGTGCGCACGGCTTCGACGAGATCGAGACTCCCGCGCTCGAGGAGTACTCGCGACTGCACGCCGGAATCGGCGGCGACAACGAGAAGCTCGCCTACAACGTTCTGCGCCGCGGACTCGACGCCGAGGCGATCCGCGAGGCGGCAGGCGACCAGGGCGCGCTCGCCGATCTGGGGCTGCGATACGACCTCACCGTTCCCCTCGCACGCTTCTACGCGAGCAATCGCGGTCAGCTGCCCGGCGTCTTCCGCGCGATCCAGATCGGACCGGTCTGGCGCGCCGAACGTCCGCAGAAGGGGCGTTACCGCCAGTTCGTGCAGTGCGACATCGACATCATCGGCGACGACTCCTCGCGCGCCGAGGCCGAACTCATGGTCGCGTCCCTCGACGCCGTCGACGCGCTGGGTCTCGATGGCGCGACGGTGCGCATCAACGACCGCCGGGCGCTGGAGTGGATGCTCGACAGCTTCGGTTTCACCGCCGACGAGCGCCCCGGTGTGCTCATCACGATCGACAAGCTCGACAAGATCGGCACCGACGGCGTCGTCGCCGAACTGCGCGAGCGCGGATCCGCGGCGGCAGCGGTCGACGCGTTCGGAGCCTTCCTCGTGCGCCCGCAGACCATGGAGTACAACCCCTTCGGCGAGCGCCAGATACGCAAGGCGCTGCCCGACGGCGCCCCGGACGAGATCGTCGGTCACCTCGTCGCGATCGGCGAGGCCGTCGCGGCGGGTCGAGGCGCGGACGACATCCCGTTGGTCTTCGATCCGTTCCTCGTGCGCGGCATGGGGTACTACACGGGCACGATCTTCGAGCTCGCGCACCCGTCGGTACCGTACTCGCTCGGTGGTGGAGGTCGCTACGACGGCATGATCGGGCGGTTCCTCGGCCAGCAGGTCCCGGCGGTCGGGTTCTCGCTCGGATTCGAGAGGCTCGTGGATCTCGTCACGACGGGGGCGGATGCCGTCGAGCGCGCCGTCGTGCTCATCCACGACGCCGACGTGCCGGTCGACGAACTCGTCCGCCACAAGGCCGGGCTCGTGAAGTCGGGTGCACGCGTGCGAGTGGAGCGCCGCACCAAGAACATGAAGGCCCTGCTCGAGCGGTCGTCGGCGGACGGGTACACCGAGTTCGCGACCGTCTCGGCGGGCGCTGTGGACCTGGAGCTCAAGCCGCTGTCGTGACACCCGCGTGACTGCGGCTGCCGTTCACGCGGCGTTCACGACGGTCGGGTCGAATCGGGGCATGAGTCGACAGCATCTCATCGCCGTCGCCGCAGTCGGTGCCGCGTCGGTCGCGGTCGGCATCCGGTTCGTACTGACGCGTCAGGCGGCCATCGCACGCCGGCGCATCGGCAAGCCCCTCGGTGAGCAGTCGATCGATGCCGACCGTGTCTGGCGTCGAGCGCTCGACGGCGAGCCCGTGCAGCTCCTCGTCCTGGGCGACTCGGTCGCGGCGGGTCTGGGCGCCGAGCGCCGCAAGGAGACGCTGGGCGGACGACTCGCGAAGGGCATGGCGCGGCGCATGGGAAGGCCCGTGCGGCTGCGCACCGCCGCGGTCGTCGGAGCGGAGTCGCCCGATCTCGCCGCCCAGCTGGCGGGCCTGCCCGACGGATACGCGCCGCACGTGGCCGTGATCGTGGTCGGCGGCAACGACGTGACCCACCGGCTCCCGGTCGCCGTGTCCGCACAGCATCTGCGTGACACGATCGTGCGGCTGCGCCGTCAGGGCACCGAGGTCGTCGTCGGCACGTGCCCCGACCTCGGCGCGCTGCGGCCGGTTCCACAGCCGCTGCGTCGGCTGATCTCGAGCGTGTCCCGCAGGCTGGCCGACGTGCAGGCCGAGACGGCTCGATCGGCCGGAGCGAGCGCTGTCGACCTCCGTCGGGCCGTGGGCCCCCTGTTCTTCGACGATCCGGACGCGATGTTCAGCCTCGATCGCTTCCATCCGAGCCCGTTGGGCTACCGACGCACGGCCGAGGCGCTGCTCCCCGCCGCGTGCGTCGCGGCGGAGATATCGAGCCGCGTCGTCCGAGCGAGCGCCGGTTGAGAGCGCGCGGGTCCGATCACCGCACCAGTCGGAGGCGGGTCATCCGGTAGAGCACTCCGACGAGCACGACCACGGTCCCGACCACCGACGCCACGAGGGGCAGCGTGTTCACGAGCACGAGACATCCCAGCGCCCCGGTGACCTGGAGCGCGCGCGGGTAGCGACGGGCCGCCGCGGACTGGCGGAAGGCCGCCGCATTCGCGATGAGGTAGTAGAGCAGCACGCCGAAGGACGAGAACCCGATCGCATCGCGCAGATCGGCGAGGAGCACGATGCTGACGACGATGAGCGCGATCGCGATCTCTGCGCGACGCGGCACCTGCCGGCGCTCGTCGACCTTCGCGAGGAACCGGGGCAGGTCCTTCTCCCTGGACATCGCGAGCGTCGTGCGACCGCTGCCCGTGAGCAGCGCGAGCAGGGCGCCCAGCGATGCGGCCGCCGCGGCGACGCGGATGACCGGCGTGAGAGCCTGCGACCCGGTGGCTGCGGCGACATCGGCCAGCGGCGTCGCGCTTGTCGCTGCGTCGCCGCCGAGCACGACGATCACCGTGATGGCGACGAGCGTGTAGACGACGACCGTGCCGCCGAGCGCCAGGGCGATCGCGCGGGGGATCGTCCGGGCCGGGTCGACGACCTCCTCGCCCATCGTCGCGATGCGCGCGTACCCCGCGAAGGCGAAAAAGAGGAGGCCTGCGCCCTGCAGCACGCCGTAGGCGGTGACGTCGGGAAGGGGAGCGGGGACGGTCGCGGATGCGCCCGCCAGCCCCGTCGAGACCACGACGGCCAGCCCGATCAGGGAGATCACGACGAGGATCCGGGTGACGAGCGCGGTCCGCGTGACGCCGAAGCAGTTTACGGTGGCGAGCGCGACGACCGCCGCCACGGCCACCGGCACCTCCCAGTCGTCGGGGGCGGCGTACGCCGCGAACGTCATGGCCATGGCCGCACAGCTCGCGATCTTGCCGATCACGAAGCTCCAGCCGGCGACGAAGCCCCACCACGGACCGATCTCGGCCCTGGCGTACGCATAGGTGCCGCCGGCCACGGGGTGCGCTGCGGCGAGCTGCGCCGACGCGGTGGCGTTGCAGTAGGCGACGATCGCCGCGATCCCCAGGGCGATCAGGGTGCCGCTGCCGGCGACGCCGATGGCGGGAGCCCACACCGAGAAGACGCCCGCACCGATCATCGAGCCGAGTCCGATCGCGACGGCGTCTCCGAGTCTCAGGCGGCGGGCGAGGGGCATCCCCTCATCGTGGCACGACCGGGTGAACGCACGGTATCGCCGGGGCGGTCAGCCGCGAGTGACGGTGACGCGCTTCTTCTCGCGGATGTAGACCTCTCGACGGACCTTCGCCACCACGTCTCCGTCGCGATCGGTGATCACGGTCTCGAACCACTCCCGCACCTTCGCCCCGCCATGGGCTCGCTCTCGGATCGCCTCGGCACGCTCCCTGCTGACGTCGAACTCCGCGGTCAGCACGCCGCGGCCCGGCTTGACGAACTCGATCTCGCCCCGGGTGTCCCACACGATGTAGTCCCGGCCGAGCTGGTGCATCACGAGCATGAAGAAGTACGGGTCGGTCATCGCCGACATCGAGCCGCCGAATGCGGTCTTGACGTAGTTGCGCGTGAAGACGTTCACATGCAGCTCGACAGTGGCGTGCGTCCAGTCCTCGCTGAAGCGACGGATCCTGATCCCGCTGAACAGGTTGGGGATCCACAGGCTCATACCCAGGGCGAGACGGCGGGGAGTGATGCGCATGAGGTCAGTGTGGACGATGACCGCCCTCCGACGAAGCGCGCTGGAGGTTTCGAACAGTTGTTATAGTTTATGTAGAACTACTAGAAGATTGGAGGGCAGATGCTGATCCGCATCGACGCCGACAGTGCTCGACCTCTCTTCGACCAGGTGGCGGCATCCGTACGGGCCGACGTGCTCGCAGGCCGCCTCGTCCCCGGCGACCGACTCCCCGCTGCGCGGGAACTCGCGGAGGCGCTCGAGATCAACCTGCACACCGTGCTGCGCGCCTACCAGCAGCTGCGCGACGAAGGTCTGATCGACCTGCGTCGCGGCCGGGGAGCGGTCGTGTCCGCCGCCGCCTCTCCTCTCGCCGAGCTGTCTCAGGACATCTCCGCCCTCGTCGCCCGCGCCGCATCGCTCGGGCTGTCGCCCCTGACTCTGGCCGCACTCATCCAGGAGACAGACGCATGACCCCCGAGATCCGCAGAGCCCGCACCGCCTTCTGGTGGGTGGGGGTGATCGTCCCGCTCGCGATGATCGCTCTCGCGTCCATCGCTGTCATCGCCTGGCTGCCGGAGATCCCGGAACCCGCGGCGATCCACTGGGGAGCGGAGGGCCCTGACGGCTTCGGACCCGGATGGACGCATCTCGTCGTGCTGGCGGGAGTCGGAGGCGGCCTGGTCGTGCTGTTCGCCGTGATCGCGCTGGGGGCGCACCGTCTGTACCCGCGAGACGAGGGTGCAGGAGCCCCGCACCCGCGGTGGTCGCCGACCGCGCGGCTGCTCGGCGCCGCGAGCCTCGGTGTCGCGGGTCTCCTGTCGGCGCTCGCGGTGATGTCCGTCGGCTCCCAGCGCGGACTCGCCGACGCCGTCGACGCCCCGAACATCACGCCATGGGTCTTCGGCCTCCTTGCGATCGCCGTCGCCCTGAGTCTGGCCGGCTGGTTCCTGCAGCCCCCGGTCCCCCTCACCTCGGGCCCCTCGGGGGAGGCGGCGACGCCCCTGCCGCTGTCGGATCACGAACGCGCCGTGTGGGTCAAGTCGGTCAGCATCGCCAAGAGCGGACAGATCGTGCTCGGGATCGGCGTCTTCCTCACGATCGGGATGGGTGTTCTCCTCCTCGCCCTCGACGTCACGGCGGGCTGGATCGTCACCGTTCTCGCCGTGCTGCTCCTGGTGCTGGTCCTCACGGGGCTGACCTTCCGGGTGCGCGCGAGCGCGGCGGGTCTTCGCGTGCGGTCCGCCGCCGGGTGGCCGCGACTCGAGATCCCCGCCGCCGAGATCGCCCGCGTCCGTGCCGTGATGGTCGACCCGTTCGCCGAGTTCGGCGGGTGGGGGTACCGCATCGGCACCGATGGGCGTCGCGGCTTCGTGCTCCGCGCGGGCGACGCTCTCGAGGTCACCCGCACCGACGGTCGCGTCTTCGTCGTCACCGTCGACGACGCCGCGACCGCGGCATCCGTCCTCGCCGCCGCCGCACGGTGACCTCGCACCACCGCTCCCGCAGCGGAGCGATCGACCAGGGAGAACCTCTCATGAGCCGCGTCCGAATCATCCCCGTCCTCGCCTTCACCGTGCTCGCGTGCGGACTCGCGTGGTTCGTCGCACTGCCGCTGTGGCTGGGCGAGGGCCTCGCTGAGCCGGCTGCGGCGGTGCTCCTGCCCGCGATGATGCTGACCCCCGCGCTCGCCGCGCTGGTGGTCGCATTCACGCTGAAGGCTCCCCCCGCCGGGGAGCGACTGCGCTTCCTCGGACTGTGGCCGCTGCGCCCGACGAAGCGCGTGGTCTGGCTGATGATCGTCGGCTGGCTCGCGCCCCCGCTGCTGGTCGGCCTCAGCATCCTCGTCGCTGCCGCGCTGGGGGCGATCCGACTCGACCCGACCTTCGCGGGATTCGCGGGCGAGCTCGCCGTGGCGCTTCCGCCGGGAGTGCCGATGCCGCCGATCGAGGTCGTGGTGCTCTCCCAGATCGCGGCGATCCCCGTCGGCGCCCTCGTCAACAGCGTCTTCGCCCTCGGCGAGGAGCTGGGCTGGCGGGGGTGGCTCCTGCCCGCCCTGCGCCCCCTGGGCACCTGGCCCGCGCTGCTCATCAGCGGCGCGATCTGGGGCATCTGGCACAGCCCGGTCATCCTGCTGGGGTACAACTTCGGTCGCACCGATCTCAGCGGCGTCCTCTTCATGATCGGCGGGTGCATCGCGTGGGGGATCCTGCTCGGATGGCTGCGTCTGCGTTCTGCGTCGATCTGGCCCGCCGTGCTCGCCCACGGGTCTCTCAACGCGGCGGGCGGACTCGTCGTGCTCTTCGCCGCCACGCAGCCCGACCTCGCGCTCGCCGGTCCGCTCGGAGTCGCCGGGTGGATCGTCGCCGCCGTGGTGACCCTGATCCTCGTCGTCTCGGGACAGTTCCGGCATCAGCCCGAACTCGCCGGGGCCGGCGGCCGGCTGCTGTCCGCGCCGCGCGAAGGACGCCGACCGCCGACCCCTTGACGCCCGCGATGCGGCGGGGTTTGCTGAGCGCATGGAATCCACTCCCGCTGCCTGGGCGCACGCCGACGCCTATCTCGCCGACCTGCTCGTCGGTCACGATCCCGAGTTGGAGGCCGCGCTCGCGGCTCAGCACGACGCCGGACTGCCGGCGATCGAGGTCGCACCGGTCTCGGGCAAGCTGCTCCATCTGCTCGCTCGGATCAGCGGCGCCCGGCGGGTTCTCGAGATCGGGACCCTCGGC
The DNA here is from genome assembly GCF_963521645.1 of uncultured Microbacterium sp. Taxonomy (GTDB): domain Bacteria; phylum Actinomycetota; class Actinomycetes; order Actinomycetales; family Microbacteriaceae; genus Microbacterium. The sequence continues at coordinate 631 of NZ_CAUQVQ010000016.1, read as the reverse complement.
GGCTACTCGACGATCTGGCTCGCGAGGGCGGTCGGACCGGAGGGGCGCGTGGTCACGGTCGAGGCGGAGCCCGGCAACGCGGCCGTCGCGAGGGCGAGCATCGATGCGGCGGGCGTCGGCGACCGCGTCGACATCCGGATCGGTCGCGGCGCCGAGGTGCTGCCGACGCTCGTGGGCGGCTTCGATCTGGTCTTCATCGACGCCGACAAGGAGTCGAACACGCTGTACCTCGATTGGGCCGCGAAGCTCGGTCATCCCGGGACCGTCGTCATCCTCGACAACATCGGGCGCGACGGCGAGATCGTCCGCGAGGATTCGGCCGACTCCAAGGTCCTCGGCACCCGGGAGGGGCTTCGGATGCTGGGGGAGGACCCGCGCTTCGACGCCACGGCTCTGCAGACCGTGGGCGTGAAGGGGTGGGACGGCATCGCCGTCGCGCTCGTGGTGTGACGCTCGGACGCGAGCCGGGGGCCGGCACGCGGGCGGGCTAGACTGGGCACGGATCGACGACGCTCCACACACCTTTTCTCTGAGCAAGGAGCACATCAGTGGCACTGATCGAGGCTGTAGGCGCACGCGAGATTCTCGACTCGCGCGGAAACCCGACCGTCGAGGTGGAGGTGCTCCTCGA
>NZ_CAUQVQ010000015.1:0-49941 GCF_963521645.1 uncultured Microbacterium sp. | reverse complement strand
GACCAGGCCCGCACCATCCGCATCCCGGTGCACATGGTCGAGGTCATCAACAAGCTCGCGCGCGTGCAGCGTCAGATGCTCCAGGATCTCGGACGCGAACCCACGCCAGAAGAGCTCAGCCGTGAACTCGACATGACCCCCGAGAAGGTCGTCGAGGTGCAGAAGTACGGCCGCGAGCCGATCTCGCTGCACACCCCCCTCGGCGAAGACGGAGACAGCGAGTTCGGTGACCTCATCGAGGACACCGAGGCCGTCGTTCCCGCGGACGCTGTGGGCTTCACGATGCTGCAGCGCCAGCTCGAGCAGCTGCTCGACTCGCTGTCCGAGCGCGAAGCCGGCGTCATCCGCATGCGCTTCGGTCTCGGCGACGGTCAGCCCAAGACGCTGGACCAGATCGGTGACACCTTCGGCGTGACGCGTGAGCGCATCCGTCAGATCGAGTCGAAGACGATGGCGAAGCTGCGCCACCCGAGCCGCTCGCAGTCGCTGCGGGACTACCTCGAGTGATGCAGGCGAACGAAGGAAAGGCGCTCGAGGCCAGCGTCGACGGCAAGAACTACGCGCGCATTCCGCTGAAGACGCGTGTGGTCATGCCGGACGACGACCTCGACGCGGTGATCGCCGAGTACGCGAAGGACGCTGTTCAGCCGGGCGACCTGTTGTTCGTCACCGAGAAGATCGTCGCGATCACGCAGGGGCGGTCCTACCGCCTCGACGAGATCACGCCTCGTCCGCTCGCGCGCTTCCTCTCCCGTTACGTGGTGCGAACCTCCTACGGCATCGGTCTCGGCATGCCCGAGACGATGGAGATGGCACTGCGCGAATGCGGCACCCTGCGGATCCTCTTCGCGGCAGGTGTCTCGGTGATCACGAAGGCGTTCGGTCGCCGCGGTGACTTCTATCGCATCGCGGGCGACAAGGCCCGTGCGATCGACGGTCCCACCAAGAACACGATCCCTCCCTACAACGAGGCGGTCGTGCTCGGGCCGAAGAATCCGCGCGAGGTCGCTCTGCGCATCCAGAAGATGGTGGGCACAGACGTCGATGTCGCAGTCGTCGACATCAACGACATCGGCGGCAACATCCTCGGTTCGACTCTCGACAAGGCGGGTGAGCGCCGGCTCGTGCAGATCCTCGGCGACAATCCGCTCGGACAGGCGACGCAGTCGACGCCGATGGGGATCGTACGCGCGGTCTGAACCCACGAGCGCTCACGTCATCGAAGAAGGCCCGGATGCTCAGCATCCGGGCCTTCTCCGTATCCATCGGCTGTGCGGATCAGAAGCCGATCGCGGCCTGGTAGCGCGGCTTGTGCCCGGTGCGGATGCCGGTGACGCTCGGCTTGTTCTCGTACACGCCCGCACCCCAGTTGCCCTCGACGAGAACGGGGCCCTCCGGGGTCACGACGATGTCCCATCCGACGTACTGCACCTGAGGGACGACCCGCGCCGCACGATCGACGAAAGCCTTCACCTCATCGATCATCGGCAGCTGGAAGTCGGCGATGGGAAAGCCCGAATCGGGGTGGGTCACGTGCACGTGGCCGTGCGAATCGTACCCGGCACCCACCGCATGTCCGTTCTCGTCGAGCATCGTGTAGAAGCCGCCGAAGCTCATCTGGTCGCTCACCGCACCCCGGCCGAACTTCTGCGCCATCGCGAGGATGTGGGTCTTCTCTCCGTCGAAGAAGGCGGTCACGCGCGTGGTGTTGACGGTTCCGGGGCACACCGCGGCGAGATCGGCGTGCTGGCGGATGACCTCCTCCACGAGCACCTGGTTCTTGCCGAGGAGCTCTGCGTGGAACGCGTTCCAATCGGTGACGTCGGCCGCGTGATACCGGTGGACACCGGTGCCGGCCTGGCCGTGCGTCTCCTTGACGACGATCGTGCCCTGTCGTTCGGTGAACTCGCGCAGCTCGTCGGCGTTGCCCTCGACGATCATCATCCACTCGCGCTTGAGCAGTGCGTCGAATCGTTCGTTGAACTCGGCCTTGTCATGGAACAGGTGTCGGAAATCGGGGTGATCGTACTTCTGCGAGATCTGGTTGGACACCGGGTGCGTCATGTACGTGTCGCGCTCCGCCTTGGTGAGGATCGCGAAGTCGTAGTCGATGTAGTCCTGGAAGCCGACGTTGTGGCGGCCGGCCGACCAGAGCATGTCCGCGACGACCAGCGGCACCGCCTTGCCGTGCTGCGCGGAGGCCTCCTTGGCCCGATCCACGACAGACGCGACGTCGATGCGGCGGGCGCGCGCGAGCAGATAGCGGACGCGGGGCACGGGGGAAAAGCGTGACATGGATCTCCTGGGTCGGGTACCGCACCAGTCTACGGGGGCTCGCTCAGGGCAACCTGGAGCGCCCCGGCTAGGCTGGACGACGTGTGTGAGACGACATCCTCCTCCCGCCCGCGCGCGATGATCTCTCGTGCGGCGCTCGCCTCCGCCGCATCGGCCGCGGTCGACGCCGGAGGTCGCGTGGCGGACCTCCGCCGCGATGCGTGGGGCCATGGGGTGCTCGCGGTCGCACACGCGGTCACCGCGGCGGGCGCGAGTGCCGTGCTCGTGGACTCCTTTGTCGAGGCGGAGACCCTCGCCTTGGAGGGGATCGAGGCGACGGTCGACGGTACAGCCGACATCGATCCGCTTCTCCTCTACGGTCTTCCGGACAGCGATGGTGCGCTGCGCACCCGCCCGGTGATGCGCTTGGCCGGGCGCATCCTCTCCACCAAGCGTCTCCGCGCAGGCGACGCCGTCTCGTACGGCTATACGCATCGCGTGGCGACGGACACGACGGCGGCTCTCATCACGGGGGGATACGCGCAGGGGATCGTCCGCGCTCTGGGGAACTCCGCCGAGGTCGAGGTCGACGGCGTCGGGGCGCCCATCATCGGTCGCGTCGCCATGGACGTGTGCGTGATAGACCTCGGCGACCTCGACGCACCGGTCGACTCCGAGGCGACCTACTTCGGAGGGACGGGCCCCGCCGCGACCGCACTCGGACGATGGAGTGCCGTCACCGGCCTCACCGTCGCGGAGTTGATCACCGTCGCGGGGACGCACGCCGACCGGGGGTGGGAGTCATGAGCAGGCCCGAGCTGAGGTTGCGCACGGATCGACTCGTCGCCAACATCCGGGCGGTGCGCGAGCGCATCTCGCCCTCGGCGCTGATGATCGTCGTGAAGGACGACGCCTACGGTCACGGACTCTCCTGGGCGGTGGAGACGGCGAGGGATGCGGGAGTCGACTGGTTCGGGGCGTACGACGTCCGGAGCGGTGTCGCGGTGCGGCGCCTGCTGGGCGCCGAAGGCAGCGTGTTCGCATGGGCGACATCGACCGATGCCGAGATCGATGACGCGCTGACGCACGGGATCGACCTCGGCGTCGGCAGCGACGAGTACCTCGGGCGCATCATCGCGCGCTCCAGCGAGCTCGGGACACGCGCGCGGGTGCATCTCAAGATCGACACGGGGCTGCACCGCAACGGGATCCTCCCGGAGGACTGGGAGTCGACGGTCGCCGTCGTCCGTGCGGCGGAGCGCGAGGGGCTCGTCGATCTCATAGGCATCTGGAGCCACCTCGCGGAGGCCAGTGATGAGGAGGACGACGACGCGCGGGCCGCGTTCCTCGCGGCCGTGCAGATCGTGAGCGAGTCGGGGGAGACGCCCGAGGTGATGCACCTCACGGCGTCCGCCGCGTCGTGGTGGCGGCCCGAACTGCGCGGCACCCTGTCGCGCATCGGCGCGTTCTGTTACGGCATCCGCTCCGCCGACGGTCCCGAGCTCGACGGGGTCCTTCCGGTCGCCGAGCTGACGGCCACCGTGGAGCGCCTGGACGATGAGGATGCCGTGATCGCGATCGGATCGTTCGACGGACTCCCCTCGACCCTCGTCGGTGCCGAGGTGGGGACACCCGCGGGTTCTCGTGAGCTGAAGCGCGTGAACGCGACCTCATCGGTCGTGGCAGCCTGGCCCGGCGCCGCTGTCGGCGACACGGTCTGGCTGTTCGGGGCGGGAGAGCACGGGGAAGAGAGCGCGACGAGCCTCGCAGAGCGCATCGACACGGTCGGCGAGGAGATCCTGACGAGGCTCACTCCGCGCGTCCGCCGGACCTTCGTGGAATGAGCTGACCGCGGTGCGCGTCCGAGCGGGCACCGGGGACATGAAAAACGGAGCCCGGCAAGAGTCGGGCTCCGTTCTCGGCGATCCGCTGTGATCAGTCGATCAGGCGAGCGGTCTCGTCGTGCCAGCTGGTGGCGATGCTGCGGAGCTTCTCTTCGTACTTGCGACCATGGTGCGCGCAGAAGAGCAGTTCGGAGCCGTTGACCTCGGCTGCGATGTAGGCCTGAGCGCCGCACGAATCGCAACGATCCATGGCGGTCAGGCGGAACTCGACAGTGGAGGTCTCACGTTCGGTCGTTGCGTTCATCTCGGTGCCTCCTTGAGTGTCGGGTTCGCTGATTGGGCGTGTTCAATACAACCACGCCCTTCCTGTAGTCATGCCCGGTTTGCGGCGTGTTTCGCTCAGCGCGTACGCTCCGCGCACCGCCTGGGGTGCGATGGGGAGTGTCTGCGAGCTCGAGAGGTCCCACGCGAATAGACTCGGAGATTGTGACCGCCGAGTATTCCGCCCATCATCTCCAGGTGCTCGAAGGGCTCGAAGCAGTCCGCAAGCGTCCCGGTATGTACATCGGGTCCAACGGCTCGCCGGGCCTGATGCACTGCCTCTGGGAGGTCATCGACAACGCCGTGGACGAGGCGGTGGCGGGCAACGGATCCAAGATCGACGTGATCCTGCACGCGGACGGCAGCGTCGAGGTCCACGACCGGGGACGAGGCATCCCGGTCGATGTCGAGCCCCGCACCGGACTCACAGGGGTGGAGGTCGTCTTCACGAAGCTGCACGCCGGCGGCAAGTTCGGCGGAGGGTCGTACGCGGCGTCCGGTGGACTGCACGGTGTCGGGGCCTCGGTCGTGAACGCCCTCTCCGAACGACTCGACGTCGAGGTGGACAGGGGCGGCAAGACCTACGCGATGTCCTTCCATCGCGGTGAGCCCGGACTCTTCGAGGATCGGGGCGAGAAGCGACCCGATGCGCCGTTCACCCCGTTCCAGGACAAGAGCGAGCTGCGTGTGGTCGGCAAGGCGCCCCGCGGCACCAGCGGCACCCGGATCCGCTACTGGGCGGACAAGCAGATCTTCACGAAGGACGCGGCGTTCCAGCTCTCCGAGCTCGTGACCCGCGCCCGCCAGACCGCCTTCCTCGTTCCCGGCCTCGAACTCGTCATCCGCGATGAGCGGGCCGCCGACGGTGCCGAGGGCGACGGACAGCCGACGGAGACCTCGTACCGCTACGACGGAGGCATCTCGGAGTTCGTGGAGTATCTCGCGACCGACGCTCCCGTGACCGACACCTGGCGCATCCAGGGCGAGGGCACGTTCAAGGAGACGGTTCCCGTCCTGCAGGCCGACGGCCACATGATCGCCACCGAGGTCGAGCGGGTGTGCGCCGTCGACATCGCGATGCGCTGGGGAACCGGCTACGACACCACGACCCGCTCGTTCGTCAACATCATCGCCACGCCGAAGGGCGGCACGCACAACCAGGGCTTCGAACAGGAGCTCCTCAAGGTGCTGCGTGCCCAGGTCGATCAGAACGCCCGCCGACTGAAGGTCGGCAGCAACGACAAGCTCGAGAAGGACGATGTGCTCGCGGGCCTCACCGCCGTGCTCACCGTGAACCTGCCCGAACCGCAGTTCGAGGGACAGACCAAGGAGGTGCTCGGCACACCTGCTGTGCGCCAGATCGTCGCGCAGGTCCTGCGCAAGGATCTCGCCGCGAGGTTCTCGTCGACCAGACGCGACGACAAGAGCCAGGCCGCGCAGCTGCTCGACAAGGTCGTGGCGGAGATGAAGGCCCGTGTCTCGGCCCGAGCGCACAAGGAGACCCAGCGTCGCAAGAACGCACTCGAATCCTCGACTCTTCCGACCAAGCTGGTCGACTGCCGGACGAACGAGGTCGAACGCAGCGAGCTGTTCATCGTCGAGGGGGACTCCGCCCTCGGCACGGCCAAGAACGCGCGCAACAGCGAGTTCCAGGCGCTGCTGCCCATCCGCGGCAAGATCCTCAACGTGCAGAAGGCGTCGGTGGGCGACATGCTCTCCAACGCCGAATGCGCGTCGATCATCCAGGTGATCGGCGCGGGCTCGGGACGCAGCTTCGACATCGATGCGGCGCGCTACGGCAAGGTGATCCTGATGAGCGACGCCGACGTCGACGGCGCGCACATCCGCACGCTGCTGTTGACGCTCTTCTACCGCTACATGCGTCCGCTGATCGAGCACGGGCGGGTGTTCGCCGCCGTTCCGCCGCTGCACCGCGTGATCGTGATGAACCCGGGATCCAAGCCGAACGAGACGATCTACACCTACAGCGAGCAGGAGATGCACGCGCTTCTCACGAAGCTGCGCAAGGCCGGCAAGAAGTGGCACGAGCCCATCCAGCGCTACAAGGGACTCGGCGAGATGGATGCCGAACAGCTCGCGACCACCACCATGGATCGCGGCGGGCGCCTGCTCCGTCGGGTGCGCATGGAGGATGCCGAGGCCGCGGGGCGTGTCTTCGAGCTGCTGATGGGCAACGAGGTCGCCCCCCGACGCGAGTTCATCATCGAGTCCTCCGACCGGCTGTCGCGCGAGGCCATCGACGCCTGACCCGGTGTCACGACGCGTTCAGGACTGAGCGGTAGACATCGAGCAGCGCTTCGAGGTGGGTGCTCTGGGCGATGTCAGCGCGGGCGGCTATCGAGGCCGCGCTCATCTGCGTGACCCTCTCGGGGTCGCGGATCAGATCGCGCAGCGCACGGGCGAGCGCGTCCGCATCCGGAGTCGTCGTGACCGTCCCGGCGCCCTGCGGCAGCAGTCCTGCCAGCTCGGGGTCGGTGACGACGACGGGGAGGCCCGCGGCGATGGCCTCGAGGATCACCATCGGCTGGTTGTCGAAGTCGAGCGAGGTCGAGACGAGCACGTGTGCATCTCGCATCGCTTCCAGCACCCGCGACTGGGTGACTCCGCCGTGCACGGTGAGGCGTCCGTCGGGCAGTGCGGCCGCGGCCGCGGTCACGCTCTTCCTCGCCACGCCGTCGCCGAACATCTCGGCGCGGATCCCCGGCACCTGTGCGACGGCGTCGTGGAACACCTCGGGACGCTTCTCGGGCGACAGGCGGCCGCACCACACGACCCGCAGCGGCTCCTGCGGATCGACGATCCTCGGCGAGGGTGTGCCGATCTCGGCCAGCACCGAGTCCTCCAGACCGTTCGACAGCACGCTGAGGCGCGTCCGCACCCCCTGGTCGAGGAGCTTGGTCGCGAAATGCTGAGACGGCACGATCACGTGATCGGCATGGTTCGCCTGGCTCACCATCAGCGTCCACATCCGTCTCGCCGTCCGGGTGGCGACATAGGGCGCCTGCGTGTGGAGACCGGACTCGTGGCTCAGGCGGCGCCGGTGCATCGCGGCGAGCACAGCGGTCGTGACCGACGGCATCGGCAGCACGGACCGTGTGTAGACGTCGATGCGGCCGTGCATGGTCTGCACCACGGGCACGCCCTGTGCACGAGCGGCTTGGAAGCCCGCGAGTGCTGCGAACATCTCGGTGTGCACGTGGACCACCTCTATCCCGTGCGTGCGCAGTCCCGCGCCGAGAGCCTCGGCCGCGGCGGCAGGGGTCCACGTGAAGGGATAGCCGTCGGGCGCGAAGCCACGGGCTGTGGGCAGGCGCACGACGTGCGGATCGCTGCTCGGCCCGGCCAGCGGAGCGAACACGAACACCTCGTGACCGTCGCGCTCGAGGGCCTCTCGGTGCGCCTTGATGACGGTCTGCACGCCTCCGAGGGTCGGCAGGTAGTAGTCGGTGACCATGGCGATGCGCACTCGACCACAATAGGGCGGCTATCGTGAGGTGCATGTCCGGAGCCCCTGTGCTGGTGACGGGGGCGAGCGGGTTCCTCGGCGGCTACGTCGTGTCCGAGCTGCGCCGGCACGGGCACGAGGTGTTCGCCGCGGGGCGCGACGCGGTCGCCCTCGCCCGGGTCGCCGATGACGCGCACCGGGTGCTCGGCGATCTCGCCTCGCTGCGAGAGCGCGACCTGGAGGTCGATGCGGTCATCCACTGCGCCGCGCTCTCGACGCCCTGGGGCGCGTGGAAGGACTTCCACGAGACGAACGTCGCGGGCACCCGCCACGTCGTCGAGTTCGCTCGACGCAACGGCGTGAGACGCATCGTCTACGTGTCGTCGCCGAGCGTCTACGCGGCGAGACGGGATCGCATCGGCATCAGAGAGGGTGACGTCGACCGGGACAACCGCATGAACGGGTACATCCGCTCGAAGATTGCGGCGGAGGGCGTGCTTCAGGAGGGACTCGAGGCCGGGGAGATCGGCGAATTGGTGGTCGTGCGACCCCGTGGCCTCATCGGAGTGGGCGACCCGAGTCTGGTCCCGCGACTGCTGGACGTGCACGCCAGGATCGGGGTACCGCTGTTCGGCGGCGGAGAGAATCTCATCGACGTCACCGCGGTGGAGAACGTCGCCACGGCTCTTCGGCTCGCCCTGACGCGGGGGGACGCCGCGGGGGGCGTGTACAACATCACGAACGGCGATCCGCGGCGTTTCCGGGACCTGCTGACGACACTCCTCGCACTGATGGGTGAAGAGCCCCGGTTCCGCCCGATGGATCGACGAGTCGCGTGGGCGCTCGCGTCGGCGCTGGAAGGGATCTGCGCCGTTCTGCCGAATCGGCCGGAGCCGCCCCTCACGCGATACACGCTGAGCACGATCGCGTTCTCGCAGACGCTCGACATCACGCGCGCCACGACGGAGCTCGGCTACCGTCCGGAGGTCCTCCTCGACGATGCGCTCTCCAGGGTCGCCGCGCACCTGAGGGCGACTGCCTGATGGGGCGTCTGCGTCACTACGTCTGCGGCAGCACGTCTCACGAGCTCGGCGCGGTGTTCCGCGGAATGGCCGCCGGGCGGCGCGAGTTCCCGGCGGGTGTGTTCCTCTACGACGCCGACGACGGACGACGGGTGCTGTTCGACACGGGATACGCCACGGCCCCCTGGCACACCGGGTGGCGGGGTCGCGTGTACCGTCGGCTGCTGCCCCCGAACGTCGCGGCCGTCGAGGACGTCGCTGCGCGCCTCACCGCGGACGGCGTCGATCCGGCATCGGTGACGCACGTCGTCCTGTCGCATCTGCATCCCGATCACGTCGGGGGAGTGCGGCGTTTTCCCGAGGCGACGTTCGTGCTCAGCGAAGGGCACGAGCGGACGCTGCGTGCGCCCCGCGTGCGCACCGGGGTGCTGCCGGGGCTGTTGCCCGAGTGGTTCGCGCGAGCCGAGCGGGTCGTGCTGCACGACGACGCGTTCCAGAGCACGACCGTCGACGGCGTGGAACTCCGCGCTCACGACCTGCTCGGCGACGGCTCGTACCTCATCGTCGATCTGCCCGGACACGCGGACGGGCACGTGGGCGCGCTGGTCGAGTCCCGTGTGCTGCTGGCCGGGGACGCGGCATGGGGGCATGACCTGATCGACGCGTCGTCACGGATGCGGTGGCTTCCCCTGGCGATCCAGCATGACGCGGGTCGGTACATGGCCACCTCCACCGTGCTGACGCATCTCGCAGGGGCCGGCATCCGGGTGGTCTGCAGCCACGATCCCCTCGCATCGACGGAGCTGCTGGGCTGATGGGCGCGCTGCGGATCGTGCGGGAGTTCGCGATGGTGCGGTGGTTCCGTCCGCTGCGCACGCGACGCTCGGTGGTGCGCCGCCAGCAACGGCTGCTCGCGGTGCATGTGAGGTTCCTCGCCCGACGGTCCCCGTACTTCCGGGCGCTGCTGGCGACCGCATCCTTCACGGAGCTGCCGGTCATGGACAAGCGCATCATGATGAGTCGTTTCGACGAGATCAACACGGTCGGGGTCCGCAAAGACGACGCACTCGCGCTCGCGCTCGCGAACGAGCGCGCGAGAGAGTTCGACCTCGATCTCGGGTCGCACTCCGTCGGGCTCTCGAGCGGCACCAGCGGTCACCGAGGACTGTTCGTCGTCAGCGGCGCGGAGCGCGATGCGTGGGTGGGAACGGTGCTCGCGCGCACCCTGCCGCGCGGGAGGCTGTTCGGGCACCGGATCGCGCTCTTCCTCCGGGCGGACAACACGCTCTACGAGTCGGTCGGGTCGAAGGCGGTCTCGTTCCGGTACTTCGACGTCTACGACGACATGCGCGAGAACGTCGCCCGCCTGCAGGAGTACCGCCCGACCATCCTCGTCGCGCCACCGTCGGTACTGCGCACCATCGCGCGCGCAGCGGACGCGGGCACCTTCGACGCGGTGCCGCAGAAGGTGTACTCGGTCGCGGAGGTCCTCGAACTGTCGGATGAGCGCCGCATCAGAGCGTCACTCGGACAGTCGACGATCCACCAGCTCTACCAGTGCACGGAGGGGTTCCTCGCGCACACGTGCGACCACGGCGTGATCCATCTCAACGAGGACAACATCCTCGTGGAGCGGGAGCATCTGGACGCCGAGCGATTCACACCCATCGTGACGGATCTGCGGCGCCGCGCCCAGCCGATCGTGCGCTACCGTCTGGGCGACGTCCTGCGCGAACGAGGACGGCCGTGCTCTTGCGGCAGTGCACTCACCGCGATCGAGAGGATCGAGGGGCGAGAGGGCGACACGCTCGTCTTCCGCGGACTCGACGGCCGCCGCGTGCCGGTGTTCGCGGACCTCATCGGGCGTGCGATGATCCACGCCGACGGATTCGACGAGTACCGCGTCACGCAGATCGCGGAGTCGCTGGTGCAGATCGCTCTCGACACGGTCGATGATCGATCCCGGCGGCGCGTCACGGAGGAGATCGCGGCGCTGGCTGACCGACTGCGGTGCGAGCCTCCTGCCCTCGTCTTCGTCGACTATGTGCACGACGGCTCGGTCAAGCTGCGGCGCGTCATGAGGGAATGGGGGACCGGAGATCATGAAGGCCTGTGAGATCGCGGGATGGGGAACGTCGTTGCCCGCGCGGACCGTGCGCTTCGGCGAGGAGGTGAGATACCGGATCGAGGATGAGGTGTCGCACCTCGACATGTTGACCCGGGCGTGCGAACGTGCGCTCGAGCATGCCGGCGTCGCTGCCGAAGACGTGGACCTCGTGCTCGGGGCCGCGGCCGCCGGAGTCCAGCCGATCCCGTGCACCGCGGCCCTGGTGCTCGAGAGGTTGACGCTCGCAGGGCACGCGGCGGCGTTCGACGTGAACTCGACCTGCACGAGCTTCATCACGGCGCTCGACGTGGCGTCGCGCTACCTCGAGGACGGCGACTACGAGACGATCCTCGTGTTCGCGGGCGATGTCGGCAGTCGCTTCCTCGACCCGGCTCAGCGTGAGAGCTTCGAGCTGTTCAGCGATGCCGGCGCGGCGTTCGTGCTTCGACGATCGGACTCGTCCGACCGCGGCGTGATCGCGACCGCCCAGCGCACCTGGCCGGCCTACGCGCACGACACGGAGATCAGGGGAGGGCTCTCGAGGTCGCCCGCGCAGCTGTACGACCGCAGCGACCCGCGCGATTATCTCTTCGACATGGACGGGCGCAGGGCGCTGCTCGGAATGATGCGCGTGCTTCCGGCATTCTTCGACGAGTTCCATCGCAGGACGGGCATCGTCCACGACGACGTCGCGCTGTGGGTGCCCCACCAGGCATCCGCGGCGCTCGGTCCCATGCTGGATCGCCTCGGCATCCCCGCCGACCGGCGCGTCGACGAGGTCAGCGCCTTCGGCAACATGGTCTCCGCCTCCGTGCCGTTCATGCTCGCACGGGCCCTCGACAGCGGTCGTGTGCACCGCGGCGACGTCGTGATCCTCTGCGGTACCGCGGCAGGGCTCACCGCGAACATCCTCGCGCTCCGGCTCTGAGCCCCGTCACTCCCGAACGGATCGGCGCGCTCAGACCAGGGTTCGTCCGATGCTGCCGATCACGCCGTCGATCGGCTGCCCTGATGCGTCGCGTCGCGCGCCCGCTTCCGGAAGCTTGCGCACGGCACCGGTCGGATCGACCGCCTGAGCGGGGTTCGGTCCGACCCACGCGACCATGAGGCGGTCCTCGCCCTTCAGGAAGGCATGCGCGCGCACGCCGCCGGTCGCGCGGCCCTTGGACGGGTACTCGGTGAACGATGACACCTTGGCGCGACCGGGATCCGTTCCCGGCAGGCTGCTGTCGGCTCCGGAGACGGTCGCGACCACCGCGTCGGCCTCGGGTGCCACGGCGCCGAAGAACAGCACAGTCGCCCCGGCGCCGAGCTTCACGCCCGCCATGCCGCCCGCAGGAGCGCCCTGGGGACGCACGGCCGACGCGGAGAAGCGCAGCAGCTGCGCATCCGTCGTCACGAACACGAGGTCGGCGTCGTCTGGAGCCTCGGCGGCGCCGACGACCGAGTCGCCCGGCTTCATGCCGATGACCTCGATGTCGGGACGCACCGGGAGCGTCGAGGGGACGATGCGCTTGACCGTGCCCTGCGCCGTGCCCAGCGCGATCGGTGTGTCGCTGTCGAACCGGATGAACTCGAGTATCCGCTCGCCTCGTGTCGTGATGCCGAGGTAGTCGCGCAGCGGCGTGCCGGCGGCGAGCTGCACCGACGATGAGGGCACCGAGGGGAGGTCGACCGGCGTGAATCTCAGCACGCGGCCCTCGGTCGTCAGTGCTCCGATGTCCCCGCGCACCGTGGTCGAGACGGTCGTCAGGATCGCGTCGTGCTTGCTCCTGCGAGCCGGAACCGCGAGCTCCTGACCTTCCGCGAGATCGACGCGCACCGCGCGGCCCGTCGTGGACAGCGCGATGACCGTCGGCGCATCGGCGATCTGCAGATCGGCGGCGGCGCCCTTGGCGGCGCGCGGCTTCGCAGGCGCCGCGTTCATGAGGAGGGTACGTCTCGGTGTGCCGTAGGCATCTGCCGCCGCGTCCAGCTCTGTGGCGACGGCCGCGCGCAACAGGACATCGCTCGCCAGCAGTTCACGCAGGGCCGCGATGTCGGCCAACAGGGCATCCCGCTCGGATTCGAGTTCGATGCGCGAGAACTTCGTGAGCCGGCGCAGTCGGAGTTCGAGGATGTATTCGGCCTGCAGTTCGCTGAGGTCGAAGACCGAGCGCAGCCGCGTGCGCGCCTGCTCCGAGTCGTCCGAGGACCGGATGACCTGGATGACCTCGTCGATGTCGAGGATCGCGATCAGCAGACCTTCGACGAGGTGCAGCCGCTCCTCGCGGCGGGCGAGACGGTACCGGCTGCGGCGGGTGATCACTTCGAGCCGATGCGCGACATAGACGCTCAGCATCTCCTTGAGGCCGAGCGTGCGCGGCTGCCCGTCGACGAGAGCGACGTTGTTGATGCTGAACGAGTCCTCGAGCGGCGTCAGACGGTACAGCTGCTCCAGCACCGCGTTCGCGTCGAAGCCGGTCTTGATCCCGATCGCGACCCGCAGCCCGTGGTTGCGGTCGGTGAGGTCGGTGACGTCGCTGATGCCCTGCAGCTTCTTGGACTGCACAGCATCTCGGATCTTCTCGATGAGACGCTCGGGCCCGACCATGTACGGCAGCTCGGAGACGACGATGCCGGTGCGGCGAGGTCCGAGGGATTCGATCGACACCTTGCCGCGCACCTTCAGCGCGCCGCGGCCGTTCGCGTAGGCATCCCTGACGCCGTCGAGCCCCATGAGGATTCCGCCCGAGGGGAAGTCCGGCCCCGGGACGAACTCCATGAGCTCCTCGGTGGTCGCATCGGGATTCTCGAGCAGGTGCGTCGCCGCCGCGACGACCTCGATCAGGTTGTGCGGCGCCATGTTGGTCGCCATGCCCACGGCGATGCCGCTCGCGCCGTTGACCAGGAGATTCGGGAAGGCGGCGGGCAGGACCGCCGGCTGCTGGAACTGGCCGTCGTAGTTCGGGATGAAGTCGACGACATCCTCGTCGAGGTTCTCGGTCAGCGCCATGGCGGGCGACGCGAGCCTCGCTTCGGTGTACCGGGCGGCCGCGGGGCCGTCATCGAGGGATCCGAAGTTCCCGTGCCCGTCGACCAGAGGAACGCGCAGCGCGAAGTCCTGCGCCAGGCGGACCAGCGCGTCGTAGATCGCGGAATCGCCGTGAGGATGCAGCTTTCCCATCACCTCGCCGACGACGCGTGCGCTCTTCACATGGCCGCGGTCGGGCCGCAGGCCCATCTCCGCCATCTGATACAGGATGCGTCGCTGGACGGGCTTCAGGCCGTCGCGCGCGTCCGGCAGCGCGCGAGAGTAGATGACCGAGTACGCGTATTCGAGGAACGAGCCCTGCATCTCGCTCTCGAGATCGATGTCCTGGATTCTCTCCGGGGCGAGCTCGGGCGGCGGGGTCTTCGGCATGGCCATCCTGAATGGTGCGAGGCTGAGAACGTACGGGAGCCTGTGTCAGACTGGCTCGGATGTCCCTCATGCTACCGTCCGAGTCGCCCTCAGCCCGGAGCCTCGTCGGGGTGGCGGACGACCTGTTCGCCGCCCTCCGCGGCGAGTCCGCGGCACTGCCGCGCGCGACCTCGGTCGTGCTGGTCCTCATCGACGGTCTCGGGGCGATCGGTCTGCGTGCTCATGCCGGCCACGCGCGTGCCCTCACCGCGGGGATGGGCAAGAAGGACGTCGCCGTCTCGGTCTTCCCCTCGACCACGGCTGCGGCGCTGACGAGCACCCTCACCGGCGCCTGGCCCGGTGAGCACGGTCTCGTCGGATATCGCGTGCTCGACCGCTCGCGCGACGTGCTCGTGAACCAGCTCACCGGCTGGGAGGCCGAGGGGGTGGATCCGGCGACCTGGCAGAGCATGCCCACGGTGTTCGAACGCGCCCGAGCCGAGGACCGTCCCGCCTTCGCCGTGGGCGTCGCGGCGTACGAGAGCAGCGGGTTCACACGAGCCACCCTCCGCGGCGCGGAGTTCGTGGCGGCCGGTACCCCCGCCGAGCGCGTCGAGACCGCGTTCGATCTCGCGGAGCGCCACCCGGGCTCGCTCGTCTACTGCTACCTGCCCGAGGCCGACAAGGCGGGTCATCGACACGGCGTCGCATCGCTGGCATGGGTCTCCGCACTCGAGGAGATCGATCGTGCGCTGTCCCGCACGGCGCCCTCGGGGGTCGGCGTCCTCGTCACCTCGGATCACGGGATGGTCGACGTCCCCGCGCATCGTCAGGTGGTGCTCGAGGCCGAGCACCTGCACGGTGTGCACGCGATCGGCGGCGAACCGAGGATGCTGCACGTGTATCTCGACCCGGGCGTCGACGTCGCACAGGCCTCTGCGCGCTGGTCGGAAGACCTGGCGGGCCTCGCCGACGTGGGTACCCGCGAGGATGCGATCGCCGCGGGGCTGTTCGGTCCGACCGTGACGGAGGCGGCTGCCTCGCGGATCGGGGATCTGCTCGTCGTCGCACGAGGGAACGGCGCCGTCTACGACGGGACCGCGGCGGACCAGCGGGGCCGCGGGATGGTCGGACAGCACGGCGGTCTCACTCCGGAGGAGCGCCAGGTGCCGTTGCTGCGTTTCGGCGCGTTCGCCCGCTGACGCGGCGCACGACCGGACCGGTGCGCGCTTACTCGTCGGTGCGTGCCCCGAAGACGATCTCGTCCCACGACGGCATCGCATTGCGTCGCTTGCGGCGACCGCTGCCGTCCGCGCCCCCGGATTCCGGTGCGGGCTCGGGTGCAGCCGGGGGCTCTTCGATCGGGCCGGTCTCGAAAGCGTCGAAGATCGCGATCGGGTCGTTGTCGGAGCTGACCTGGGCGTCGTCGTCGAGCAGCGGTGCCGTCTCGCGCTGACCCCGTCTGCGGCGCAGCGCCTCGAGCAGATCGGCCGTCTCCGGACTGGTCGTCTGCGACTCCGGCGCCCGCTTGGTCGCGGCCTCCTGCACGGACGCGGGGGAGCGCTCGCGCAGGGCGGCATCGTCCGCGCCATCCGCGGCGGGCACGAGACGGGGGCCGAAAGCCCCCGAGTCGAAGCGGCTGTCATCCTTGTACGGCGAGACCTGTCGCTCGCTCTCCACGGCACGCAGCCGCGGGATCAGTCCCTCGGGGAGAGACCCCTGACGGGAGAGCTGAGTGGCGTCGGCGTTGAGGGGAGCGAGCGCGCTGCGTCGCGGATCGAAGCTCCAGCGCGCGTCGTGCTCGACGTCATTGGCTGCGAACTCGAGCTTGATGATCCATCCGCTGTCGTCCTTCCAGCTCGCCCACCGTTCCGCCGATGCCTCGACCTCGGTCAGCTTCGCGCGGATGGCGGTGCCGAAAGTGGGCTGCGCGTCGGGTTCGACATCACTGCCGATCAGCACGGGGACGGCGAGGGCCTGACCGATGATGTGCTCGCGCTCCGCGAGGACGGGACCTTCGAAGCGCGCCACGTCCTCCACGGTGATCCCGAGGAGCTCGGCGACCTCGGGCGCGGTCAGGCCGGCGCGGATCTGAGCCTGGATGTCACGGGGGCTGGCCGCGAGCCGTTGCGGTGCAGGCTCGCCCTGGCGGGTGGCCCGCCTGATCTCGCGGTGCAGGACGTCGTCGATGGGCAGCGCGAACCGCTCGCCCGACTCGGTCGCGAGTACCAGGACTCCTGCTTCTGTGCCGACGATGGTGACGTTTTCCATGCGAATGCCCCTCTGATGGGTGTGCACTCATGGTGTCATGAGGCCGAGCCCGGGGCAGGGAATACTCTGGGCGCGCCGCCAGTTTGGTCTGTGGCAGCCGCGGGCATTTGCTTATTGCTTCGAGGTCATGCAAACTATGGCCGCCGATTACCCCGACGGCGCACCACCCACTCGCATGAAAGTGGAGATTCACCACATGGCAACCGACTACGACGCTCCCCGAAAGAGTGAAGACGACTCCGAGTCGATCGAAGCCCTGAAGGAGCGTGTGCCGGACAAGCTCTCCGGCTCTTCGGGAGACGAGGATGCGGACAACCCGTCCAGCTTCGATCTCCCCGGTGCCGATCTGTCCGACCTCGAGCTCGATGTCGTCGTGCTGCCCGCGCAGCAGGACGAGTTCACCTGCATGAGCTGCTTCCTCGTGAAGCACCGCTCGCAGCTCGATCACGAGGACGCATCCGGCCCCATCTGCAAGGAATGCGCCGCCTGAGCGCATCCGAGCGACGCTCCACGCGCCCCCGACCTCACGGTCAGGGGCGCGTTCGTCGTTGAGGCTCGGTCAGCGGGTCGAGGCTCGGTCTGCGTTGCGGG
This sequence comes from uncultured Microbacterium sp., assembly GCF_963521645.1. Lineage (GTDB taxonomy): Bacteria > Actinomycetota > Actinomycetes > Actinomycetales > Microbacteriaceae > Microbacterium. Next base: position 32,663 of record NZ_CAUQVQ010000015.1, on the reverse strand, counting down.
GCTCAGTCGCCGGTGCGAGCGATCGCCGCCGCGAGCCGGTCCGGCGTACGGCTCGAGATCGTCCAGGTGTCGACCGGATCGTCCTGATCGGTGTTGGGAACGGCGACGACCCCGTCGATGCCTCCGCGGATGAGGTGCCATCCGCGCGCAGGGAGACCGGGACCGCGAGCCTGTCGCGCGGCGTCGCCCGTGAGCGCGACCGGATCGCCGAGATGGCGGGTCTCTATGTGCGCACGGCCTGCGCGCAGCACGCCGTTCTCGACGGAGACCACGGGTGCCGCAGCGACGAGCCCGACGACGAGGAGTGCGGAGACCGCCGCGCCGATGATCAGGGCGACGGTCGCGGAGCCGAGCGGGATGAAGATGAGCGAGACCATGGGCCCCGCGAGGGCCACCGTCGCCAGGAGTCGCAGGCTCGGTGAGAGCCTCTCTCTGTAGCGCGGTCGTGTGTCGCGAGCGATGTTCTGCATTAGCCTCGGGGGGTGACTGATTCCGTTGATCTCCCCATTATCGCGCCTGTGCTCGACGGCGCGCCCGTCGTGCCCGGATACGCGCATCCGGGAGACGCCGGCGCCGACCTGGTCGCGGCCGAGGCCGTGCGTCTCGAACCGGGGGAGCGCGCGCTGGTCGCCACCGGCGTGCGCATCGCCCTGCCGGAGGGTTACGCCGCCTTCGTGGTTCCGCGCAGCGGCCTCGCCGCCAAGCACGGGATCTCCATCGTCAATTCGCCCGGAACGGTCGACGCCGGGTATCGCGGCGAGATCAAGGTGAGTCTGATCAACACCGACATCCGCAGCGCGTACGATGTCGCCGTCGGCGATCGCATCGCGCAATTGATCATCATGCCCGTGACGCGCGCCGTCTTCCTCCCGGTCGAGCAGCTGCCGGACAGCGTCCGCGGCGAAGGCGGTTTCGGCTCGACCGGCTATCAGGCAGCAACCCAATCGACTCCGGCAGGACAGGCCAATGACTGACAACAACGCGACTCCCTCGAAGTCGGCTCCCGACAACCGCGCCACCGACGGTCCCTTCGACGACTCCGAGGCGAATCCGGTCCGCCCGTACATCGATCTCGGCGGCATCAAGATCCTGCCGCGCGAGGGGCTCAATCTGCGTCTCGAGGTCGAGGAGCAGTCGAAGCGGATCGTCGCGGTCGGTCTGGACTACGCCGACTCGTCGCTGCAGGTCCAGCCGTTCGCGGCTCCCCGCTCCGGCGGGCTGTGGGACGAGACCCGCGTGCAGCTGCGCGATCAGGTCCGCTCTCAGGGCGGGCGCGTGGAGGAGCGTGACGGCCCGCTCGGCAAGGAGCTCCTCGCCGAGGTCCCCGCGGCGGCGAACGAGGGCTCGGGCCTGCGTCTCGCGCGCTTCATCGGGATCGACGGACCCCGCTGGTTCCTGCGCGGCGTGATCGGCGGTGCGGCCGCATCCGATCTCGACGCTGCCGCCAAGGTCGAAGATCTCTTCCGGTCGATCGTGGTCGTCCGCGGCGGCGCTCCGATGCCGCCGCGCGATCTCATCCCGCTGAAGATGCCGGCGACCCCCGGTTCGGCGTGAGCACCCCCGGAACGGACCCGGAGCGCGAGCAGAGCGCCTCGGAGATCCTCGGGGCAGCGCTCGGCGGCGCGGCGCGGCGCGCAGGGCTCGATCCCGCCGAGACCGGTGCGACCCATCGGGTCGTGTGGTCGGCGATCGGCGGGTGGCGCGGGATCCTCGAGTCGGTGTTGCCGAGCCTCGCGTTCGTCGTCCTCTTCACGATCGCCCCTGATCCGCTGGCTCTGCCGCTCGGAGTGTCCGTGGGTCTCGCCGCGGTGTTCACGGTCGTCCGACTGCTGCAGAAGTCGCCGCCGTCCGCGGCGATCGGCGGTCTCGTCGCTGCCGCTGCCGCGGCAGCTCTCGCGCTGTGGACGGGCCGCGGTGAGGACAACTTCGTCCCCGGACTGATCACGAACGCGGTGTACGGCACGGCGATGCTCGTGTCGGCGCTGATCGGGTGGTCGCTCATCGGTCTCGCCGCGGGTTTCCTCATGGGGGAGGGGACGGCATGGCGGAACGACCGACGCAAGCGTCGTGCATTCCTGTGGCTCGGCGTGGCCTGGGCGGCGCTGTTCTACGCCAGACTCGCGGTGCAGCTGCCCCTGTATCTGGCAGGCGACGTCACCGCTCTCGGCACTCTCAAGCTCATCATGGGACTCCCGCTGTTCGCGCCCCTGATCGCGGTCACCTGGCTCGTGGTGCGAGCGCTGTATCCGCGTACCCCGAATTCCGATACACCGCGCTAGTCGTGATAGATTTATCTTGACATCAAGATAAATTGCAGGCTTTCGCCCGGAGGATGAGCGGAGCAGACTGGTTAGGTCTGCCTTGCTAGCCGCAGGGGCTCGCTGGCGAGCAAGATGGAGGCGCCTGTCGCTCCCATCCGAATAGAAGGAGACGGAATCGTGTCCACGGTGAACAGCTTCGGTGCCCAGAGCACCCTGACGGTCGGCAGCACCGACTACGAGATCTTCCGCATCGACACGGTGCCCGGTTTCGACAAGCTCCCTTTCAGTCTGAAGGTCCTCCTCGAGAACCTGCTTCGCACCGAGGACGGCGCGAACGTGACGAAGGCGCAGATCGAAGCACTGGGTTCGTGGGATGCCGCGGCTGAGCCGAGCACCGAGATCCAGTTCACGCCGGCCCGTGTGGTCATGCAGGACTTCACCGGTGTCCCCTGCATCGTCGACCTCGCCACGATGCGCGAGGCCGTCACGGCACTGGGCGGCGACGCCAACAAGATCAACCCCCTATCGCCCGCCGAGATGGTCATCGACCACTCGGTGATCGCCGACCTCTTCGGTTCGGAGAACGCCCTCGAGCGCAACGTCGAGATCGAGTACGAGCGCAACGGCGAGCGCTACCAGTTCCTCCGCTGGGGCCAGACGGCCTTCAGCGATTTCAAGGTCGTTCCCCCCGGAACCGGCATCGTGCACCAGGTCAACATCGAGCACCTCGCCAAGGTGATCTACGACCGCGAGGTCGACGGCGTGCTGCGTGCTTACCCCGACACGTGCGTCGGCACCGACTCGCACACCACGATGGTCAACGGCCTGGGCGTGCTGGGCTGGGGAGTCGGCGGCATCGAGGCCGAGGCCGCGATGCTCGGTCAGCCGGTGTCGATGCTGATCCCGCGCGTCGTGGGCTTCAAGCTCTCGGGCGAGATCCCGGCGGGCGTCACCGCGACCGACGTCGTGCTCACGATCACCGACCTGCTGCGCAAGCACGGTGTCGTCGGCAAGTTCGTCGAGTTCTACGGCGAGGGCGTGGCATCCGTGCCGCTGGCGAACCGCGCCACCATCGGCAACATGTCGCCGGAGTTCGGCTCGACCGCGGCGATCTTCCCGATCGACGACGTCACGCTCGACTACCTGCGCCTGACCGGTCGCAGCGAAGAGGCGGTCGCGCTCGTCGAGGCGTATGCGAAGACCCAGAAGCTCTGGCACGATCCGTCGCAGGAGCCCGTCTTCAGCGAGTACCTCGAGCTCGACCTCGGCACGGTCGTGCCGTCGATCGCCGGGCCCAAGCGCCCGCAGGACCGCATCCTCCTCTCCGAGGCGAAGTCGCAGTTCGAGCAGGACATCCTCAACTACGCCGCCATCGGCGAGGAGACCGTCGAGGTCGAGGGAACCTTCCCGGCATCCGACCCCGGCACTGCGCCCGGCGTCGAGCACGAGCACGTGGCAGTCAACGGCGTGTCGCATCAGCACGAGGAGGAGCACGTCGAATCGATGCTGCTCTTCAGCGGAGGCCCGCACCCGGCGTCCAAGCCGGTTCCGGTGTCCACGCCCGACGGTCAGCGCTACATGCTCGACAACGGCGCCGTCACCCTCGCGGCGATCACCTCGTGCACCAACACGTCGAACCCGTCGGTGATGATCGCTGCAGGCCTCGTCGCCCGCAAGGCGCTCGAGAAGGGCCTGAAGCAGAAGCCGTGGGTCAAGACCACGCTCGGACCCGGCTCGAAGGTCGTCACCGACTATTACGAGAAGTCCGGTCTCGACAAGGACCTCGAGGGCCTCGGGTTCTACACGGTCGGCTACGGCTGCACGATCTGCATCGGAAACTCGGGCCCACTGATCGAAGAGGTGTCCGAGGCGATCAACGCGAACGACCTCGCCGTCACGGCCGTGCTCTCCGGTAACCGCAACTTCGAGGGACGCATCAGCCCCGACGTGAAGATGAACTACCTCGCCAGCCCGCCGCTGGTCATCGCATACGCTCTCGCCGGGTCGATGCACTTCGACTTCGAGACCGACGCGCTCGGCAAGGACAGCGACGGCAATGACGTGTTCCTCAAGGACATCTGGCCGAGCCCCGACGAGGTGCAGGAGATCGTCGATTCCTCGATCTCGCGCGAGCAGTTCATCAAGCAGTACGCGACGGTCTTCGACGGTGACGAGCGCTGGCGCAGCCTGCCCACCCCGGACGACGACATCTTCCAGTGGGATGAGAACTCGACGTACGTGCGCAAGGCGCCGTACTTCGACGGCATGACGATGGAGCTCACCCCGGTGCGCGACATCGAGGGTGCGCGCGTCATGGCGACCCTCGGCGATTCGGTCACGACCGACCACATCTCGCCCGCGGGCAACATCAAGCCCGGAACGCCGGCAGCGCAGTACCTCACCGAGCACGGCGTCGACCGCAAGGACTTCAACTCCTTCGGCTCGCGTCGAGGCAACCACGAGGTGATGATCCGCGGCACGTTCGCGAACATCCGCCTGAAGAACCTGATGGTCTCGGCTGTCAACGACGGTCAGGTCGTCGAGGGTGGGTACACCCGCGACTTCACGAAGCCGGGTGGACCGCAGTCGTACATCTACGACGCGAGCATGAACTACCAGGAGCAGGGCACGCCCCTGGTCATCTTCGGCGGCAAGGAGTACGGCTCCGGTTCGTCGCGTGACTGGGCGGCGAAGGGCACGAGCCTCCTCGGCGTCAAGGCGGTCATCACCGAGAGCTTCGAGCGCATCCACCGCTCGAACCTCATCGGCATGGGCGTCGTCCCGCTGCAGTTCCCCGCCGGCGAGAGCTGGGAGTCGCTGGGTCTCGACGGCACCGAGGTCGTCTCGATCACGGGTCTCGAGGAGCTCAACAACGGCGTCACGCCGAAGACGGTGCGCGTGACCGCCACGCCGAGTGAGAACTCGCCCGAGGGCAAGCAGGTCGTGGAGTTCGACGCTGTCGTGCGCATCGACACCCCCGGTGAGGCGGACTACTACCGCAACGGCGGCATCCTGCAGTACGTGCTGCGTTCGCTCGTCTGATCGCACGGCGAAAGGGCTCGGTTCTCCGGAACCGGGCCCTTTCGTCGTCTCGGCCGCCGTGTCAAGGGGGCGGTCGTGCTCCGGCCTTTCGCAGATGCCCCGCGGTAGGATCGATCAGGCCTCCGAACCGGAATCGGATGCCGCCAACGGTGCCTATGAGGAGGTGCAGATGCCCATTCTTCCGAGCATCTCAGGACCCCGGGACCTCGACGCCCTGTCAGAGGACCAGCTCATCGAACTCGCCGGCGAGGTCCGCGAGTTCCTGGTCGAGAACGTATCGCGCACCGGCGGTCATCTGGGGCCGAATTTGGGTGTCGTGGAACTCACGATCGCTCTGCACCGCGTGTTCTCGTCGCCCGATGACCCCTTCATCTTCGACACGGGACACCAGTCGTACGTGCACAAGCTGCTGACGGGGCGCCAGGACTTCTCGTCGCTGCGGCTCCGCGGTGGACTGGCCGGATACCCGCAGCGATCCGAGAGCGCGCACGATGTGGTCGAGTCCTCGCACGCGTCGAGCTCGCTGAGCTGGGCGGACGGCGTCTCCCGGGCGCTGACGGCCACGGGCCGTGCCGACCGCCACGTCGTCGCCGTGGTCGGCGACGGCTCGCTGACAGGCGGCATGACGTGGGAGGCGCTCAACAACATCTCCGACGACAACGACCGCAATCTCGTGATCGTCGTCAACGACAACGGCCGGTCCTATGCGCCCACGATCGGCGGCATGTCGCGCTACCTCAACCGCGTCCGCACGGCGGCCGCGTACAAGGAGCTCCACCACAAGTCCGATCTGCTCTTCCGCGCCTTCGGGCCGGTCGGTCGCGCGGTCTTCCGCGGCGTCCGGGGCGGCACGCACGGCTTCCTGTCCCGTTTCACCAACAACGAGGCGCTGTACTCGAATCTCGACATCAAGTATCTGGGTCCGGTGGACGGCCACGACCTCCCGGCTCTTCTCGAGACACTGGAGCTCGCGAAATCCTTCGGAGCGCCCGTCATCGTGCACGCCATCACCGAGAAGGGGCGCGGCTACCAGCCGGCACGCGACGACGAGGCCGACCAGTTCCACGCCGTCGGTCGAATCGATCCCGTCACCGGCGAGACCCTGTCGTCCGGCGGGACGGGGTGGACGGATGTCTTCTCCGATGCGCTCGTCTCGGTCGGGGAGCGTCGCAGCGATGTGATCGCCATGACGGCCGCGATGCTGCGTCCTACGGGTCTGGCGCCCTTCGCCGAGCGTTTCCCGGACCGTGTGTACGACGTCGGGATCGCCGAGCAGCACGCGGTCGCATCGGCGGCGGGACTCGCCTTCGGCGGCCTGCACCCCGTGGTGGCGCTGTATGCGACGTTCATGGGGCGTGCGTTCGATCAGGTGCTCATGGACGTGGCGCTGCATCGAGCGGGCGTGACGTTCGTCCTCGATCGCGCCGGGGTCACCGGTCCAGACGGCCCCAGTCACCACGGCATGTGGGACCTCGCGATGCTGCAGATCGTTCCTCACATCCGCATCGCGGCCCCGCGCGACGGGGTGCGCCTCCGCGAGGCGCTCGACGAGGCCGTCCTCGTCGAGGACGCCCCCACCGTGATCCGCTTCCCGAAGGGGGATGTCGCCCCCGACCTCCCCGCGCTCGAGAGGCTGCACGACGGCGTCGACGTGCTCGCCCGGGGGGAATCGGAGGACGTTCTCCTGGTCGCCATCGGCCCGTTCGCCTCACTCGCGATGGATGTCGCCGAGCGACTGCGGGCGCAGGGGATAGGTGCCACCGTCATCGATCCGCGCTGGGCCATCCCCGTGCAGCCGTCCATCGTGAGCATGGCGGCCCGGCACCGCCTCGTGATCACCCTCGAAGACGGCATTCGCGTGGGCGGTATCGGCACGCGCGTGCGGCAGGTGCTCCGCGAGGCGGGCATCGACACGGCGGTCGACGAGTTGGGACTGCCCGACGAGTTCATCGATCACGCGTCGCGGGAGGAGATCCTCGCCGATGCCGGTCTGACTGCATCGAAGATCGCGCAGGATGTCGTGTCCCAGGTGCTCGGAACCCGTATCCCGGTGGCCCGGGACGCAGGCACGAGCGGGACGATCGACGTGCCGCTCCACGAACGGGGATGACCGCCTGAGTCGCCGACGCTGAGCGGCCGGCTGATCCGGGGCGCTCTCAGTTCAGCGCGTGGAGGGCGGCGACGGCCTGGGCCCCGCGGTCGGCGTCGCGCAGAGCGGACGACAGCAGGTATCCGTCGGTCAGCGCGTCGCCGGTGACCATGACTCGCACCAGCTCCACTCCGCATGCTCGCCGCACCTCGTCCGCGCTGGCGGCGATCACGCGGGTGTTGATCTCGTCGTTGTGCGGCAGGTCCGCGCCGTCGAGTGCATGGATCACGTCGCGCAACGCGGCGCCCACGATGTTCGAGGCGCGCTCCGTGACGTTGACGACGTCGAGTTCGAACACCCGGAGATCCCGCCCGGTCGGGATCGGACGCCATTCGAACGACGCATGCACGCGGTGCTGATGTCCGCTCGCCCCCGTCATCTCGCGTGCCGGGAGGTCGGTCGCCCTGCACCGCACGTCGATGAGGCGATACCAGTAGAACAGGGGGAACGCTCCGTGGGAGCCGGGGTCCAGCACGACCACCTCGCCCACCGCTCCACCGCGGGACGACCCACGACGCTGCGGGCGGTTCCGGATGATCGGCTTGCCGTTGCGCGTGCGGATCGCCGCCCATCCTTCGTCGACCGTGACGACGAAGATCTTCAGCAGCGCGGGAACGACCAGGAGGATCGTGAGGATCGCCGTGCCGGTCTTGAAGACTCCCGACATTCCTTTTCCGCCCACCATCGAGAGGAGCATGTCCATGTCACCACTGTGCCTGCTCGACGGCGTTCGCGAGGCCTTCTGTCGGGTGCGCGCGCAGGTGTTCACACTCTGTTCCGTGCTCGTTACCCGATCTGCCGCAGGGTGGATACGGCGTGACCGGTCAAGGCGGTCTGAGTCAGGAGAGCGTCGAGAGCACCTCCGCGACGGTGGCCGCGACCGACGGCCACTGCTGCTCCCGTTCGTCATCGACGAGTCCGACCCGGGTGCGACGATCGAGGATGTCGTCGGCCGTCATCGCTCCCTCGGCGCGGACTGCGAACTCGATCGCGGCTCGGGACACGCGACGGCTGCCGCCGGGAGCCTGCATCGCTGCGGGCGCGGTGTCGGTGAGCCGCAGCGACGCGGTGCGACTGGGTCCGGCTTCGAGTCCGGCTGATCCGACGGCGAGGTCGACCGCATCCTCCGCCATTCGCCGATAGGTGGTGAGCTTGCCCCCGAGCACGGTGATGAACCCCCGCGGGGACACGCTGACGAGGTGGCGGCGCGAGATGTCGGAGGTCGCTGCTGCGCCCTCGTCGACCAGCGGGCGCAGGCCTGCGAACGAGCCCCGCACTTGCGCACGGGCGACGGGCGTCGAGAGGACTCGGTTGAGAGTGGCGAGAAGGAAGGCGATCTCGGCTTCCGTCGCCGCGGGGACGCGCGGCACGGGTCCTGGCGCGTCTTCGTCGGTGAGCCCGACGATCACGCGACCGTTCTGCTGCGGCAACGCGAACACGTAGCGGCTGACCGAGCCCTGATGCGGGATCGTCAGCGCTGCGGCCGGGTGCCCCAGCGCCTCGGCGTCCAGCACGATGTGGGATCCACGACTCGGCCGCACCGAGATCGAGTCGTCGAGTGTGCCCGCCCACACACCCGTGGCGTTCACCACGCTCCGGGCCCGCACGTCCAGACGCTCGCCCGTGAGTGCATCCTCAGCCGTCGCACCGTCGACGCGCACCTCGAGCGCTCGCACCCGAGTGAGGATCCGCGCACCCCGTGCTGCCGCCGTGCGAGCGACCGTCACGACCAGTCTCGCGTCGTCGAGCAGCTGGCCGTCGTAGGAGAGCATCGCGCCGCGCAGACCTCCCTGCGCGAGCGAGGGCACGAGCCGGCGAGCGGTCGCGGCTGAGACGAGGCGCGGCGGCGGAAGGATGTGTCGGGGTGTTCCTGCGCGCATGCGCAGCAGGTCGCCCATGGCCATCCCGAGCGTGCCCGCGACGCGCTGACGGCTCGTCACCCCCGGCGCGAAGGGCAGCAGCTGCGCGAGAGGGCTGATGAGATGCGGGGCGATTCGCGTCATCAGCAGATGCCGTTCCCTGGCGCTCTCCTTCGCCGTGGCCAGATCGCCCGTGGCGAGATAGCGGAGCCCGCCATGCACGAGCTTCGAACTGAACCGGCTCGTGCCGAACGCGAGGTCCTCGGCCTCGAGAAGAGTGACGCTCAGCCCTCGAGAGGCGGCGTCGAGCGCGACGCCGACGCCTGTGATGCCCCCGCCGATCACCAGAAGGTCGACCGTCTCGTCGGCGGCGCGCGACAGGTCGGCGGCGCGTCGTGCGGCGTTGAGATCGGACGAGCGGGTCATGGCCGGAGCAGCCCGTCGAGTGCGGCGCGCAGCTCACGCTCCCAGGCGTGCTCGGAGATGAGCTCCGAGACTGTGCCCTGGGAGAGGACCGCCGACTGCGCGATGAGCAGCAGCATCACGGCGATCTCGTGGGGGTCGCCGTCGCGCACCAATCCGTCGTCCTGTGCGGCGCCGATCGCCGACGCCAGCCAGCTCAGGATCAGCCGTTGACTCGATCCGACGCGCTGCAGCATGTAGCGGGTGAAGGCCTCCGGCTCGTCGGCGAGCAGACGCCCGAACACGTCATCGGCGCGGAAGAGTGCGGAGAAGCGGAGCATGTCGTCGACGAGTCCGGGTCGGCTGACGGCAGGAGAGGGGAACGCTGCCAGGATCGTCGCCACTCTTCGCAACAGGGCCGAGCGCACGACGTCGTCGGCGTCGCTCCAGCTGCGGTAGATCGTGGGGCGGCTGTGGCCCGCGCGCCGAGCGAGCTCCGCGATCGTCACCCCGTGCACTCCGCGTCGACCGATCAAGCCGTCGGCGGCGTCGAGGATGCGTGACTGGGTGGCGTCCCATTCGGGCATCCGCATCGGTGCGACAGCAGGCGCTTGACGTTCTTTCATGATGTGTCACACTGTAACGCATGAGCTCAGAAGACGGCAGGGTCGCCGTGGCATCGGAGATGCGCTGGAACGGCTGGGGGGATCCGGCCCAGGCGTCTGATCTGCCTCGCGCTGTGCGGATGCTGCTGCCGCTGCTGCTCGGACGCATCCGCAAGCCCGAACCGTCGGTCGACCTCTCCGAGGTGCAGCTCGTGCCGTCTGCGCTGCAGGAGGGTGATCTGCACGACCTGGCGACCATCGTGGGCCCCGAGCACGTCGACTCCTCGAGAGAGGCGCGGATCCGTCACGCGGGAGGCCGCTCGACCCCGGACCTGCTGAGGCGCCGCAGACGCGAGCAGGCCGCACCGGATGCCGTCGTGTCTCCGACCGGGCACGATGCGGTCGCGGCCGTGCTCCGCTTCTGCGCCGATCGTGGGATCGCGGTGATCCCCTTCGGCGGCGGAACGAGCGTGGTGGGCGCGCTCGAGCCTGAGCGGGGTGCGCATCGCGCGGTGATCAGTCTCGATCTGCACCGTCTCTCGGGCCTGATCCGACTCGATGAGGTGAGTGGAGAAGCGACTTTCGCCGCGGGAACCAGAGGGCCGGATGCCGAGGCGCTGCTCTCCCGACGTGGATTCGAGCTCGGGCACTATCCGCAGAGCTTCCGGTACGCCACGGTCGGCGGGTTCGCCGCCGCGCGCTCGTCCGGACAGAACTCCGCGGGACACGGGCGCTTCGACGATATGGTCACCGGACTCAGGGTCGCGACTCCCACCGGCGACCTCGACCTCGGACGGTCGCCGGGATCTGCGGCCGGGCCCGACCTCATCCGAGTCTTCCTCGGATCGGAGGGCGTCTTCGGTGTGATCACCGAGGTGCGGGTCCGCGTGCATCCGGTGCCGACAGAACGCGTCGTCGAGGCATGGAGCTTCTCGGACTTCGCCCAGGGGGCAGATGCCCTGCGACGAGTGGCGCAGCGCGGTGGCGGTCCGACCGTCATCCGACTGTCCGACGAGGCTGAGACCGCCGTCAGCCTCGCTCAGGTGGGCCGGATCGGCAAGGCGCTCTCGAAAGGAGCGAGCATGGTGACCGTGTACGAGGGTGCCGACAGTGCCGGTCGCCGCGAGCGGACCACGGCCATCCTCGCGGAGGCCGGGGGAGCGTCATCCGGCGACGGAGACGCGGCCGCCTGGCTCGACGGGCGATTCGACGGGCCGTATCTGCGCGATTCACTGCTGGACGCAGGCGTGTTCTGCGAGACGCTCGAGACCGCGACCACCTGGGCGAACCTCCTCCACCTCAAAGAGGAGGTGACGGAGGCGCTGCGTGAGTCTGTCGAGACGGCCGGCGGCAGGGCCTATGTGATGTGCCACATCTCGCACATCTACGCCACGGGTGCCTCGCTGTACTTCACGGTGATCGCGAACCTCCCCTCCGACCCGCTCGAGACCTGGAGGGAGATCAAGGGCCGGGTGAGCGATGCGATCCTGGCTGCGGGAGGCACGATCAGCCACCACCACGCGGTCGGCCGCGACCACGCACCCTGGCTCGAGCAGGAGATCGGAGAGACGGGCGTGCGCATCCTCGCCGCGATCAAGCGGGAGCTCGATCCCTCGTGGATCCTGAATCCCGGGGCCGTCATCTCCTCGCACAGATCGCGCTGAGATGGCCGGACACATCGCGGTGCTGTCGAACCCCTCCGCCGGGAAAGGGCGTGGTGCGCACGAGGCCGGGGCGGCGCTCGCGCATCTGCGTGCCCGCGGGGCGGACGTGCGGGCGTACGCGGGAGAGTCCGCTGCCTCGGGCCTGGCCCTCGTGACGGAGGCGCTTGCAGCGAGGCCTCGCGTGCTCGTGGTCGTGGGCGGCGACGGCACCCTTTCCGGCATCCTCGACGCCGTGTGCGCCGCAGACGTCCCCGTCGCCCTGGTGCCGGCGGGCACCGGCAATGACCTCGCACGCGCTCTCCGGCTGCCGCGTCGCGACCCGGTCGCCGCTGCAGAGCTCGCTCTGACCGGCGTTGCGCGCAGGATCGACGTGGGCGAGGTCCGCGCCGCCGGTCGAGTCGATCTGTTCCTGACGATCGCGGCCCTCGGTTTCGATGCGAAGGTGAGCGACCGCACGAATCGGCTGCGCTGGCCACATGGCGTGCTCCGCTACTACGTGGCGCTGGTCGTCGAGCTGGTGCGGCTCCGGCCCGTGGACTTCACGGTCGAGATCGACGGCGAGCGGTCGGTGCGCGCGCCCGGAACGCTCGTCGCGGTGGGCAACACCGAGAGCTACGGAGGGGGAATGCCGCTGTGCAGCGGGGCTGTCGCCGACGACGGGCTGCTCGACATCGTGCACGTCGCGCCGCTCACCCGATCCCGGTTGCTGCGGCTGTTCCCGCTTCTGCTCCGAGGGCACCATCTGGACCGACCCGAAGTGACGCATCGTCGGGCGCGCTCCGTGTCGGTTCGCGCTCCCGGGCTCGTCGTCTACGCCGACGGCGAGAGACTCGCCGAGAACGAGTGCACCATCGGCATCCGGCGGTCCGCTCTGACGATGCTCGTCCCCGCGAACCCGGAGGAGTCGAGATGAGCAAGCCCGGAGACAGCCCGCAGCACGCTGATGCCGCCGCCGACGAGGACGTCATCGTCATCGGCTCGGGCTTCGGGGGATCCGTCGCCGCACTGCGACTGGTCGAGAAGGGCTATCGCGTCCGCGTGTACGAGGCCGGTCGCCGCTTCGAGGACGCGGACTTCGCGAAGACCAATTGGAACGTGCGACGCTATCTCTGGGCGCCGAGGCTGGGGCTCTTCGGCATTCAGCGCATCCACCGTCTCCCTCACGTGATGATCCTCGCCGGGGCGGGAGTGGGCGGAGGATCGCTCAACTACGCGAACACGCTGTACGAGCCGGGCCCCGCGTTCTTCACGGATCCTCAGTGGCAGGAGCTCGCAGACTGGGCAGCCGAGCTGTCGCCGCACTACGCGACGGCCAAGCGGATGCTCGGCGTGGTCGAGCGCTACCCGCACTCGGGTCCCGTCGAGCGCATCATGGCGGGTGCTGCAGCCGATCTCGGGGTGGGAGCGACCTTCCGCCATGCTCCTGTGGGCGTGTGGTTCGGCACACCCGGCGAGCGGACTCCCGACCCGTTCTTCGGCGGCGAAGGCCCCGAGCGCACAGGGTGCACGCTCTGCGGCAACTGCATGGTCGGATGCCGGATCGGAGCGAAGAACACCCTGATGAAGAACTACCTCCCTCTGGCAGAGAGGCGGGGTGCCGTGATCGAGGCGATGCGGACCGTCACCGAGGTGCGTGCTCTGGCAGACGGCGGCTTCGCGGTGACGAGCGAAAGGACCGGCGCCTGGCTTCGCCGTGACCGCCGCACGGTCCGGGCACGTCAGGTCGTGCTCGCCGCGGGAACCTGGGGCACGCAACAGCTCTTGCACCGCATGAAGCACTCGGGAGCTCTTCCCCGCGTCTCCGATGCGGTCGGACGTCTCACGCGCACCAACTCGGAGGCTCTCGACGGTGCCGTCGCGGTCGGCGTTCCGGATGCCCTCGAGCTCGCACGCGGCGTCGCGATCACGACCTCGTTCCACATCGACGACAGCACCCACGTGGAGAACGTGCGGTACGGGCCGGGCTCGAACCTCATGGGCGCACTCGCGTCGGTCATGGTCCCCGGCGACCGCGGGCTCGCGGGGCGCCTGAGGAGTCTGGTGGGTCAGGTGCTCCGCGCACCGATCCGCCAGGCACGCCTCGGCTCGCTGCGCTGCTGGAGCGAGCGGGGCATCATCGCACTTGTCATGCAGACTCGCGACAACTCCCTCACCCTGTCGCTGCGCCGTCGGTTCGGGAGGGTGGTCATGACGAGCGCGCAGGGACACGGACAGCCGAACCCGAGTCACCTGCCGCAGGCGCATCGCGCTGCTGCGGCGATCGCGGCGCGCGTCGAGCAGGAGGCCGGTGTCACGGCCGAGGCTCGAGGGTCGTGGCCCGAGATCTTCGGGGTACCCCTCACGGCCCACTTCCTCGGTGGTGCGGTGATCTCCGCCTCGCCCGAGAACGGAGTGGTCGACCGCTTCCATCGCGTGTGGGGCCATCCGGGGCTCCACGTCGTCGACGGCGCAGCGGTGCCTGCGAACCCGGGGGTGAACCCTTCGCTCACGATCACCGCTCTCGCAGAGCGGGCCATGTCCTTCTGGCCGCGCTCCGGAGAGCTTGACGAGCGCCCCACTCAGTGAACGCGAGAGGAGGGGGCCGCCGGATGGCAGCCCCCTCCTCGCGTGCGGCGTCAGCGATTCTCGATGCCGCGGATCTGCGGGGTGTGGAAGTCGCCGCCGAACGCTCGCTGCGACGCGCCCTCACGATCGAGGTACGGTGAGGCGCCGCCGTCGATGAACGGCCAGCCCGCGCCGAGGATGAGGCACAGGTCGATGTCCTCGACCTCGGGCACGACCCCTTCGTCGAGCATCAGCCTGATCTCGCTCGCCAGGCCGTCCTGCACGCGCTGCAGGATCGTCTCCGCGGATGCCGGGGTCTTGCCGACGGCCGGCTTCAGCAGCTTCTCGGCCTGCTTCGTCCAGCCGGTGACACGACCGCCCTTGTCCTTCTCGACGACCGCATCGAGCTCCGCGAGAGCGTGGAAGTTCTCGTTGGCGTAGAAGCGGTCGGGGAACGCGTGCGCCATCGTGTCCTGCACGTGGGCGGCCACCTTCCATCCGACCAGGTCGATCAGCTGGAACGGGCCCATCGGCAGCCCGAGGGGCGCGAACGCCTTCTCGACATCCGTGATCGGAGTGCCTTCGTAGACGGCCCGCGCCGCCTCGCCCATCACCTTGGCGAGCAGGCGGTTCACGACGAAACCGGGAGCGTCGGCGGTCAGCACCGCGTTCTTCCCGAGGCTCTTCGCGACCACGAACGCGGTCGACAGGGCTCCCTCGGAGGTCACGGGCGTCTTGACGATCTCGATCAGCGGCATGACCGCGACGGGGTTGAAGAAGTGGAAGCCCACGAGCCGTTCGGGGTGAGCGAGCTTCGCGCCGATCTCCTCGACCGACAGCGACGAGGTGTTCGTGGCGAGGATCGCATCCTCGGCGATGATCTTCTCGATCTCGCCGAACACCTGCTGCTTCACGCCGACCTCTTCGAAGACGGCCTCGATCACGAAGTCGCAGTCAGCGTACAGACTCTTGTCGGTCGTGCCGGTGACCAGCGCGCGCAGCTTGTTCGCCGTGTCGGCGTCGAGGCGCCCCTTCGCTTCGAGCTTGCCGATCTCCTCGTGGATGTACGAGACGCCCTTGTCGACGCGAGCCTGGTCGAGGTCGGTGATCAGCACCGGCACCTGCAGCTTGCGCACGAACAGCAGAGCGAACTGGCTCGCCATGAGCCCCGCGCCGATGATGCCGACCTTGGTGACCTTCTTGGCGAGAGCCTTGTCGGGTGCTCCGACCGGGCGCTTCGCACGCTTCTGCACGAGGTCGAAGGCGTACATCGACGCGGCGAACTGGTCGCCGGTCACGAGATCGGCGAGCGCCTCATCTTCCCGGGCGAAACCCTCTGCCTTGGTGCCGCCCTTCGCCTTGTCGAGCAGTTCGAGTGCGGCGTACGGCGACTTCGGCACGGTGCCGATCTTCGACTCCAGCATTCCGCGGGCCATCTTGATGGCGATCGGCCACTTGGTCAGCCGCTCGATCTTGCCCGGTTCGTTCTTGCGCTCGACCTTCTTGCCGCCGAGGACGGCATCGGCCCACGCGAGCGAGTTCTCGAGGTAGTTGGCCGCGGGGAAGATCGCGTCGACGATTCCCAGATCGTGAGCCTGCTGCGGCTTCAGCATCCGGTTCTGCTTGAGCGGGTTCGAGATGACGACCTCGAGCGCGTTCTCGATGCCGATCAGGTTCGGCAGCAGATACGCCCCGCCCCAGCCGGGGATGATGCCGAGGAACACCTCGGGCAGAGCGATCGCCGCCGCCGAGGCGTCGACCGTGCGGTAGGTCGAGTTCAGCGCGATCTCCAGGCCTCCGCCGAGGGCGAGGCCGTTCACGAACGCGAACGACGGGACCCCCAGCTCGCTCAGCTTGCCCAGCACCTTGTGACCGAGCTGCGCGATCAGACGGGCGTTGTCGCGCGATCCGACCTTGCTTATGTCGGAGAGGTCTGCGCCGGCGGCGAGGATGTACTGCTTGCCCGTGATGCCGACCGCCTGGATCTCCCCGGCTGCGGCGCGCGCCGCGAGTCCGTCGAGCGTCTCGCCGAGGGCGGTGAGCGTCGCGGGACCCAGGGTGTTCGGGCGCGTGTGGTCGCGCCCGTTGTCGAGCGTGATCAGGGCGAGCACCTTGCCCGACGCGAGGCGGATGTCACGCACGGGGGAGTGCGTGATCACCTCGCCGTCGGTGAGGGCCTGGATGGGAGAGAAGTCGACAGTCGCGTACTGCTCGGAGACAGAGTTGGCCATGGAATTACTTCCTCTTCTTGCCGTCGTAGTGCGGGTTCTCCCAGATGACGGAACCGCCCTGGCCGAGACCGACGCACATCGCGGTCAGGCCGTAGCGCACGTCGGGTCGCTCGGCGAACTGCGCCGCGAGCTGGATCATCAGACGCACGCCGGATGCCGCGAGCGGGTGACCGAGCGCGATCGCTCCGCCCCACTGATTGACGCGGGGGTCGTCGTCCGCGATGCCGAAGTGGTCGAGCAGCGAGATGACCTGGATCGCGAACGCCTCGTTCAGCTCGAACAGTCCGATGTCGGCGATCGTGAGTCCGGCCTTCTTCAGAGCCTTCTCGGTCGACGGGATCGGGCCGATTCCCATGATCTCCGGCTGCACGCCGGCGAACGCGAACGAGACCATTCGCATCTTCGGCGCGAGTCCGAACTCCTTCACCGCACCGCCCCCGGCGAGCAGCGACATCGTCGCGCCGTCGGTGAGGGGCGAAGAGGTGCCGGCGGTCACGCGACCGTGCGGGCGGAACGGCGTCTTGAGAGCCGCGAGGTCGTCCATGGTCGTCTGGGGGCGACGGCCCTCATCCTCCGTGGCGAGGCCCCAGGCGCCGTCGGCCGTCTTGGTGGCGACGGACACGAGATCCGGCTGGATCTTGCCCGCGTCATACGCAGCCTGCACCTTGTGCTGGCTGAGCATGCCGTATCGGTCCGAGCGCTCCTTGGTGAGGTGCGGGAAGCGGTCGAAGATCCGCTCCGCAGTGACACCCATGTTGAGCGCGCCGGGGTCGACCATCTTCTCGGCGACGAAGCGCGGGTTCGGGTCGGCGTTGCCGCCGATCGGGTGGTGCCCCATGTGCTCGACGCCACCGGCGAGGGCGAAGTCGTACATTCCGACTCCGATCGATGCGCCCATGGTCGTCACGCTGGTCATCGCTCCCGCGCACATGCGCTCGACGGCGAGGCCGGGGACACTCTGCGGCAGGCCCGCGAGGATCGCCACCGAGCGACCGAGAGTGAGTCCCTGATCGCCCGTCTGGCTGGTCGCGGCGATGGCCACGTCGTCGATGCGATCAGCCGGGACGGCGGCGTTCCGCTCCATCAGGCCGATGGTCGCCTTCACGGCGAGGTCATCTGCGCGGGTGTTCCAGTACATGCCTTTTTCGCCGGCGCGCCCGAAGGGGGTGCGCACTCCATCGACGAAGAAGACGTCCGAGATCTCGGCCACTCTGCCTCCAAGTTTGTGCGGTGGCCTCAGTCTATGGAGGGCGCGAAACCGGGAGGAATCGGTTGGATCGAACCTACGAAGCGGGCGTGGACGCCTCGTCGGGCGTTTGCGCGGCCTCTACAAAGGCGTCGGCGATCTTCTGTGCAGTCTGTGCAATCTGCCAGGGGCGAGCCCCGAGCGCGGCGAGCGCGGTCGCGACGGCCTCCGGCGTCGTACCCGGGAGATCCCACGCGATGCGGCGGAGGTGGTCGGGAGTCAGGAGGTTCTCGGTCGGCATCCCCAGTTCCTCAGCCGTCGCCTCGACGATCGGGCGAGCGGCCTTGAGCCGCGCATCCGCCTCGGGATTGCGGTCCGACCAGGCGCGGGGCGGCGGGAGCGCGTCGCTGGGAACCCGCTCGCGCGGCAGCTCTTCCGTCGTGCGTCCGTCGACCATGGCCTGCCACCACCGGTCGAGCTGCGTGCGGCTCGCCCGTCCCTGGAACTCCTTGATGCCCGCGAGCGCCTGCTTGCTCTGGGGATTGGCGAGGACCGCGGCGACGAGCGAGCGATCCGGCACGAGGCGCCCGGGGGAGACGTCCTGTTCCTGGGCGAACGATTCCCGCGCCCGCCAGAGCTCCCGTGCCACCGCGAGGTTGCGGGCGCCGCGCACCTGATGCAGGCCGCTCAGACGACGCCAGGGATCCTCTCTCGGAGGCTTGGGCAGGCGGGTCAGCGTCGCGGCGAACTCCTCGGCCGCGAATTCCGTCTTTCCCTGCTCTTCGAGTTCGACGGACAGGATCTCGTAGACATCCACGAGGTGAAGCACGTCGAGGGCTGCGTACTCGAGCCATGCGGCCGGCAGCGGGCGCGTCGACCAGTCTGCGGCCGAGTGCTCCTTCTTGAGCGTGATCCCGAGGGTGTTCTCCACGACGGCGGCCAGACCGACGCGCTCGTGCCCGAGGAGTCGGGACGCGAGCTCGGTGTCGAAGATCGATCGCGGCAGAAGGTCGAGTTCGCGCAGCGAGGGAAGATCCTGGCTCGCAGCGTGGAAGATCCATTCGACATCGCCGATGGCGTCCTGCAGGGGGCTGAAGTCGCCGAGAGCCGGCGGGTCGAAGAGGAACACTCCGGCGTCGCGCCGGAAGACCTGGACCAGATACGCCCGCTGTGAGTAGCGGAAGCCGGATGCCCTCTCGACGTCGACCGCGACAGGCCCTGTGCCTGCGGCGAGTGCGGCGCATGCCGCATGGAACTCCGAGACGTCGGAGATCACGGAGTATTCAGTCACGTGCTGCCTTTCGCGCGCCGATCACGGCGATGCCCTCGGATCCCGGCGGAAGGCCCGCCAGCATCCCGACCAACTCGGCCCAGGCCTCGACGTGAGGCCGGAAGGGGCCGGAAGGCGTCCAGGACGCCCTCAATTCTATCTGCGCTCCGTCGCCCTCGTCAGCGAGTCCGCCGAAGCCCTTCGAGAGGGTCTTCGTCGACGTGCCCGACGCCGCGTGGTAGCCGGCGCCTCGGGAATCGAGGGCGTCCACGAGCCAGGACCACGTGACGTCGGCGAGCAGGGGATCGGTGCCGATCTCGGTCTCCAGCGGGGCCTGGGCGAAGATCACGATCCTCCAGGCGCCTCCCCACGCCGAGGGGGCCTCGGGATCGTGCAGCAGCACGAAGCGACCTGTGCCGTAGACGGACTCGCCCGCGTCGTCGGGGCGGACATCGGCAGCCAGCGCCAGCGCGTACGGCGCGAGGCCCTGCGGGGTGGAGATCTCGCGGACCGTGAGGTCGGCGCGGAACGCTGTGTCACGGATTTCGTCTACAGCGGCGTCGAAGATCGTCCCGGCATCGGGGTATGCGGTCACGGCAACAGGCTAGAGTCAGGAGGCGATGAAGAGTCTCAGGCACGCCGTTGCACTCGTTGTCCCCGCAGTGATCGCCCTCGGCGGGGCGATGGCTCTGCTCGTCATCGGCATCGCTCGAAAGGTCGTCCAACCGGCCGCGCGCCCGGCGGATGTGGAGATCCTCGCGGTCGACACGGGCGCTCAGACGATCGAGCTCGCCCGCACGCCCGACACCGAGCTGCCCGGGCGCTACGGACTCTTCACCACGGGCACCCACGGCTACGTCAAGCTCGGCGCCGTGCTCGGTGCGGACGCCACCACCGTGCGGCGCAAGCTCCTCACGCAGATCGAGACCGGCGCCCGCGTCGATCGCTCCGCAGCGTTCAGCGGCTGGTACTACACGTCGCCGAGCGAGCTCCATCTCCGCTGGGAGAACGTCCTCATCGGGTCGCCCGCCGGGCCGTGCCCCGCGTGGTTCTTCCCGGCGGAGTCCAGCACCTGGGTGATCCAGGTGCACGGTCGCGGCGTGACTCGGGCCGAGTGTCTCCGCGCGGTGCCGGTGCTGCACGCCGCCGGACTCCCGAACCTCGTCGTCTCCTATCGGAACGACGGCGAGGCCCCGCGCAGCCGCAGCGGCGGCTATGCGCTCGGTGCGCTGGAATGGCGCGACGTCGACGCGGCGATCTCGTATGCGCTGCGCAGAGGAGCCGAACGGGTGGTGCTCATGGGGTGGTCGATGGGCGGTGCGGTCGTGCTGCAGACGGCCCTGAACTCCGGCAACAGAGGGCGCGTGGCCGGTCTGATCCTCGAGTCGCCCGTGGTCGACTGGCCCTCGGTCCTGCGTTTCCAGGCGAAGAAGGCGGGCATGAGAGCGCCCCTCCCGGACCTCGCGATGAGCGCCCTGTCGGTGCCGCTGACGGCGCGCCTGAGCGGGGCCGACGAGGCGATCCCGTTCGACCGGCTCGATGTCGTCGCCCGCGCCTCGGAGCTCGAACTGCCGATCCTGATCCTGCACAGCGAAGACGACGGCTTCGTCCCCGCGGATGCGTCGCATGAACTGCAGAGAGAACGACCGGACCTCGTCACGATGCCGCGATTCTCCGTGGCGAGGCACACGAAACTGTGGAACTACGACCAGACCGGATGGAGCGCGGCGATCACCGATTGGCTGCGCGGGCAGGGTCTCAGCGCTTCTGCCTGACCTGGTTCTTGGCGCGCATCAGCATGCCGGTCATCCCGCCGATCCGCAGAGGTGAGACGGCCTTGGTGAGACCGATCGACTGCGGGTAGTCGTCCGGGATCGCGAGCACCTCATCGGGGGTGAGACCCGTGATGCCCTGCACCAGGATGCTTGCGAATCCGCGTGTCGTCGGCGCCTCAGGCGGGGCGGTGGCGTGCATCGTCACGACGCCGTCGGCGACCTCCACATAGATGTAGACGGGGGACTGGCACTCCGCGACCCGTTCGCACATCTCGGGATGGCTCGCCACTTCCTCCGACACCTCGGGGAGCTCGTCGGAGTACTCGAGGAGCAGGAGGAGCCGGTCCGACTCCGGAGTCTCGAGGAAGCCGTCGCGAATCTCGGCGAGGATGTCAGGAACGTGCGAGGTGCTCATCCCTGACATTCTCACATGCTCAGAGCGCTCCAGGATCGGTGCCGGTCACGATCGGAACCCGCACGGCACTGCCCCACTCCGTCCACGAACCGTCGTAGTTGCGCACGTTCTCGAAGCCGAGGAGGTGCTTGAGCACGAACCACGTGTGGCTCGACCGCTCGCCGATGCGGCAGTAGGCCACGACGTCGTCCCCGTCGGCGAGACCCGCACCGTCGCGGTAGATCGCATCGAGCTCGGCTCGCGACTTGAAGCCGCCGTCCTCGGCCACGGCCTTCGCCCACGGCACGCTCTGCGCGGTCGGGATGTGGCCGGCGCGCAGCGTGCCCTCCTCCGGGTACGCGGGCGCCGTCGTGCGCTCCCCGCTGTACTCCTCCGGCGAGCGCACGTCGATGAGCGGACTGCCGATGTGGGCCAGGACGTCGTCCTTGTAGGCGCGGATGGCTGAATCGTCCCGCTCGACGACGGGGTAGTCGCTCGGGGTGATCTGCGGCGCATCACGGGTGATCTCGCGGCCCTCGGCGATCCACCGGTCTCGACCGCCGTCGAGCAGCCGCACGTCCTCGTGTCCGAAGAGCGAGAAGACCCAGAGAGCGTAGGCGGCCCACCAGTTGTTCTTGTCGCCGTAGATGACGACCGTGTCATCGCGCGAGATGCCCTTGCTGCTGAGGAGCTTCGCGAATCCCTCGCCGTCGACGTAGTCGCGGACCACGGGGTCGTTGAGTTCGGTGTGCCAGTCGACCTTCACCGCTCCGGGGATGTGCCCCGTCTCGTACAGCAGCACGTCCTCGTCTGATTCGACCACGACGAGACCGGGCTGACCGAGACGCTCGGAGAGCCACTCGGTGGTGACGAGGCGGCCGGGCTCGGCGTATTCGGCGAACTTCGGTGATGACGTGTCGAACTCGATGGCCACAGGGATCTCCTCAGACTGTGAGCGGCGATGATGCCGGGTGCGGACGGCGTAGTGTGGATCCGTCACTTCGACGATAGATCCACGCCGAGCGCACTGCACCCGATTCGTAAGACTTCGACACAGGTGCGCCCCCGATACAGGACCGTGATGACCGACACGCCCACCCGCACGGGCATCGTGCACCTCACCGATCGCCAGCCGACCGTCACCGGCCCCGAGATGCTCGCGAGCCTCGTTCCTCCGCCGCAGTTCGACGGCGCGACCTTCGAGAGCTATCGCGCGGACCCGGAGTACCCGTCGCAGGAGGAGGCGAAGGAGACACTGATCCGGTTCGCGGGTCGTGCGCCCGCGGCCAAGCGCGGGGGGCTCTTCAGCCGTGCCAAGAAGGAGCCCGAGGTGAAGCCCGGCGTCTATCTCGACGGCGGCTTCGGAGTGGGCAAGACCCATCTCCTCGCGTCGATCTACCACGCCATGCCGGCGCGCAGGAAGTACTTCGGCTCGTTCATCGAGTACACCGCCCTCGTCGGCGCGCTCGGGTACAAGAACACGGTCGACCTGCTCAAAGGGGCCGATCTGCTCTGCATCGACGAGTTCGAGCTCGACGACCCGGGCGACACCATGGTGATGACGCGCCTGCTCGGCGAACTGGTGCCGACGGGAACCCGGCTGGCAGCCACCTCGAACACGCCCCCGAACGCTCTGGGAGAGGGGCGCTTCGCCGCCCAGGACTTCCTGCGTGAGATCCACGCGATGTCCGACAGCTTCCAGACGCTCCGGATCGACGGCGTCGACTTCCGACAGCGCGCGCTCGACGGGCACGCCGTCGTGACCGACGGGCCCGCGTATGCGGCGGCCGTCGAGGCGGGCGCGTCGGCCGGAACCGCGTCCGACGACGCCTTCGGTGACGTCATCCGGCATCTCGCCCGAGTGCATCCCTCGCGCTACCTCCGCGTCATCTCGGGGCTCGACCTCGTGGGACTCCGTGACGTGCACACTCTGACCGATCAGTCCGAGGCGCTTCGCTTCGTCGCCTTCGTCGACCGTGTGTACGACGCGCAGATCCCGATCGTCGCGACGGGAGTGAGTCTCGACCAGGTCTTCGCGGAGGAGATGCTCGGCGGGGGATACCGCAAGAAGTATCTGCGGGCTATCTCCAGACTCAATGCACTCACACACGCGGATCGCAGTGTCGCGTAACACGATGTTCACACGGGGGATGTGCCTGTAACACCCCGGCAACAAACTTCACGCATTCCGGAAATCGGGTCTCGCCACACTGAAGCTCTCAGTTCCCGAATGTGAGGTTTGACTATGGATGCTCCAGGCAACATCTCCTGGGCGATCACCGCGACCGCCCTCGTACTGCTCATGACGCCCGGCGTCGCCTTCTTCTACGGCGGCCTCGTGAAGGCCAAGAGCGTCGTCAGCATGATGATGATGAGCTTCGGCTCTATCGGCCTCGTGGCGGTGCTCTGGATCCTCTTCGGATTCTCGATGAGCGCCGTCGACAGCCCCACCGCTTTCGCCGGCAACCCGTTCGCGGACATCGGCCTCTCCTCGCTCGCGGAGGGCGAGGGATCGAACGTGGCGCTCCTCGGCGTCGCTTACGGCGCCACCTTCGCCATCATCACTGTCGCCCTGATCTCGGGTGCGATCGCCGACCGTGCGAAGTTCGGCAGCTGGCTGATCTTCGCCGGTGTGTTCGCCACCGTCGGCTACTTCCCCGTCGCGGCATGGGTCTGGGGCGGCGGCTGGATCATGAACCTCGGCACCACGCTCTTCGGCGAGGACAGCGGGATCGGCGTCATCGACTACGCCGGTGGAACGGCCGTGCACATCAACGCCGGTGCCGCAGCGCTCGCTCTCGCGCTGGTCCTCGGCAAGCGCATCGGCTTCCAGAAGGGAATCCTCAAGCCGCACAACGTGCCGCTGACGCTGCTGGGCGCTGCGCTCCTGTGGTTCGGATGGTTCGGCTTCAACGCCGGCGCCGAGTGGCTCGCAGAGGACATGGGCGGCGTCGGACTCATCGGTCTCAACACGCTGGGTGCGACGGCGGCCGCGATCCTCGGATGGATCCTCATCGAGAAGATCAAGGACGGCAAGCCCACCTCCGTCGGCGCGGCGTCGGGTGCTGTCGCCGGTCTCGTCGCCATCACGCCCGCCTGCGCCAACCTGACGCCCGGATGGTCGCTGCTCCTCGGCGCGGTCGCCGGTATTGTCTGCGCTCTCGCGGTGGAGATGAAGTTCCGCCTCGGCTTCGACGACTCGCTCGACGTCGTCGGCATCCACCTCGTCGGCGGTCTGATCGGAACGCTCTACCTCGGCTTCTTCGCGACCGGCACGGGCCTGTTCGTCGGCGGCGACGCCCGACAGCTCGCCGTGCAGGCGATCGCCGCACTCGGAGTGCTGATCTACTCCTTCGTGGTCGCCTTCATCATCGGCTTCGCGATCCAGAAGACGATCGGCTTCCGTGTGACCAACGAGGACGAGATCGCGGGCGTCGACCAGGTCGTCCACGGCGAGGAGGGCTACGCACTCGCAGACGCTTGACAAGCCGTTAGGGTGACCGTGTGGCTAAAGGCAACGGCATCCTGACAAGACTCGCGGAGATCCTCCTCACAGCATTGGGATCTGACCGGGCGTCTCGGACGAAACCCCGTCCGAGGCGCCCGGACGCGCGTCTGCGCACCTCCGAGGAGGTGCGCGTCCGGTCGTCGTCCGCGGATACGACGACGCTGCGCGTCGATCCGGACCGCATCGACGACCTCCGCATCGGATACGCTCCCGACCGCGACGGCGCACCGGATGCGGGCGAGATCATCTGGACATGGGTTCCCTACGAAGAGGGAGACGGCCGAGGCAAGGACCGCCCCGTGCTCGTCGTGGGGAGGCAGTCCGCAGACCGGGTGTACGCGGTCCGCATGACCAGCAAGGCGCATGACGGAGACCGCGACTACCTGTCGATAGGCTCGGGCGCCTGGGACTCGCAGGGACGCGAATCATGGGTCGACGTCGAGCAGCTCTACAGCGTGCACGAGAGGGGTCTGCGTCGCGAGGCCGCCGTGCTGGAGAGGTCGCGCTATGACCGCGTGGCAGCGGCGCTCGTCCGGCGCTACGGCTGGGCCTCCGTCTGAACCGCACGGGGCGCCGGCGTGCGTCGCGCGACCTGCAGCCTGCTGAGTCCCCACACCATCGCCGCCGAGGCGAGCAGAGTCACGAGCAGCGCGGCGACGGTCGCCACCAGTGAGAGCGGCCCCCGCTGCGGGAGAAGAAACCCATAGGGCACCCATCCGTCCGTCCGCCCGCGGATCAGCACGATGACGAGCCAGAGCAGGGGATAGGGCAGCGCGATCCAGAGGGTGCTCCACGGCTGGGGACGTCGATCCGGTGCGAAGACCCAGTCGGCGAGCACGAGCAGCGGCAGGGCCACGTGCAGGATCATGCTCACCCATGCCGGCGCACTCCCCGTGCCGGGGCGGAGCAGGCGTCGACGTCATCGGTACAGACTACGAGCGGTGCACGGCAATCCGATTCGGTGAGCGCTGCGAACCAACTGCGAGTCGCAGAACGCGACGACATCACAGGAGGAATCATGCGTTTCATCCCCACGAAGGTCCACGGAATCCTCGACTACGTCGTCGGAGTCGCATTGATCGCCGCTCCGTGGCTGTTCGGTTTCGCGAGCATCGGCGGCCCTGCCGTCATCATCCCCATCGTGCTCGGAGTCGGACTGATCGTCTACAGCCTCTTCACGAAGTACGAATGGGGCCCCTTCGGTTTCATCCCGATGCCCGTGCACCTCGTGTTCGACATCGTCGCGAGCCTGTTCCTCGCGCTGTCGCCCTGGATCTTCGGCTTCTCGACCGAGGCGCCGAACGTGTGGGTCCCGCACGTCGTCGTGGGCGTCGCCGTCATCGTCGTCGTGCTCTTCTCGCAGCCGCAGCCCGCGAAGGTCAAGGCCTCGGCCCGCGCCTGACGACACAGACCCTGAGGCCCCGTACGGTATCGGTCCCGTGCGGGGCCTCAGTTCTGCCCCGCGCGGGGCGACGTCACAGCCAGAACCCCTCCGCGATCCAGCGGGCGTGCAGCTGCCACGGGTCGGGGACCGTCTGCAGAGTCGCGATGTGGGCCCGCAGCTGCGGTGTCAGCGTGAACCACTCGCCGCCTTCGCGCACAGAGGCGAACTCGCGGTGACGTGTCTGCTCGAGAACCCGGCCACCCCGCTCGAACGCGAGCAGCTCGTCATGACGGATGCTCGAGAGCCGCTGCCGGGGACGCCGACTGGTGCCGATCTTCACGCGACGGTCGTAGCGGATGTAGTAGACGACCTCGATGACGGGGCGAGGGAGATCGTGGTCGGGTGTGTCACCCACGCGCCAGCCGCACCATGCGCAGGCGAGCACGCCGTCCGCGCGACGCCCCTCGCTACGACCGCAGAGCAGACACGGATCGGGGAGCGGAGGTGCGTTCACCGTCCCGAGGCTAGTCGGGGCTACCGACACCCGCGGCGGGAAGTGAGGGGTGATGATCGTGGCCATGGCTCGTGGCGCCGTAGAACGCGGGAAGCAGCAGGAAGATCACCGAGGCGACCAGAGGATGGATCAAGACCCCCGCCGTCCCGGCGACGAGGTACAGGATGACGCCGACCAGGGCCCGACGTGCATGTCGAGCGCCCCGGAGATCTCGCGGAGCGGTTGAGGGAGGTCGGTGGTGAATTCCGCGCGATCGCCGAGGATCGTCACCGCCTTCCAGCCTTCGGGATGGCGGCCGTCGCCGTCCGCCTCCCTTCGATCGCGCACCAGCGACCTCGTCACCAGTCCGGCTGCCACACCTGCGACGGCCGCTGACACCGCTCTTCTCACGCTCACGTCTCCTCCTTCATGGGGGAGTGCGACGTCGTCTGCCGGCACGCCCTCGATCGAGCCCGGCCATCGTGACGAGGGGCGAACGAATCGACTGAGGGCCTTCACAGATCGAGTTCGGGAGAGGACGATGCCCCGCACGCGCGAAAAAGCCCCGCTGACCGGGAAGGTCGCGGGGCTTTCTCTTCTTCTGTGGGCGATACCGGACTCGAACCGATGACCTCTTCCGTGTGAAGGAAGCGCGCTACCAACTGCGCCAATCGCCCATACCCGTGGGGTACGTCAACCGATACTACCCGACGGCAGACCGCCCTGATGACCACTCCCGTGGACACGCGCGAGATTCGTTCCCGGTTTTGACAGTCGCCGTTCATCGGCTAATGTTTCATATGTGCCCGGGACAACAACCGGGAACAACGCGGATGTAGCGCAGTTGGTAGCGCACAACCTTGCCAAGGTTGGGGTCGCGAGTTCGAGTCTCGTCATCCGCTCAAGTGCAGGGGCCTTCTTCGGAGGGCCTTCAGCACGTGGGGTCAATCCACACGGTGGCGTGGCCGAGCGGCTAGGCACCGGCCTGCAAAGC
Source organism: uncultured Microbacterium sp. (assembly GCF_963521645.1). Taxonomy (GTDB): domain Bacteria; phylum Actinomycetota; class Actinomycetes; order Actinomycetales; family Microbacteriaceae; genus Microbacterium. The sequence goes on along the minus strand of NZ_CAUQVQ010000015.1, from coordinate 4,902 downwards.
CGTTTACACGGGTTCGAATCCCGTCGCCACCTCGCACAAACTGAATAGCCCACTTGGGCGCGATTGGCGCAGCGGTAGCGCGCTTCCCTGACACGGAAGAGGTCACTGGTTCGATCCCAGTATCGCGCACAGACGAAAACCCCTGAGAAATCAGGGGTTTTCTGCGTAACGGGGTTTCGGGCCCTTCGGACGGGCGTCGCCACCTGGGCCAGACGTCCCGCAGGACAGGCGGCGCCGGGGTCCGAGCCGATCCGCTTGCGGTCAGGCGGAGCGCTTGACGACGTCGTACGCCGCGAGCGCGGCCTTGCGGGTCGCTGCGAGATCGACGATCGGCTCCGAGGGAGCATCCGCCGCCCACTGCGAGATGTAGAGCCCCTGCGGGTCGAACTTCTTCGCCTGCAGCTCAGGATTGAACACACGGAAGTAGGGAGCGGCATCCGCTCCGGAACCTGCCACCCACTGCCAGTTGAAGGGGTTGTTCGCGCCGTCCGCGTCGACCAGCGTGTCCCAGAACCACTCCTCTCCGCGGCGCCAGTCGATGAGCAGATTCTTCACGAGGAATGATGCCGTGACCATGCGCACGCGATTGTGCATGAAGCCCGTGTGCCAGAGTTCGCGCATGCCCGCGTCCACCAGCGGGATGCCGGTGTCGCCGTGCTGCCAGGCGTCGAGCTGCGCCGGGTCGAGCGGCGGCCAGGGAAAGGCGTCGAACTGACGACGGAGATTGACCGTGGCCAGATCGGGGGAGTGGAACGTGGTGTGCCAGGCGAACTCGCGCCAGCCCAGCTCTGAGAGGAATCCGGCGGCGCCGTCGGCCTCGACCGCCTCGTGCCAGACCGTGAACGGGCTGAGCTCTCCCCAGCGCAGGCGGGGGGAGAGCAGGGAGGTGGCACCTGCCGAGGGCTCGTCACGTGCGCGGTCGTACGATGCGATGTCCTCGCGCAGGAACGAGTGCAGCCGAGCACGCGCTGCGGGCTCGCCGGGGTCCCAGGTCTCGCGCAGTCCACCGGCCCAGTCAGGGCGGGTAGGCAGCAGGTTCCAGTCGTCGAGGTCGTCGGAGGCCGGAGGGCGAGCGACTCCGTCGAGGCTCCGCGGCGCGGGAAGAGGCGCTCGCGGCGTGGGAAGTGCGAGGCAGGCACGCCAGAAAGGGGTGAACACGGAGAAATGGGTGCCGCCGCCCGTCTTCACCGTCCACGGTTCGTGGAGCAGCGATGCCTGGAAGGACGTCACCTCGAGCCCGTCCTCGCGCAGAGAGGACTTGAGGGCCGAATCCACCTCGCGCTCGGCGCCGCCGTAGCGTCGGTTCCAGAACACCGCCGTGGCTCCCGTGTCGGCGACCGTCTGCGCCACCACGCGCTGGGCGGGCCCGCGGCGCAGCGTCAACGTCACGCCCCGCTCACTCAGCGCCTCGCTCAGGGATGCGAGCGAGTGATGCAGCCACCAACGTGCGGCACCGCCCAACGGCCGGATGCCGGGGGACTCCTCGTCGAGGACGTACAGCACTATCAGGGGCTCGCCGCGATCCATCGCCGCTCGGAGCGCCGGATTGTCGGCGAGTCGAAGGTCGTCTCGAAGCCAGACGAGTGAGGGAGAGGCCATGGCACCATTCTTGCTCGACTGATCGAAAGGCGGGGCGGGGTTGCGCGTCGGTGAGCTCAGCGGTTACGGCGCCTCGCTCGCCTCCGCGCGGGCGCGGGCTCGGCAGTCGACCACAGGGCCCACAGCACCAGGAGCGGCTGGAGGAAGAGACGTCCGAAACGTCGAGCCTCGGTATCGAGACCCGGCGTCGACCGTCGTGTGCGCCACTGGTGCACATTCCCGGGGAAGACCGCGACGAAGAACGCGGCAGTCGCGACGCCGATGCGGCGTCTCTCCTTCGGGAGGGCGAGCAGCCCGATCGCGAGAGCGACTTCAGCGGCTCCCGAGGCGATCACGATCGCGTCCTTGTCGAGGCGCGTGGCCTTCGTGGCCCAGTCCGGCACGACGACCCGGAAGCCGCGGGTGCTCACGAAATGGACGATGCCGATCGCCCCGAGTGCGAGTGCGAGGATCCAACGCGCCAGTGCTCTGATCATCCGCTCACGCTACCCCGACCGGGTCGAAAGCCCGGAGCTGAGGCAGGTCGCCGCTCATGATCGTGGTCATCGGTCCCACCGCGCCCTGCTCCGCATCCGACGTCGTGTCGTGACGGTCATTCCCGCCCGGGCATGCGAGTAGCCTAGATCCCAGACCCAGATGGAGTGTTCCGTGCCTGAAAATGCCCAGCCGAAAGACGGCTTCGCCCTGTTCTCCGACCGTTCCGTCGTCGCGATGCGCGTCAACGGCACCCTCAAGGACCTCGCTGCCACCGTGACGGATGCCGACGAGGTCGAGCCGGTCACGATCGACAGCCCCGACGGACTGAACATCCTCCGCCACTCGGCGGCGCACGTGCTCGCGCAGGCCGTGCAGCGCATCAACCCCCAGGCGAACCTCGGCATCGGCCCGCCCATCACCGACGGCTTCTACTACGACTTCGGCGTCGAGACCCCGTTCACGCCCGAGGACATCAAGGCCATCACCAAGGAGATGCAGCGCATCGTCCGTGAGGGCCAGCGCTTCGTGCGTCGTATCGTCACCGACGACGAGGCGCGCGCCGAGCTCGCGGACGAGCCGTTCAAGCTCGAGCTCATCGGTCTCAAGGGCGGCAAGGAGGCCGCCGAGGGGGCTTCGGTCGAGGTCGGCGAGGGCGAGCTGACGATCTACGACAACACGACCCGTGACGGAGAGGTCGTCTGGAAGGACCTCTGCCGCGGCCCGCACCTCCCGAACACCCGCATGATCGGCAACGGCTGGGACCTCACCCGCATCGCAGCCGCCTACTGGCGGGGCAGCGAGAAGAACCCGCAACTGCAGCGCATCTACGGCACCGCCTGGCCGTCGAAGGACGAGCTGCGCGAGTACCAGCACCGTCTCGAGGAGGCCGCCAAGCGCGACCACCGTCGACTGGGCAAGGAACTCGATCTGTTCTCGTTCCCCGAAGAGATCGGCTCGGGGCTGTCGGTCTGGCATCCTCGCGGCGGCATCGTCCGAGGGGAGATGGAGCAGCACGCCCGTAAGCGCCACATCGAGGGCGGCTACACCTATGTGTACACGCCGCACATCTCGAAGGAAGACCTCTTCCTCACCTCGAACCACCTCGTGACGTACAAGGAGGGCATGTACCCGCCGATCGTCATGGACGAGGAGCGCGACGACGAGGGCAACATCACCAAGCAGGGCCAGGACTACTACCTGAAGCCCATGAACTGCCCGATGCACATCCTCATCTACAAGGAGCGTGCACGCAGCTATCGCGATCTCCCGCTGCGGTTCGCCGAGAACGGCACGGTCTACCGCAACGAGCTGTCCGGAGCGCTGCACGGTCTCACCCGCGTGCGCGGCTTCACCCAGGACGACTCGCACCTCTTCGTAACTCCCGACCAGCTCGAGTCGGAGGTCGCGAAGGTCCTGGAGTTCATCCTCTCGATGCTGAGGGACTTCGGTCTCACCGACTTCGAGCTCGAGCTGTCGATGAAGGACGACGAGAAGTCGAAGTGGATCGGCTCCGACGAGTTCTGGGAGTCGTCGACGGATGCCCTGCGTCGCGTCGCCCTCGCGTCCGGCCTGAAGCTCACCGAGGTCCCCGGCGAGGCCGCGTTCTACGGCCCGAAGATCGACCTCAAAACTCGTGACGCGATCGGCCGCACCTGGCAGCTCTCGACCGTTCAGGTCGACCCGAACCTGCCGGAGCGCTTCGAGCTCGAGTTCATGGACAAGGACGGACAGAAGAAGCGTCCGATCATGATCCACCGGGCGCTGTTCGGCTCGATCGAGCGCTTCTTCGCGATCCTGCTCGAGCACTACGCCGGTGACTTCCCGGTGTGGCTGTCTCCCGTGCAGGTCGTGGGGATCCCCGTCGCCGATGACTTCGCCGACTACCTCGGCGACGTCATCCAGACGCTCCGCTCGCAGGGAGTGCGCGCAGAGCTCGACACCTCCGACGACCGCATGCAGAAGAAGATCCGCACGCACACGACCGGCAAGGTGCCGCTGCTGCTGATCGCGGGCGAGAAGGACCGCGATGCGGGAACCGTCTCGTTCCGCTACCGCGACGGTACCCAGGAGAACGGCGTTCCCATCGCTGACGCCGTGTCGCGCATCCGTGCCGCGATCGACGCGCACACGCTCGTGCAGACAGCAGGGGACCTGGCGTGACGACGACGCCGGAGGCGTGGGAGGACGCCGGCGAGTTCGCGGGCGTCCCCGACGAGTTCCAGCGGTTGTGGACGCCGCACCGGATGGCGTACATCAAGGCCGGCCCCGAGCCGTTGCGCGAGGAGTGCCCGTTCTGCGAAGCTCCGAAGTTCCCGGATGCCGAACGGCTGATCGTCGCTCGCGGTGAGACCGCCTACGTGCTGCTCAACCTTTTCCCCTACAACTCGGGGCACCTGCTGGTGTGCCCGTATCGCCACATCGGCACGTATGACCAGGCGACGCCCGAGGAGGTCGCCGAGATCGGCGCCCTGACGCAGATCGGCATGCGCGTGCTGCGTGAGGTCTCGCGCTGCGACGGGTTCAACCTCGGCATGAATCAGGGTGCCGTCGCTGGGGCCGGCGTCGACGGACACCTGCACCAGCACATCGTGCCGCGATGGACGTCGGACGCCAACTTCTTCCCGATCATCGCGAAGACCAAGGCCCTGCCCCAGCTGCTCGGCGAGGTGCGCGACGCTGTCGCGAACGCCTGGCCGAAGCATTCTTAGAGCCCCCGTTCGTTAAGCGGGGACGGCGCCGATCGCCGCCCCCCGTTCGTTGAGCGAGGACGGCAAAGCCGCGTCTTCCCGGTCGTTGAGCGAGGACGGCGGAGCCGACCGAGACGAA
>NZ_CAUQVQ010000014.1:0-50365 GCF_963521645.1 uncultured Microbacterium sp. | reverse complement strand
GAGAAGAAGCGCACTGTGGGTGTGCTCGAGCCCGGCATCGAGAAGGTCGAGGACTACCTCGGCATCGACAATCTGTACGAGTCGGCGAACACGCCCCTGATCTCGTTCCTCAACAACTCGATCAAGGCGCTGGCGCTGTTCAAGAAGGACACCGACTACGTCGTCATGAACGACGAGGTCATGATCGTCGACGAGCACACGGGTCGCATCCTGGTCGGACGACGCTACAACGAGGGCATCCACCAGGCCATCGAGGCCAAGGAGGCCGTGCCGGTCAAGGCGGAGAACCAGACCCTCGCCACCGTCACGCTGCAGAACTACTTCCGCCTCTACGACAAGCTCGCGGGCATGACCGGAACCGCCGAGACCGAGGCCGCCGAGTTCATGTCGACCTACAAGCTCGGCGTCATCCCCATCCCGACGAACCGGCCGATGATCCGCAAGGACCAGTCCGACCTCGTCTACAAGAACGAGACCGCCAAGTTCGCCCAGGTCGTGGAGGACATCGCCGAGAGGCACGCGACCGGGCAGCCGGTGCTGGTGGGAACCACGAGCGTCGAGAAGAGCGAGTACCTGTCGCGGCTCCTCGCCAAGAAGGGCGTGAAGCACGAGGTCCTCAACGCCAAGAACCACGCTCGCGAGGCCGAGATCGTCGCTCGCGCCGGGCGCCTGGGTGCGGTCACGGTGGCCACCAACATGGCCGGACGAGGAACCGACATCATGCTCGGCGGAAACGCCGAGTTCCTCGCGGTCCAGGAGCTCAAGGCCAAGGGCCTCGATCCCGTCGAGACGCCCGAGGAGTACGAGGTCGCGTGGGACGAGACCTACGAGGCCATGAAGGACGTCGTCGCGGAGGAGGCGGAGAAGGTGATCGACGCCGGCGGACTCTACGTCCTCGGAACCGAGCGCCACGAGTCGCGTCGCATCGACAACCAGCTGCGCGGCCGGTCGGGGCGTCAGGGCGACCCGGGTGAGAGCCGTTTCTACCTGAGCCTCACGGATGACCTGATGCGCCTGTTCCAGTCCGGAGCGGCCGAGGCGATCCTGTCGCGCACGAACTTCCCCGACGATGTCCCGATCGAGTCCGGTCTCGTGTCGCGCGCGATCCGCAGCGCTCAGTCGCAGGTCGAATCGCGCAACGCCGAGATGCGCAAGAACGTCCTCAAGTACGACGACGTCCTGAACCGTCAGCGCGAAGCGATCTACGCCGACCGGCGCCACATCCTGCAGGGCGACGACATCGCCGATCGTGTGCAGCACTTCATCGAGGACGCTATCAGCGGCGTCGTGCGCGATCACACCGGCGAGGGCCACAACGAGAGCTGGGACTTCGACGCTCTGTGGACCGAGCTGAAGACTCTGTACCCGGTCAGCGTGACGATCGACGAGGTCGTCTCCGAGGCGGCCGGGCGCAAGGGCGGGATCACGGCCGACGGTCTCACGCGAGAGCTGCTGTCGGACGCCAAGATCGCCTATGAAGCGCGCGAGGAGTCGCTCGGAGAGGCGGCGACGCGCGAGCTCGAGCGTCGCGTCGTGCTGCAGGTGCTCGATCGCCGGTGGCGGGACCACCTGTACGAGATGGACTACCTGAAGGACGGCATCGGCCTCCGAGCGATGGCGCAGCGCGATCCGCTGATCGAGTATCAGCGCGAGGGGTACGCGATGTTCCAGTCGATGATGGGCCAGATCAAGGAGGAGTCCGTCGGGTACCTCTACAACCTCGAGGTCGAGGTGCGCAGGGCAGGCGACTCGCAGACGGCCGAGGTCGAGGCCAAGGGGCTCGCCGAGGGCGGGGGAGACCAGCGTCTCGAGTACTCCGCCGCGAACGACGCCGGTGAGGTCGAGGTGCGCGACGACCGCGGACGCGTTCAGCAGGCTGCGACGGAGAAGCTGCGTCAGGCCGCCGCCGCGAGCCAGGCATCGCCGGAGGAGTCCGCTCCCGAGGACGCCCCGCGTGGAGCATTCGGGCAGCGCACGCAGGCCCCGGCGGCACCTGCCGGCAACCGCGAGCAGCGGCGCGCGCAGAGCAAGAAGAAGAAGTAGAGCGCGCTGCGAAGAGGGGCCGATCCGGTGGGATCGGCCCCTCTTCGCGTCATTGTAGGCTTGCTCAATGACACCAACGCGCAACTTCGACCAGTCGTCGAAGCTCAAGAACGTCCTGTACGAGATCCGTGGGAACACGCTCGTCGAGGCGGCGCGTCTGGAGGCCGAAGGGCACCGGATCCTCAAGCTCAACACGGGCAATCCCGCGATCTTCGGGTTCGAGGCTCCTCATCAGATCGTGCACGACATGCTCGCGGCTCTTCCCACCGCGCATGGCTACAGCGACAGCAAGGGCATCATCTCGGCACGTCGTGCGGTGGTGAGCCGCTATGAGGAGATCGAGGGATTCCCGCGCTTCGATCCGGAGGACGTGTTCCTCGGCAACGGAGTGTCGGAGCTCATCACGATGACCATGCAGGCGCTGCTCGACGAAGGCGACGAGGTCCTCATCCCCGCCCCGGACTATCCGCTGTGGACGGCCATGACGAGTCTGGCGGATGGCACACCCGTGCACTACGTCTGCGACGAGGACAACGGCTGGCAGCCCGACCTCGAGGACATCCGTTCGAAGATCACCCCTCGCACCAAGGCCATGGTGATCATCAACCCCAACAACCCCACAGGCGTCGTGTACTCCCGCGAGGTGCTCGAGGGCATGGTGCAGATCGCACGGGAGCACCAGCTGCTGCTGCTGTCCGACGAGATCTACGACCGCATCCTGTTCGACGGCGCTGTGCACATCCCGACGGCCACATTGGCGCCCGACCTGCTGTGCCTGACGTTCAACGGCCTGTCGAAGACCTATCGTGTGGCCGGATATCGATCAGGGTGGCTCGTGATCACCGGTCCCCAGGATCACGCCAAGGGTTTCCTCGAAGGCATCACCCTGCTGGCGTCCACCCGACTCTGCCCGAACGTGCCCGCGCAGTATGCGGTGCAGGCCGCTCTCGGGGGAGTGCAGTCGATCGACTCGCTGATCGCTCCGACCGGACGCCTGCATGAGCAGCGCGACGTCGCGTGGGAAGGGCTCGAGTCGATCCCCGGCGTCTCGTGCGTGAAGCCGATGGGCGCTCTGTACGCCTTCCCGCGCCTCGACCCGAATGTGCACGAGATCAGAGACGACGCGAAGCTCGTCTACGACCTGCTGGTCTCCGAGCACATCCTGCTCGTTCAGGGAACGGGGTTCAACTGGCCCTCGCCCGATCACCTGCGACTCGTCACACTCCCGGAGCCGCGCGTCCTCGCCGAAGCCGTCGAGCGCCTCGGGAACTTCCTCTCGAGCTACCGGCAGTCGTAGCGCCCGGTTGCGCCGCGCCCGATCCGTGAGCGAGCGCACGCACGGCGGCCACGAACGAGGAGCGTGGAGTGACGTCGGTCATCGGCCGAGCGTGCAGCAATGAGGCGTCGGCGGCGCGCTGATCGAACGGCAGGAACGACACATCGGTGATGCCGGCGAAGCGTTCGAGGGTGCGCCTGATCTGTCCGCGTGCGTCGAGGCCGAGCGGACCGGGGCGCAGCCGATTCACCACGACGCGGATGCGGGACGGAGCGGCGAGCCGACTGAGCTCTCCGTGATCGCGGAGGAATCGGCTGATCCCCAGAGGGTCGGCTGACGCGACCGCCACGATCTCGTCGGCTTCCGCCAGCACGATCGACGTCGCGGCGTGTCGTCGGGGACCGGAGAGATCGTACGTGGCTTCGTCGTCGGCGTCGAAGGCGCTGGACACGTCGACCACGGTCTCGTCTGCCCACTCCCTGCAGATGCGAAGCGCTTCCTGGAGGCGGCTGGCGGACAGCTCCGGCCACCGGCTGGGACGGTTTATCCCGCCGAACACCTCGATCTGCCCGGCGCTCGTGTCGAGCGTGGTCGCGAGACGCGACAGCTCCGCACCGTCGAGAGCGCCGAGGTCGGCTCTGCGGCAGGCCGCGGCGATACCGGGCTCGTCGTCGCCGAGACCGAGCAGGAGGGCAAGCGACGGGGCGACGGTGTCCGCATCGATGAGCGCGGTCCGTCTGCCCGACCTCGAGAGCTCGACGGCCAACTGGATCGCCAGGGTCGACCGGCCGGGCGCCCCCGCGGGACCCCATACCGCGACGACACGATGCGGCGTCGGGTCCGGTCGCCGCCGTGATGCGCGCGGAGGATCCGCCTCCAGGGCCATCCCCACCTCCCACCCCGCGGCTTCTGCGGGCAGGGCGTTCATGAGCCCGTATCGCCCGAGCAGCCTGCTCTCGGCGTCGCCGAGCGGGACGATCCTCACGCCCGCCCGATCACAGGCGGCCACCAGAGCCGGTGTCAGGACTGCGCGTGTCGCCGTGACGATCGCGGCGTCCACTCCGGCCGGGAGCGGCAACAACGACGTCGGTGCCACGATGCCGACGACGTGGATCCCCTCGATCTGGAGTTCGGCGGCGAGCGCCGAGGCCCGCGGTTCCGGGATCGCGACGATCACCGTGGTCATGGTGCCGTCCCGATCGGCACCACCGAGAGCGCCGAGCCCCCGGTGATCGCGGCGAGCACGGCTGCGACATCGGCGCGGTCGATCACCACCTCGGCGACGGCTCCCGTCGACGCGAGCACGCCCTCAGACTCGGTGACCGCGGAGACGGTGACGTCGGCCACCAGCAGTCGCGGCGAGTCGTACGCAGTGCGCCCCTGGTCGAGGGGCGGCGCGTGCCAGACCTCCACGACGTCTCCCGGCGCGAGGTCGCGCGGAAGCCCCGTGGCGCTGTCGATCACCACGGTGGTCGTCGTGACCGTGTCGGCGTCCTCCGCCGCCGTCCGTGGAACGAGCTCTCCCTGGGCGATGGTGCGCTGCGCCACCTGACCGGGGGAGAGGTCGTGCGGCGCGAGATACTCTCCCGTCGCTGCGCCGAGGTTCACATCGACCACTCGGAAGTCCGCCGACACCAACGCCTCACCGACCACGATGGTGCGGTTGGCCTGCAGCACCGGGTCCGACGCGGTCGAGGAGGAGACCACGAGCCAGACACCGCCGATCGACGCGGCCACCAGCACCAGTCCGATCAGGAATCGGAGATCGCCCCAGAAGGCACGTCGAGATCGAGGCATCAGGTCCATGCCGTCATGGTCACAGAGATCCACGAGGAACAGCGGGAGTTATCCACAGCACACGCGCGCAGGGGGCGCGCCACGGAGAGCGGGGGACAATGGACGCATGCCCGACGCCTCGATGCCCGTCCAGCGTTTCCTCGCACCCGCGCAGGTCGCCGAACTGCTGTGCATACAGGTGGACGAGGTCATCGACCTGATCTGGGCGGGTCGGCTGCGGGGCTCCAAGCTGGGCTCGCCCGCACGCTGGCGGGTCGAGGAGTCGAGTCTGGCGGGCTACCTCGCCGAGCAGTCGGAGGAGGCGCGGCGCATGGCGCTCTGGCGACAGGCCAACGAGGCCAGCTTCCCCGAGGTGTGGGGCACGTCGCACGTTCACGGCATCTGAGTGCCCACCGTCTGGATCGAGGCGACGGCCGCGAACGGGACGACGCGAAATCCTCGGACCGCTCCCGCCGTCCGTGCGACACCGGGGTCGTGGAGGGCCAGATCGAGGTGATCGGCTCCGGCCCGATCGACCGTGCCGTGAAGATCGACTCCGTCGGTGAGGATGATCCGCACGGGCACGCGCCGACGCGCGAAGTCGCGCAGGAGGAACCCCAGCGTCATCCGCTCCCGCAGCGCGGGGGTCGGCTGCCCGGCATCCTCCAGGCTCGTCAGGAGCAGGCCGTGATCGATGCTCAGGCCCATGATCGCGCCCAGAGGGACGATCCGCATCGCGCGAGGCCGTGAGGGCTCTCCGTCCGTCACGGCGGCGGCCAGCCAGTCGGCGCCCAGCGACTGCAGGCGCACACGGATCCGGTGGCCAGGCAGGTCGAGGGTGGCCGCCGCGGATTCCGCACAGAGCACGCGAAGGCGAGTGCGCAGCTCGAGTCTCGAGATGCGCAACCGCTCCGATTCGGCGTCGAGCGCAGCCCTCTCGCTCTCCCACTCGGCGGCCAACTGCCCTTCGAGGTTCTCGAACAATCGATCCCAGTGCACCCGCCCACCGTAGGCCACCTCCCTCTCGGCGTACGAGTTATCCACATTCCTTCGAGGAACCCCCGGATCGGCCCCCGAGCGGCTGCTCTACTGGGCGCTGTCCACCCCGATCGAGAGTGCCGCCGATGACGCTTCATGAGTATTTCGCACCGCAGCCGACGCCCCGGGCCGAGCTCCCGGACCCGCATCCGCTGCTGCGAAGTCTCACGCAGGGCGTGCTCGAGGTGCTCGCGGGCGTGAGGGAAGTCGATCAGCTCGCTCGGTGGTTCAGCGAAGATGCGTACCGCAGTCTTGTGACGAGGGCGAATCTGTCGGCGAGGGCGCGCAGCGCGAGGGGGGTCTCGCCTGCGCGCCCGACTTTCACCGTGCTCTCGATCCGCGTCACGGAGCCGGTCGACGGCAAGGTCGAGGCGGTCGTGGTCGTGGCCGGGCCGGGCCGCACGCGCGCGGTCGCGATCCGTCTCGAGGGCCTCGACCGTCGGTGGCGTGCGACGTCTCTGGCGATCCTGTGAGCGGAGTCGTTCTAGGCTGGGGGTGTGTCCACCCTCAGCGACCTCGCCCATGCCCAGGGACTTCTGGCCGACAACGACGTCGAATGGTTGCACCGGCTCGCCGGTGACGGCCAGCTCCTCGCCGATCTCGCCTCGGCCGACATCGTCGTCTGGGTGCAGACGGACGACGGATCGTTCATAGCGGTCGCTCACGCGCGACCGAGCGGTGCGGCGACGCTGTTCTACCGGGACATCGTCGGTGAACGGGTGCGTCCTCAGTGGCGCACGCAGGTGCAGGGGGCCTTCGATGCCGCCGAGATCGTCGACTCCTCATCGCCCGACTGGTTCGAGGAGACGCCCACGCGGGTCCGTGCGGTCCCGATCGTCAGCGCTCGCCCGAGCGGCCAGGCACCGTCGGTGATCGGCGTCGTCACACGGCACACGAATCTCGGCGAGGCGCGCACGCCGTCGCGTCAGCAGATCACGTTCGACGAGTGCGCGAACGACCTGTTCAGGATGATCGCGGACGGGAGCTTTCCGGACCTCACCGCTCCGACCTCGCCACGCCGCGGCGCTCCGCGCGCGTCCGACGGCTTGATCCGCATCGATGTGGACGGCATCACCACGTTCGCGAGCCCCAACGCGCTCTCGGCCTTCAACCGGATGGGCTTCGACGACGAGCTCGAGGGGGAGTCGCTCGCCGAGGTGACCACACGCCTCGTTCCCCCGTCGCGGCAGGTCGACGAGTCGCTGCCGGTCGTCGTCACAGGGCGAGCGCCGTGGCGGACCGACATCGAGGCACGCGGCGTGACGGTCTCGCTGCGCGCGATCCCGCTCAAGGATCATGGCACTCGGATCGGAGCGATCCTGCTGTGCCGCGACGTGTCGGAGCTGCGTCACCAGGAACAGGAACTCATCACGAAGGACGCGACGATCAGGGAGATCCACCACCGCGTCAAGAACAACCTCCAGACGGTCGCGTCTCTGCTGCGCATCCAGGCTCGCCGCACGCACTCCGATGAGGCCCGCGATGCGCTCACGCAGGCGATGCGTCGAGTGGATTCGATCGCCGTGGTGCACGACACCCTCGCGCAGGGACTCACGCAGAAGGTCGATTTCGACGAGGTCTTCCATCGGGTCCTCAAGCTGGTCGCGGAGGTGGCCTCCGCGCCGAACACGCGGGCTCGAACCCAGTCGACCGGTCGGTTCGGCGTGCTGCCGAGCGAGTACGCGACGCCTCTGGCGCTGGCCCTGACCGAAGTCGTCACGAATGCGGTCGAGCACGGTCTCGCGGGGCAGGAGGGGATCGTCACGATCGACGCGGCCCGCACCGAGGAGAACCTTCGAGTGACCGTGCGTGACACGGGGCACGGCCTTCCCGAGGGGCGCATCGGTCAGGGCCTGGGGACCCAGATCATCCGCACCCTGATCCAGGGGGAGCTGGGCGGGTCCATCGAGTGGCACGGCAGCGAGGGCGAAGGCACCGAGGTCGTGATCGACATCCCGCTGCGGTGGCTCACGAAATAGCTCACCCGCCCCGGAGAAACGACGAAGCGGCCCGAGACATCGTCTCGGGCCGCTTGTCGAATAGTCAGGAGGCGCGTCGTGCGCGCGCGGCGCGACGCTTGAGCGCCCGGCGCTCGTCTTCGGAGAGACCGCCCCAGACGCCGGAATCCTGGCTCGTCTCCAGGGCGTACTGCAGGCAGATCTCGGTCACCGTGCAGGTGGCGCAGACGGTCTTCGCCTTCTCGATCTGGTCGACGGCCGGACCGGTGTTCCCGACGGGGAAGAACAGTTCGGGATCGACAGTCAGGCAGGCGGCCTTGTCGCGCCAGTCCATGGGGGCTCCTAGGTGTGGATTTCAAGAGATGTCGCAGCGCGACGTACTCGGATTTCGGGTGCAGATCGGGTTCAGCTACCCTGTATGAGATACGGACGGATGCCCGCATTTGTGATGCGAGCACGAAGCCCGCCCCACGCCGCTGTGGGAGCACATGACGCTGTCTATTCTGTTACATGAAACCGGCGAAATCAAGGGTTTCGCTCGTTCTCATTCGATTCTCAGGAGACACATCGTGCGTTCACCAGGCCTCGCGTACGCCGCCGCAGCGGTCCTCGCAGCGGAGGGCGTGGCACTCGCCGTGTTCGCACTGATCGAGCTCGTCGGTCTCGGCGCGGGAGACGCCGCATCGCTGCCCACCGCGCTCGCCCTGATCGTCCTCACGATCCTGGGAGCCGTCGCTCTCGTGTCCTTCGCGATCGGAGCGCGCGCCGGTCGTTCGTGGGCGCGCTCGGGCGGTGTCGTGTTCCAGGTCCTCGCCGTGGCCCTCGCACTCGCGTCGCTCACACTCGAACCGATCCCGTGGATCTTCACGCTCGCCGTAGGGGTCCCCGCCGTCGTGTGCGTCGGCCTTCTGATCGCGAGCACGCGCGCTGAGAACGAGCGTCCCGTCGAGTGACGGGACGCCGCTCCGTTCAGGAGTCGATACCGAGCTGCGTGCGCAGACGGGCGACGTGTCCGGCGGCCTTGACGTTGTACTGAGCCAGCACGATCGTTCCGTCTTCGTCGATGACGAACGTCGAGCGGATCACGCCTTCGACGACCTTGCCGTAGTTCATCTTCTCGCCCCAGGTTCCGTACGCCGCATGCACGGCGTGGTCGGGGTCGCTGAGGAGGGTGAAGGTGAGTCCGTCGCGCTCGCGGAATGCCGCGAGCTTCGCGGGCTCATCGCGGGAGATGCCGATGACGCGGTATCCGGCCCCCTGCAGCGAGGAGATGCTGTCGCGGAAGTCGCAGGCCTGCGTGGTGCATCCGGGGGTCATGGCCGCAGGGTAGAAGTAGAGGACGACCTTCTGGCCCCGCAGATCCGAGAGATGCACTGTCGCTCCGTCCTGATCGAGGAGGGCGAAGTCGGGAGCAGGGGTTCCGGGTTCGAGGCGCGCAGTCACCCCCTCAGCCTATCGGCCGGGGGCCTGCTCCGCCTTGTCCGCGAACGTCTGCAGCAGTCGCTGCAGGGAGTCCAGACGGGCCAGCCCCGTCTCGCTCAGCTCACCGCGCTCCGCCGCCTCGATCAGCGCGCAGTCGGGCGCGTCGGCGAGATGCGTGCACCCGCGCGGGCACTGCTCGGCGATCTCGGCCAGTTCGGTGAACGCGGCCAGGATGTTCTCGGGTTGCACATGGCCCAGACCGAAGGAGCGCACCCCGGGGGTGTCGATCACCCAGCCGGCGCCCTCAGGACTCTCGTAGCGCAGGGACACGGTCGACGACGAGGTGTGCCGGCCCCGTCCCGTCACCTGGTTCACGTGGCCGGTGGCGCGGAGCGCGCTCGGCACCAGTGCGTTGACCAGCGTGGACTTGCCGACACCGGAGTGACCCACGAAGACGGTCGAATGCCCGACGAGCGCGGAGCCGATCTGGTCGACGGGCATCTCGTCCTGTGCACTCGTGAAGACGCGGAGATCGAGACCGTCGAAGTGCGCGAGGAAGTCGCTCGGATCCGCGAGATCGGTCTTCGTGACGACCAGGAGAGGTCGGATGCCGGCGTCGAGCGCGGCGACGAGGTAGCGGTCCACGAGTCGCGCACGCGGCTCCGGATCCGCTGCGGCGACGACGATGAGCATCTGATCGGCATTCGCGACGATGACGCGCTCGACCTGGTCGGTGTCATCGGCACTGCGGCGCAGGAGCGACGTGCGATCCATGACCCCGACGATACGGCCGAGCGTTCCTTCTTCTCCCGTGGTGTCTCCCACGACGCGAGCCTGATCGCCCGTGACGATCGGGGTTCTCCGCAGCTCTCGCGCTCGCACCGCCGTGATCGCGTGCTCGTCAGGAGTGTCTTCGCCCATCAGCACGGAATAGCGGCCACGGTCGACTCCGAGGACCCGGCCGATCAGAGCGTCGTCGTGCGCGGGGCGGCGTTTGGTCCGCGGGCGATTGGCCTTGGGATTGGGGCGCGTGCGGAAACTGCTCTCGTCGTACTCCTCGAAGTCTCCGTCGAGGTCGTCGGACTCGTCGAGCCAGCTCACGCCGCTCCGCCTCCCAGCATCCGCTCCCAGAGGAGCGTGAACTCCGGGAGGGTCTTGGCGGTGGTGCCGATGTCGTCGATCTCCACCCCCGGCACGCGAAGGCCGATCAGGGCACCGGTGGTCGCCATCCGGTGATCGTGGTACGCCGCCCATGAGCCGCCGTGCAGGGCGCGTGGGATGATCCTGAGGCCGTCGGGCAGTTCTTCGGCCTCGCCGCCGAGAGCGCGGAGGTCTGCGATCAGGGCGGCGATGCGATCCGTCTCGTGGAGTCGGATGTGTCCGATGCCGCGGATCGTCGTCGGTCCCGACGCGAAGGCGGCCAGCCCCGCGAGCGTGGGGGTCAGCTCGCTCGCCGCCGAGAGGTCGAGGTCGAGGCCGCGGATCTCGCTTCCCGCCCTGACCGTGAGAACGCCGCTGTGGCGCCCGACGTGCGCGCCCATCGCGTGCAGGATCTCGGGGAGCAGGGCTCCCGGCTGCGTCGAGTGCACCGGCCATCCGGGTATCGACACGGATCCGCCCGTCACGAGTGCGGCCGCGAGGAAGGGGGCCGCGTTCGAGAGATCAGGCTCTATGTGGATCTCTTTCGCTCGGGGAACGCCCGCTTCGACGAGCCACTCGCCGGTGGCGGGCCGCTCGATGCGGATGCCGCGGCGGCTCAGCGCCTCGATCGTCATGTCGATGTGGGGCACGCTCGGAAGCCTCGCTCCCGTGTGGACGAGGTGCAGACCGACGTCGAAGCGGGGTGCGGCGAGAAGGAGGCCCGACACGAACTGACTCGAGGCGGATGCGTCGATCTCGATGCGTCCGCCGCGGATGCGCCCGTGGCCGCGGATCGTGAAGGGGAGCGCCCAGGTGCCCTCGTCGTCGATGTCGACGCCGAGGTCGCGCAGCGCGCTGATCAGGCCGCCCATCGGACGATGCAGCGCGGTCTCGTGCGCGGTGAGATGCACGTCATGCGCTGCGAGACCCGCCAGCGGTGCGATGAAGCGCATCACGGTCCCGGCCTGGCCGCAGTCGACCGTGGAGCCGCCTTCCAGTCGCGCGGGCGTCACGACCAGATCAGGGCCGAATTCGCCGTCGCCGTCGACCTCCTCTACGCCGACGCCCAGAGCGCGCAAGGCCTCGACCATGCGACGCGAGTCGTCGGAGTGCAGAGGGGCGATGAGACGCCCCGGACCATCCGCGATGGCGGCGATGATGAGCTCACGATTCGTGAGTGACTTGGAGCCCGGGACGGTCACTGTGGCGCTCACGGGAGAAGTCGTCGTCGGCGCCATGTAGGCACCCTGGACAGGGGAGGGGGAATACCTGTTGGCGCTCATCGGTTCCCACCTTAGTAAACGCGAGTGGCCGCCCGACCGAATGGCGTCTGCTCGTGAGGAGGAGAGAGCATGCTGGACACGATGGAACGCGAGTTCGCAGACATCGTCGGCCTAGACTGGCCGGTGATGGATGACACCGCAACCGCCGATACGGTCAGCGACCCTCGACGCGAATTCGAGGAACAGGCGATCCCTTTCATGGATCAGCTGTACGCCGCCGCCATGCGTATGACCCGAAACCCGTCCGACGCCGCCGATCTCGTCCAGGAGACCTTCGTGAAGGCGTACGGCTCGTGGTCGACCTTCGCGCAGGGCACGAACCTCAAGGCGTGGCTCTACCGCATCCTGACGAACACCTACATCAACATCTACCGCAAGAAGCAGCGGGAGCCCTTCCAGGGGACCATCGACGAGCTCGAGGACTGGCAGCTCGGCGGGGCGGAGTCGACGACGGCGTCGCACGGGCGCTCCGCCGAGGCCGAGGCCATCGACCACATGCCGGCCTCCGTGGTGAAGGATGCGCTGCAGGCCGTGCCGGAGGATTTCCGGCTCGCGGTCTACCTCGCCGACGTCGAGGGATTCGCGTATCAGGAGATCGCGGACATCATGAAGACACCCATCGGCACCGTGATGAGCCGTCTGCATCGAGGCAGGCGGATGCTGCGGGAGCTGCTGGCCGACTACGCCGCAGAGCGGGGAATCTCCGCGGCCGACCCGAGGAGCAAGAAATGACCGACTGCGGCTGCGACAAAGCCCGAAAGGACCTGGAGGAGTACCTCCGCAACGAGGTGTGCAACACGGAGCACGCGGAGATCCGCGAGCATCTGGAGAACTGTCCCTCGTGCCGCGATGAGGCGCTCGTCGCCACGACGCTGACAGAGGTGGTCGCCCGGGCGTGCAAGGAGACGGCTCCCGAGGAGCTTCGCGACCAGGTGTTCGCGCGCCTGCGCGAGGTCCAGGCGGCTCAGCACTGACTCTGCGCGGCATGCCGCCCCGTAGGGTGGGTGCATGACCGCGATCGACTTCCGAGCCCTTCCCGCCGACTCCGATTCCGCCGCCCGCCTCGCGGCCCAGTCGCTGACGTATCGCGTGCTGGACACAGCGGACCCTGTGGCGTCCGAGTCGTTCCAACGGGCCACGTCACGCGGGTTCCTGGGCGCAGAGCCGACGGCGGAGGCGTTGCGGTTCGGTCGCCCGGCCCTCGAGGCCCGACGCAACGTCGGCGTCTACGACGAGACGATGGGCGCGCACGCGCGTCCTGTCGCGACGATCGACTCCTGGGTCACACCGGTCTCGATCCCGGGCGGCGGAACGCTTCCGATGTGGGCGATCAGCGGTGTGACCGTCTCAGCGACGCACAGGCGCCGAGGGATCGCGCGTGCGCTCCTGGAGGGCGAACTGCGTGCAGCCGCAGCCGCCGGCATACCGATCGCGGGGCTCACCGTGTCGGAGGCGACGATCTACGGTCGCTACGGGTTCGGCTCGGCGCTGCCGGTCGCCCGTTTCGCCGTCGACACCCGCAGGGCCGGATGGGCGGGCCCCCTGCCGGAGGGGTCGTTCGAATACATCGAGGCCGAGACGCTCGCCGCAGAGCTCGGTGCCGTGCATGAGAACGCGCGCGAGTCGCGCCCGGGGCAGATACCCGGGTGGAAGTCGCGCTGGGAGGGCATGGCAGGTCTGTCCCCGAGCGACTCTGATCGCGACAAGGTGCGAGGTGTGCGCTACCGCGACGCCACGGGAGCCGTGCACGGTGCGATGGCGTTCGTGGTGAGCGAGCGCAGCGGGTCCTTCCGCTTCTCGCTGCACGTCAGGCTCCTGGTCGCCGACACTGCTGAAGCCAGCGCCGCACTGTGGCAGTTCGCGCTGCAGCACGACCTCGTCGACGAGGTGACGGCGGACCTCCGCCCCATCGATGACACGTTGCCGTGGCTCGTCCGCGATCAGCGCGGGGTGACGCAGACCGTGCACGACCACGGGTGGTTGCGGATCCTCGATGTGAGAACCGTGCTCGAGGAGCGTCGGTACTCGGCGCCGCTCGATGCCGTGCTGCAGGTCGAGGATGCACTGGGTTTCACCGCCGGTTCGTGGCGGCTGCTCGTCGACGACCAGGGACGGGCCACGGTCTCGCCCGCGGAAGGGCGCGCCGCCGACGTGGAGCTCGATGTCTCGGCGCTGTCGGTCCTGTATGCGGGCGGAGTGCGGGCATCGACCCTGCACGGCGCAGGCCGCATCCTCGGCGCCGCTGAGGCGGTCTCCGCACTGGACCGTGCGTTCGTCTCGTTCCCCGCGCCGTCGCTCGACATCTGGTACTGAGTCGATGCCCTGCGCGGGGTGACGACCCGCGAGGAACGAGAAGGGGGCGCCTCGATCACCGAGGCGCCCCCTTCCGTCGTCGTGATCAGTTGATCGTCAGAGCATCGCGCAACAGCTTCGCCTGCTCGGCCGCATGCACCTTCGACGACCCGGTCGCGGGCGATGCAGAGGCCGGTCGGCACACGGTGCGGAACGAGCGGTCGCCGGGCACGTCGGCGAAGGCGAGAGCGAGGAACGGCCACGCCCCCTGATTCTCCGGCTCTTCCTGCACCCAGACCAGTTCGGCGTTCGGGTACGAGTCCGAGATCGCCTTGAGGGCGTCGATCGGGGTCGGGTACAGCTGCTCGAGCCTGACCAGCGCGATCTCCGGGTTGGGGTTCTTCTCGAGTTCCGACTTGAGATCCCAGTGCACCTTGCCGGAGTGCACGAGCACACGCTTGACGGCACTGCGGTCGAGGCCGCGCCCGTCGTCGATCACCGGCTCGAAGCGGCCCTGCGTGAACGCCTCGACCGGGCTCGTCGCCCCGCGCAGGCGCAGCATGGCCTTCGGAGTGAAGACGATGAGCGGCTTGCGCGGACGTGCGTAGGCCTGGCGACGCAGCAGGTGGAAGTACGACGCGGGCGTCGACGGACGCGCGACGATCATGTTGTCCTGTGCGCACATCTGCAGGAAGCGTTCGATGCGCGAGGACGAGTGGTCGGGTCCCTGACCCTCGTAGCCGTGGGGGAGGAGCAGCGTGACGCTGGACTGCTGTCCCCACTTCTGCTCGGCCGCCGAGATGTACTCGTCGATGACGGACTGGGCGCCGTTCACGAAGTCTCCGAACTGGGCCTCCCACAGGACGAGGGCCTCCGGAGCCTCCACCGAGTACCCGTACTCGAAGCCGAGCGCCGCGTACTCGCTGAGGAGGGAGTCGTAGACGAAGAAGCGTCCCTGAGACTCGGAGAGATTGGACAGCGGCAGCCATTCCTGGCCGTTGGCGCGGTCGTGCAGAGTCGCGTGACGCTGCACGAACGTGCCGCGGCGCGAGTCCTGTCCGGCGAGGCGCACGGGGGTTCCCTCGACGAGCAGCGAACCGAACGCGAGCAGCTCGCCGAATCCCCAGTCGATGTTGCCGTTGCGGCTCATGTCGAGGCGCTTCTCCAGCTGCTGCTGCAGCTTCGGGTGCACCGTGAAGCCCTCGGGCTTGTTCACGAACGCGTCGCCGATGAGCTGGATGACCTCGTTCGAGACACCGGTGATCTCCGGAGCCCCGACCTGCTCATCCATCGGGGGCAGCTCGTCCGCGATGGCGTTGGCCCCGGTCTCGGCGGCGTGCGTCTCGGCGAACGCGATCTCCAGGCGGTTCTGGAAGTCGGCCTTCGCCTCGTCGTACTCCTCCTCGGTGATGTCTCCGCGACCGACGAGCGACTCGGTGTAGAGCTTTCGCACCGAGCGCTTGGCCTGGATGAGGTCGGTCATGAGCGGCTGCGTCATCGACGGGTCGTCGCCCTCGTTGTGACCACGACGGCGGTAGCAGACGAGGTCGATCACGACGTCGCGGTGGAACCGCTCGCGGTACTCGAACGCGAGCTGGGCGACGTGGATCACGGCTTCGGGGTCATCGCCGTTCACGTGGAACACCGGTGCCTGGATCGTCTTGGCGACATCGGTGGAGTACACCGAGGTGCGCGAGTCGTTGGGGAGGGTCGTGAAACCGACCTGGTTGTTCACGACGACGTGGATCGTGCCACCCGTGCGGTATCCGCGCAGCTGCGACATCTGCAGGGTCTCGACGACCACGCCCTGGCCCGCGAACGCCGCGTCGCCGTGCACGAGGATCGGCAGCCAGGCGAAGGTGCCGATCGGCTTGCGGTCCTGCTTGGCGCGGACGATGCCCTCGAGAACGCCGTCGACGGTCTCGAGGTGCGAGGGGTTGGCTGCGAGGTAGACGGGGAGCTCGGACCCGTCGTCGGCGACGAAGGTGCCCTCGGTGCCGAGGTGGTACTTCACGTCACCCGAGCCGCGCTGGTTGCCGGGGGTCTGTGTGCCCTCGAACTCCTGGAACACCTGGCCGTACGTCTTGCCCGCGATGTTCGTGAGCACATTGAGACGGCCGCGGTGGGCCATGCCGATGGCAGCCCCTTCGAGACCGGCTGTCGCAGCGCCCTGGAGGATCTCGTCGAGCAGCGGGACGAGGGACTCGCCGCCCTCGAGCGAGAAGCGCTTCTGGCCGACGAACTTGGTCTGGAGGAACGTCTCGAACGCCTCGGCCTCGTTGAGCTTGCGCAGGACGCGCAGCTGCTCGTCGTGGCCGGGCTTCTGGTACTTGACCTCGACCTTCTCCTGGAACCAGCGACGCTGCTCCGGGTCCTGGATGTGCATGTACTCGATGCCGAGCGTGCGGCAGTACGAGTCGCGCAGGACGCCGAGGATGTCGCGGAGCTTCGCGACCCGGCGTCCGCCGAACCCTCCCGTGACGAACTCGCGGTCGAGGTCCCAGAAGGTGAGGCCGTGACTCTCGATCTCCAGGTCGGGGTGCGAACGCTGCACGTACTCGAGCGGGTCGATGTCGGCCATGAGGTGGCCGCGTACACGGAACGAGTTGATGAGCTCCTGCACGCGGGACTGCTTGTCGACGCGCTCCGCGAGGTCGACCGCGATGTCGGGGTTCCAGCGGATCGGCGAGTAGGGGATGCGCAGCGCGGCGAAGATGTCGTCGTAGAACCCGCGCTGCCCGATCAGCAGCTCGTGCACCTTCTTGAGGAACTCGCCGGAACCCGCACCCTGGATGACGCGGTGGTCGTAGGTGCTGGTGAGCGTGATCGTCTTTCCGATCGCGAGCTCGTTCAGAGTGCGCTCGCTCGCGCCCTGGAACTCCGCCGGGTACTCGAGGGCGCCGGCGCCGATGATGCACCCCTGGCCCTTCATGAGGCGCGGGACCGAGTGCACGGTGCCGATTCCTCCGGGGTTCGTCAGCGAGACCGTGGTTCCCTGGAAGTCGGCTGCGGTGAGCTTGTTGTTGCGTGCCCGCGTCACGAGGTCCTCGTAGGCGACGAGGTACTCGCTGAACGACATCGTGTCGGCGCGCTTGATGCTGGGGACCATGAGCGCGCGCGTGCCGTCGGGCTTCGGCAGGTCGATCGCGATGCCGAGGTTCACGTGCGCGGGCGCCACCACGGACGGCTTGCCGTCGATCTCGGCGTAGAAGACGTTCTGGCTCCGGAACTCGTCGAGCGTGCGGATCAGGGCCCATCCGATGAGGTGGGTGAAGCTGATCTTGCCGCCCCGGGTGCGTGCCATGTGGTTGTTGATGACGATGCGATTGTCGATCATCAGCTTGGCGGGAACCGTGCGCACGCTCGTGGCGGTCGGTACCGTCAGCGACTCGTCCATGTTGGCGGCCAGGGTCTTGGGCAGGCCGCGGAGCGGAGTGATCCTGTCCTCTTCGGCGGGATCCGCCGTTTCTTTCGCGGCGGGCTTCGGTGCCTGCGCCGGGATCGGCGCGGCCACGGCGGGCTTAGTGGTGGTGCGAGCGACGGGCTGGGCGCCGATCACGGGGATCGGAGCGGTCACCGGGTGGGCGTTCTGGTCGGTCGCAGCCGGGGGAGATGCGGGGGACGTCGCGCCGCCGGCGGCATCGGACTGGTACTTCTCGAGAATCGGCCACCACTCCTTGTCCACGGAGTCGCGATTCACCTTGAACTGCTCGTAGAGCTCTTCGACGAGCCAGGAATTGGCTCCGAACCCCCCGTCGCCCCCGACGCCGGTCACCTGGTTCGACACTCTCGATCGCCCTCTTTCATCGCTGAATCTCCACATGTGCACACCGCGACGCAGGATGCGTTTCGGGTCCGCACACTCTCGACCACCAAGCCTAACCTGTTTCGTTGCGCAATCGTCGTAGCGGAGTGCCGCCGCGCACCCGATCTGAGTAGCGTGGAGGCATGGAGTTCTCCGGTGAGTCGCCCACAGTGGATCTGACCTATTCAGACGTGTTCCTGGTTCCGCGACGGTCGGCGGTGACGAGCCGGCTGCAGGTCGATCTCGCCCCGCAGGACGGTACCCCGGCGACGCTGCCGCTCGTCGCCTCGAACATGAACTCGGTGACCGGACCCCGACTCGCGGCGGTGCTCGCCCGGCGGGGAGGGCTGGGTGTGCTGCCTCAGGACATGCCGCTGCAGGCCCTCGACGCGGCCATCCGCGACGTCAAGGCGCAACCGGTGCTGTGGGACACGCCGATCGTGTTCCCTCCGAGCGCGTCGGTCGCCGAGGCGCTGCGCCTGCTGCCCGCCGCCCCCGGGCACGGTGTGGTCGTCGCGGCGGGTGCAGCGCCGTACTCGGTGGAGCGGATCCTCGGCGTCCTGCCGGCGACGCGGCTCGCGACCGCTCTGCCCGACGCTCAGCTCGGCGACCTCGTGCATGTCGGCACGCCGTCTCTCGACGCCGATGACATCGGATCCGAGCGGCATGCGTTCGACGTCATCACGGACGCGGGCGTCGAGATGGTCACGATCGTGCACCACGGTCACCTCGTCGGCACGCTGAGTGTCCGGAGCGCCTTGCGCTCCACGCTGTATCGCCCGGCCCTCGATGCGGACGGACGACTCGCCGTCGCGGCGGCCGTCGGGATCAACGGGGATGTCGCCGCCAAGGCGCGTGCGCTCATCGCCGCAGGCGTCGACGTGCTGGTGGTCGACACGGCCCACGGGCACCAGGAGGGGATGCTGCGGGCGCTCTCCGACGTCGCGGCATTGAATCCCGGTATTCCGATAGTCGCCGGAAACATCGTGACGGCCGAGGGAGTGAGGGACCTCGTGGATGCGGGGGCGTCGATCCTCAAAGTCGGCGTCGGACCCGGGGCGATGTGCACGACCCGCATGATGACGGCCGTGGGCCGGCCGCAGTTCTCGGCCGTGCTCGAGACGGCGGAGGCGGCCCGTGAGCTCGGCGCGCACGTGTGGGCGGACGGCGGAGTCCGGTACCCGCGCGACGTCGCCCTGGCGCTCGCCGCGGGCGCGGCGTCGGTCATGGTCGGCTCGTGGTTCGCCGGCACGATCGAAGCGCCGGGGGAGCTCCAGACCGACTCCGAGGGTCGCATCTTCAAGGAGTCGTGGGGCATGGCGTCGACCAAGGCGGTGCAGGCCCGATTCGGACGCCTCGACGCCTACGAACGTGCTCGCAAGGAACTCTTCGCAGAGGGGATCTCCTCCTCCAAGATCTACCTCGACCCGCTGCGGCCCGGTGTGGAGGATCTCCTCGACATGATCACCTCGGGCGTGCGTTCGTCGTTCACCTACGCGGGCGCGGCTTCCGTGCCCGACTTCCACGAGCGCGCGCTCGTGGGGCTGCAGTCGGCCGCCGGGTACGAAGAGGGCAAGGCGCTGCCGGTCAGCTGGTGAGCATCGGGCGCGGCGCGGCGCGACAGTCGCGCGGGTGTGACGATCCCGTCGGGCGCCGGGATCCCGTAGAATCGGCACACTATGGACGACCCTCCCAGTTGCAGTAGATCGCCCCACCGCTCGCCTCTCGATTCCGAGAGGGCACATTGATGGATTACATCCTGTTGGGCGTGGGGCTCCTGCTCACGATCGGCACCGGGCTGTTCGTTGCGAGTGAGTTCGCCCTCGTCAACCTGGATCGGGCCGACCTGGAGGCGCGTCAGGCTCGCGGAGAGTCTCGACTCGCGATGACGATCGGCGCTCTGCGCCACACCTCCACGCACCTGTCGGCCGCGCAGTTGGGGATCACGCTCACGACCCTCCTCACGGGCTACACGATGGAGCCGGCACTGTCGAACCTGCTGCGACCGACCCTCATCGCGTGGAAGTTCCCGGAAGCTGCGGTCGCGCCCATCGCGACGGTCGTGGCCATGGTGGTCGCGACAGCCCTGTCGATGATCCTGGGCGAGCTCGTCCCGAAGAACTTCGCGCTGGCGCTCCCGCTCGCGACCGCGAAGCTCGTGGTGCCCTTCCAGGTCGCATTCACCACCGTCTTCAAGCCCGCGGTCGTCGTGCTCAACGGCAGCGCCAACGGCGTGCTGCGCAGCATGGGGATCGAGCCCAAGGAGGAGCTCTCCGGAGCCCGTACAGCTGAGGAGCTCTCGTCCCTCGTGCGTCGATCCGCCAGCGCCGGGGTGCTCGAGGCCGACACCGCGACCCTGCTCGATCGCACGCTGACATTCTCGCGGCTGTCCGCCGCCGATGTGATGACCGCACGTCCGAGCATGCACGCGATCGCGGCCGGCGACTCCGCCGACGATGTGATCCAGCTCGCCCGCCGCACGGGACACAGTCGATTCCCCGTGTACGACGACGACTTCGACGACATCACCGGCGTCGTGCACCTCAAGGCCGCGATCTCGGTGCCGAGAGAGCGCCGAGCAGAAGTGCCCGTCGGAGCTCTCTCGACGGAGCCGCTGCGGGTGCCGGAGACGGCGCACGTCGACAGCCTCATCACCGAGCTGCGGGCGCGCGGCTACCAGCTCGCCGTCGTCGTCGACGAATACGGCGGCACGGCCGGTCTCGTGACCCTGGAGGACCTCGTGGAGGAGATCGTCGGGGAGGTCGTCGACGAGCACGACCGCATGAGAGCGGGCGTCGTGGTCGGCCGCGACGGCGTGACCTTCCCGGGCGAGCTGCGTCCGGACGAGCTGCGCCGCAGAGCCGGAGTCGATGTGCCGGAAGGCGATGTGTACGACACCGTCGGCGGTTACGTCATGAGCGTCCTCGAGAGGGTGCCGGTGGTCGGCGACGAGGTGCCCCTCGACACGGGCGCACTCCAAGTGGTGCGGATGGACGGACGACGGGTGGATCGGGTGCGATACGTGGCCGGTCCGCGCAGCGCGGATGAGGAGGTGACCCGATGAACGATTGGGCAGGTATCGCCTGGCTCGTGGTGCTCCTCATCGCGAACGCCTTCTTCGTCGGCGCCGAGTTCGCCGTGATCTCGGCCCGTCGCTCGCAGATCGAGCCCAAGGCGGAACAGGGGTCGCGCTCCGCGAAGACGGCGCTGTACGCCATGGAGCACGCGACGCTGATGCTCGCGACCTCGCAGCTCGGGATCACGATCTGCTCGCTCCTCATCCTCAACGTGTCCGAGCCCGCGATCCACCACCTGCTGGCCGCCCCGCTTCATGCACTGGGCTGGTCGGACGGCGTCGTCGACGGAGTGTCGTTCGCGATCGCCCTCCTGCTGGTGTCCTTCCTGCACGTCGTGTTCGGCGAGATGGTCCCGAAGAACCTCGCGTTCTCTCTTCCCGATCGAGCGGTGCTGCTGCTGGCACCGCCTCTCGTGTGGGTCTCAAAGGCGTTCATGCCCGTGATCTGGGTGCTCAACGCCGCCGCGAACGGCGTCCTCCGCCTGTTCAGGGTGGAACCCAAGAACGAGGCGGCGTCGACCTTCACGCTCGAAGAGGTCGCGACGATCGTCGATCAGTCGCGGCGCGAGGGAGTGCTCACCGACACGGTCGGAGCGGTGGCCGCTGCGGTCGAGTTCACCGACAAGAAGGCGAGAGACGTGGCGGTGCCGCTGAGCGACCTCGTGACCCTCCCGGAGAGCACGACCCCCGATGACATCGAGAAGGCCGTCGCGCGCTACGGCTTCTCGCGCTACGTCATCGTCGACGACGAGAACGCTCCCGTCGGATACGTCCACCTGAAGGACATCCTTCGCGCCTCCGACGGTCCCGACGCCGCCGCCAAGCTGTTCGAACCCCTGCCGTCGAAGCGGATCCACCACATGGTCCCCGTGCAGGAGGACACCGATCTCGAGGACGCTCTCGCCGTCATGAGACGCGCGGGCCGTCATCTCGCGAAGGTCCGCGATCACCACGGTGCGACCACGGCCGTGCTGTTCCTCGAGGACATCCTGGAGGAGCTGGTCGGCGAGGTCCAGGACGCGACGCGTCGAGTGCGCGGGCACTGACCCACCCGCAGAGAAGCCCTCTGACTCGTGACGAGTCGGAGGGCTTCTCGCCGTGCGAAGGCGCCCGTCAGCGCCAGTGCGCGCGCTCGTACTGCGGCGGCCACGCGATCTCGGCGCCGAGTTCATGAGCCGCCCGCAGGGCGAAGTGCGGGTCGCGCAACCACTCGCGTCCCGCGAAGATCGCGTCCGCGGCTCCCTCGGCCAGGACGTTCTCCGCCTGTTCGGCGGCCGTGATGAGCCCGACGGCCGAGACCGGGATCCGCCCGCCCTGGCGCACCGCCGCCGCAAGCGGCACCTGATAGCCGGGGTGCACGCTGATCTGCTGGTGCGCGACGAGCCCGCCACTCGAGACGTCGATGAGGTCCGCCCCGTGCTCGGTGGCCCATTCGCCGACGACGGCCGCTTCGGCCTCGTCGAATCCGCCCTCCGCATGGTCGGTCGCAGAGATGCGCACGAACACCGGCACGGAGTCGCCGGCCACCGAGCGGACCGCGTCGACCACGCGCAGCAGCAGACGGGCCCGGTTCTCGAGCGATCCGCCGTAGTCGTCCTCACGCAGGTTCGACAGGGGCGAGAGGAACTGATGCAGGAGATAGCCGTGCGCGCCGTGGATCTCGAGCACGTCGAAACCCGCGTCCAGTGCTCGACGCGCCGCCGTTCCGAAGGCCTCGACCACGCGCTCGATCCCCGCGGAGTCGAGCTGTTCCGGAACGGCGAAACCATCGAACGCCACGGCGGACGGAGCCGTCGTGGTCCATCCGCCCTCGGGGACGGGAACCGACCCGCGCTCCTCGGCCCACGGCCACCACGTCGACGCCTTGCGGCCGGCATGCGCGAGCTGGATGCCTGCGGCTGCCCCGCGGTCGTGGATCGCGGCGACGATCGGCGCCCAGGCGTCGCGCTGCTCGTCGTTCCACAGGCCGGCGTCGCGCGGAGAGATGCGGCCCTCGGGGACCACGGCGGTCGCCTCGGCGAGGATCAGACCCGCTCCGCCCGAGGCGAACTGGGCCAGATGCGTGTGGTGCCACTCCTGCACGACCCCGTCGACGGCGCTGTACATGCACATGGGGGAGACCCAGAGTCGATTGCGGAACGTGGTCGAACGGATGCTGATCGGAGAGAAGAGGATGCTCACGTCTCCGACGTTACCGTCGCCGGGAGCGAGTGAGGGCCGGACGACTAACGTGGAGTCATGCCCGATGCACGCGACTGGTCCCGAGACGATTCCGCGAGGTTCGTGCGGGCGCCGGGGGCATCCGACGACAAGTACTCGCGTGGCGTGGTGGGTCTGCGCACGGGGTCGTCCGCGTATCCGGGGGCGGCGGTGCTCGGTGTCGAGGCGGCATGGCGCGCCGGTGCGGGATTCGTCCGATACATCGGGGAAGGTCGCGCGGCCGAAGGAGTGATCGCACGGCGCCCGGAGACGGTCGTGAGCGCGAACGCCGAGGGCGCGCGAGTCGGGGCCTGGGTGATCGGCTCGGGAACCGATCCGACAGCGCGAACCGATGCGGAGGAGCGGGAGCTGCGCGCCATCCTCGACGGCGAGGTGCCGGTCGTGGTCGATGCCGGCGCGCTGGACCTCGCCGCGGATGCGTCCGCGCCGCTGCTGCTGACTCCCCACGCGCGCGAGTTCGAGCGACTCGGCGACAGGCTCGGACTGCGGTCGGACTCCGACAGGGCGCGGGCTGCGTCGACCATGGCGGCTGCGCTCGGGTGCACCGTGCTCCTCAAGGGAGCGGAGACGCTCATCGCCTCTTCGGACGGAGCAGTGCGCACGGTGGGCGCGGGGACCGGGTGGCTCGCGACAGCGGGCACCGGCGACGTGCTGGGCGGGGTGCTCGGCGCTCTGCTCGCTGCGAACCCCGAAGCACCGGTCGCGGATGTGGCCGCGGCAGGCGCCTGGCTGCACGGACATGCCGCCCGCATCGCGTCGGAGACCGACGGCGACGGCGCGGGGCATCCGATCGTCGCACTCGATGTCGCGCAGGCACTGCCGCGCGCGATCGCGGATCTCCTCGCGTGAGGCGGCGCTCAGCGACGCACGTCGTGGTCCTGTGGTGTGCGTTCGTCGCGGTGCACGTCGCGGTCGCGATCGCCGGATGGATGTATCCGAGTCAGCCGATGGGCGACGTGGTGCTCGTGTACGAGCCCTGGGCGACGTCCGCGCTGAACGGCGGCCCCGTCGTCGGTGTCACTCAGACGTGGGTCTACCCGCAGCTGGCCCTGGTGCCGATGCTGCTCGCGAAGATGATGTCCCTGCCGCTGGTGGCGACGATGGGTGCCTCCGGGGCGTATCTGGTCGCCTGGGCGACTCTCGTCACGGTGCTCGATGCGCTCGCGTTCGCTTCGCTGACCGGGCGGTCCGCGTCCTCGCAGTGCCGGGCCGGTGCATGGTTCTGGGTCGCGGCTCTCCTCCTGCTCGGACCGATCGCGATGTACCGGATCGACGCGATCGCGGTGCCGCTGGCGGTGGTCGGCGGTCTCTGGCTCACCCGGCGCCCGGCTGTCGCCGCCGCACTGCTCACGATCGGCGCCTGGGTCAAGATCTGGCCCGCGGCACTCGTCTTCGCAGCGGTCGTGGCGTCGCGACACCGCATGCGCGTGCTCGTCACGGCGGCCGCCGTGACGGCGGGCATCCTCCTCGCGCTCCTCCTGTGCGGGGCCGACAGCGAGATCTTCGGGTTCCTCACGGCGCAGACGGGGCGCGGCCTGCAGATCGAGGCCGTCGCGGCGACGCCGTTCCTCTGGGCGGCCGTGGCGGGCGCGGCGAGCATCGAGTACAGCTTCGAGATCCTCACCTTCCAGATCGTCGCCCCGGGCGCGGAACCCGTCGCCGCCGCGCTGACCCCGCTCATGATCGTTCTGGTCGTGGCGGTGACGGGAGTCGGCGCGATCAAGGCCATGCGAGGAGCATCCTTCTCACGCCTCTTCCCGCCCCTCGCGCACTCCCTGGTGCTCGCTCTGATCGTGATGAACAAGGTCGGTTCGCCTCAGTTCGCGACCTGGGTGATCGCGCCGGTGATCCTCTGGTTCGTGCTCGATCGCGCACGAGCCGGCGTGCCCTCCGCGACGGTGCTGGCGCTGTGTGCGCTCACGTGCGTGGTGTACCCGCTCACATACGACGCCCTCCTGCGCGCGGATCTGCTGCCGGTGGTGATCCTGACCGTCCGCAACCTCCTGCTCGTGTCCGCGCTCGTCGTCGGCATCCGCGCTCTCATCCGAGTTCCCACCACAACCACCACCGCAACCAGGGAGTGACCCATGCTGATCGCCTTCTCCGTCGCGCCGAGCGGCACCCCCGCAGACGGCTCCGAGCGCTCGGACGCCTCCGTGCACGATGCGGTGGCTGCGGCCGTGCGCGTCGTGCGTGAGTCCGGCCTGCCGCACCGCACGACGAGCATGTTCACCGAGATCGAGGGCCCCGACTGGGACTCGGTCATGGACGTCGTGAAGCGCGCGACGGAGGCGGTGATGCCATTCGGCTCCCGTGTGTCTCTCGTGCTCAAGGCCGACATCCGCCCCGGGTACTCGGGCGAGCTCGACGCGAAGATCGAGCGGCTCGAGTCGGCGATCGGGGAGTCCGACGAACGCTAGACTCGACGGGTGAATCCCTCGACTGAATCGAGGGGTGCGGCGAAGTGGGCGCTCCTCTCCCTCGCCATCGGCAGTTTCGGCATCGGCATGACCGAGTTCGTGATCATGGGCCTGCTGCCCGAGATCGCGTCCGAACTGCTTCCGACCCAGTGGTCCGCAAGCCCGGAGGATGCTCTGAGCCAGGCGGGCTGGCTGATCTCGCTGTATGCACTCGGCGTCGTGGTCGGTGCCCCGACCATCGCCGGATTCGTCGCGCGCTTTCCCCGTCACCGGGTGATGATCGGCCTCGCTCTGGCGCTCACGGCGTTCAACGCCCTCGCCGTCGTGCTGCCGACCTTCGAACTCGTCGGCGCGGCGCGATTCCTCGCCGGTCTGCCGCACGGCGCCTACTTCGGCATCGGCGCGCTCGTGGCGGCCGACGTCATGGGACCGGGCAAACGGGCCAAGGGCGTGGCGTTCATCCTGACCGGGCTCACGATCGCCAATGTCGTCGGCGTGCCGTTCGGCACGTTCCTCGGCCAGCAGTTCGGGTGGCGCGCGGCGTTCGCCGTGGTCGCTCTGGTGTTCGCGCTCGCCACCGTGTGCATCGTGATCTTCGTGCCCGAGCATCCCGGGTCGCCCGGTCGCACCATGCGCGAGGAGCTGGGAGTGTTCCGCATCCCTCAGGTCTGGTTCGCGCTCGGAGTCGGGGCGATCGGGTTCGGCGGCTTCTTCGCCGTGTACAGCTACATCGCGCCTCTCGTCACCGAGGTGGCGGGTTCTCCCGAATGGATGGTCCCGATCGTCCTGGTGCTCATGGGACTGGGGATGACGGCGGGCAACATCGTCGGCGGACACCTCGCCGACATCGATCTGCGGCGGACCCTGCTGATCGGCCTCGCCGTGCTCGCACTGGTCCTTGGCCTGCTCGGGGCGCTGTCGTTCTGGATCGTCACTCTCAGCATCCTCGTGTTCGTGGTCGGGTTCGTGTCGTCCGTCCTCAGTCCGACGATCCAGACGCGCCTGATGGACGTCGCCGGTGACAATCAGTCCATCGCCGCCGCGCTCAACCATTCGGCGCTCAACATCGGAAACAGCCTGGGCGCCTTCCTCGGCGGTGTCGTGATCGCCGCGGGATGGGGCTTCACCGCGCCGTCGTGGACCGGAGCACTCCTCGCCGCCGCCGGTCTCGTCATCGCGCTCGTGTCGTATCGTGTCGACGCGCGGAAGGTCGTCGTCCCCGCCTAGGCGGAGGCCCTCGTCGTAGAGTGACGGGATGAGCGCACCCGACGATGTGCCGGTCGCCGGAACCGTCGTGCTGCTGCGCCCAGGGGAGAGCGGCGTCGAGGTGCTGCTGATCCGGCGGCCGGGTCACGGATCGTTCGCCGGAGCATGGGTGTTCCCCGGGGGCAAGGTCGAGGAGGCGGACCGGGCATCCGCCGCCTCCGAGCAGGACGACGCCCGCCGGGCAGGCGTCCGTGAGACAGCCGAAGAGGTGGGGCTCGCCGTCACGGGGCCGATGAGATCGCTGTCGTGCTGGCAGCCGCCGGTCGAGGCCCCGGTGCGGATCCGCACATGGTTCTTCCTCGCCTCCGCACCCGATTCCCCTCTGCGTCTCGCGTCGGGAGAGGTGGAGGAAGCGGCGTGGATCACGCCCTCGGCGGCCCTGCAGCGTCACGGATCAGGGGAGTGGACGCTCTTTCCGCCCACGTGGATGACGCTGCATCGACTGAGCGGATACGCGACGGTGAGCGCGGCCCTCGGGGCGGCCGGTGCGACGGAGACATACGCGACCCGCATCGAGCGGACCGCGGCGGGCACCTCCTACGTGTGGGAATCGCTGCGACTCGATACGGGCACGCTGCCGTGGCGGGTCAGCAGGCGCGACGGCGACGCCTAGTTCGCGAGCAGCCTGCGCAGATGGGATCCGACCGCTTCGGTCTCGATGAGGAAGCCGTCGTGGCCGAAGTCGCTGGCCAGCACGACGGCTTCGTCGCCGTCGAGGGTGTGAGGGATGCCGCGGGCGATGCGATGCTGTCCGTCGATCGGGAACAGCCGGTCGCTGTCGATGCCGAGCACGAGCGTGGTCGCCGTGACGGAGTGCAGCGCCTCTTCGACACCGCCCCTGTCACGCCCCACGTCGTGCGAGTTCATCGCTTCGACGAGAGTCACGTAGCTGTTCGCGTCGAACCGGCGCGTGAACTTGTTGCCGTGGAAGTCGAGATACGACTCCACTGCGAAGCGCCCGCCGTGGCCGAGAGGTGACACCCCCGATTGCCAGGAGCGCTGGAAGCGCTGATTGAGCTCGATCGGGCTGCGGTAGTTCAGCAGAGCCATGCGACGGGCGAGCGCGAGGCCCCGGTGCGGTCCGTCGCCGTCGGCGAGGTCGTAGTACTCACCGCCCTGGAATCGAGGATCCATGCGGATCGTCTCCAGCTGCACGGTGTTGAGTGCGATCTGGTCGGCTGTCGTGACCGGCGGTGACGAGAGCACCGCGAGGCGCTCCACTCGCTCCGGGTGGGCGATCGCCCATTCGAGGGCATGCATCCCGCCCATCGACCCGCCGACCACGGCTGCCCAGGACCGGATGCCGAGGTGATCGGCCAAGCGCACCTGGGCCGCGACCTGATCGCGGATCGTCAGGTAGGGGAAACGGGAGCCCCACTCATAGCCCGAGGGCGCGATGCTCGCCGGCCCGGTCGAGCCCTGGCATCCGCCCAGCATGTTCGGCGCGATCACGAACCACCGCTCGGTGTCGAGAGGTGCGCCCGGGCCGGTGATGTCCTCCCACCAGCCGGCCGTGGGGTGTCCGGCTCCGGCTCTGCCGCGCACGTGACTGTCTCCGGTCAGTGCATGCAGCACGAGGATCGCGTTGTCGCGCTCGTCGTTCAGCTCGCCCCATGTCTCGAAGGCGAGGCGGATGCCGGGGAGCTCTGCGCCGCTCTCGGTGCGGAATGCGCCGAACGACGCGAAGCGTCTGTCGCCCGCGGGATCCCCGTCACGCCAGGCGCCGGTCGCGGGTGGGCGTGCACGGAGCAGATGCACGTCGGCCTCCGTCACGGGCGCAGAAGGCACCGTGTCCTCGGAAGTCGTCTGCCAGTCCATGCTTCCCATTCTCGCCTGGTCGCCAGCGGCTCAGACGAAGGTTACGTCGCGGTGTGCCCCTGAACGCGGACATGCCCCGGACGGGAATCCGGGGCATGTCCGTCGTGACGCGGTGCCGATCAGGCGCGGGCTGCCTCCGACACGCGCCGAGCCGCCGCGAGCGCCTCGTCGAGGTCTGCCTTGAGATCCTCGACGTTCTCGATGCCGACCGACAGACGCACCAGGCCCGGCGTGACGCCGGCGGTGAGCTGCTGCTCGGGGGTGAGCTGCGCGTGCGTGGTCGACGCCGGGTGGATGACGAGGGAGCGCACGTCGCCGATGTTGGCGAGGTGGCTGAACAGCGACAGGCTGTTGACGAACTCGCGACCGGCTTCGACCCCGCCCTTGAGCTCGAACGAGAGGACTGCTCCGACGCCCTTGGGCGCGTACTCGTTCGCCTTGGCGTACCAGGGGGAGGAGGGCAGACCCGAGTAGTTGACGGAGGCCACGTCGTCGCGGCCGTCCAACCACTCGGCGATCTCCTGCGCGTTCTGCACGTGGCGCTCGATGCGCAGCGAGAGCGTCTCGATGCCCTGGATGAGGTTCCAGGCGCTCTGCGGTGCGATCGCCGAGCCGAGGTCGCGGAGCAGCTGCACGCGCGCCTTGATGATGTAGGCGAGCGGGTCGCCCACCGCGGTCGTGTAGCTGGCCCCGTGATACGAGGGGTCGGGCTCGGTGAGACCCGGGAACCGCTCGACGTTCTTGGACCATTCGAACGTGCCGCCGTCGATGATGACGCCACCGATCGTGGTGCCGTGGCCGCCGAGGAACTTCGTGACCGAGTGCACGACGATGTCGGCGCCGTGCTCGAACGGGCGGATCAGGTACGGCGTCGCGATCGTGTTGTCGACGATGAGCGGAACGCCGCCCTCGTGCGCCACATCGGCGACGGTGCGGATGTCGAGGATGTTGATCTGCGGATTGCCGATCGTCTCTGCGAAGAAGAGCTTGGTGTTCGGGCGCAGCGCACGGCGCCACTCCTCGGGGTCGTCCTGGTTCTCGACGAACGTGACCTCGATGCCGAGCTTGGCCAGCGTGTACTTGAACAGGTTGTACGTGCCGCCGTAGATCGAGCTCGACGAGACGATGTGGTCGCCTGCCTGCGCGATGTTCAGCACCGCGAAGGTCGACGCGGCCTGGCCGCTGGAGAGGACGAGGGCGCCGGTGCCCCCCTCGAGTGCCGCGAGGCGCTGCTCCAGGACATCCTGGGTCGGGTTCTGGATGCGGGTGTAGATGTTGCCGAACTCGGCCAGTGCGAACAGGTTCGCCGCGTGGTCGGCGCTGTCGAACACGTACGACGTGGTCTGGTAGATCGGCGTGGCACGGGCCTTTGTCACGGGGTCGGGAGCAGCGCCGGAGTGGATCTGCTTGGTCTCGAAACGCCAGGTCTCGGGTGCGGACATGTGTTCCCCCTGGAACTGTTGGAAGGTCGATACGAGTGATGCCGTTGCAGCGACAGTACGGAACATCCGCGGATGTCAACAGTCGTAGGGAAATGTGACGTAACGAACCCGAGCGTCCGGGAAGCGGTGGAAGGCCCGTGATTCAGTCCTGCGCCAGCAGAGCAGCGGCCCACGTGCGAGCGATCGAGAAGGGCTCGGAGAACGTCGCCATGCCCACGGTGACGATCGCACCCTCGTACAGCAGCATCATCGCCTTCGACATGGCGTCGGGATCGCGCACGCCCGCTTCCGCACAGAGCTCGTGGAACAGCTCGAGCAGCCAGATCTTCTGCCGGGAGACTTCCGGGAACACGGGGTGCTCGTCGTTGCCCTCGCCGATCTCGGCTCGAGCGTTGATGGCGCTGCACCCCTTGGGGCTGTTCTCTCCCGACCACGAGATCGCAGCATCGAAGATCGCCAGTACCCGATCGTGGCCCGGCGTCGGCACCTTGGCGAGCTCCGCCGCGACGTGATCGCGCCAGCGGGCGTCCCGGTGCTGCAGATACGAGACCACGAGGGCCTCTTTCGAGCCGAAGCGGTCGTAGAGGGTCTTCTTCGTGACGCCGGCCGCCTCGGCGATCGTGTCGACGCCGACCGCGTGGATGCCGCGCTCATAGAACAGCTGCGACGCGGCGTCGAGCACGCGACGACCTGCCGGTGTGAGGGGGAGGAGTTCGGGAACCGGCGGGATCATGCCCTCGACTATACCAATCTGTATAGTCGAGGCATGAGTAAACAGATCGGTATACTTTCGAGGTCGTGGACGGCCATCGCCGGCGCCGCGTTCCTCGTGACGTGGAGTTCGGGCTTCGTGATCCCGGCCTTCGCCACAGTCGAGGTCGCACCCCTGACGCTTCTGGTGTGGCGGTTCGTGCCCCTGTCGATCGTGCTCCTCGCGGTATCCCTCGCCTCGGGTCGGCTGACGACGATCGGCATGCGAGAGCTGCGTGCGCAGGCGACCGTCGGACTCTTCGCCCAGTTCGGGTACTGCATCGCGGTCTACGGCGCCGTGGCGGCGGGTATCGCGACGGGGACGGTCGCGCTCATCGACGCCGTCCAGCCTCTGGTCATGGCCGCACTCGTGGGGCCGGTCCTGGGGCTGAGGGTCCGAGGCTCCCAGTGGGCCGGGCTGGGGATCGGGGCGACCGGTGTGCTGCTCGTGGTGAACTCGCAGCTCGGTTCCTCGGGCGCGAGTCCTCTCGCCTACCTCCTGCCGGCGGCCGCCATGGGATGTCTCATCGTCGGCACACTCCTGCAGCGCAGATCAGGCGTCGTCGGCAGCGTGCTCACGACGCTGACGATCCACGTGTCCGTCACCGCCGCCATGCTGCTCGTGATCGCCGCCGCCACGGGAACACTGATCCCGCCGGCGACCGCGACGTTCTGGCTCGCGGTCGTGCTCACGGCGGTGTTCCCCACGGTCGCGGCATACGGGCTGTACTGGTGGCTGCTGCGTCGGATCGGCATCACCGCTCTGCAGGCACTGCTCTTCCTGATCGCCCCGACGACCTCGCTCGCCGGCGGTCTCCTGCTCGACGAGCCGGTCACGATCGTCACAGGAGCCGGGTTCGTGCTGTGCGGTGTCGGCGTCGCCATCGTCCTGCGCGGCGAGCGGCGCGCAGCGGATACGGCGACTCCTGGAGAACGCGACCCGGCGGTGCGTGAGACGCGATGAGCGGCGGAACATCGTACGGTGGAGGCATGGCTAACAGGCGTGCAGTGGTGACAGGGGCGAGCTCCGGCATCGGGGAGGCGACGGTTCGCGCACTGCGAGCCCGGGGATGGGACGTGGTCGGGGTCGCCAGGCGGGCGGACCGGCTCGCCGCGCTCTCGGCGGAGACGGGTGCGTCGTCCATCGCGTGCGACCTGACGGACGGCGAGGCGGTCGCCGCGCTCGTCGATGAGTTGCGCGCATCGGGGCCGGTGCATGCGCTCGTGCAGGTGGCCGGTGGCGCGCGCGGCACGGATCGCGTGGAAGACGCCTCGATCGACGACTGGCAGTGGATGTACGACGCGAACGTGCTGTCGAGCCAGCGACTCGTGGCCGGGCTGCTGCCGCTGCTGCGTCTGGCCGCTTCGGCGGACGGGCACGCCGACACGCTGTTCGTCACCTCGACGGCCGCACAGGTGGCGTACGCCGGCGGCGGGGGGTACAACGCCGCGAAAGCCGCTCAGTCCATGCTCGTCCACGCTCTGCGCCTCGAACTCAACGGAGAGCCCATCCGCGTGTCGGAGGTCGCACCCGGGCTCGTGCACACCGAGGAGTTCACGCTGAACCGGCTGAGGGGCGACAAGGTCGCAGCCGAGGCGGTGTACTCGGGCGTCGAGGCACCGCTGCTCGCCGCCGACGTCGCCGACGTCATCGCGTACGCGCTGGACGCACCGAGCCATGTGAACCTCGACCTGATCACGATGCGGCCGGTCGCGCAGTCGGCGAATCATCTGCTCGCCCGCGGCCCGCTCCGCGTGCGTCCGGTCGACTGACCCGTGACCGCACGCTCCCTCGCGCAACTCGCGGACGAGGGCACGATCGACAGAGGATGGGCTGACGCGCTCGCGCCGGCACAGGACGTCATCACCGAACTGGGAGAGCGACTGCGAGCCGAGCAGAGTGCGGGTCGCGGCTACCTCCCGGCGGGGGAGCACGTGCTCCGGGCCTTCCGGCGTCCGCTCGCCGACGTGCGCGTCCTGATCACGGGCCAGGACCCGTACCCGACGCCCGGGCATGCGATCGGTCTGTCCTTCGCGGTCGACCGCGACGTGCGCCCGCTGCCGCGCAGTCTCGTCAACATCTATCGGGAGCGGGAGAGCGACCTCGGCCTCCCACCGGCGCCGCACGGAGATCTCACCGCCTGGAGCGATCAGGGGGTGCTTCTGCTGAACCGTGTGCTGACGGTTCGTCCGGGACAGGCGGCGTCGCACCGGGGGTGGGGATGGGAGAAGGTCACCGAGATCGCGATCCGTGCGCTCGCCGCGCGCGAGCAGCCGCTCGTCGCGGTGCTCTGGGGCAACGACGCCGCGAAGCTGCAGCCGATGCTCGGCTCCACGCCCGTCATCGCCTCGGCGCATCCGTCTCCGCTGTCGGCGAGCCGTGGCTTCTTCGGCTCTCGCCCGTTCTCCCGCGCCAACGACCTGCTTGCAGAGCTCGGGGCGCCTCCTGTCGACTGGCGCGTCGAGGGAGAGCAGCCTCTAAGCTGATCGCATGCAGTTCGAGCCCGGTGACCGCCGACGCGTGCTGCCGCGTCACCTGCGCCCGCAGCCTGCCCCCGAGGTGTTCTCGTACTCGATCCGCGCCGCGCGATCCGCCGACCTCCCGCACGTGCGTGAGATCTACAACCACTTCGTCAGCAACTCCGTCGTCACTCTCGACGAGCGCCGCAGCAGCATCCCGTACTGGCGAGACAAGCTCGCGCTGCTGAACAGGCTCGAGTTGCCGTTCCTCGTGGCCGTCTCGCCGGGCGGAACGGTCATCGGCTATGCCCTCGCCCAACCGTGGGCCGGCAAGAACGCCTATCGGTTCACGGTCGAGGATTCGATCTACCTCGGCCCGGGGGCCGGTGGGAAAGGGCTCGGGGCCGCATTGCTGCAGGCGTTGATCGATGCGTGCGAGAAGCTCGGCATCCGCGAGATGGTGGCGGTCATCAGCGACACCAAGGCCGAGGCCTCGATCCGGCTGCACGCGAAGCTGGGATTCGTCGAAGCAGGGCGTATGGGGCGCGTGGGCCACAAGTTCGGTCGCGACCTCGGAACCGTGTACATGCGCCGAGCCCTGCGACCGGTTCGCAGGCGCAGGATCTTCGGCTCGGCCGCGCCGCGCTGAGGTCGTCGAGGATTGCCGGCGCTCACTCGTCCGCGGCGGGGATCACCGGGATCGCGGCCAGCAGCCTCTTTGTGTAGCCGTGCGTGGGGCGGAGCAGCACGTCGGTCATCGCTCCGCGCTCGACGATCTCCCCGTCCTTCATGACGACGACCGTGTCGCACAGATTCTGGACGACTCCGATGTCGTGCGACACCAGCACGAGGGTCAGGTCGGTCGTGCGCCGCAGCTCCACCAGCAGGTCGAGGATCTGAGCGCGCACCGTCACGTCGAGTGCGGACAGCGGCTCATCGCCCACGAGGATGCGCGGACGATGCGCGATGGCCCGAGCCAGTGCGATGCGCTGACGCTGCCCGCCGGAGAACTCGTGCGGATACCGGTCGGCCGTGTCCGGTTCGAGGCCGACATCCGAGAGGACCTCGCGTACGCGTCGGCCATGGTCACCCTCGATGCGCAACGCGCGCAGAGGCTCGCGGATGATCTGGCCCGCCGTCATCCGCGGGTCGAGCGACGCATACGGATCCTGGAAGACCAGGCCGGTCTGACGGCGAAGCCAGTGCAGCGATCTGGCGGGCGCCGACGCGTCCACACTTCGTCCGTCGACCGTGACGCTGCCGGCCGTCGGCCGATCGAGTCCCAGCAGCAGACGCACGAGCGTCGACTTGCCCGATCCCGATTCGCCGATGATGCCCAGCGCCGATCCCTCTGCGATGTCGAGGTCCGTCGGCGCGAGCGCGGTCTGCACACGCCTGCGTTCGGTCAGTGAGCGCTTCGGCACGGTGAAGTCTCTGCGCAGCCCGCGCGCCTCGATCAGGCTCATCGTCGATCTCCCTCCGGACGCCACACGGTGGCGGTGGCATCGCGCAGCAGACCCTGCGTCACGGGCGACGACGGGGCGGTCAGGAGCGTGTGCACCGTCTCGTGTTCGACGACGCGTCCGTGCTCGAGGACGACGCCGTCGGTGGCGACCTGCGCGAGCACGGCGAGATCGTGAGTGATGAAGGCGAGCGA
This sequence comes from uncultured Microbacterium sp., assembly GCF_963521645.1. Lineage (GTDB taxonomy): Bacteria > Actinomycetota > Actinomycetes > Actinomycetales > Microbacteriaceae > Microbacterium. Next base: position 15,223 of record NZ_CAUQVQ010000014.1, on the reverse strand, counting down.
CATCCCCTCCTCCTCGACCAGTCGCAGCAGCAGGGCGAGGATCTCGGCCTGGATGGTGACGTCGAGTGCCGTCGTGGGCTCGTCGGCGATGAGGAGGCGGGGGCGGCAGGCGAGCGCCATCGCGATCGCGACCCTCTGGCGCTGCCCTCCGGAGAGCTGGTGGGGATATCGGTCGACGATCGCGGCAGGGTCGGGGAGACGGACGCGTGCGGCTTCTTCGATCGCTCGCTCGCGCGCCTCGCGGCGACCGATCCCCTCGTGGATGCGGATCGACTCCGCGATCTGCCGGCCCACGGTGCGGATCGGATTCAGCGCGGTGCGGGGCTCCTGGAACACGATCCCGATCTCATCCCCGCGCAAGGTCGCGAGCTCGCGGTCGGCGAGGCCGACGAGTTCCTTCCCCCTCCACCGGATGCTTCCCGAGGCGTGCGCTCCGTCGGGAAGGAGGCCGAGGATCGCGAGCGCCGTGAGCGACTTGCCGGATCCGGACTCGCCGATGAGGCCGAGTCGGCTGCCGTCGGGGACGTCGAAGGAGATGCCGTCGACCACGCGTCGCCCGTCGATCTCGACGACGAGGTCTCGGACCACGAGACCGTCGGCGTGCGACGAGCGTGCGTCAGATGCCCCTGCGGGAGGCCGCTCCTCCGGGTGCGACGTCATGCGACCACCGCCGGCAGATGGGTCTCGGCGGATCGATGCCGGAGGGTCGGGTCGGTGGCTTCACGCAGCCCGTCGCCGAGCAGGTTGAGGGCGAGCACCGTGAGGGTGATCGCGAGCCCCGGCCAGATGACCGAGAGAGGGTGCACGCCGATGTAACGCTGCAGGTCGGACAGCAGGAGCCCCCAACTGGGCTCCACGACGGAGGCGCCGAAACCGAGGTACGACAGACCCGCCTCGGCGAGGACCGCCACAGCCATCGACCACGACAGCTGCACGATGAAGACCGGCGCGACGTTGGGGAGCAGGTGACGAGTCAGGCTCTGCACGCTGGTGACGCCCGCTGCGCGCGCCGCCACGATGAAGTCGCTCTGCTGCACTCGGCGCAGCTCCGGCCGGGTGACGCGAGCGATGTTGACGCCGAATCCGATGCCCACCGACCAGATCACGACCCACAGCGAGCCGCCCCACACCGAGGAGATCATCATGGCGATCAGCAGCACGGGGAATGCGATGAGGATGTCGACGAACACGGCGACCGTCTCGCGCACCCATCGGGTCGTGAGGGCTCCGAGAGCGGCCAGGGCGACACCGACCAGCGTGGCGATGGCCCCCGCGCCGACGCTGACGAACACGGTCGTGCGCGCGCCCGCCATGAGGACGCTCAGGATGTCGCGGCCGGTGTCGTCCGTGCCGAGCAGATGCGGCCAGCCCGGGGGAGACCACCGGGCGCGGACATCCGCGTTCTGCGGGTCGAACGGTGTCCAGAACAGCGAGACCAGCGCGGTCGTCGCGACGATTCCGACCACGAGCATCCCGAAACGTCCCGTGGGGGTGTGCCACAGGCGTACGAGCCAGCGCGGCATCAGGCCTCCCTCTGTCGGGGATCGATCGTGCGGTGGAGGAGGTCGACGAGGAAGCCGACGACCAGGACGAACCCGGTGAGCACGAGCAGCTCGCTCTGCACCTTCACGAGGTCGCGGGTGCCCACGTCCGCCACGAGCATGCGGCCGATGCCGGGAAGAGTGAACAGCTGCTCGATCACGACCGCCCCGACGATGATCCCCGCGACCTGCAGACCGAGCACGGTGATGATCGACAGCCCGACCGCCGGGATCCCGTGCGTGATCAGAGCCCTGTTGCGGGTGAGGCCCTTCGCGGCCGCAGTGCGGACGAAGTCCTGATTCGCGGCCTGCAGGGTCGCGCTGCGGACGAAGCGCATGAGCATCGCCCCCTCGACCACACCGATCGTGAGTGCCGGCAGCAGCAAAGCCTCGATCGCCTTCGCCGGCGTGCTCCAGCCGGTGCGGGGGAAGCCTTGAGGAGGCAGCCATCCCAGCCAGACCGAGAAGACGACGATGAGCATCATCCCGGCCCAGACCACGGGGACCGCCGCGAGCGTCTGCGCACCGACCGTGAGTGCCGTGCCACCGGGCCGCCCGCGACGCAGGGCCGCGAGGATGCCGAACGGCACGGCGATGAGCACGGCGATCACGAGAGACATGACGCCGAGGGGCAGGGTGACCTGAGCCTTCTCGAGGAGCTCTTCACCGACCGAGGCTCCCGACAGCAGGGAGGTGCCGAGGTCGCCGCGGAACAGCCCGCCGATCCACTCCACGTATTGCGCCGACAGCGGGCGGTCGAGCCCGAGGGATTCGCGCAGGGCCTGCACCTCGGCGGGCGACGCCTGGGTCCCCGCTATGAGCTGCGCGACGTCCCCGGGGAAGACGCGCAGAGTGAGGAAGATCAGAAGGCTCGACACGAGGAGCCCCGCGATGAGCAGGGCCCCTCGGACGAGCGTGTACCGGATCACGAGCGGCGGATCGCCGTCACTACTCTGCGGCGACGGTGACGCCGGCGAGGTTGATCCGCGAGTTGATCGAATCCTCCGGGAAACCCGAGACGAGGGGGCTCACGGCCGTGATCGTCGCGCCGTTGTACAGCCAGTCGGCTGCGTGGTCCTCGGAGACGATCCGGGCGGCCTCCGCCAGCAGGTCTGCGGACGCATCGGCGTCGACCTCGGCGAGCGCCTGCGCGTACAGGGCCTGCACCTCGGGGTTGTCGTATCCGAAGTAGTACGCGGGGTCGGCGAAGTTGCCGAAGTCGCGGGGTTCGACGTGCAGCACGAAGCTGAGGTCGTAGTCGTGGTTGGTGTACACGTCCTCCAACCACGCCGGGAACTCGACCGAGTCGACCTTGAGCGTGACGCCGACCTTCTGGAAGTCCGAGATCAGGACCTTGGGCACGGTCGTTCCGTAGAACGTGGGGATCGTGAGCGTCAGCTCGAGATCTTCCTGACCGGCTTCGGCGAGCAGCTCCTTGGCCTTCTCCGGGTCGTAGGAGATCACGTCGGAGAGATCCTCGTAGCCCGGATCGAGTTCGGGGATCGGTCCGTAGAGCGGTGTGCCCGAGCCGACGGCGTCGATGAGCGCCTCGTGATCGATCGCGAGACGCAGCGCCTCACGCACGCGCACATCGTCGAGCGGGGCCTTGGCGTTGTTGAAGGCGAGGGTGGCCTTGTCGGTCGTGCGTCCGGTGGTCAGCGTGAAGGAGTCCTCGAGCTGGGGGGCCAGATTCGGGTCCACCGCGGTGAGCACCTGCACGCCGCCGTCGAGGGCCGCATTCACGCCGGCCGAGAAGTCGGGGATGTACTGGAACTCCACCTCGGCCACACCGGCCGGTTCGCCCCAGTAGGTGTCATTGCGCGCGAAGGTGATCGCGTTCCCCTTGCTCCACCGGCTCAGCGTGAACGGCCCGGTCCCGTTCTCGGCCGTCTTGAGATCCGTGGTGTCACCGGTCTGGAACACGAGTCCCGCGGGGCCCGTCAGAGAGAACAGGAAGTTCTGGTTCGGCGCGCTCAGCACGATCTGCACGGTGGCGGGATCGGGGGCGGTGATCTGCGCGATCGAGGCGAACTCCGCATTGCCCTGAAGCGTCGCGTCCGTGCGCACCGCCTCGTACGAGGAGACGACGTCGGCGGACGTGAGCGGGGTTCCGCTGTGGAAGGTGATGCCGTCATTCAGTGTGAACGTGTACGTGAGTCCGTCGGACGACACCTCGTAGTCGCGGGCGAGGCGGGGCACGATCTCGTTCTCCTGGTCGCGGCTGACGAGTCCCTCATAGATGTTGTCGATCAGGATCTGCTCGAGAGCGGCGCCGCTCGTGCGCCGGATGTCGAGGTTGGTGGGTTCGAGGACGAGGCCCACCTGCAGGGTGGCATCCGGGTCGGGGTCTCCGACCGGGGCGGTGGCCTCGGGCTCGGCAGTGCCGGTGCAGGCGCTGAGGATGACGGCGCTCGCCGCGATCGCGGAGATCAGCGCGAGACGTCGGGTGCGTCGGAACATGGGTGTTTCCTCTCGGGGCGGCAATTGCTGTGTGCCGGTGGAAATGAGCCTAGGGAAGAACGGGGGAGGAGGGCGCGGATCCGGAACGAATCGTCACAGAGCGGATGCTGCTGACGAGATCAGCGCGGCGAGCTGCACGGGCGCGGTCTCCTGGACGTTGTGCGTGGCATCGATGCCGACGACTCGGGCATGAGGCAGTCGAGTCGCGAACTCCTGTGCGTCCTCTGCGCTCACGAACCCGCGTTCGGCACGCACCAGAGTCACAGGGACCGCTATGCGAGAGAGGTCCTCCCAGCCCGTCGAACTCAGGCCGGCGGGGGTCGCGTCCTCGCCGGGGGCATGCGCGGCGAGCGTCTGAGCGGCCAAGTGCGCGAAGTGGTGCTTCCACTCGACTCGCCCGTCGGGGCGGACCCGAGTATTCAGGAACACGCCCCGCTCCGTCTCGGACCGCGTGCCGCCGAAACCCAGTGACATGGCACGGTCCACGAGCTCGTCCCGCGTCTCGAAATCGGTCGGTCCCGCATAGAACTCTCGCAGCGCAGCCGGACCCGCGGAGGTGTCGATGCCGGGGGTGATGTCGATCACGATCACCTCTGCGACGAGATCGGGACGCTGCGCGGCGAGTGCGGCGGCCGTCAGGCCGCCCAACGACTGACCGACCACGAGTTGAGGACCGTCGGTCCACTCGTCGAGCGCATCTGCCACGTCGACCGCCAGGGTGCGCGGGGAGTAGTCCGCGTCGTCGCGCCACGAGGAGTCGCCGTGTCCGGCGAGATCGATCGCGAGCACCGGCATCCCGAGGGCGAGCACGGTCGTATCCCAGGTGTGAGCGTTGAGTCCCGCTCCGTGGAGGAGGGTGACGCGCGGTGCCCCCGAGCCGAAGCGAAGGGCGCTGAGATGCCGGCCGTCGGGCAGTCGTCGAGTGAGGCGCTCGACCATCGGAGGCTCTACCCCGAGGACGTCGGCCTGCGCGGGAAGATAGCTGAACTCGGAGATGTCGATCGCCACCCGCATATTCTCCCTGGACTTGATGGTCGGCGAGAAATGCAGAAACAATATGACCAGTCGCAACCGCACCTGCCTTCACAGAATGACGACAAAGATGCGTTTTCAGTGATCTAGCTGCATTCAGCGCTCGACGGAGACGCGCGGGAGGAGTCCACCATGACGGAATATCATGAGTCGTATGAGCGAGACGCGAGTGCACCTCTCCAAGACCGAGCCGGCGGCGTATCAGGCGCTCGATGCGTTCTCGCGGACGGTCGGAAAGATCTGCGCCGAGAACGGCATCGACGATCGGCTCAAAGAGATCGTCATGATCCACTGCTCGCAGCTCAACGGATGCAGCTTCTGCACGCGCCTCCACGTCGATCGGGCGCTCGCCGCGGGGCTCGACACCGACACGCTCATGCAGATCTCCACCTGGCGTGAGAGTGGGGTGTTCACTGAGCGGGAGCGAGCGGCGCTGGAACTCGCAGAGGCGTTCACCTTCATCGCGGAAGAGGGCATCTCGGACGAGGTGTACGACCGTGTCGGCAGCACCTTCACCGAGAAGGAGTACGCGGCGCTCAGCTGGGCGTGTGTCTCGATCAACGCCTTCAACCGCATCGTCGTGGCGGGGCGGTACCCCGTGCCCCCGCGCGAGACACAGGCCCAGGCATGACCGTCCTCGACGTCGAGGGCGTCACGAATGTTCGAGACGTCGGTGGGATGCCCGCGAGAGGCGGTCGGATCCGGGCGGGCGTGCTTCTGCGATCCGGGCAGCTCTCCGGAGTGACCACCTCGGGGGCGGAGACGATCCGCAGGGCCGTCGCACACATCGTCGACCTGCGAGACGGCGAAGAGGTCGCTGCCGAGCCCACAGAGATCCCGGGGCCGGACACGACGCACCTGCCGCTATTCCTCGGCTCCGTGCGCTCGTTCTTCGAGAGCGACACCAGTCTGGAAGACCTCTACCTGCATCTGCTCGAGGAGAGCGGTGAGCGCCTCGTCGAAGCGATCCGCATCGTCTCCCACGGAGACCCGACTCTCGTGCACTGCACAGTGGGGAAGGACCGCACGGGCGTGACCGTCGCCCTCGCGCTCGCCGCGGTGGATGCCGACCGGGAGGCGATCATCGCGGACTACGCGCTCACCGAGTCGCAGCTGCCGCCGGAGCGATCGAGGAACATCGTCGCCTATCTCAGATCGCGGCACCCCGAAGCCGTGCACGCCGTCGCGCTGGCCACTCAATCGCCCGCGCCCGTGATGCGAGCGCTACTCGACGGCGTCGACGCGCGCTGGGGATCGGCGGCCGGCTACCTGCGGGCCAACGGAATGGCGGATGCCGAGCTGGTGGCGCTGCGTGAGGCGCTCGTCGAGCCTTTCCCGGATGAGGAACGCGAGCAAGGTTAGGCAACCCTTCTCCTGGTGTACCATGGACACATCATGAGCACCTCCCTCGACACACGCAGCGCACGCGCGGAGCGCCGTGCCGCACGTCGCCGTGCACATCACCTCGTGACGGCGGATGAGAACTCTCTGCTCGAGCTCGAGACCTTCCTCGCGACGCTGCCGCTGTGCGCCTCAGGTCGCGTGTTCATCGAAGTGGCCGATGTCGCAGACATCACGACGATCGACGCCCCCGCTCGGATGACCGTGACGTGGCTCGCGCGCGCCGAGCGTTCCGGCGCAGTCGGCTCAGGACGCGCCTGCTCGCAGGGGCAGGCTCTGGCGAGGGCCACCTGCGCATGGGCGGACGAGATGCTGTGCGACGGCGAGGTCGAGACCAACATCACGCTTCTCGGCGGTTACCTCGGTACGGCAGACATCGTCGACCACCTCACCGGCACGCTCGGGATCGCACCGGCGACGATCTACACGCCCGAGCGGTTCGGGCTCCTGTCCACCGACCGCTGAGCCCTCGGACGACGCACGTAGTTCCCGTCTTCGAGCCCGGCCTCGATCTCGAAGCGATTGCGCAGCGGATCCCGTCCTGCGAACAGGTACAGCACCGGGAGCAGAGCGCCGTAGCGCAGCCACTGGGCCTTGTGCACGGCTTCGTGACGCAGCACGGCGTCGGTGGGTTCCGCGTCGCCGGTCAGGAAGCAGCCGCCCACGCAGACACCGCCGCGGTTGAACGTCCAGCGAGGCATCCCGCGGAAGATCCAGAGCCCTGCACGCCGCTCGACGGGACCGGTGCTCCACAGTGAGCCCCAGACCCAGCCGACGAGGGTGCCCCACCGATAGCCGAGACGGCTGAGGGGGGACCGGAGCAGGAAGGCGGGGATGCGACGATCGAAGCGCCGACCCCGGGCGAGGATCAGATCGGCGGTGGGACGCCAGTCGTCGTTCACGCGAGCGCGCCGATCAGCCGCAGCAGTGCACCGAGGTCGTCCACGGCATCCGACGGTGAGCGCGGTGCGAACCCCGCGATCGTCGCACCCGCGAGCGGAACGCGCTCGCGCAGGGTGCGGATCGCTGTGCTCACCGTGCCCGGTGTGAGGCCGAAGGGCACCGCCGAGGAGACTCCGGCGAACTCCGCGGGGTCCAGCACGTCGACATCGATGTGCACCCAGACGCGCCGGGCTCCGGTGGATGCGACGGCATCCGCGAGAGCGTCGGCACGTGCCAGATCCTGCACGGACAGCTGGACGAGACCGTCGAGCACGTCGACCTCGGCGTCGTCGAGGTTGCGCATGCCGACAGCGACCACACGTTCGCGGGGTATGCCGGGCGACAGCACCACCTGCGGCTCGCCCTCGCCGAGGACCGCACGCAGCGCCATGCCCGAGAAGGCACCGGATGGCGACGTCTGCGGGGTGTGCAGGTCTGCGTGAGCGTCGAACCAGACGACCGCGACGTCGTCTGTTCCGCCCGGAAGCGCCGCGAGCGCGGCGACGGTCACGCTGCAGTCGCCGCCGATGACGACTGTGCCGTCGGTCCCTGCTGCGGCGACCTGATCGCGGGTGCGGAGCAGGGAGCTGAGCCGGCGGACGCCCGTCCCGAGCGATTCGCCGGCTTCGACCGGCACATCCAGCACCGTGGTCGACGCGCGGGGGAGATCGCCCGCGATCGCGGAGGCGCCGTCGACGAGGAGCATCGCTCGGGCGGCGGGGGATCCCTGCCACTGCGGGACGACGAGGAATCGCACCATGGTGCCTCCAGTTGTCAAAGAGCGGATGCCCCGGAGCGTTCGGCTCCCGGGGCATCCGCCTTTGGTGTCAGGATCCTTCGATCGCCCCACGAGGGGCGGAGCCGCCGGCCTTCAGCTCGGCGAGACGAGCCTCGACCTCAGTGAGCTCGCCGAGGTCCTCCAGGCTCTCGAACTGCGCATCGAGACTCGACGCGGCGAGTTCGATCTTGCCCTGCGCGAGTGCCTCCTGGCGCCGGACCTTGTCTTCGAAGCGTCCCAGTTCGCTGGTCGGGTCGAGGACGTTGATCGACGAGACCGCATCCTGCACCTTGGTCTGCGCTTCAGCGACCTTCGCGCGGGCGAGCAGTTCGCTGCGCTTGTTCTTCAGCTCGCCGAGCTTGTCCTTCATGCCGTTCAGGCCCGACTTCAGCTTGTCGACGATCTCGGTCTGAGCGGCGATCTGTGGCTCGGCTCCGGTCGCCTCACGCTCGGCGCTGATCTGGCGCTGGAGGGCGATCTTGGCCAGACTGTCGAACTTGTCGGCGTCCGTCGCGTTGCCGCTCGCGCGCATCTCGTCTGCCTTGCGGCTCGCGGCGAGAGCCTTGTTGCCCCACTCCGTGGCCGCCTGGACGTCTTCTTCGTGGTCCCGCTCGAGCAGGCGAAGGTTGCCGATCGTCTCGGCGATCGCCGACTCGGCGTCGGCGATGCTGTTGGTGTAGTCGCGAACGAGCTGGTCGATCATCTTCTGCGGGTCTTCCGCGGAGTCGAGCAGCGAGTTGATGTTCGCCCGGACGAGTGTCGAGATACGTCCGAAGATGGACTGCTTGGTCATGCTGTGTTCCTTTCAGAGGGTCGTAATCGATGTCTGGGGGGTGGATGCGAGTGCGGTCAGAAGCGGCGTCCTCCTGATCGGCCGCTGCGGCCACTCGAGCGGCTGCCGCCTCCTCCGCCGAACCCGGAGCTGCGGAATCCGCCGCCCCCGCTGGAACGCCAGCCGCTGCTGCGCGAGGATCTGCCGCCGCCGCCGCCGGACAGCAGCCCGCCGATGATGCCGCCCAGGATGTCGCCTCCGAGGCCGGAGCCGCCGGACGTGCCGCCGAAGATGCTTCCGCCACCTGTGCTCCATCCGCTCTCATAGCGGCTCGGGCTCATGGCTTCGACGTCTGCCTGCGCGGAGGCGGCGGCTTGACGGGCGAGCTCGAGTGCGCGCCCCGCGTCGGTGAGCGCGGCTTCGGGATCGGACGATCGCAGGCTGAGCGCCTGGGTCAGTATCGCGTCGGCCTGCGACAGCCGGGTGCGGGCCGTGGATCCCACCGTGCCCCGTCGCGTCTCGATGTACTGGCGCGCCGCTCGGATCTCGGAGCCCGCCTGCGTCAGAGTCTGCTCGAGCAACTGCTCGGTGCGTCGCGCACGTTCCACGGCCTGTGTCCCCTGCGCTATCGCGGCATCGATCTGCATGTTGGCCACGGTGAGCGCTTCGAGCACGCGCCGAGGACTCCGCGACGTTCCTGAGAGGTCGGCCTGCGCGCGCTGCAGTTGCTGCGCGGTCGTCGCCGAGACCGTCGCGAGAGTGCCTCCCGCGTCGGGGAGCTGCTGTGCCGCGGCGATGTCGGCCTGCAGCTCGGCCACGAGAGCCTGCGCCTGGGATTCGATGCCGGCGAGCTCGGCACCCAACGCGGTCACGGCGTCGATCAGCTGTGCCGCCTGCGCCACGGACTGCTCGGCCGTGCGGATGGCGAACGCCGCCTCGCCCGAGCGACCGGCCGTGATCGCCTGCTGCGCGGCCTCGATCGAGCGGTCCGCGAGTGCTGCGCGCTCCTGCGCCTGTGCGGGATTGTCGACGACGGTGCTCAGCGCCGAGGCGTCGTACGTGGCGGAGAGCGCAGCCAGTGCGGGGCCGCCGCTCGCCAGCAGAGGCGTGAGAGCGGCTCGCTCGCCGCGCACCCGTTCCAGCTCCTGAGGGGCGTTCTGCTCGAGCTTGCGCAGGGCGTCGAACGCCTCGGTGTTCTCGTCGAGGACGTCGTCGATCTCATCGCACAGTCGGATGATGCGGATGTGCCAGGCGCGACGATCGTGGACGGTGTCCTCGATCTCGTCGTCGAGCTTCTGCTTGAGCTCGAACGCCTCCGACATCTTGGCCTTCGCGACCTCGAGCGCTCCGCTGAACTCCGAGGTCGCGGCGTCGCCGAACTGCGCCACGGCGAAACCGAGCTCTTCCCGACTCGAGGTGATCGCGTCGTCGGCCTGCACGAGCGCGATCCCCGCCTGGGTCTGCACCTGTTCGTCGGTCAGGGTCGAGAAGGGGTCGTCCGGGTCCGGCGTCTCGGGCATGGCCCCGCGCCTGCGGATCTCCGCGTTGCGACGGGCGCGCCGCACGAGGGCGATGATCAGCCACACGATCAGGCCCAGAGCGATGACCCCGACCACGACGATAGTGGCGCGCAGGGCGCCCGCACCGCCGTCGCCCTGGATCTCGTCGGCGGCGAGGACGATCATGCCCTCCCAGTCCTCCTGAGCGGCGAGACCCTGGATCTTCTCCTCGACATCGTCGAGCTTGCTGTCGCTGAGCGGCCCGTCCGGCGCCGCCGAGATGTAGTAGCTGCGTCCGTCCACGGCCACCGCGAGCAGATACTGCTCCGACCCGAGGTTGTTGCTTTCGGCCACGGTGTCGGCCCAGGCGACATTGTCCGACGGCGACGTGAAGTCGTCGACGAGGACGACGAAGAGGTCGGAGGTCGAGTTGTCGCTGAGCGTCTGGAGTCGCGCCTCGACCGCATCCTCCTGGCTCGCGCTGAGGACGTCGGCCTCGTCGGTCACGTACCCGGAGTCGAGCGTGAGCGGATCGGTCGCGGACGCCGCCGAGGGAAGGAAGGCTCCGACAGCTGTGGCGGCCACCAGTGCGGCCAGCGTCAGCCACCGTTTCTTCATCGTGTTCCCTCCGACCGGCAGCCGAGCCCCATGGCACGAGTCTATGCACAGACTCCGACACGCGACAGGTTCCGCGCGGGGATAGCCGTTCGCCCTCAGCGGAGACACATACGCTGGAAGGCATGGACGACAGGTACGGATCTGATGTGCTCGCTGCCGGCTGGAGGGAACGGGCCGCGAAGCCGGTGCCCCAGGTTCCGGCCGAGCTCGATCTCGTCGTCGAGGTCGCGCAGGACGGATTCTGCGGAGCGGTGACGCGCGTGCAGGGCGGCAACGTCGAGCTCGAGGACAGACTCGGACGCAAGCGCCTGTTCCCCCTCGGCGGTGGGTTCCTGATCGACGGCTCGCCGGTGCGCCTGGCAGTTCCCGCGGCCAAGGAACAGGGTCTGCGGCGCACGGCATCCGGATCCTTCGTCGCCGCCGACCAGCGAGCCCGTGTCGCTCTACCCAGCCGGATCCTCGTGGAGGGCAAGCACGACGCCGAGCTGGTCGAGAAGGTGTGGGGCGCCGACCTGCGGGTCGAGGGCGTCGTCGTCGAGTTCCTGCAGGGAGTCGACCTGCTCGACGAGCTTCTCGCTGCGGAGCCGCCCAGCCCCTCGCGCCGCTACGGGGTCCTGGTCGACCACCTCGTGCCCGGCTCCAAGGAGTCGCGGATCGCGGATGCGGTGGCCCGGGGCCCGCACGGGAAGCATGTGCGCATCGTCGGTCATCCGTTCGTGGACGTCTGGCAGTGCGTCACCCCGCATGCTCTCGGCATCGCGAAGTGGCCCGAGATCCCGCGCGGGACGGACTGGAAGACGGGGATCTGTCGGGCCTTCGGCTGGCCGTACGAGACGCAGGCCGACACCGGCCGCGCCTGGCAGCACATCCTGTCCAAGGTGCACACCTACCGCGACCTCGAACCCGCGCTGCTGGGCCGGGTCGAGGAGCTGATCGACTTCGTGACCGCTCCCGCCTCCTGATCCGCGGTCGAGGGCGCGTCGCGGCGCCGACTACCCTGGAAGCATGCCCGAACCCCGCACTTTCCGCGACGAACCGGTCTCCTTCGTGCGCCGCAGCGGCCGCATGTCCGATGCTCAGGAGCGTGCGTTCGAAGAGCTCGGACCGCACTACCTGCTCGACGTGCCGCGCGACGTCGCGTGGACCTCGGTGCACCCGGAGGCGCGTCTCGATCCTGCGGGCGAGTACGGGCGCGAGGCCGATCTGTACGTCGAGATCGGCTCCGGCCAGGGGCACGCGATCGTCGCCGCCGCGTCGTCGCGCCCCGATGACGACTTCCTCGCCGTCGAGGTCTTCCGAGCCGGTCTCGCCAGGACGATGCTCGATGCCGACCGCGAGGGCGCCCGCAACATCCGCGTGGTCGAGGCGAACGCCCCCGAGGTGCTCTCGTCGTATCTGCCCGAGGCCGCGGCTGCGGAGGTGTGGATCTTCTTCCCCGATCCGTGGCACAAGAAGAAGCACACCAAGCGCAGGCTCGTGCGCCAGGGCTTCGGCGACACGGCCGCGCGTGCACTGCGCGACGGCGGTCTTCTCCGGCTCGCGACGGATTGGGAGGACTACGCGCTGCAGATGCGCGAGGTGCTCGACGCCGAGCCGCTGTTCGAGCGGGCGTTCGACGGCGAGTGGGCTGAGCGATTCGACGGTCGTGTCATGACCGCCTTCGAGCGCAAGGGCATCGCGAAGGGACGCGACATCCGCGATCTCGTCTATCGGCGTAAGTCGCGCGCGTGATCACGGAACGACGCACGTCGGCCTCCTGGCCCGCCATCGTGCCGGCACTGTTCGTGTGCGCCGCGGCCCCGGCTTTCTTCGTCGCTCAGATCCCCTGGCTCGGGTGGGTGCTCCTCGCGCTCGGAGTCGGAGGAGCGTGGCTCGTCGAACGCCGTCGCGCGGCGCCCGCGGACATCGCCACGAGCGGCGGGGCGCGGGGCGAGTCGGCGCGAGCGCTCGAAGGGGACCGTCAGCCGTCGCTCACCAGGGATCTCGCGCTCATCGCCCTCGGCATGCTCATCGTGAGCATCATCCCGCTGGCTGCCGAACTCGACAACCTCGCGATGCTGCGGTTCACGCTCGCGCTCGGCGGGGCGGTCGCCGTCCCGTACCTCGTGTCGCGCTTCGTGTTCCGAGATCGGGCGATCGGATTCCCCTGGCGCGCGCATCGGCGGTGGGGACGTCTGCAATGGGGATGGCTGGTGGCTGTCCTCGTGCTCGGCTGGCTGATCCTGCCCTTCTACTTCATCACGAGCGGCGTGTATCAGAACTGGCCCGTCGTCGACTCGCCGGATCTCATCGCTCGCCTGTTCGTGGGCGTCGGAGCCGTCGGCATCTGGGACGAGCTCTTCTTCATCTGCACCGTCTTCGCCCTGCTCCGGCGGCACTTCCCCGATGCGCTCGCCAACGTCCTGCAGGCGATCGTGTTCGTGTCGTTCCTGTGGGAGCTCGGGTACCGCGAGTGGGGCCCGCTGCTCACCATCCCGTTCGCGCTCCTGCAGGGGTTCATCTTCATGCGGACGCACTCGCTCGCCTATGTCGTGACGGTGCACCTGCTGTTCGACGCGGTGGTCTTCGCCGTGCTCGTGCACGCCCACAACCCCGGCCTGCTCCCGATCTTCCTGATCTGACCGGCGTGGCATCGATACGATGAGGCATGCTCATCGTCGGACTCGTCCTCGCCGCGGCCGCTGCCGCCTTCCACGTCTTCATCTTCGCGCTCGAATCCCTGAAGTGGACCGAGCCCGAGACGAGGAAGATCTTCGGCGTCGCGAGCGAGGCCGATGCCGTCACCATGAAGGCGCTCGCCTTCAACCAGGGCTTCTACAACCTGTTCCTCGCGCTGGTGACGATGCTCGGCGTCGGCCTCGTGATCATCGGCCTCACGACGGTCGGCCTGACCCTGGTCTTCGCCGGCACCGGCATGATGCTGGCGGCGGCGCTCGTGCTCGTGCTCTCGGACTCGTCGAAGCTGCGCGCGGCCGCCATGCAGGGCACGCTGCCCCTGCTCGCGATCATCGCGACAGCGATCGGCGTCGCGATCGCCTGAGTGCGTCCCGCCGTCCGGAAGGGGTGACAACCCGAGCGCCACGGGCCACACTCGTTGCATGACCGACTGGGTTCTGCACGTGGACATGGACCAGTTCATCGCTGCGGTCGAGGTGCTGCGCAGGCCGGAACTCGCCGGAGTGCCCGTGATCGTGGGCGGGCGCGGTGATCCCACCGAGCGAGCCGTCGTGTCGACCGCATCGTACGAGGCGCGTGCCTTCGGGATCGGGTCGGGGATGCCGTTGAAGATCGCCGCGCGCAAGGCGCCCGAGGATGCGGTCTTCCTTCCCGTCGACCACGAGGCGTACGAAGCGGCCTCCGCGGAGGTGATGGATGCGCTGCGCGCCCTGCCCGGGATCGTGCTCGAGGTCATCGGGTGGGACGAGTGCTTCCTGGGCGTCGTCACCGACGATCCTGAAGCCACGGCCGCGATGGCTCAGCGGGCGGTGTTCGAGGCGACCTCCCTGCACTGCTCGGTCGGGATCGGCGACAACAAGGTGCGCGCGAAGATCGCCACCGAGTTCGGAAAGCCACGCGGTGTGTTCCGTCTCACCGCCGAGAACTGGTTCGAGGTGATGGGGGAGAAGTCCACACGTGACCTCTGGGGCGTGGGGCCGAAGGTCCAGAAGCGGCTCGCGGCGCACGGAATCCGGACCGTGCGCGAACTCGCGGAGTCCGATCAGGACCCGCTCGTCTCCGAGTTCGGACCGCGGATGGGCGTGTGGTACCACGGGCTGGGGTCCGGGATAGGGCCGGCCGTGGTCGACAGCACTCCCTGGGTGGCGCGGAGCCACAGCCGCGAGACCACCTATCAGCAGAACCTCACGACCGAGGACGAGGTGCGCGCAGCGCTGACGGAGCTCGCGGGGCTCGCCTTCGACGACTGCGCCGCCGAGGGGCGTCCCGTGATCCGCGTGCACCTCAAGGTGCGCTACGCACCCTTCGAGACGCGGACGTTCGGCCGCAAGCTGCCTTCGCCGGCGAGCGAGCGTGCAGCCGTGATCGACGCCGCCCTCGCGCTCGGCTCGACCCTCGATGCGCGCCGGGAGGTGAGGCTTCTGGGCGTGCGCGCCGAGATGGCGATGCCGGAGGGCGGCGACGCGATCGAGCGGACTCCGGTGCGAGGGCGGATGTGACGCGG
>NZ_CAUQVQ010000013.1:0-58540 GCF_963521645.1 uncultured Microbacterium sp. | reverse complement strand
CCCCCCGCCCCCCCCCCCGCGGTGCGGCGCGCCCCCCCCCGCCTTCTTTTCTCACACCGCCGCCCCGCTGGGTGGGGTGTCGCGCCTTTGTTTGATTACCCCCACCCGGCCACTTCCTGTCAGTCGAGCACAGCGTAGGCCTCGACCTCGACGAGGACATCGGGTTCGAACAGCATCTCGACGCCGATGAGGGAAGTTGGGGGCACGGGTAGCGTGAGTCCGAGCTCGTCGGCTACGTTCTCGACGCCCGCCATGAATGCTCCCATCCGGTCAGGGTGCCATTGGGTGACAAAGAAGCGCAGACGAACCACGTCGGTGAAGGACGCGCCGCCACCCGCGAGGGCGCGGGCGGTGTTACGCAGCGCCTGCTCGACCTGCCCGGTCAGGTCTCCGGGATCCAGCTGTCCGCCGGACGGGTCGCGGCCAATTTGTCCGGCGACGTGAACCTGACGGGCTCCGGAGCCGATGGCGACGTGATGATACGGAACTGGCTGGATGAGTCCATCGGGGCTGAAAGCTGTCACTGTCATGTTTGTCCTCTCTCGTTGTAGATATCTCTTGTCTACCTGGTATCAGAAGGACACTTCAACGAAACTAGGTGTCATGCAGGTAACTGACCCCACACTTCCCCTCACCGAAGACCACCGCGAGTTGCTCGATCAGCTACTCGATAAGTGGTCGCTCCGCGTACTCGACCAACTCTGCGAACACGGAGCAATGCGCTTCAACGAGCTGCGCCGAGCGATCCCCGCCATCAGCCAGAAATCGCTGACCGCCACTCTTCGGCGACTGGAGCGCAACGGCATGGTCAACCGCGTGGTCGTGAGCACCCGACCGATGGCGGTCGAGTACCGCATCGCTCCAGTCGGGCATGGTCTCCAGGACCTCATCGACGCTCTTTTCCGATGGACGACATTGCACCTGCCCGACGTCGAACGAGCACGAGCACAATTCGACAACGTCGCTGAATGAGGACTATGCAGTGCGGGTGGCGTCGATCATTCGGCCGTTGAAACACAACTCCGTTCTGTTTTATCGATGGCGTTACAAACCGAAAACGATCGATTTCGACCGTCTCGTCACCGATGGCGATCATCTGCGCGACACGCCGGCACGTGGCCCGCCGATACCCCCTGCCGAAACCTAAACGCGCCGCAACCCTGGCTGTACCGTTTTCGGCATGGCACACGAAGTCGGGTACGCCCGAGTCTCCAAGCGCGAGCAGAATCCCGACGCGCAGGAGGCCGAGCTGCGCGCCGCCGGCTGCGAACGCGTATTCGTCGACCATGGCGAATCGAGCCGGTCAGCGGACCGCCCGCAATGCTCACGGAGACGACCGGTCAAGGACGCAACCGCGTCCGGCAGCACAGCGGGATCTTCGACGTCCTCGACGGCTATACCGAGCAGATCCGTCGGATGACGGCGCGCGGCTAGCGGCGCTCCCGCGCGGGGTCGTAAGCCCCGCGAAGGCCACCGATCCTGAGCCCACGACCGCGATCGCGGCGTGTCACCATCCAATATTCCGGTCGCCCGGGTTCACGCCCGTGGTCGCGTGATCGTCATCATGATCCGGCGACGATCCGTGAAGGTCATCCCCCAGAGGGATGCCGATACCTCGCGCGCCCGATGATTCACCCTCCCGCTCGCGCGAGGCTGGAACCATGAACACACGCACCGCGCTGGCCGCGTCCGCACTGATCGCCGTCGGACTGATCTCCCTGACCGGATGCTCCGCCTACGACAGCATCGTCCACAAGCAGGCCACTTCCACATACGAGGATGCACAGGCGTTCGGCGACGCCGCCGTCGATGCCGAGTGGATCCCCCAGGACTCCACCGAGATCACGGTGCGCACCTCCACGATCGAGGATGCGGCGGAAGCCGTCATCCTGCTCACCAGCGGCTCGGAGCTGCCCGACGACTGCGCCGAGGTCGAGCGTCAGTCGGCACCCGCCTGGGTGCTCGACGACGCTCCCGACCCGTACAAGGCGAAGACGGTCTTCGCATGCGGCGACTGGAGTGTGATGACCACCGGCGACGGCTGGTTCGGCTGGACCCCGAACTCGGACGAGGAACGCGCCGCATCTGCGGGCTGATCCTCAGACGCGCGGCCAATCGCTCGACAGATACGCCTCGACCGCACGATGGCGGAACGTGTAGGGCTTTCCCCGGTCGATGATGCCGCGAACCGTGTCGAGCCTCTGCGCGGTGGGGCCGACCTCCGTGACCTTGGCGAACCCCATCGCCTCGGCGATGCGAGTGGCCGTGCGCTCGGCGGCGGGGAGCTCGGCCATCACCTGCAGAAGCTGCCGCTCTCGAGCCGGCAGACGCTCGAGGATGCGCTCGACGTGAGCGGTGGCTTCGCGCTGTGCGCCTCGCCACCCCTGGCGGACCTGCGCCGCCGTGATGGTCGGGGTGCCTCCGGCGTACCAGGCCTGCTCACCCGCGAGCTGGAACAGGAAGGGCTCGCCACGGCAGAGGTCGACGATGAGGGCCGCGGCATCCCGGTCCATGCGCACACGCGCGGTGCCGCCGGCCCCGTCGGGCACCTCCCACCCCTCGAGGACGAACTCCTGCAGCGCCTCGGCGAGGTCGTCGTCGTCGATCGCCGAGAGCGTGGTCGTCTTGAAGCGGCGGGCGAACGTGGCGCCCTTGCGCGCCCCCGCCATGTCCTCGAAATCCGGGAGGCCGGTGAGGTAGACGGCGATCGGGAGCGACCGTGCGACCCTGGCGTCTCCGGGGACCGTGACCTCCACCTCGTGCGTGAGCGCGTCGCCCAGGGCTATGAGCAGCTGCGAGAGCGCCTTCTCATCGGTGATGTTCTGCACCTCGTCGATGTGGATCACCGCGACGACGTCGCCCTCCGCGATCGCGGCCACGCCGACCTCGACGAGGAGTTCCGTGAGTGCGGCGTACGGCTCGCGTCCGTCGGCGCCGCGCAGGGTGAGCGATACGCCCGAGAGCGCCACCGCCTGTACGCGCGCGATCGCGTCACCGATGCGCTTCTCGCGTGAAGTGGAGAGCCCCGCATCGGCGGCGAGCGCCAGCACCGCTTCCGCGACGAGCTTCAGCGGATCGGCTCCGGCCGGGATGCGCAGCTGAGGCGTGACCCAGTCTCCGGCGCGCGAGGCCTGTTGAGCGATGCGACGCACGAGAGCCGACTTGCCGAGCCCCGGCTCGCCGAGCACCGTCCGCCCTCGCTCCGGCAGGCCGGCCAGGCGACGCGGCCGCACCACGTCGCGCCAGTCGCTCAGCTGCTCGGTACGCCCCGCCCACACGTCCGGAATCGTGTCGGAGCCGGGGCTGAACGGATTGTCGAGCGCATCACGCATGCCGATAACATTATCACCGTCCGTCTGCGTGATAATGTTATCACGCCCGCACCCCGCCCGCTGATCAGCCGCCGTACAGCTCCCCGACCGGTATCGCCACGTCGAGCACGTTTCCCGGCTGCGCGAGCGGACATGCCCACGCGGGGTCATAGGCGCACGAGGGGTTGTACGCGAAGTTGAAGTCGAGCACGATCGTGCCGCGTGCGGCGTCCGCGCCGAGGTCGGCGCCCTTGATCGTGTCGATCAGATACCGGCCGCCGCCGTACGTGCCGTCGGGCTGCCCCGCGAGCGCGTCGCGCACAGGCACGAAGAGCCCCCCTCCGTAGCTGGTCAGCCGCCAGACGTCGAGCGAGCCCGTGTCCGGGATCTCGACACGGCCGACCCGTTCGAAGGGCACGACGCCGTCGGTCCCCGTCGCGAAGTCGAAGCCGCCCGGCTCCGCCTCGAGGATCGGCAGCTCGAAGCGCCAGGCAGCATCGTACGAGGCGATCGGCAGCCCTTCGAACATCACCCGGTCGTCGGGCAACAGGGGCGTCGCCGCGTGGTGCAGCATCAGCTCGTCTCGTTCGATGCGCCAGAGCTCGTGCGCCTCCTCCGGTGAGTCGGCGTGACGCACCGCCGCGTAGAGGGCGAAGACGCGACGGCGCCAGTCGGCGACCTCGAGGGCCGTGCGGGCTGTGGAATCCATGGGGCCAGGTTACGCCGCACCGGGCGGACGCCCCGCACCCGGCACCGCCGTTCGCCCGGCACGCCAGTCGCGCGCCGACGTCAACGGCACGAGAGACGGCACGTGCACCGTGGTCGACACGATCTCTCGGACGCCCGAGCGCGCAGACGCGGAGAGAGCCGACATGATCTCGAGCACGTGCAGAGCCATCGCACCGTCAGCGCGTCCTTCTCCCGTCGAGAAGTCGATCAGGCCGATGCCGCGCCCGGAATCCGCGTAGCCCGCCGACGGCTCCAGCACGCGCCACTCCCCCTCGCGCGGGTGCAGCCGCACCTCGCCGTCGAACAGGTTGGGATCGGGAACGTCGAGCGACCCCTCGACGCCGTGCACCTCGATGGGCGATGCCGTCGAGCGCACGCCGTCGAAGCTCATCGTCACGGTCGAGATCGCGCCCGATGCGTGGTGGAGGATGCCGGTGAGGTGCGTGTCGACGTCGACCCGGATGCTCTCGCCGGAGCGTGGCCCCGAGCCGATCACGCGCTCGTCCCGCGATCGGGATGCCGCGCCGGACACGGCCTCGACGGGGCCGAGCAGCTGCACGAGCGCAGTGACGTAGTAAGGCCCCATATCGAGCAGCGGGCCCCCGCCTTCGCGGTAGTAGAAGCCGGGGTGCGGGTGCCATGCCTCGTGGCCCGCCGACACCCAGGTCGCCGCCGCGGACGTCGGCCTGCCGATCAGGCCGTGATCGATCGCGGCACGCGCCGTCTGCAGTCCGGTGCCGAGCACGGTGTCCGGCGCGGCCCCGAGGCGCACTCCGGCCGCGTTCGCGGCATCCATCACCTCGGCGGCCTCCGCGAAGGTCGCCGCCAGAGGCTTCTCGCCGTACACGGCCTTGCCCTGGGAGATCGCGGCGAGCGCGACATCGGCGTGCGCAGCGGGGATCGTCAGGTTGAGGACGACATCGACATCGGCTGCCGCGACGAGCTCGCCGGTGGTCAGAGCCCGGCATCCGGGAATGCGCTCCGCCGCGGATCGGGCGCGTTCCGCGTCGAGGTCCGCGACCGCCACGATGCGCACGATCGGCGCCGAGAGCAGCGTCGCGAGATACTGCTCCGAGATCACGCCGAGTCCGACGATGCCGACGCCGATCACCGCGCCGCCCACAGCATCCCGCGCTCGATCACCGTGCGCACCGAGGGGTGCCGCAGTACGTCGAGGCTGTGGCCCGGGGTCGAGACGAAGACGCGCCCCTTCCCCCAGTCGCGGGTCCAGATCGCCGGCGACACGATGGGCCTATGCCAGGGGTGGTACGGCCGCACCGGGTGCGTGGTGGTCGCGAGCACGTCGATCAGATCGTCGTGCAGCACCCAGTACTGCTCGGTGACGAGGGTGAAGTCCTCGACACCGCGGGTGATCTCATGCGCGCGCCCGAGGTCGGTGATCTCGACCGTGTGCTCCAGGTAGTTGTCGGTCTGATCGCCCGTGACCTCATCGGGGTGCTTGGAGGGATGCGTGGCGAACTGGCCCCCCACGAGCTGCAGGTAGTCGGAGCTCGCCCGGAACGAGTCGGCGATGCCGCCGTGCCAGCCTGCGAGCCCCGTTCCCGCGCCGACCGCGTCACGGAGTCCGCGCACCGCCTCGGCCGAGCACTGCGACATCGTGACCGATTGCACGACGAGATCGACCTCTGCCATGCGCGCCGCATCGGCGTAGACCTCGGAATCGGATTCGACCACGACGTCGAAGCCGTTCTGTCGAAGGAAGGGCAGGAACAGTTCGGTCGCCTCGACCGGCTGGTGCCCCTCCCAGCCGCCGCGGACGACGAGAGCGGTGCGTGTCATCGGGATCCTCCCTGTTCGGTATCGGTGCCGGTATCCCCGCCCACCGGCGTACGGATGCTGTCGTGTCGGGCGCTGGACTCGACGGCCGCGAGCACCCTCTGCACCTGAGTCGCCTCCGCGAAGCCGGGAGACGCCGCATGCTCTCCGGCGACGGCCCGCACGAAGTCCACCGCCTGGTGCGTGAAGAGGTGCTCGTAGCCGAGCCCGTGACCTGCGGGCCACCATGCACCCGCGTAGGGATGCCGGGCCTCGGTGACCTGCACGCGGCGGAACCCCTGCGCAGGGTCGTCCGCCGAGTCGTAGACCTCGAGCTCGTTCATGCGCTCGAAGTCGAATGCGATCGACCCGCGGTCCCCGTTGATCTCGATGCGGTTCGCGTTGCGTCGACCGGTGGCCATGCGCGTCGCCTCGAACACTCCCAGGGCGCCGCCGTCGAAGTCCGCGGTGAACGCCGCGGCATCGTCGACCGTCACGGGAAGCCGATCCGAGGCGTCCGCTCCGCGGCCCCCGAGCCCTTCCACACTCGAGCGCCGGGGTCGCGAATCGACGAACGTGCGCAGCGTGGCGGAGACCGCGGAGATCTGCTGCCCCGAGAGCCACTGCGCGGTGTCGATGCTGTGCGCCCCGATGTCGCCGAGCGCCCCGGACCCTGCCCGCTCACGATCGAGCCGCCACGTATGCGGAGAGTCGGCATCGCTCAGCCAGTCCTGCAGATACTGCGCACGCACGTGACGGATCTCCCCCACGCGCCCGTCGGCGATCAGCTGCCGTGCGAGCGCCAGTGCGGGCGTGCGCCGATAGCTGAAGCCGCACATCGCCACGGCTCCGAATCGCTCGGAGGCCTCGGTCGCCGCCGTCGTCATGCGCTGCGCCTCGGCGACGGTGTTGGCGAGGGGCTTCTCGCACAGCACGTGCTTGCCCGCGGCGAGAGCGGCGAGGGCGATCTGCTCATGCGTGTCTCCGGGGGTGCAGATGTCGACCGCGTCGATGTCATCGCGTTCGACCGCTGCCCGCCAGCCCAGTGAGTGATCCGACCACCCCCATCGTGCGGCAGCATCCGCCGTCTCGGAGTCTCGGCGTCCGACGAGCAGAGCGAGCCTCGGCTCGAGCGGCAGGTCGAAGAACCTCGGTGCGGTGTTCCAGGCCTGCGAGTGCATACGCCCCATGAAGCCCGTGCCGATCATCGCGATCCGCAGCGGTGGTGTCGTCGTCGTCATCTCACCCTCCTCGCATCGACCATGCCACCGGTGCCGGTCGGCGTCGAGGCGTTTGCGCAAAACCCCGCTCCGAGCCAAGGTGGAACCATGCCGGATCCGCGCGACGATGCCCCACCGCGACGGGCGACGCTCGCCGTGGTCGCCGAAGCCGCCGGCGTGAGCATCGCGACGGCGTCGCGCGCGCTGACCGGACGCGGCGACCTCGCGGCGGCCACACGCCGCCGGGTGCATGTCGCCGCGCGGGACGTCGGATACGCACGAGAGCCGTCGGTCGGCGGGAGGCCGCTCGGATCCGCGCGCCTCATGGATCTCGTCCTGGGCGGGTACGGCGACGACTACTCCGACGAGGTGACCGCGGGTGCCCGCAGCGCGGCGGCCGACGCCGGATACGACCTGGTGCTCACCGAGGAGCGCGACCTGCCCGACGACGACTGGCCGCTGCGCATCCGCCGCCGTGGATCGGCCGGCGTCGTGCTCGGGCTGATCTCCCCCACCGCGTCGCAGCTGAAGGTCCTGGCAGACGCCTCGATCCCCGTGGTCCTGATGGACCCGCGAAGCGACGACTCCCGGGGACTCACGAGCGTGCACACCACCGACCACGACGGCGGACGGGCCGCGGCCACGCACCTCGTCGACCGCGGAGCGACGCGGTTCGCCGCGCTGCTCGGGCGGCCACGATACCGGTACGGACGCACCAGGTATGCGGGATTCCGCGAGAGGCTCGGCGAAGCAGCGCCGAGCGCAGACATCGCACTCGTCCAGTCTCCGTGGCGAACCGCGGCCGCCCGCGATGCGATGATCCCGTTGCTCCGAGCGCTCGGCCCCGGGGAGCGACTGGGCGTGTTCGCCTGCTCCGATGAGCTGGCCGCGGGTGTCCACGCCGCGGCGGCCGCGACCGGGAGACGCATCCCGGACGACGTGCTCGTCGTGGGATTCGACGATCTTCGTGGCGCGCGGTGGCTCACCCCCGCTCTCACGACGGTGCGCCAGCCGATCCGCGAGATGGCGGGAGCAGCCGTGGCCGCCCTCGCGGACGCGGCCGGAGGCGGTGAGCTGCCCGGTGCGCCCATCGTTCTTCCCACGCGTCTGATCGTGCGCGACTCGACCTGAGCACGGGCGTGGCGAAACCACCTCGGAAGAGGGTGGTTCCGGCCCCCCATGCCCGAACAGGGGGACCGGAGCAGTCGTATTGAGAAGGCACGCACGCGCGCCCACCCCCATCTTCGTGCCCGAGACCGAGAGAACCCGAGGACGACGTCCGGATCGACCGACGGAGAGCGGCGCTAGGCGGCTCGACGTGTTCTCAGCGTAGGACGGATGTGTCGTGAGCGCCGATGAGGACTCGACCGTTGACTTGCGGCCCACCTGTTGCTAAGAGGATAACCTCGAGGGGTGCTCGAGACTTTCACCGGATTCGCCGTCGTGGGGGTCGCGATCATCCTGGGCTACGTCATCGGGCGCATCGATCTTCTCGGCCCGCATGCGCGCCACGTCCTCGGTCGGCTGATCTTCTTCGTCCTGTCGCCATTCCTCCTGTTCACGGTGCTGGCCCACGCAGATGCCCGGATGCTGTTCTCCTCGCTGCTGCCCGTCTCCGCGATCGCCGCGGTCGCCGTCATCGCGATCCACACCCTGATCGCGCGACTGTGGTGGAAGCGCTCGGTCGGCGAGACCCTGATCGGCGCGCTGGCCGCAGGACAGGTCAACTCGAACAACATCGGCATCCCGCTGTCCCTCTACCTGCTCGGCAGCGCCGCGTACCCTGCGCCCGTGGTGCTGCTGCAACTGCTGGTCTTCACGCCGATCACCCTCACGATCCTCGACGCCGTCACGAGCGAGCGGGTGTCGGTGCGCAAGACCCTGGTCCGCACGGCCACGAACCCCATCATCATCGGATCCGTCCTCGGCACCCTCGTCTCCGTCTTCGGCATCCCGGTGCCCGAGATCGTGATGCAGCCCGCGCAGCTGATCGCCGACGCCGCCGTGCCGGTGCTGCTGATCAGCTACGGCATCTCCCTTCATGGACGGCGGGTCCTCGGCGCCCCCGGGCGGCGTCGGGACATCGTCGTCGCGAGCGCGCTGAAGCTCCTCGCGATGCCGCTGATCGCGTGGGCGACCGCCGAGTTCGTGTTCGGGCTCTCCCCCGCCGAGGTGCTCATCGTCGTGGTGCTCGCCGCCCTGCCGACGGCGCAGAACGTCTTCAACTACTCGCAGCGCTACGACGTCGGCGAGACGATCTCTCGCGACACCGTCTTCCTCACCACGGTCGGATGCCTGCCCGTGCTCGTGCTCGTCATGGTCTTGCTCGGCTGACGAGCACGACCCACGCCCTAGGTTGTAACGGTGGACAACCCGCTCTTCTTCATCGCGCTGATCGTCGCGCTGATCGTGCTGTCGATCTTCGTGCCGCGCTGGGTTCGACGCTCGGCCGCATCCGCGGGCACCCGCGAAGAGCGACGCGTCGCCGAGTCCCGGCGTGCCGACGCCCTCCGCGCGCTCGACACGACGCTGGTGCTCCGCGCCCCCGAGACGGTGGTCCGCGAGCTGGTCGACACGATCGTCTGGCAGCGCCCGCGTGAGTTCACGGTGCTCGAGGACGGCAGCTACGGCATCCGGTTCATCGAGCCCGATGACGCGGTCGTGCGTTTGGTCGCCGACGGATCGACCACCCGCATGCAGGTCGTGAGCTCGCGCGAGCATCTCGGGATGCCGCAGGGCGCGGCGTTCTGGACCGAGCTGCGGTCGCAGGTCGCCGCCCGCGCAGCCGCGGAGGGCATCGCCGTCACGGCAGAAGCCGGACGAGCGAACTCCGCCTGACGCAACTAGGCTGTCGTGTGCCGACGACCGGCCGACCCGTGCCCGCGGTCGGCATCACCACGGCACCACTTCTCGTCACGGCCTTCGTGGCCGCGACCTGCGCCGGAAAGGCTGACCCATGAGCGACACCCCCTCCAACGATCGAACGCCCGACTTCTTCGACAAGCTGATCGAAGAGACCCCTCGCGAGCAGTCCGGCTTCACCGCGTCGTTCCGAGGCTACGACAAGGCCGAGGTCGACTCCGCGCTGAGCGCTCTGCGCAACCAGCTGCAGCAGGCCAAGGCCGATCTCGCCGACGCCGAAGCTCGACACGAGGACGCCCTCGAAGCGATCCGCGACGAGGAGCGCACGGCCCGCGAAGAGCTCGAGGCCGAGCTCACGGCCGTCAAGGCGCGGGCTGCGGAGACCGAGCAGCAGGTGATGACCCTCACCAACGAGCTCGTCGACACTCCGCGCGCCGACGGCCAGGACGCCCCCTCGCGCGAGCAGTTCGAGACGATCCTCCGCGTCGCCGAGGACCAGGCCAACGTCCTGATCCAGAACGCCGCGGTGCAGGCTGACCGCTTGATGGCCGCCGCCCGCGAAGAGGTCACGACCCAGCGCGCCGAGGCCGAGGCCGACGTGACCCGCATCATCGCGCAGGCTCAGCACGACGCCGACCAGATCCGCCTGAAGATCGACACCGAGTACACCGCGCATGAGGCGACGATCGAGCGCGAGGCCGCACACGCAGCCGAGAAGGTGCACCAGGCGACGCAAGAGGCCACCGCGATCCGCACCGAGGCCGAGAAGGGAGCCGCCGCACTCCGCTCCCTCGTCACGCGCGAGACGACGCAGCTCCGCGCGGATGCGGAGCGCGAGGTGCGCGACATGAACGCACGCGTGCTCGAGTTCGAGGAGACGCTCACGCGCCGCCAGGACGATGCGCAGCAGGAGTTCCTCGTGCTGCACAACCAGGCCGTCGCTCACGCCGAGCGCGTCACGTCCGACGCCAACGAGCAGGTCAGGGCCTCGCTCGAACACGCTCAGCGCATCTCGGGCAAGGCCGACGACTACGAGCGCCTGATGCGCTCGCAGGCGCAGACGATCGAGGCCGACGCTCAGGTGCGGGCCCGCGACACGCTCGACCGCGCCCGCACGAAGTCGCAGAAGATCGTCGACTCGGTCACCTCGCACACCACGCAGGTGCTCCGGGACGCCGAGGATCAGGCCCGCCAGCTGCGCTGGCAGCAGCAGCAGCTCGCCAGCTTCATGGCCGAGGTGCGCGAGCTCATCCGCCCCGACGGCGTGTTCAGCGACGCCGCGCCCGTCGCAGCCGGTGCGTCGGCCCCCGGGGTCGACGATTCCGACGCGTTCGCGGACGATGCGGACGACGACATCGAGACCGTGCACGCCGAGGTCGTCGACGAGTCCGACGGCGATGCGCAGGTCGAGGAGTTCCGCGGCGACGAGGCGCTCGACGACGAACTGCTCGACGACGACGCGGCCACGATCGATGGCAAGATCACGATCGAGGTCGTCGAGGCCGACGACAAGACGTCGCGCTGAACGTCCCCACCGGACGGGGAGACGCGTCACGACTACCGTCCGGGCGCCGCGGCGGGCACGCTGGAGATATGACAGACAGCGTGATCGAGGTCCGAGACCTCCGCAAGGACTACGGCGGGTTCACCGCGGTCGACGGCATCAGCTTCGACATCCGCCGGGGTGAGACGTTCGCCCTGCTCGGACCCAACGGCGCCGGCAAGTCGACGACCATCGAGATCCTCGAGGGGTACCGACACCGCAGCGCAGGCGACGTGCGGGTGCTCGGGGTGGACCCGCAGCACGGCGGGCTGGACTGGAAGGCCCGCCTCGGCATCGTGCTGCAGTCGACCGGCGAGGCGGGCACCTTCACCGTGCGGGAGCTGCTGACCGAATTCGCCGGCTACTACCCGAACCCGCGGGACATCGACGAGGTGATCTCGGCCGTCGGCCTCGAGCAGAAGCAGCGGTCCCGTGCCGGCAAGCTCTCGGGCGGGCAGCAGCGGCGGCTGGATGTCGCACTCGGGATCATCGGTCGTCCCGAGCTGCTCTTCCTCGATGAGCCGACGACCGGCTTCGACCCCGAGGCACGTCGTCAGTTCTGGGAGCTGATCCGCACCCTCAAAGCCGAAGGCACCAGCATCCTGCTCACCACCCACTATCTCGACGAAGCCGCCCAGCTGGGCGACCGCGCGGCCGTCATCGTGGGAGGGCGCATCGCCGCGATCGGCGAGATCGACGAGATCGGCGGCTCCGAGGCGCGCACGCCCGTGGTCCGCTGGACCGACGCGGACGGCGTGCCGCAGGAGCAGCGCACGTCCACTCCCGGCGCGGTCGTCGCCGATCTCCACCGCAGCGCCGGCGAACCGCAGGGTCTGGAGATCGTCAGACCCACCCTCGAGGACATCTATCTCGGACTGATCCGGGCGCACGGCATCGACGCGCTCACCGACGTGACGGAGCCGGCATGAGCACCACGACAGCACCGGTCCGCTTCGGCCCGTCCCGCACGATCCGTCTCGGCGTGCGGCGCATCGGATTCGAGCTGCGGCAGTACTTCCGCGCCGGGGACCAGGTGTTCTTCACCTTCCTGTTCCCGACCGTCATGTATCTGATCTTCGCGACGATCTTCACGGGCGACGTGGGCGAGGGCCCCGACACGGTCAGCATGGCGACCTACTACCTTCCCGGCTTGATCGCGGGAGGCATCTTCCTCTCAGGGGTCCAGGGACTCTCGATCGAGATCGCGGTGGAGAAGAGCGACGGCACACTGAAACGCCTCGGCAGCACTCCGATCTCCCCCGTGACGTATTTCATCGGCAAGATCGGCGAGGTCTTCGTGACGGCGATACTGCAGATCGCCCTGCTCCTCGTCGTCGCGGTCGTGCTGTACCGGGTCGAGCTGCCGTCCGACGCAGACGCGTGGGGACGCTTCGCCTGGGTGTTCGTCCTCGGCCTCCTGACGTGCGCGCTGCTCGGGGTCGCCCTGTCGTCGGTGCCCCGTTCCGGCAAGACGGCCTCTGCGGTGGTCATCCCGGTGGTCCTCCTGCTGCAGTTCATCTCGGGCGTTTACATCGCCTTCACGTCACTGCCGGAGTGGTTGCAGAACGTCGCCGCGGTCTTCCCCCTCAAGTGGATCGCTCAGGGCATGCGGGCAGCGATCCTCCCCGACTCCTTCAAGGTGGTGGAACCGGGAGGAGAGTGGGCGCTCGGCACGGCAGCCGTCGTGCTGGGCGTGTGGCTGGTCGTGGGGGTTCTCCTGAGCCGCGCCACCTTCCGGTGGATCCGTCGCGACGGATGATGCGAAAGGCCCCATCCCGGAGGATGGGGCCTTTCGACGAGGGACGATCGCTCAGGCGCGGCCGAACTGCGACACCGCCGGGCAGTCGAACGGATCGGCACCCGCGGCGAGACCGACGCGGTTCAGGTACTGGATCACGATCGCGTACGAACGGCCGAGGCTGGTCTCGGTGTACGGCACGTCGTTCGCCGAGCAGTAGTCGCGCACGATCTCACGCGCCTTCGACAGGTGCGGGCGGGGCATGTTCGGGAACAGGTGGTGCTCCACCTGGTAGTTGAGCCCGCCCATGAGCCAGGTGGCCCACCATCCGCCGCGGATGTTGCGGGAGGTGCGCACCTGCTTCGAGAAGAAATCGAGACGCGCGTTGGGATCGATGATCGGCATGCCCTTGTGGTTCGGTGCGAAGGATGCGCCCATGTAGACACCGAAGACGGCGAGCTGCACGCCCATGAAGGCGAATGCCATGCCGAGCGGGAGCATCAGGAACACCGGTACCAGGACGACCGCGAAGCGAAGTGCGATGAGTCCGAGCTCGATCCAGCGGCCCTTGGCCTTCTTGCTGGTCACGAGGTGCTTGACGCCGAGGTAGTGGAGGTTGAGTCCCTCGAGCGTCAGCAGCGGGAAGAACAGCCAGCCCTGCTTGCGGGTGATCAGTTTGACCAGACCGCGTGACTTGGCGGCGTCGGTCTCGAGGAACGAGATCGTGTCGACCTCGATGTCCGGGTCCTTGCCCACCTGGTTCGGGTTTCCATGGTGCTTGGTGTGCTTGGAGTCCCACCAGGAGTAGCTGATGCCGACGACGCCGGCGGCGAGGATGCGAGCGAGGCGGAAGTTCGCCGGTCCCGACGAGAGGATCTGACGGTGCGCCGCCTCGTGAGCGAGGAACGCGACCTGAGTCAGGATGATGCCGAGCGCGCCCGCCATCAGCAGCTGGAGCCAGCTGTCGCCGAGGAGGATGAAGCCGGTGATCACGCCGCCGAGGGCGACCGCGAGGATGGCCCCCACCATGACGTAGAACCAGCCGGCGCGTCGGAGGAGGCCGGTTTCCTTCACCACCTGCGACACCTGCTTGTACGCATGAGCCATGGGAGGGAATTCGGCGTTCCCGGAATACGTCTGGCGTACCGGTCCGAGGGTGGCTGCGGTCGTTTCGACCTGTGCAATGGAGATGATGCTCTCCTGTCGATTGGAGCCCGTGAGCTGTGGAAGCCCAAGGCAGACCGCCCAACGCTTAACTCAGGCTAACCCGCCCCGCATGCACTGATGGGAATACGTCGCGATGCCCTGTGAACTCACAGGTCGTTGCCCGAAAGGTCTCAGGCGCGGGCGCGACGAGGCCGCCTGCGCAGCATGCGCGGCAGCGTGAAGGTGAAGGTCAGCGGTGGCTTCTCCTCCGCGTGGGAACCCTCCAACGCGGTCTGCGCGTCGGCGAGAGAGGAGAAGATGCCGAGTTCGGCCCCGCGATGGTCTCGGGCGAGGTGCGAGGTGCCGTCGAATTCGACGAACCCGGCGAACTCGCCTGCACGGGTCGCGACATGGACGTCGTCGTCGGCCTGTTTCCAGGTCAGCGGATCAGAAGGAGGAAAGGTGGTCGTGGTCATGGTGATACTCATTGCTGTGCGGCGGGCGCGCAGTATGCGGCTCGCGAAGATGTGAGATCGAAGGCGGATCGCGCGCGTCGATGCGCTTGGTCCGTGATGGCCCTGATCAGTGGCGACGTGGCGGCCTAGAGGGGGGCCAGAACACACGCTGCATGATCAGCCTAGCAGATCAGCGGGCGCCGCCCGACGGCGCGGAGCCCGCGGAGGGAGTGGTCGCGGTGTCGACGCCGACCACGAGCGTGGTCGTGTAACCGGCGGTCGTGTCGCCCGAGATGGCGGGCAGCTGCAGTGCCGCGGAATCGTCGCCGAAGACGTTGTCGCCCGAGATGCTCGTGCGCGAGAGGTTCTGCGATGAGCCGTCGTATCGCGGATCCGCGTAGACGGCCACGCACGCGTCCTCGGGCAGGGCCATCTGCGAGGTCGCGATCGTGTTCGTCGAGTCGGTGATCGAGTCGGCGTCGGGATACACCTCGAAGTGGATGTGCGGCCAGCGCCCCGAGTAGCATCCGGGGAAGATCGATGTGAACGAGACCCTGCCGTCGGCATCCGCCACCTGCACCCCGCGCAGGTAGGTCACGTCTTCGAGTCCCGAGGAGTACAGGGAGTACTCCCCCCGGGCTGTGCAGTGCCACGCGTAGACCGCGACACCGGCGAAGGGGACGCCCCCGTTCGCCATGTCGAGCACCTGGAACTCGAAGGTGAGGGGGATGCCGTCGGCGGTGGCCGATCCGTCGATCGAGGTCGTGATGTCCTGGCGGATGATGCCCGACTCCTCGAGCACGTCGGGACCGTTCGATCCGTCGCCGGGGTACGGTCCTGCCGTCTCGTCCGGGATCTCGCCGTCGGCGGTCGCGGAGGATCCGGACGAGGCGCCGGTGCCGGGATCGTCCGCCGCGGCACCCGTGTCGCCGGTCGTCGTGCTCTCGGTCGCGGTGGGCGCACACGCCGCGAGGACGAGAGCTCCCGCCCCGAGGCCGGCGAGGCCGAGCACCCCACGACGGGTCATGAGGGTGCGGATGTCGAACGCCGCGCCCTGATCGACCACCTCCTCGTCGACACGATCGAGCAGGCGCCCCTCGTAGGCGGGCCCCTGGGGCGTCTGGACGGGCTCGGGTATGCGGCTCATGATCGTGCTCCTCTCGGATCAGGGGTGTCTGTGCACCCATGATCACGACTGAGTCGATCAGCGTTCTCTGCGTCGCCTCTGCTCTTGCTATGAACGCTGGGCGATCGGAGGACGCAGCACGAGCACGACGACGATCGCGGCCATGATCACCGCCGTGATGGCGACGGGTATCGGCAGCAGAGGGTCGAGGAGGACGAGCACGGCCCCCACCGGCACGACGGTGTTGACGACGCGGTCGGCGTTCTCGCGGATCGCGATCCACCAGATGCCGATCAGGAAGAGCGCGATGGGGATCGTGACCGTCAACGAGGCCGCGACGCTCGAGAGATGGCTCGCTCCCGTGAGCACGTCGAGCTCGACCTCGACGCCGGCGGAGAAGGCAGCCGCGGCCGCGAACACGATGTAGTGCGAGTAGCCGTACCGCAGGGAGCGGCCGAAGGTCGTGATCGCCCGGTGGTGGGGCGGCCAGAAGTAGATCCACCAGAGCGCGGCGGTCACGACCAGCGTCAGCACCGAGATGGAGATGAGCGGGACGAACGAGTCGAGCTCCTCCCGGGCGTCGATGATCGCGTTGGCGGACGCGAGGAGGCTCTCGCCCAGCACGATCAGGGTGAACAGGCCGTACCGCTCGGTGATGTGGTGCGGATGCCAGGGCGTCTGCCGTCGATACTCGGCGAAGACGGGCACGCTGACCTCGATCAGCGCGCAGACGACGAACGCCACGAGCTGCGCCGTCCCCGACGGGATGAGCAGGAACAGCGCCCACAGCACCTGCACGGCAGCGATGCCGAGGGCGTACCGGCGGGTCGTGGACCGCAGCTCCCCCGCACTCCGCGAGGCGCGGAGCCACTGCGCGATCATCGCGACGCGCATCACGATGTACCCGATCACCGGGATCGTGAAGTCGCCCTGCTCGAACGCAGCCGGGATGCCGGCGGCGACCACGAGCACACCGCCCATCTGCACGAACGTCGTCACCCGGTAGAGCCAGTCGTCGGTGTCGAAGGAGGTCGCGAACCAGGTGAAGTTCATCCACGCCCACCAGACGGCGAAGAACACCATCGCGTACGACGTCACCCCGTGCAGGAAGTCTCCGTGACTCAGCGCGTGGTGCAGCTGCGCCGAGGCGATGCTCACCGCGACGACGAACACCAGGTCGAAGAAGAGCTCCAGAGTGCTCGCTGTGCGATGAGGTTGCGCCGGATCACGCGGAATCATGCGGCTCAGATGGAATCGCGCGGTGGTGGCGGTGGGCACGGGGCCAGGATATCGATGCCATCCGCGACGTATACGCAAGTACTGAGATTTCAGTTCATCCACTCGCGCGAATTACCTTCCGCTGAACGCGAGGTTCCGCTAGAGTGAACGAAGTCTGCAGCACCTGCTGCCAGCAACACCGTGTGGGACGGTGTTCGCGACCGTGATGTGGGATCACGGATGCATGCAGGACCCGAGGGGTCGGGATGCGGACGACGCTGGGGACGTGGGGTCCCTGGTCTGGGGAAAACTGGGGATACACATGGCGCACTGGGGAATTCTGCGTACCTGCACGGCTCAAGGGGCTTCGGCATGACCTCCGTAGAGGATGCCATGAGCATCACTCGAACGGGGTCGGTATTCGCGCCGATCGCCGCACCGCGAGCCACCAGGCCGACCACGCACACGGCGGTCACGCCGCGCGCGTCGGCGACCCTGGAGCGACGCAGACAGTGGGAACGGCGCTATCGGAGGCGACTGCGGATCACGGATGCTGGGGTCATCCTGTTCGCCGTCGCGATCACCGCAGCGGTCCAGATGGTCACCGGTGTCGCGGGGGAAGAGGCCCTGCGCACCGGAGTCCCGCTGGCGGCACTGTGGTTTCTGATGCTGAGCGCTCTGCATACACGTGATGCAGCACTGTTCCGCGCCAGTGCGACCGAGTACCGCGGCGTCGCGCACGCCAGCGGACTGGCGTTCGGGATCATCGCCATGTTGGGTGTCGTGCTCGGTTGGCAGACGATGCAGCTCGTGCTGCTCGTCGGCCTGCCGTTCGGTGTCCTCACGCTGCTCATCACCCGTTGGGTGTGGCGGCACTGGTTGACGGCGCAGCGTGCGCGAGGGCGGTTCGCCTCGCGCACGCTCGTCGTCGGCAACAGGGACGACGTCGAGTACGTCGTCCGAACACTGCACCCGATCGGGCCGTCGGGCTACCAGGTCGTCGGCGCCACGCTGCTCGACGGCAACGCCCGCGACGTCGACATCGACGGGGCGCAGTTCCCGGTGCTGGGCAACGTCAACACCGTGGCGAGCGTCGCCGCCGAACTCGGGGCCGACACGATCATCGTGGCGAGCCGCCCCGAAGGGAGCCCCGACTTCGTCAAGCACCTGAGCTGGCAGCTCGAGGGCACCGCCGCCGAGCTCGTGCTCTCGAGCAGGCTGACCGACGTCGCCGGCCCGCGCATCTCCTTCGCCTCGGTCGAGGGCCTGCCACTCATTCAGGTGCAGATCCCGACCTATGAGGGGGGTCGCCATCTTCTCAAGCGCGCCCTCGACATCATCGTCGCCGCGGCGGCGCTCATCCCGATCGCACTCATCACACCGTTCCTCGCACTCCTGGTGAAGCTCGACTCTCCCGGGCCGCTCTTCTTCTTCCAGGAGCGCGTGGGACAGGACGGCCGCACCTTCAAGATCGTGAAGTTCCGTTCCATGAAGACCGATGCCGAGCAGCAGCTCGCGGCGCTGAAGGAGCAGAACGAGGGCGCGGGGCTCCTCTTCAAGATGAAGGACGACCCCCGGGTGACGCGGGTCGGCCGTGTGCTGCGCAAGCTCTCGCTCGATGAGCTGCCCCAGTTCTGGAACGTGCTGGTCGGCGACATGAGCGTCGTCGGTCCGCGTCCGCCGCTGCCCAGCGAGGTGACCGCCTACGACGGCACCGTGTACCGCCGCCTGTACATCAAGCCCGGCATCACCGGACTCTGGCAGGTCTCGGGACGAAGCGACCTGTCGTGGGACGAGAGCGTGCGGCTCGACCTCCGCTACGTCGAGAACTGGTCCGTGATGAACGACCTGCAGATCATGTGGCGCACTGCCAAGGTCATGGTGCAGCCCAGCGGGGCATACTGAGCGGATGAGTGACAGGAACTCGATCGACGAGACGATGTCCGTCGACATCACCGGCGTGCGCGTGGAGTCGTTCACCGAAGCGACATTGATCCAGCGCGTGCTCGCGATGTCGGCGGGCGAGAGCACCCAGGTCGCCGTGGGGGTCAACGCGCACGTGTGCAACCTGGCTCGCACCGACGACCGGTTCCGTCGCCTCCTGAGCTCGAGCGTGGCCTACGCCGACGGCCAATCCGTGGTCTGGGCGGCGAAGCTGCTCGGGGGCGATCTGCCGGAGCGACTCGCCACGACGGACGTGGCCGAGCCGTTGCTGCGCTCAGCCGCAGCCGAGGGCATACCGGTCTACTTCTTCGGCGCCGCCGACGGCGTGGCCGAGCGGGCCGCGGCGATCCTGCGCGGACGCATCCCCGGGTTGAACCTGCGCACGCACCACGGTTACGTCTCTCCCGCAGAGATGCCCGCGGTGCTCGACGACATCGCCGATCACGGAACCCGCATCCTGTTCGTCGGCATGGGCGATCCGGCCCAGCAGTTCTGGGTCGACGACCACAGGGAGCATCTTCCTCCGGCGGTGCTGACCTGCGGCGGGCTCTTCGACTGGCTCAGCGGGTCGAATCGACGTGCCCCTGAGTGGATGATCCGCGCCGGACTCGAATGGCTCTGGCGCCTCATGATCGAACCGCGCCGACTCGCGAAGCGCTACCTGCTCGGCAACCCGTCCTTCATGGCTGCGGTCGCCGCGCAGAGGCTCCGCAGGTCGCGAGCATGACCAGCACTCCCACCGCACGCGCCGAACTCGCTCGAGGGGGCGCGCTGAGCTTCGTCGGCTCGGCCGTGAGCGCCGTGATGGGACTCGTGCTGATCGTCGTGCTCGGTCGCCTGCTCGGCGACGCCGGTTCGGGTGTGGTGCTGCAGGCGGTCGGCGCCTTCACGATCGCACTGGGCGTGGCCCGCTTCGGGATGGACTCGGCCGCGATCTGGATCCTGCCGCGCCAGCTCGACGACGAGCGGGCGATGCTGCGTCCGACCGGCGCCTTCCTCGTACTGGTGTCGGCCATCGCGGGCCTCGTGTGCGCGGGCGTCCTGTTCGCCGGAGCGCTGGTCGTCGAGGCGCAGAACCCCGGAGACGACGTCGCACACGCGATCCGCTCGATCGCATGGTTCCTCCCCGTCGCCTCCGTCATGCTGACCGCGCTGTCGGCGACGCGGGCGCTCGGCAAGGTCACCGCCTACGTGCTCGTGGGCAACGTGCTGCTGCCCACGCTGCGTCCGATCGTCATCGCGGTCGCCGTGGGCGTCGGAGCCGGAGCGGTCGGAGCCGCCTTCGCGTGGGCGTTGCCGCTGCTTCCCGCAGCCATCGCGGCCGTGGTCGTGATGCTGTGGCAGTTGCGGCGACTCGGTCGCACGGCTCAGCCCGGGTTCCTGCGCTCCGGTGTCCCCTCGCGCACCATCCGCTACGCGCTTCCGCGCGTGATGTCGTCAGGACTCGAGCAGCTCCTGATCTGGCTCGCCGTCATCATCGTGGGCGCGCTGGCCGGCCCGGCCGCCGCAGGCGTGTACGGGGCGGCCAGCCGCTTCGTGGCCGCCGGGATGATCGTCGACACCGCCTTGCGGGTCGTGGTCTCGCCGATGTTCAGCAAGATGCTGCACCGCGACGACAGGTCGGGGCTCGAGAGCGTGTACCGCACGGCGACCGTGTGGCTCGTCCTCTTCAGCACGCCCGTCTACGTGCTGCTCGCGGTCTTCGCACCCGTCGCGCTCTCGCTTCTGGGCGGTTCGTTCGCCGACGGCGAGCCCGTGCTCGTCGTCATGGCGATCGGCTCCGTGGTGACGTTCCTGGCCGGCAACATCCACTCGGTGCTCCTCATGAGCGGCCGCAGTGGGCTCGCGGCCATGAACAAGGCGATCGCGGTGGCCGTCAATGTGGCACTCATCTACCTGCTCGTGCCGATCTGGGGCATCACCGGAGCGGCTGTCGCCTGGGCGGCGGCCTGTGCGATCGACGCCGCCCTCGCCTCGGTGCAGGTGCGCGTCGTGCTGGGTCTCAGAGTCTCTCCCGTGCCGGGCCTCTACCCGCTGATCGTCGCGCTGATCACGTTCGGCGTGCCGTCCCTCGCACTGCGGCTGACCCTGGGGGCGACCTGGCTCAGCCTCTTCGCGGCCGCTGCGGCGGGTGCGCTGCTGTTCCTCGCCTGGTGCCGTCTCGACCGGCGCAGGCTGCATCTCGACGAGCTGCGGAGGCCCTCCGGATAGGCGTCGAGAAAGTACTGGTGGGGAATTCACGCCGTGTGATATTCTGCGCCTGGGGAAGCTTCTCGTCTCTTTGCACGATGAAGCCCGCTCGGTGGGACGAGCAACTACTAATTGGGGATATAGGGGATGTCTGGGGACGTTTTAGCGACGCCTGTCGCGCGCAGGCGCAAGGCTTTATGGATTTCACTCGCCGTCGCGGCTGTCGTCGCGCTCGGCGCGATCACCGCATACGGGGTCGCGGCTTCGGGCGGCGGGGGCAGTGCTCCTGACGCCGGATCCGGCGGCGGTGCCGGATCGGACACGTCGGCGAGCACCTCGCCGACTCCGGCTCCGAGTCCGACCGTGACGGCGACGCCCGCACCGGCGGCGCCACCCACGGTCGACGGCGAGCTCGACGACGATGCAGCGCTGGTCACGGTCGAGACGGCTCTGGCTGCCCCGATCAGCACCGTGGGCACCTCGGAGGATCTCGCGGTTCTGCTCAAGGACGTCGCGGTCGACGCGTACGCGGCCGAGATCGAGGCCCAGTGGCAGGAGCTCGTCTCCCAGGGCTGGACGATCACGGGCGAGCCGACTCTGGTGTCCAGCGACGTCACCGCGGTCGATGCCGAGGCCGATCCGGCGACAGCCGAGATCACCGCGTGCATCGACTCGTCCGCGGTGGCGATCCTCGACGCGAACGGAGATCGCATCGGTGACG
This sequence comes from uncultured Microbacterium sp., assembly GCF_963521645.1. GTDB lineage: Bacteria > Actinomycetota > Actinomycetes > Actinomycetales > Microbacteriaceae > Microbacterium. The sequence continues at coordinate 36,561 of NZ_CAUQVQ010000013.1, read as the reverse complement.
AGTCCGCCACCATGCCGCGCGCCCTGCACCTCTTCACCCTGGTCCAGGGCGACGACGACATCTGGCGCATCGCCAGCCACAGTTTCCCGAACGATCCGACATGCTGACCTCCGTCGCCCACGAAAGGCGCCATGAAATGACCACCACGCCGACCCGCCGCACGGGCCGCCTCCTCGTCGCCGCAGCGACGGCCGCTCTCTCGATCGCGGCGATGTTCGTGCCCGTCTCGGCGGCGAGCGCCGCCGAGACCCCGCTGCCGACGGCCGACGGCCTGACGGAGATCACCGCAGCGGCGTCGTGCTGGGAGATCAAGCAGCGCAACCCGCAGGCCGCCGACGGCGTGTACTGGCTCAAGACGGAGGCCATGGTCACCGCCGACCAGTTCTACTGCGACCAGACGACCAACGGCGGCGGGTGGCTGCTCGTCGGGCGTGGTCGTGAGGCATGGTCGACGTCGACCAACGGATCCGGCTCGCCCGAGCAGGTCCGCACGAACGTCACGGGCACGGCCGCTTTCACGCCGCGGCAGCTGTCGGGTGAGCTGATCGACCAGCTCAACAACAACCAGCCGATCAAGAACCTCGCCGAGGGCATCCGCCTGGTCCGGGCCACCAACCAGGCAGGCACGACGTGGCAGGACCTGACCTTCACGTTCTCCAGCCCGCGCGACAAGTGGACCTGGATGTTCAACAACGAGCAGCGCGTGGCGCAGTACAAGATCGGAATCACCACGCGCACGGGCGGGCAGACGTCGAACTTCGGCTCCGACAACAACTACAACCGCGTGCGCACCATCACGGGTTCCACCGAGGGTTATGCGATGGGCTTCGGCTTCGGCAGCAACATTCGCGGAAACCCCGCCTCGACGAGCTTCCTGTGGTCGAAGGACACCAACACGGGATACGCGCGACCCTTCACGCAGGTGTTCATCCGCCCGCAGATCTCGACCGCGTCGTTCACGCCGATCGCCGCGTCGGGTACTCCCGCGATCGCGAACCAGGCCGTGGTCGACAGCTTCGCGCAGGTGCAGAACTGGGGCGTGGCCGGCCTCGGCGCAGGCCCTGCCAGCATCGAGGGCAGCAATGAGGTCTCGGCGTTCGCCGAGATCGGCGGCACCGTGTTCGCGGGAGGCAACTTCACCACCGTGCAGAAGACCGCGGGCGGCGGAAGCGCGCAGCCGCAGGCCTATCTCGCGGCGTTCCAGCGCGACTCGGCCGAGTTCATCCCGACGTTCCGCCCGACCTTCAACAACCAGGTCAAGGCACTCGCCGCGCTTCCCGGCAACAGGCTCGCTGTGGGCGGCTACTTCACCCAGGTCAACGGGCAGAACGTCGCCGGCCTGGTGGTGCTCAACGCCACGACAGGCGAGATCGATCCGAGCTTCACGGGACGCCTGATCAACGCGCTCAGCGGCGGGGTCCCCGTGGTGCGCACGCTCGACGTGCAGGACGGCTGGCTCTACGTGGCCGGCACGTTCACGCATTCCGCGAGCGGCACCTCCGCGCAGAGCTACACTCGCGGCGCCGCGCGCTTCAACCTGACGACGGGAGCTCCCGACGGCACCTGGAACCCGGAGTTCAACGGAACCGTCATGAGCGTCGATGCCTCGGCGCGCGGCGACCGCGTGTACTTCGCCGGCTTCTTCTCGACGTCGAAGTCGCGCCCGGCCGACAAGGCGGCGGCCATGTCGTCGGCGAACACCGACCTCCTGCCCTGGGCGGTCGTCTTCTCGAACCGCAACGCGGGACGCACCGGCTACCAGCAGGCCGTGCTCGAGGTGGGCGACAAGGTGTGGCTCGGCGGGTCTGAGCACTCGCTGTTCAGCTACTCCCGCGACGCACTCACGCTCGTCAGCTCGTCGGTCGGAAACGCCGGTGGCGACTTCCAGGCGATCGCGACCGACGGGAACGCCGTCTACGGCGGATGCCACTGCTTCGAGACGCAGTACGACGGATCCACGACGTGGAACCCGATCGGCACGGCCTGGACGTCGGCGAACGCGGTGTACGGTTCCGGCGCCTGGAGCGCCACGACCGGCGAGCGCATCCCGAGCTTCAACGGCGACTTCGACACGAACCGCGGAGCGGGCTCGTGGGCCCTGTTCGTGGATTCGACGGGCACCCTGTGGCAGGGCGGCGACTGGACCTACTCGACACGAACCGGGTACATCCGGCAGTGGTCGGGTGGCTTCGTCCGCCACGCCCAGCGCGACACGGTCGCTCCTTCGACCCCCGCCAATCTCACCGCCAACGCCACCGCCGACGGCGTGGCCCTGACCTGGGGCGCATCGACGGACGACCGCGGCGTCACCGCCTACCAGGTGCTGCGCCACGATCGCGTGGTCGCCACGGTCACGGGTACGACCGCCGCGCTTCCGGCGGCGCCCGCCGGCACGCTCTACTTCGTGCGGGCCATCGACGCCCGGGGCAACGCCTCGGCATCGACGGCCGGGGTCACGGCGGCCACGCCGCCCCCGCAGCCGGCCTCCGCGACGCTCGTCGCAGCGGGCTCGACCTGGTCCTACGTGTACGACGCGACCGGGCCGACGGGTCCGTGGACCACGGCCGCGTACGACAGCTCGGCGTGGCAGACCGGCGCAGCGCCTCTCGGATGGGGTCAGCCGACCCTCGGGACCACGCTGACCACGACCGTCACGCCCAAGCCGCTCGCGTCGTTCTACCGGCACGCATTCCAGATCGCCGATGCCTCGACCATCGAGTCCGTCAAGATCACGACCAGGGCCGACGACGGCATCGTCCTGTACGTCAACGGCACGGAGGTGCTGCGCAAGAACGTCACCGACGGCGTCACCGCCGGTGTCGGGACGTACGCGACCGCAGCGGTCGGCGCCGCAGCAGCGGTGGCCAATCCGCAGGTCGTCACGGTGCCCGGGTACCTGTTCACCAGCGGGGTCAATGTGATCACCGCATCGGTGCACTCGAACTACCGCTCGACCCCGAGCCACAGCTTCGAGCTCGAGGCCATCGCGACGATCGGCACGCAGCCGACGCCGCCCGCGCCGGACCCGGAGCCCGAACCCGAGCCCGAGCCCGCCGTGACCTCGGTGGTCGCTGCCGGATCGACGTGGGCATACCGGTTCACGAACGACGCGACACCCGCGAACTGGGCGGCCGTCGACTTCGACGCCGCATCGTGGGCCACCGGAGCCGGGGCGTTCGGCTGGGGCCACACCGGACTCGCGACTCCGCTCGACACGACGCTCTCACCGCGACCGATCACGAGCTACTACCGTCAGCCCGTGACGCTCACCGCGGTGGACTTCACGAAGGTCACCGTGACGACCCGGGCCGATGACGGGGTCGTCGTGTACGTGAACGGAGTCGAGGTCGCTCGCAAGAACCTCAACGCCGGCCCCGTTACACAGGGCACCTATGCGAACGCCGCCGTCTCGGCCTCGGCCGCGGTGGGCACGCCACTGGTGTTCGATGTTCCGGCATCCGCCTTCCAGGTGGGCACCAACGTGATCGCGGTGGAGGTCCACTCCAACTACCGGTCGACCCCGAGCCACAGCTTCGAGCTCTCGGCGGTGGCATCGTGACAGAGGTGGCCGCTCGCCCCCGACCGGGCTTCCGCGATCACCTCGCCGACCTCAACCGCGCTCAGAAGAGCGGGGCGGGCGTGCCCGCCTACACGCGGTGGGTCAATCGTCGACTGGCCCGAGGGGTCGCCGCATCGGCGGCGGCCCTCGGGCTCTCGCCCAACGCGGTCACGATGATCAGCGCCGGCCTCTCGGCGGTCGGCCTGGCGATCATGATCGTCGTCGAGCCCGTCTGGTGGTCCGCACTCGCGACGGGTGCGCTTCTCGCCGCGGGCTATGTGTTCGACTCGGCCGACGGCCAGGTCGCTCGACTCACCGGTGCGTCGAGCCCTGCCGGCGAGTGGCTCGACCACGTCGTCGACGCGATCCGCACCCCTGCGATCCACCTGACCGTCGCCGTCGCCGTTCTCCTGCACCGGCCCGACCTGATCTGGCTCGCGGTGATCGCGGTCCTGTTCACGCTGATGAGCGTGGGGCAGTTCATGAGCCAGATCCTCGCCGAGCAGCTGGTGCGCAACACGGGTGGCGAGGCGGCAGAGGCGTCCGGCACACGCAAGTCGCTGCTGCTGGCGCCCACCGATACCGGCGTGCTGTGCTGGAGCTTCGTGTTCTGGGCCGCTCCCCCGCTGTTCGCCGTCGTCTACGGTGTGCTCTTCGTCATCAACACCGTGCACTCCGCAGCGTCGATGCGACGCAAGTACCGCAAGCTCGCGGCGCGCTGACTCTCAGGAGTCGGCCCCGACCTCGACCTTGGCCGCCGCTCGTGCATTCGCGCGGGCGGCGGTTCCGCGTTCGCTCCGGGTCGGGAACGGCCAGCTGATGCCGGCCGCCTCGCGTCGACCGTGACGTATGCGGCGTTCTGCGACGGCGCCCAGCACAGGAGTGTCGATCGCCTCCGCCTCTTCCCTCAGCCAGCGGATCTCGGTCGTCGTGGTGTCGTGCTCGCGGGTGACGACCACCACCGACTGCGACAGTCGCAGCCCCGCGAGGATGCTCGCAGGATGCGCGGACGACGGCAGCACGAGGAAGGTGAGGGTCTCGTCGCCGGCGCCGGCGATGGCGGCGTGCGTCTGCTCCGTGAGGAGCAGGTCTCCCTGGCGCTCGTCGCCGGAGTCGGATGCGGTGAAGACCCGCAGCGTCGGCACGGTCGCCGAGACGGCCGTGCCGCCTTCGGTCTCCTGCAGCTCGAGCGCGTTCGCCAGATGCGCGCGGAACTCGTCGCTTCCCGCGGGAACGATCAGCTGCACATCGTGTCCGACCTGGGCGGTCACGATGGCGAGGTTCACGGCAGTCGGCGAGGTCTCGTGAGAGTGGGTCGCGTCGATCACGAGCACCGTGGTGCCGAGGTAGATGTCGACGAGCAGGCGCTCGCGCGTCACGCGGAGCGCGTCGGCGGCCGGTCCCTTCGCGGGCACGTCTTCGCGGTTCGCGTCGAGAGTCGCGAAGACCGGTGCGCCGAGCGCCCGAGTCATCTCCGACGCGTTCCGCAGGCGCCGGTCGAAGGGATTCCGCACGAAGGCGGCGATGATCCCGACGACGAGTCCGGCTGCGAGTCCCGTGAGCAGGGTCACCGTGCGCCCCGGAGCGACGGCGAGCTCGTTGTCCTCCGCTGCGGAGAGCACGATGCCACCGGTGGTGTCGACGCTCTGCAGGCCGTTCCGCTGCGTGAGGAGTCCATCGAGCTCGGTGATGATCTGCTCGCGCTGCGTCGTCGCCTGAGCGAACGCGGCGCTGTTCGGGGCGGCGGAGACCAGCTGCTGGTTCACCTCGCCGAGCGTCGTGTTGAGAGCGTCGATCCGCTCGTTGAGGCTGGTGACCATCACGGTGATGCGCTCCTGCGCCTGCTCGCTGCGGAACGACAGATAGGCGGATGCCACGGCGTCCGCCCCTCGCACCGCGGCGGCAGCCGTCGGGGCGTCGTAGTCCACGGTGACGACAGCGGCACCCGAGGAGGTCGCGACGGTCGAGGCGCTGCGGATCTCACTCGCCGACGCGTCGCCCTCGAGGAGGTCGGCCGCCCGCGACGCCACGACGTGCGAGCGGGCGATCGCCGTCTCGGTCGCGTCGTCGAGAAGGCCGGAGGCGGCGCGCTGCGCGCTGAACGGCTCGGTCGTGATGACGTTGAGGTTGATGGTCGTGGTCGCCGTGACCGTCTGCGGAGCGATCAACAGATATCCGACGGCGGCGAGCGCACCGAGCACCGTGGTCACGACGAGCAGCCGCCACTGCCGCCTGAGCACGAACACGTAGTGCTCGAATCCCAGAGTCGCCGAGTTTGCCTGATCGTTGTCATCCATGGACGAATCCCCCTCGCCTTCACACTGCCGCGGAGTCGTCCCCAGAGTTTCCGCCTACATAACAGCCTGTGCGCCTATCCTAGGGGCGAACCCTGGGGACATGGAGGACGGGTGAACTCGCACATCGCACTGGCGGGCGGAGCACGATCGCTCACGCCCCCTGCGGGCACCCTTCGCAGCGAACTGCCCCGGTGGCCGTTCACGGCGATGCTCGCGTTCTTCCCGCTGTGGTGGGTGCTCGGCTTCGCCGAGATGGCGTGGATCCCACTCGCCGCATGCATGGTGGTCCTCATGGTGCGCCGGGGCGGGATCCAGGTGCCGCGGGGCTTCGCGATCTGGCTGCTCTTCGTCGTGCTCATGTGTGCCTCGGTCATCGGCGTCGACACTTCGGGGCGGTTGATCGGATTCGTCTACCGCGCACTGCTGTACGTCGTGATCACGGTGGTCTTCGTCTACGTGTACAACGCCCGCGAGACGCTGACCCTGCGCTACGTGCTGGGTGTGTTCACGCTCTTCTGGCTCTGGGCGGTGCTGGGCGGATTCGCCGGCATCGCGGCACCGGAGTTCTCGTTCCGCACGCCGCTCGGGTACGTCCTGCCGCAGGGCCTGCAGGCCAACGAGCTGATCGGCGAGATGGTCGTGCGGCGGCTCACGCAGTACAACCCCGACAGCTGGCTGGCGCTGGATCCGCGCCCGTCCGCGCCGTTCCTCTACACGAACGGATGGGGGAACGTGTATTCGATCACCCTGCCGATGGTGGTCGCGTACCTGACCGTGATCCCGCGGGGACGGCGGTTCTGGCTGATCGTGCTCGCCATCCCGCTCTCGCTCATCCCGGCCTTCCTCACTCTCAATCGCGGCATGTTCATCGGCCTCGCCGTCGCCGCGGCCTATCTCTTCTTCCGGTTCGCTCTGGCCGGCAAGCTGCGCGCGGTCCTCTTCCTCAGCGTCATAGGAGTGATCGCCGGCGCTGCCGCCGTCGCTCTCGACATCGGCAGCAAGCTCACCGACCGGGTCGAGACGAGCTCGTCCACCGAAGACAGGGCGAACCTGTACGAGGAGACGTTCGTGCGCACGCTCCAGTCGCCGCTCTTCGGATACGGCGCGCCCCGCCCGTCGTTCACCGACGGCGCGCCCTCGGCGGGCACGCAGGGGCACCTCTGGATGGTGATGTTCTCGCACGGCTTCCCCGCACTGATCTGCTTCGTCGCCGCGCTCGTGTGGATGTTCTTCGCGACGATCCGCACCGGCAACACCGCTCTGATGATCCTCAACACCGTTCAGCTGGTGATCATCGTCGAGATCTTCTTCTACGGTGTGCTGCCGAACGGCCTCATCCTCACCTTCCCCGCGGCCGCTCTGGCCATGCGGGAGCTGCGCAGCACGTCATTGTCCCCGCCTGCACCCCTCCGCTAGGATGAACCGATCGCACTTTTGGGGAAGTGCGGCTATCTACCAGACTTTGGGGAGTCAATGGTGCAACCGCTAGTGAGCGTCGTCATGGCGACGCGCAATCGCCCGCAGCTGCTTCGACGCGCGGTCGCGTCCGTCTTCGCGCAGCACGAGGTCCAGCCGATCGAGGTCGTGCTCGTCTATGACGGCACCGACATCGACGAGTTGACGGACCTGGATCGAGGGCCGCACACGCTGCGCGCCGTCAAGAACGCTCGCACGCCCGGTCTCGCGGGAGCCCGGAACACCGGGATCCTCGAGGCCACCGCCGATCTCGTCGCGTTCTGCGACGACGACGACGAGTGGAAGCCGAGCAAGCTCGAGGCACAGCTGCCGCTGTTCGACGACGAGGAGGTCGTGCTCGCCGCGACCGGCATCGAGATCCACTCCGCCGGAGGCACGCACGCCCGACTCTCGCCGTCTTCGGTGACCCTCGACGACCTGCTCCGCTCGCGCATCACCGAGCTGCATCCGAGTTCGTTCGTCGTGCGCGCCGCTGCCCTCCGCGGTGCCATCGGTCTCGTGGACGAAGAGCTCCCCGCCTCGTACGGCGAGGACTACGACCTGCTGCTGCGCGCCGCGAAGGTCGGCCGCGTGGTGGCGGTTCCCGAGGCCCACACCATCATCCACTGGGACCGCACCTCGTACTTCAGCGAGAAGTGGCAGGGCATCGCCGACGGACTGAGCTACCTCCTCGCCAAGCACCCGGAGTTCGTGCGCAGCGGAGAGGGCCAGGCCCGGATCGAGGGCCAGATCGCCTTCGCGCACGGTGCACTGGGCGACAGGCCCCGCGCACGGTCCTGGGCCCGACGCGCGATCGGACACGACGTCCGCCAGCCGCGCGCCTATCTCGCGATGGTCGTCGGCATGGGCCTCGTCTCGGGCGAACGCGTGGTGTCGGCGCTGAACAAGCGCGGCAGAGGCATGTAGATGCCGCGCCTGTCCGTGATCGTGCCGGCCCACAACGCGGCGGACACCATCGAATCCGCGGTCCGATCGACGGTGCGCGCGCTTCCGCGTGACGCCGAGGTGGTGATCCTCGACGATGGCAGCGTCGACGGCACGGCGGATGCTGCGCGTTCCGTCGACGACCCCCGAGTGCGAGTGCTCTCGCGCCCGAACCGGGGAGTCGCCGCGACGTTGAACGACCTGCTCGACGCGACCGACAGCGACTTCGTCGCACGGATGGATGCCGACGACATCGTGCTCCCCGGTCGCTTCCGCCGCCAGCTGCATGCGGTGGACCGGGGCGCCGACGGCGTCTTCAGCACCGTCGTGACCTGGGGATCAGGACTGCCCGGAGTGCCGAGGCCCTCGGGCATCTCACCCGACGACTTCGGCATGCACCTGCTGCTAACCAACCCTGTCGCGCACTCCACTTTCCTCGGGCGGCGCTCGGCGGTGGTGGATGCGGGCGGGTATCGCGAGATCCCGACCGAGGACTACGACCTCTGGCTGCGGATGGCGGCCCGCGGCATGCGCCTGCAGCGGCTCGCACTTCCCGGCCTCGCCTACCGCGTGCATCCCGGACAGGTCACCGCCTCCGCCGAGTGGCGTCGGTCGTCGTGGGAGAACCCCGAGATCGCCGAGGCGTATTCCGCGCTGGCCGAGCGGCTGCTCGGGTCGCCCGCGGTCCGCATCACCTCGCTCTCGATCGACGACAGCCGCACCGGTGCGGAGAAGCTGGCGGAGGTCGACCGTTTCGCCGACGACTTCGGCCACGCGCTCCAGGCGCACTCGCAGCCCGCGCAGCGCGCACTGCGCCGCAAGCTCGCGGAAAGGCGGGCGTGGCTCGCGAATCGCGTGCGACACGAAGCGGGCGACACCGCAGCTCCGTCCGTCCCTTCCTCGCCGCCGGCGACCCCGCGGCAGGCGTATCGCGCAGCCGTCGCCGCCGATCGACGTGCGAACGCGTCGTACCCGAAGAGCCGCTTCATACTCCGGTGGTTCCGCCGCGCCCAGCGATGGCGTGCCGAGAGGGGCCCGCTCGCGCGCATCATGTTCCTGATCGTCGGCGGCTCCTACAAAGTGGCGACCGAGGGATTCATGGGCATCGAGCTCCCGGTGAGCACTCACGTGGGCCCGGGACTCCGGCTTCGTCATGGCGTCGGGGTCGTGGTCAATCCCGCGAGTCGCATCGGCGCGGGTGTCATGATCCGTCAGGGCGTGACGCTCGGCAACCGCAAGACCTCCGACGACTGCCCGACGATCGAGGACGGCGTCGAGATCGGTGTCGGCGCCGTGATCATCGGCGCGGTGACCGTCGGCGCCGGCGCCCGGATCGGACCGAATGCCGTGGTCTTCAAGGACGTGCCCGCAGGCGCGGTGGTCCTGTCGCCCGCCGCCGACATCCGCGTCTGAATTCCTTCGAGGGAATACCCAGCAGTCCGGCATATTGTTATATGGCTCAGTCGAGATTTGACCGCGACGATCAGGTCATGCTGTGATGAAAGCGTTATTTTTCCGCGGAGGGGGTCCGACGGAATGAGTTTTCCGAAATATGAGCATCTCCCGAAAGACGTCTCTTGCTGCGCTCGGCGCAGCCGTTCTCACCATTTCCCTTCTCGGCGGGGCTCCGGCCACCGCCGCCGATGACAAAGATCTACCCGGTTGGATCCATCAGGAGGACGTCGATCTGTCCGACGCCAGCCGATGGACTCTCGAGACCGGTCGGGCGGCGAACACCTCGTCGTACGACATCCCCGGCAACGTCTCGTTCGGTGCGTCCGGACTGACCGTCCGGGGCGCCGCAGAATCTCGCGGCGACGCCGCGTTCACCTCGGGTGACGCGAAGGGTCTCGACATCGAGATCCCGAACTACTCCCGTGTCGAGGTCACCGGCTCGGTGCCCTTCGGTCCCGGGCTCTGGCCCGCGCTCATGTGGCTGCGGCCGCTCGACAGCGCCCACGGCGAGATCGACCTGATGGAGGTCTTCGGCGACGACGCGCGCCCCGCCGCCACGCTGCACAACGAGTACGGCCCGACGCACCGCAGCCTGCAGGGTTCGGTGCGCTGGGAGCAGCTGCCCAACTCCAACCCGACGGGCGTGCACACATACGTCATGGAGAAGACACCGAACCGCATCGTGATCAGCGTCGACGGTCACGTCATGCTCGACGCAGGACCGGACGACGTGCGCCCGGGATTCGACTGGAACGCCATCTTCGAGCGGCCCGGCGCGACCTGGTACCCGCGCGTGACTCTGCAGATCGGCTGCCCGCTGGTCGACCCGGGTTGCGGCATCGGGCTCCCCGCCTCCGGGTGGAAGGGCGGCCAGATGAGGCTCGAGACTCTGAAGATCTGGCGCATGGCCAAGCCGGGCGAGCAGCAGCAGCCCGCTCCTCAGCCGCCGGTCGTGCAGCCGGCACCTCAGCCGCCCGTCGTGCAGCCGGCACCTCAGCCGCCGGTCGTGCAGCCCGCACCTCAGCCGCCGGTCGTGCAGCCCGCACCTCAGCCGCCCGTCGTCGAGCCCGCACCTCAGCCGCCGGTCGTCGAGCCTCCGGCGGACGAGGCCGGAACCTTCGCCCTGCGTCCGGGTCAGGAAATCCGTCACGACTACGAGGGTGCTGACACCGAGGGCACCGAGGGTTCCGTCACGTTCACGGTTCCCGAGAACCTCGGCACCGGCGTGATGTACCACTCGTTGCAGGCCCTCTCGTCGGACGACGGCAAGAACGGCTACCGCGCGACCGTCACCCTCAAGGCCTCGGGCAGCATCCGCCTGACCCTTGCGAAGGTCACGGCGAACAAGACCGAGGTCCTCGAAGACGCCGTCGTGGCGCCCCGCGGATCGTACGAGCCCGGTGAGGACGTGCGCGTCTCGATCCGAGTCGTCGACGGCAGCGTGCTCGCCAAGGCGTGGGCGGCCGACGCCAACGAACCCGACTGGCAGCTCAGCGCGGCCGGCGGCGCCACCGCCGCGACAGGAGACGGCATCCGCATCATGGGCTACCTGTCACGGGTCGCACCCCATGCGGTCGACGCTCCGTGGTCGGAGCTGAGCGCTCAGCTGCGCTAAAGCTCTCCCGGCTTCATCGCCTCGGCGTCTATCGCGCGGAGGACACGGATCGCGGCGGTGTCCGGCTTCGGCTCGGACACCGCCGCTTCTGTGCGCCCGCGGCGTGCCGGTGCATAGACGACGAGCGAGTGGAAGAGGAAGCGCGCGAAGAACGCGACGATGAGCGACAGGCCCGTCGCGAGCACGCTCGAGATGTGCCAGGTCTCGACCATCAGCGCCATCACGGGGATGCGCAGGGCCGCCTCGACGTTGTTGAACGTGAAGGACGCGGCGAAACGGCCTCCGAGCCCCCTGGCATCCGTGCGCATGTCGGCGAAGACGAACTTCTCCTGCAGGATGAAGTTGCCGATGATGGTGACCTCGGCTCCGATGATCGCCGCCCATATGTAAGGGACGCCGAGAGCCGTGAGCGCCCACATGATCCCAAGGTTGGCGACGGCGCCGATCGCACCGATCATCGCGAAGAGAGACATCTTGCCGAACCTGAGGCGGGCCAGATGGGCGGCGAACGTCGCCCCCTGACGCAGGCTCGCCTTCGAGGTGCCGTGCCGTCTCTCGGCGAACTCCATGGGCACCTCGGCGATGCGCAGATCCGTGCGCGCGAGGATCTCGAGCAGGATCTTGAAGCCCTGCGGCTTGAGCGACCCGAGGTCGAGACGGCCCCTGTCGACGAGGAAGAACCCGGTCATCGGGTCGGTGCTGCGGGCGAGACGGATCGGGAACATCGCTCGCGTGAGCCAGGTCGCAGCGCGGGAGACGCCGAACCGCACCGCCGTGCCGAGACCGCTGGTGTCGCCCCCGCCGACGTAGCGCGACGCTGCGACGACATCGGCATCGCCCTGCGCGTGCCGAGCAAGCAGCGCGGGCAGGAGCTCGGGCGGATGCTGCAGGTCGCCGTCCATGACGATGCACAGGTCGGATGCCGCCGCGCGCAACCCCACGACCACCGCGCCGCCCAAGCCGCCGGTGTTCTCGGTGCGGTGGATCACCCGCACGGGAACCGCAGCGTCCGCCGCCACGCGTTCGACCTCGGCGGCGGTGTCGTCGGCGCTGTCATCGACGAAGAGGATCTCGACGTCGTAGTCCGCGAGAGCCGACGCGGTGCGCGCGACCAGTTCCACGACGTTGTCACGCTCGTTGAAGGTCGGCACGATGACCGTGACCCCTGTCGCCACGAGCATCCCCTTTCCCCCTGTGCGCGCGATCGCTGCGGCATCCATAGTTCCATGTGATCCTGTGCACTGCGAAACCGGCACCTGCTACACTTCCGGAAGGCGGCTGTGGGAGTCGCTGAGCGGATGGGGATCCGCTTCTGGGGAATCACTGATCTGGGGAGATCATGGGGACGCGCATCGGCTATGCCGTTGGTGCCTTCGACCTGTTTCACGTCGGGCATCTGAACCTTCTTCGTCACGCGAAACAGCACTGCGACGTCCTCGTCGCGGGTGTCGTCAGCGATGAGATGCTGCGGCAGGTGAAGGGCATCGAGCCCGTCATCCCGACCGCGGAGAGGGCGGAGATCGTCCGTCACATCTCGTTCGTCGACGATGTCTACGTCGAGACGACTCCGTCGAAGATGGACTCGTGGCGCGACGTGCAGTTCACGCACTTCTTCAAGGGCGACGACTGGCGCGGCACCGACAAGGGTCTGCGCCTCGAGCGCGAGTTCGCGGAGGTCGGGGTGGAGGTCGTGTACTTCCCGTACACGGCGCACACGTCGAGCTCGTCACTGCGCCGCGCGCTCGACGCGATCACCGCCGGAGCGACACGCGGCGGCTCGACGCTCGCCACCGTCTGACGCGCGGCGTCCGCGCGCGGCGTCTGCGCGCGGCGTCTGCGCGCTTTGCGTCTCGGTGCCCACCCAGGTGAGCGCACCTAGGCTTGAGGCATGACTTCTCCCGCAGACTCCGCACTCACGATGTTCGGCGCCGACTGGTGCCGCGACTGCATCCGCACCAAGAAGCAGCTCGACGCGCTCGGCATCGACTACACCTATGTCGACCTCGTCGCCGATCCCTCGGCTGCCGACATCGCGAAGGACATCTCGGGACGCACGAACATCCCGGTCGTGGTCTACCCCGACTCCTCGCACCACGTCGAGCCGTCGAACGCCGACGTCGAGGCGAAGCTGCGCGAGCTCTCCCTCATCTGACCCGATCTCGACCGCCGCCCGGCGAGAACGAGGCTCCCTTGGCGCGCGCGGCATAAGCTGGGACCCCGTCTGAAGGAGCCGCCGATGACCCCTGCGACCACGCCGTCCACCTCGACGCCCTCCGCGAAGGCGGCACGGGCGACACAGGATGCGAAGAGTGCTGCGGACTCCCCCGCAGAGCTGGGAGACTCCGAGCGGGAACGGCTCGATGCGGCGATCGCGGAGCTGCACATCGGCTCGCGAACGTGGTCGAGCCTGACCCTCGCTCAGCGGGTCACACTGTTGCGCGGTGTGCGGACCAGCGTCTCCGCGGTCGCGGAGGACTGGGCCACCACGGCAGCGGCGTCGAAAGGGCTCGACTCGCGGCATCCGCTGCGTGGCGAGGAGTGGCTCAGCGGACCGTACAGCGTGCTCGGCGCACTCGACGCGTACATCGCCACGCTCTCGCGTCTCGCGACCGGGACCAATCCGCTCGACGGCATTCGCGTCGATCGGGCTCCCGGCGGGCGCACGCGCGTGCATGCCTTCCCCCTGACCGGAGTGGACCGTCTGCTGCTCGCGGGATTCGCAGGCGAGGTCTGGCTCGAACCCGGCGTCACTCCGAACGCCGCACGCGCGAGCGCGGGCCTGGCGCAGAGGGATCCCGGCACTTCCGGCGGCGCGGGGCTGGTCCTCGGCGCCGGCAATGTCACCTCGATCCCTGTGCTCGACGTGCTCTACGAGCTCCTCGCCCACAACCGCACGGCACTGCTCAAGGTCAATCCGACGCAGGACGCCCTCGTGCCGGTCTACAAGCGCGCCTTCGCGCCGCTCATAGCGCTGGGCCTCATGCGCATCGTCCGAGGCGGCCCGGTCGTGGGCCAGTATCTGACCGGTCACCCGGATCTCACGCACGTGCACATCACCGGCTCGGCCGCGACGTTCGATGCGATCGTGTGGGGCACGGGCTCCTCGGCGACGCGCCGCCGTCGTGAGGATCGCCCGCTGCTCCAGAAGCCGATCACCGCCGAGCTCGGCGGTGTCTCGCCCGTCATCATCGTGCCCGGCGAGTGGACCGCCGCGGATCTCACGTATCAGGCCGAGCACGTCGCCACGATGCGTCTGCAGAACGGCGGGCACAACTGCATCGCGGGTCAGGTCGTCATCCTCTCGTCGGAGTGGGCGCAGGCCGACGAGTTCCGAGCGGAGCTGCGGCGCGCCTACGCGAACGCTCCCGAGCGCCCCACCTGGTACCCGGGGTCGTCGTCACGCATGGATCGCGCGGCACAGGACTATCCGGATGCGCTCGTGCTGGGAGATCGGATGCTCATCGAGCTCGACTCCGACGACGACGCCTCCGCTCTGCAGAGCACCGAGTACTTCGCCCCGGTGCTCGGGGTCGTCACGATCGCGGGTCGCGGCCAGGAGTTCCTCGATGCGGCGGTGGCCTATGCGAACGATCGCCTGGAGGGCACGCTCGGCGCGAACCTCCTGATCGACCCGGCGACCGAGAAGTCTCTGGGGAGCGGCGTGGACCGAGCGATCGCCGCTCTGCGCTACGGCTCGATCGCCGTCAACGGCTGGACTGCCTTCGCGTTCATCACGCCGACCCTGACCTGGGGCGCGTTCCCCGGCAACACGCTCGACCGCGTGGGCAGCGGCATCGGGGTGGTCCACAACGCCCTGCTGCTCGACCGCGTCGAGCGCTCGGTCCTGCGCGCGCCCTTCCGCCCGTTCCCCCGATGGATACCCGGGGCGCTGCGTCCGTCAGGACGCGGCAGTCGCCTCACCCTCCTGCCGAAGCCGCCGTGGTTCGTCTCCGCCCGCACGGGAGCGGTCGTGAGCGAGGGGCTCACGCGGTTCCGCGCAGACGGCAGCCTCCTCGGACTCGTGAAGACGCTCGCTCAGGCGTTCCGCGCCTGAGCACGGCGCTGCACCTCTGCTGCGGCGGTCAGGACGCGAAGCGGTCGGTCGCGGCCCGCAGAGCAGTCTGTATGCCGGGTTCCGTCGCTGAGTGACCCGCGTCATCGATCACGACGAACTCCGCCTCAGGCCAGGCGCGGTGCAGATCCCATGCGGTCATCATGGGTGTGCACACGTCGTGGCGCCCCTGCACGATGACAGCCGGGATGTGACGGATCCGGTCGACGCCCGCGATCAACTGGCCCTCGGTCCACCACCCGCGGTTCACGAAGAAGTGGTTCTCGATGCGAGCGAACGCCGTGGCCACCCGGGGGTCCGACATCGCCTCGATCTGCGCGGCATCGGGGCGCAGCGTCACGGTCGACGCCTCCCACCGCGACCATGCGACAGCTGCCGGCTCGTGCACGGCCGGGTCGGGATCGAACAGGCGGCGATGGTACGCGTCGATCATGTGCGAGCGCTCGATCACCGGGATCTGCGCGACGAACTGCTCCCACAGATCGGGGAAGAGGGCCTCGGCGCCCCCCTCGTAGAACCACTCCAGCTCTTCGCGACGGAGCGCGAAGATCCCGCGGAGCACGAGTTGGCTGACGGCATCCGGATGCGCCTGGGCGTAGGCGAGCGCCAGGGCACTCCCCCAGGATCCGCCGAAGACCTGCCAGCTGCGCACACCGAGGTTGCGACGCAACAGCTCGATGTCGGCGATGAGATGCGCCGTGGTCACGAAACGCAGGTCGGCGTCGGGGGCGCTGGCGTGCGGAGTGCTGCGCCCGCAGCCACGCTGATCGAACAGCACGATCCGATACCTCTCGGGATCGAAGAAGCGACGCTGCCAGGCCGAGGTGCCGCTCCCCGGGCCGCCGTGCAGGAAGACCACCGGCTTGCCCTCGGGGTTCCCGCTCACCTCCCAGTACACGCGGTGGCCGTCGCCCACGAGCAGTTCGCCTGTCTCGTGGGGCTCGATCGGCGGGTACAGGGCGTCGAGGTTCATGTCCCCAGCCTCACAGGTCGCCGGCGGCTGCGGTGAGCGGCGCGGCGCAGACATCGAGACCGTTCTGGTAGCCGTTCGCGAACCAGTACTTGCGCTGTTCGCTGGTGCCGTGCGTGAAGCTCTCAGGATTGACCGAACCGGAGGACTGCTCCTGGATGTTGTCGTCCCCGACCGTGTTCGCGGCGTTCAGCGCGTCTGTGATCTCCGCCTCGGTCGGCTCCAGCAGATAGGGGACACCGTCCGGGTCCTTCTCCTGGGTCATCTGCCCGATCCAGGCGCCCGCATAGCAGTCGGCCTGCAGCTCGATGCGCACGCCATTGCTGTCCGGGCCGGTGCCGTTGTTCGGATACTGATCCATCACGCCGGTGATGTACTGGATGTGGTGCCCCCATTCGTGACCCACGATGTAGAGCTGAGCGAGGTCGCCGGCGGACGCCCCGAACTGCTGCTGCATGAGGTCGAAGAACGTGGGATCGATGAAGACCGTCTCATCGGGCGGGCAATAGAAAGGACCGACCGCGTTCGACGCGGTGCCGCAGGAGGTGGAGGTGGCGCCGTCGACGATGACGAGCTGCGGCGGACGATAGGGGTCGATGTAGTCCTCCCAGTAGCCGTCGAGCGCGAGCTGCGAGGCCGCCACTCGGCAGTCGACGTTCTCGTTCGCGTCTTCACCGGTCAGGCAGTTCTCGATCACACTGCCCTCTGACGGCTCCGCTCCGCCGCCCGTGCCCCCCGCGCCGCCGAGCAGGCCGGTGAGGTCGATGCCCAGCAGCGGGCCGGCGATCAGCGCGATGATGCCGAGCAGTCCGACGCCGCCCGCTCCGGCCACCACTGCACCGCGTCCACGGCGACGAGCGGTGTTTCCGGAGACGTCGGCGTCGGGATTGAAAGTCATGTCACGAGGGTACTCTGCGCACCGATTCAGGGGCACATCGGCGCCCTGCCGGTCGTAGGCTCGTGTCATGACCACCACGATCACGATCACGGGTGCCGGCGGACAGATCGGGTACGCGCTGCTCTTCCGCATCGCCGCAGGCGACATGCTCGGTCCGGATGAGAAGGTGCGTCTTCGACTGCTCGAGATCCCACAGGGGCTCGGTGCGGCCGAGGGTGCGGCGCTCGAGCTGCAGGACGGCGCCTTCGGTCTGCTCGACCACGTGGAGGTGACCGACGATCCCGCGGTCGGATTCGACGGGTGCGACCTGGCTCTGCTCGTCGGCGCGCGCCCCCGCGGTCCGGGCATGGAGCGCGGCGACCTCCTCGCCGCGAACGGAGGGATCTTCGGCCCGCAGGGTGCCGCCATCGCCGCCCATGCCTCGTCGGATGTGCGCGTGACCGTGGTCGGCAATCCGGCGAACACCAACGCCCTCATCGCCGCGGCCTCCGCCGACGGGGTGCCCGCCGAACGCTTCACGGCGCTGACCCGACTGGACGAGAACCGCGCACGGGCGCAGCTCGCCCACACCCTCGCCGCTCCGGTCGACACGATCCGGCGCGTGCCGATCTGGGGCAACCACTCGGCGACGCAGTTCCCCGACGTGTCGTACGCGACCGTCGCCGGCCAGCCCGTCGGTGACGCGCTGGAGGCGATCGTCGGCGACGTCCCGACATGGCTCTCCGACACCTTCATCCCGCGAGTCGCGAAGCGCGGAGCCGAGATCATCCAGGTGCGTGGATCGTCGTCCGTGGCCTCCGCGGCGAGCGCAGCCATCGACCACGTGCGCGACTGGGTGCGCGGTACCGACGACTGGACCTCAGCGGGCGTCGTGTCCCACGGCGAGTACGGAGTCCCCGCCGGCCTGATCTCGTCGTTCCCGGTGCGCGCGGTCGACGGCGAGTGGCGCATCGTCGAGGGACTCGAGGTGAGCGAGTGGGCGCGTGCGCGCATCGACGCGTCCGTCGCCGAGCTGGTCGAGGAGCGCGAGGCGGTCAGGGCGCTCGGGATGCTCTGAGGGCCACCGCAGCGCCGCGAATCAGGGCACAATGGATGCTGGAGGTGCGCGATGAGCGAGACGATCGATCCCATGAAGGCGACGGCATCCGTCGACGAGGCCCTGACGAGTCCGCTGCACCTGCCGCACGCGGCCGCGGAATGCCCGAAGTGCTTCACCGAACTGCAGCAGAACCGGGACTTCTGGCTCGCTCGACCCGACGGGTCACGGCTCGTGGGGCTCGTGGTCTCGCGCGAGGGGATGCCCTCGGTCGTCGAGCAGCGAGACGATCTGACGCGGTTCGGCGTGCCGATCGAGGGATTCCGCCACCCCGCGCCCGACATCCTCGAGAGCTGGAGCGATCGGCTCGCGCGACTCATCGCCACCTTGAACAAGGGCGATGTGCTCGTCGTCGCGAACATCCACGCTCTCGGTCGCGATGCAGACGAGGGCGTCCGCACGGCCGCCGAGCTGCGCCGCCACGGCATCATCGTGAAGGTGCTGAGCCACGACGCGCGGCACCTCGCCGACGCCGTGCGCTGACCCGTACGCGACGAGGCCCGCCGATGTCCGTCGGCGGGCCTCGTGCGTCAGTGCGGGAATCTCATTGGTACTTGGGCGGCACCCAGAGCAGCTGAGCGGAGACGAGTCCGCGATCGCGGCTGACGATCTGCGCCCGACCGGGGATCGCCGGGATGGCCTTGACCTTGCCGATCAGCTGTCCCTCCTCCGGGCTTCCCGAGAGCAGGATGCCGGTGGCTCCGAGGTCGGTCATGCGCTGGATGATCGGGTCGTAGGCTGCACGGCTCGCCCCGCCCGTGCGACGCGTGAGGATGACATGCAGGCCGAGATCGGCCGCCTGGGCGAGAAGCGGGGCGAGCGCTGCGACGGGGTTGCCCTGCGACGTCGCGACCAGGTCGTAGTCGTCGATGAGCACGAAGCCCTCAGCTCCCTTCCACCACGAGCGAGAACGCAACTGGTCGGGAGTGACGTCGGCCCCGGGGATGCGGCCCTGGAAGAACTGGGCGAGCTCGCTCATGCCGCCCTCGGTCATCTCGTGCGAGGTGAGGTAGGCCCCGAGGTACTCCTGCGGGATCTCACCGAGCAGCGCACGGCGGTAGTCGACCACGAAGATCTTCGCCTCGGTGGGTCCGTAGAGGCGCATGATCTCGTGCACCACTCCGCGGAGCATCGAGGACTTGCCCGAGTCTGCGTCGCCGTAGAGGTAGAGCAGGGGCTCGGCGATCGGGTCGATCGAGAAGGGTGCGAGGTTCGCCTCGTCGATGCCGAGCAGCATCTCGCGGGGCTCGGAACCATCGGGCGTCGAGGCGGCCGCGACAGCACGCAGATCGGCATGGCCGATCTGCGACGGCAGCAGGCGCAGCTTGGGTCCCGCGGGACCGTGCCATGCCGCAGCCACCTTGCGTGCGAGATCGTCGATGCCGTCGGAGAGGGACGAGGCCTCGTCGACGCCGTCAATGCGCGGCAACGCGGTCAGCATCTGCAGCCCGTTGTCGTTGAGGCCGCGACCGGGGAGCGAGGTGACGTTCTCCGCCGCCTTGCGGTTGACCTCGGAATCCGAGGGGTCGCCGAGACGCAACTCGATGCGCGTGCCGATGAGGTCCTTGAGGTTGGCGCGCACCTCCATCCACCGTGCTGCCGTGATCACGACGTGCACGCCGTAGGTGAGGCCGCGCGCGGCGATCGCCTGGATCTGGGGTTCGAGCATGTCGAACTCGGCGCGGAGCGTGCCCCAGCCGTCGACCACGAGGAAGATGTCTCCGTAACCGTCGTCGGCCATGCCCTGCGCTCGCCGCTGCCGATATGTGTCGATCGAGTCGATGCCGTTCTGACGGAAGTACACCTCGCGCGCGTTGAGCAGGCTCGTGACCTCGGCCACGGTGCGTCGGACGATGTCGGGCTCGGAACGCGTGGCGACGCCGCTGACGTGCGTGAATCGCTGCAGGCCGGCGAAGCTGCCGCCACCGAAGTCGATGACGAAGAACTGCACCTCCTGCGGGGTGTGCGTGAGCGCGAGGGCGGCGAGCGCCGTGCGAGCGAGCGTGCTCTTCCCGCTGAGGGGAGCACCGACGATCGCCATGTGTCCGGCGGCTCCGCCCAACGACACCGCCAGGGTCTCGCGACGCTGCTCGAGCGGCACGTCGACGATTCCGAGCGGAACCGTGAGCGCGCCGGCGCCCCTCCACCGCGGCGAGATGAGTCCGAGGGCCGGGTCTTCGACCAGGTCGCCGAACAGCTGATCGAGAGTGGCCGGGGTCTCCAGCGGAGGCAGCCACACCTGGTGAGCCGCGGGTCCTCGTCCGCTCATCATCTCGACCGCGATCTCGAACGTGTTGCGCTTCTCTTCGGGCTCGGCCTCGACGACGGCCTCCGGTTCTTCGACTGAGGTCTCGGCCCGCCACACCGGCGCTGCGGTGAACAGTTCGACCGCCGTCGAGCCTGTGCTCTGCGCAGAGCCGGACACCGCACGGCGCCGACGGCGCGGCGGGGGTCCTGACACGTACGCGGCGCGGAACTGGGTCATGGTCTCGGTGTCGGACTTCAGGATTCCGGCGCCGGGCTGCGTCGGCAGGTGGTAGGCGTCCGGGACTCCGAGGACGGTGCGCGATTCCGCGGCCGAGAAGGTGCGCAGACCGATCCGATAGGACAAGTGGGTGTCGAGACCGCGGAGCTTGCCCTCTTCGAGGCGCTGCGACGACAGCAGAAGATGCACCTGCAGCGAACGGCCGAGGCGGCCGATGTTGACGAAGGTGTCGACGAACTCGGGCTTGGCGGACAGCAGCTCGGAGAACTCGTCGGCGACGATGAGGAGTGCGGGAAGAGGAGCGAGGTCGGTGCGACCGCCGCGGCGGGCCTTCTCGTAGTCGGCGACGTTGGCGAACGGTCCGGTCGCGCGGAGCAGTTCCTGGCGGCGCACCATCTCGCCCTGCAGAGCATCCTGCATGCGGTCGACGAGCGAGATCTCCTCGCCGAGGTTCGTGATGATCGCCGACACGTGCGGCATGTCTGCCATGCCTGCGAAGGTGGCCCCACCCTTGAAGTCGACGAGCACGAAGTTGAGCTGTTCGGGCGAGTGCGTCATCGCGAGCGCGAGCACGAGCGTGCGGAGGACCTCGGACTTTCCCGATCCGGTCGCACCGATGATGAGACCGTGCGGGCCCATTCCCTGTTGAGCCGACTCCTTGATGTCGAGGATCAGCGGGCTGCCGTCCTCCGTCTGACCGATGGGCACGCGCAGTCGATCCCGCTCGAGTCGAGGCGACCACGCCGCGTCGAGATCGAGGTCACGGACATCGGGGAGGCCGAGCAGCTCGACGAGCTCGGCCTGATCGGTCGTGCTCTTCTTCTTCGTGATCGTCGTGCCGCCCGAGTAGAGGGCGATGAGTCGGCGGGCCGTCGCCTCGGCCTCGACGATGCTGATCGCGTCGGCATCGAACGGGCGCGCAGGCACCTGCAGACTGACGAGCTCGGCTCGGCTGCCCTTGTCGCCCGGCATGAAGGCGATGCGCAGGGCGTTCGGGTCGTCGAGATCGCCCCACCGCGAGGGCAGATCGATCACGGTCACGCCCTGCACGCCGTCGCCGTTCACGAGCGCGTCGTTGAACGAGGTGGTGACGCCGTCCGTCAGGATCACGATGTGAGGCACCTTGGCGCCGGAGGCGTCGCGTGCGAAGCGCTGCCGCTCACGGACCTCCGTGGGGAGCATGTCCTCGAGTTCGGACAGCTGCGAGCCGATCATGCGGGCGGCACCGAGGCCGTCCCTGACCGTGCGCGAGTGCGTGTGCGGCAGCCACTTGGCCCATTCCCACTGCGGCAGGACGGCGGCGTCGGCGGCGATGACCACCTGCACGGTGTCGGGATCGTGCATCGTCGCGAGGTGCAGCAGCATGGCGCGCGCGAGACCGCGGGACTCGGCCTCGTCTCCCGTGATCTCGACGCGGGCATAGTCGCGCAGCGTGATGCCGAGCGAGAGGTTCTTCTGGAGCTCGTGCGTCAGCATGAAGCGATGCGCGGCCGAGGCCGCGACAGGGTCGAGCTGCGCGAGCGGAGGGAGTTCGGGCGCCTCGAGCGAGATGCACAGCGGCTGGTCGCTCGTGCCGACGCGCACCGAGAGGAAGTCGGGGTCGTTCATGCCGCGCTCCCATACCCGGGTGCGCTCTTCGGCGATGTACGGCAGCGCCGCAGGCGCAGGAAGGTGCCAGTTCGCCGCGCGGCGCTGCTGGCGGGCCGCGACCCGCACGGTCTGGCGCAGCTCGGTCAGGTACGCGAGATACTCGCGGCGTGCGCCGAGGGTCGCAGCCTGTCGCTGCGACCGCTGACGCCATCCGTTCACGGCCACGAACCCGAGCGACGACAGCAGGAACATGCCTCCCGTGAGCAGACCCGTCACCGATTGGTTCGACATCGTGACCATGACGATCGCACCCACGCTGCCCAGCATCGGCAGCAGGGATCCGAGGATTCCCATGCCGCCGTCGTTGGGCTGCAGCTCGGGCGGCGCCTGAACGGGGAGCTTTCCCGAGGGAACGCGGGGTGGCGCGAGACGGGGTCCTGTCATGCTCTCTCTCCGGCGCTGCTGTCGGTGCCCAGCAGGAGGCTGATGGTGAAGCTGCGGTTGCCGATCCTGACGCGGTCCGCGTCGTCCAGCAGGACGCGCTCGCCGGCGACCAGCTCGGTCGTCTGCCCGTCGTCGGATCGGAGGTCGGAGCCGTTGGTGGATCCGAAGTCGGTGACCCAGGTGCGCCCGCGCGAGTGCTCGATGCGCAGGTGCGTCTTGGACACGGAGGAGTCGGGGTCGGTCACGACGACGAGCCGGTCGTCGTGCGCACTGGCCACGGGCGCTCGCCCGAGGTTCGCCGCGAGCGGCAGGCCGAGCTGGACGCGCTGCCCGGTGTCGAAGATCAGGAGCAGCGCCCCGGACTCGGACGCCGGAGCGGGGGCATCGTTCTGCTGCGCCGCCGCAGGCGCCACCGTGAAGAGCGGTCTGTCGGTGCCCTGCGCCACGGGTGCAGGCGCCTCGGTCCTGTGCGAGCCCGCACGAGAGTCGGTCGGGTCGGAGTCCTCGTCGACGACGGAAGGGTGCGCTCCGAGCGGCACGACCTGCGGCGGGGCCAGCGGAGCGTCGGCCTCGCGGACGGAGACGGTCTGCTGCTCCTCCACGACCGCCCGCGGCGGTACCGACACCACGACGGTGCCCGCGACGCGATCGGCCCAGGACTGGCGGCGACCGCCGCGATCCCATGCGCTCGACGCGACGATGACCCAGCTGCCGACCGCCACCAGGAACCCGGCCCCCGTGATGATCCCGCGCACGAACTGGCGACCGATGCCCGGGGAGAAAGGCCGGTCGCCGCGAGAGGCTCGCAGGCGCAGCACGGCGTTGCCGAGGGTGAGTCCGGTGCGCGCCTCGAGCACGCAGAGGAAGACCGCGAGCTCGGCGACCGTGAGAACCGCGAGCAGCATGCTGCGGGTGGTGAGGAGGACGATCGCCGCAGCGAGGATCACGGCAGCGGCATCGAGTGTGAAGGCGGCGATCCTCGCCGCGGTGCCTGCCGGCGCTCCGAGGAAAGCCGGGCCGAGCCCGTCAGAGGGACGTCTCTCTCTCACCCGGGTCTGTGCGATCGGCGTCGGTGCGGGACGGTCGGACTCGGGCCGGAGCGGGGCGCCGTCGACACCGGGTGGAGCGGCTATCAGCGCCGGAGGCAGCGCAGGGATCTCCCCGGGCTGGCTGGGCCCCGGATGCACGGGTGGGATCGTGCCACCGCCCGGCCGGGGCTGTGGTTCACCGTTCCCGCTCATCCCGCCATCATTCCACGAACGAGAGACAGCGCATTCGCGTAGAGAAGCGCCGACGGAAGGGCGAGCGCGACCGCGAGCCATTCGAAGGCGTCTCCGAAACGCGACCAGATGAGTGAGCTCGCTCCGCGCGAGACCGGGATGATCACGGCGACCGCGGTGAGACCGACAGCGAACAGCGCGAGCGAACCGAGCACCTGGAAGCCCGCACCCAGCGCCGCGGATGCCTGCAGGCCGGCGACCACGAACACGACGGCCGCGGCCGCACGGGGAAGCCATCTGAGGATGCGCGACGTCGTGTGCCGAGGCGTCAGCAGCAACGCCAGGCCCACGCAGACGAGAAGTGCGATGCCCCCGGAGATCACGATGGGGTCGTCCGCCCAGGGGCGAAGGAACGCAATGGGGGTCATCAGCGCGGCGACGATGCTGAGCACCGCCGTCCCGGCGATGAGTCGTGCCGAGGAATCGTCGACGACGGCGATGATGCGCTCCGGGCGCAGCAGGCCGACGGATTCGGGGATGGCGCCTCGGACCGTCCAGCGGCTGGTCATGAAGTGCTTGTAGTCGATGAAGTACCCCTCCGGGAGGTTCACCAGACTGCTCGGCAGCGCGCGGAGTCCGAGCGGGACCAGTCCGAGCGAGAGCGCCGCGGCCTCGGCCGGACCCCAGCGCAGCAGCAGCGCGAGTCCCCAGACTGCCGCCAGCGCGACGAGGAGCACGGTCGCGGTTCCTGCCGCGGCCCGCATCGGTCGCGCTCGGGCCGAGACAGCCACGATCGCGGTCGTGATGCCTGCCGCCAGGAATCCGGAGGCGGTCGACAGGTGCGCGCTCGACTCGAGCGATGCCGGGATCAGCAGCGCACCCGCCGCGAAGGACATCACGACCGGCGCGAGCACTCCGAGGATGCCTCGAATGCCGGCCAGGGAATCACGCCGTGCCCACGCGATCGCTCCACCGAGGGTTCCCCCGACGAGGACCAGCGCGACCACCAGACGCAGCACCGGGTCTCCTGCCCCCTGAGCGAACACGGCGACGAGAAGCAGCCCGCTGACGGCGAGCATCCACCACCGCGCGCCGTGATCCGCTCTGGTGTGCGCCGCCACCGCGACGGGCGCCGCAGGGGGCGCGAGAGCCGCGCGATCGATCAGCGCGTACAGACCGCCGTCGATCAGGTCTTCGCACTCCGTGTCGCCGGGGACCTCGACCCCCCCGGGGCCGACGGTCACGAACCGGTCTGCCGTCGACAGGCCGCTCAGCACAAGCGCATCGTCGAGGGTCTCGTCGAACGGAAGCGAGAGGTCGATACGCCGATCCTCGCTCTGGAGCACGATACGGCGCCGCTCTACGATATCGACTGACACACCTGCACCCTATCGATCGCGTGCGACCTCGGCTGCACGCCCCCTCTTCCGCTCACGCGGATCAGCTTTCGTGGTCGTCGCGAGAACCCGCCTGCGCGCCCTTGGCGCGCGGTCCTCGTTCTTCCTCGTCCTCGAGCTTGGGAGCGATCGGCCCGCCCAGGCCGGAGCGTTTGGCCTTCTCCTCCTCGTCGCCGCCGGCGCCGCCCATCATGCCCATGCCGGGACGCATGCCCGCCCCGGCCGCGCCCGACGAACCGCCGGCGCCGCCGCCCGCACCGCCGACACCGCCGACACCACCGACACCGCCAAGACCACCGACACCGCGGGCTCCGACTCCTCCGCCGGCAGCCGAGTTGCCCAGCAGCCCGCCGCCCGCCTTCAGACCGGCACCCGAAGCGCCGCCGATACCGGAGCCTCCGAGGGTGCCCATGCCGCCGATACCGGCGATCTTCGATCCGGCCGCGATGGCTGCGGCCCCTGCACCGCCGCCCACGATTCCACCGATTCCGCCGATGCCTCCGCCGACACCACCGCCGACACCACCGCCGACACCGCCGCCGATCCCGCCTCCCGGGAACGTTCCCCCGGGGTTCAGCGGATAACCGCCGCCGGTTCCGTCAGGGCCGCCGGGCAGAATGCCGCCGCCGGGCGAGTCGACCGTCGGGTCTCCGTCGTCCGTCCCACCGGGACCGCCGGGGCCATCGGGGTCGAAGTCCCAGTCCGGGTCTCCGTCGGGGAAGGTCGGGTGAGTCGGCTGCGTCGGATACGTCGGGTACGTGGGAACGGAGGGGTCCGTCGGATCCGTCGGCACGAACTCTCCGACACCACCGCCGCCCCCGCCGGGCTGATATCCGCCCCCGCCCGGCGTGTAGCCGGACGGACCGGTCGGGAACGCGGGGGTGTTGAGGCGCGGCGCATCGATCCGCTGATCGTCGGTGCGGCGGTCCTCGATCTTCTGATCGTCCGATTCGACGACCTCGACAGCGTTCAACTTCTTCGAGGCGGCTCTCAGCCTGTCGGTGGGATCGACCAACGACTTCTCGACGTTCTCGACGGCCTGCCGCGCCGCCTCCTCACGCTGGTTACCCATGAAGTCGCCGATCGCATCCAACGCCTTGTCGGCGGCCAGAGGGCCGAGCACCGGGTGGATCACGAAGGACGCCCCCTTGGCGGCGTTCGCCCAGAAGGGATCGATCGACGCAGACGGCAATTCCGCGGATGCCGCGGTGCGACGTGCCTCGTTTCCGTCGCCGACAGCGGAGTCGATGGCTTCGACGATGTCGCGGATGTCGTTGAACTTGGTGCGGATCTCGTCGACGTCCGCAGTCGCCTTGTCTGCCGCGCCGCCCGTCCACGAGTCGGAGAGCCGCACCGTCGAGAGTGCGCGATCGAGCGACGCGAGCGAGTTCAGCAGCGCCGAGGTCTTCGGGATGATCGAATCCGACAGCGAGCGGATGCGATTCAGCTCCGCCTCGTATCCGCCGCCGCTCTGCTTACCGCCCATGGTTGCCCCCTTGTTCGATGTTCTGTCGTCGTGAAGATCGTGTCCGCACGATCGCGAGGATGATCCCGCCGATGACCAGCAGCGCGAGGATGATTCCGCCGCCGATGAGCCACGGGGTCATCGGCGCGGCCTCAGCCGGCGCATCCGTCGCGGCAGGCTCCCCGGGCTGAGCCGACGGATCGGCCGTCGGGTCCCCCTGTCCGAGTGCCGCCTTGGCCTCGTTGACCATGCGCAGGGACGGCGACTCATTGGGATCGTCGGCGTCGAAGAGCGGGTTCTCGTCGGGATACTTCGTCGGGTCGACTGCCAGCATCCCGGTGAGTGAGGCCGCACCGTAGCCCGCGGTGCTGTCCCACTGCGGCTCGTGCTCGCCCTTCGTGCCCGTGTTGTGGATCATGCTCTGGATCAGCTGCCCGGACGTCGCCTCGGGGTACTTCTGCTTCACGACCGCGAGGAAGCCTGCAATGATCGGCGTGGCGAACGACGTCCCGGACCCCAGCGACTGCGAGTCCCAGGAGTCCGAGGATCCCGGAGTCAGCAGACGGATGCCTGGGGCGGCGACGACGACATCGTCGCTCACATTCGGCTTACCGTTCACGCCGTTCTGGATCATCCCGTCTTCGCCGAACGCCTGGACCGCGACGACCCCGTTGAGGGCTGCGGGCCACAGGGCGATACCGTCGTCGTTCGGCATGGCGGCGACCACCACGACGTCGTTCGCATACGCCTCGGCCAGCCCTTGGGAGACATCGGTGAGACTGGCGGTCGAGATCGAGATGATGTCCGCGCCGTCGGCCACGGCGTCGGAGATCGCGCGATCGAGACCGAACCGGCGGTCCTCGCCGAGGTCGGATCCGTCGGCCTGCGGGCACGTCTCGTCGGCTCCGTCGTCACCGGCGACGCCGTCCAGCACCGCACCGGCGTTGTAGAACAGGAGCTCGGCCGCGGGTGCCACCCCCTTGATCGGGGCGCCGCCCGCGGGGGCTTCTCCGGTTCCGACGATCATCGAGGCGACCTTCGTCGCGTGCGACGCCGCCACGTAGTCGGTCGACACCGCGGGAAGGGGCTGACCGGAGGCGTCGTAGCAGTAGGAAGGTTCGCGCACCGTCAGGGCGGCCCCGCGGAGGCCGATCACGTCTGGATTGATCTGGCTGTCGATGACCGCGACCTTGACACCGGATCCGTCGAAGCCCGCGTCGTGGGCCGCCTGCACGTTGCCGCGCTCGAACCACCACAGGCCGGATTCGGCGGTGGTGGCGGCCACCGCGCTCGACGGCACGGCGACAGCGATCGCCAGAGCCGCCGCCCCGGCGATCGCGATCACTCGGCGACGCGCGCGCTGCATCAGAAGTCGACGCCCTTACTCTCGCCGCCAGACGCCTCGCCACCGGCATCGACGCCGGTCGTCCCTCCGCCGCTCGATCCGGCGGACGCACCCGTCACCGCGGGCGTCGGCGCATCTGCCTGCTCCACGGCCGAGTCCAGCAGCGAGACGATCAGCTTGGTCTCATCGGCGAGCGCTTCGTCCTGCTCCGCGATCTGCAGAACGGCGGCACGGATCGTGTCATGCGTGTTCTGGAGTTTGGCCAGCACCTTCTCCGTGGCGATTCCCATCGATCGCGCAGCATCCGACACGGCCTGGTGGAACTCGCGCGTCGAGTTCGACACGTCGCCTTCGGCGACGGCCACCTCGTCAGGGCTGGGAAACTCCTGCAGTTCACGCAGAAGTCGCTTCAGCTCGGCGAACACTCCATCGAAGTCGACTGCGATGCTCATCGACACCCCTCCTCTTGCCTCCGGCAACGATCCCGAATCGTCTGCGGTGCCCTCCGGCTCAGTGGCCGAACAGCACAGCAGACGGCGCGGACCCGGCGCATCTCTGCGTCGGGCCCGCGCCGGAGATCAGGCCCCGAACCGCCCGGCAGCCGACTTGTCGGTCTGCACGTACTGTCCCGAGATCTCCTCGGTCTTTCCCGCGATCTGCGTGAGAAGCTGCTGCATCTCACTCAGCGAGCGGTTCCACTTGGCCTGAGCCTGGTCGTAGGCCTGCTGCGCGGAACCATCCCACGCCGCACGCAGCTTGCTCACCTCGGACTCGAGGCGGTCGAGCTCTGAACGGATACCCTGCGACCCGCTGCGGATCTGCGCTGCCAGAGCGTTGACCTGCTCCGGGCGAACTGACATCGACTGCATCATGTTCTCCTTGAAATCTCTGTGGTCTTCGCTCAGGAACCCATCATCGAGCCGAGGCCCGAGATGGTCTGCTGGTGAGCTTCTTCGGTGGCGGCCTGGTCGCGCTCGGTGCCGGCGAGGGCATCCTCGAGCGTCACGAGGACCTCGTTGAGCTGACGAGCCTGCTCATCCCAGCGGGACATCAGCGTGGTGAACGATGCGGCTGCCGCACCCGTCCAGAAGCCGCGCAGCTGCTCGATCTCGCTGCGGACCTTCTTGGTCTGCTGGTCGATCCCGGACTTGGTCTCCCGCACCGCCTGGGCCCCGCGGCGCAGAGCCCCTTCTTCTGCGGAGATGACATCAGCCATAACTCACTCCCTCCGGTCCTCACGGACACACGTGCGGGGAGCGCATCCCGGTGTTGGGACGACTTCGAAACAACCCCCCACGATTCGTTTCAGGTGACAGGCTAGATCAGATCGCCACGGATCGCCAGGATCCACAGCGAGATCGTGCACTCGATGGACAAATCGTCCGCCCCGGCGACTACAGGTTGTCCGGCGCCTCAACTAGGGTGAGATGCGGAATGCGCAGCCGTATACCGTCACTTGTGGCTGCACACCATGGAGGGGGCTTCGTTCCATGTCTCAAGGCAGCGCAACGGCAGGCACCGTGCTGCGGCTTTCCGTCGTCAGCGACGACCGTCGGCTCGATGTCGGTGTGCCGTCTCAGATCCCGCTCGTCGAGATCATCCCCGGCTTCGCTCGGAGTCTCGGCGTGCTCGATCCGACGCTCACCCACGGCGGCTACTCGCTGCAGCGGGCCGACGGCACGCCGCTCGACCCCGCGCGCGGAGCCGCGGCGCAGGGAGTGCACGACGGCGAACTGCTGACTCTCGTCCGCGGCGGTCTGATGCAGGAGCCGCGCGTGTACGACGATGTCGTCGAAGCGGTGATCGACGCGACGGCCGAGCAGCACGGCTCCTGGACGCCGACCGACAGCTCGCGCACCGCGCTCTTCGTCAGCCTCACCTTCCTCGCCCTGTGCGCGCTTCTGCTGGTGGCGACTCCGCCCACCTCCCTCGTGCCTGCGATCATCGCGGCATCGGGGGCCGTCGTGCTCAGCGTCGCGGCTGCCGTGCTGATGCGTCTCCGTCAGCCGGAGGCCGGACACGCACTCGGACTCACCGCTGCCGCCTACGGCGGACTCGCCGGGTACCTCGCCGTTCCCGCGCAGAGCATCTGGGGCTGGCCGCTCGCCGCGATGGGGCTGGGCCTCGTCATCGTGGGCGGACTCGGCCTCGCCGTGACACAGGACAAGCCCGAGATCCACCTCGTGCCCATCGCGCTCGGCGCCTCGATCGGCATCACCGCGACCGCCGCCGCGATCTTCGACGACGCACTCGCCCCGTACGCGATCATGCTCGCGACCACCGCGCTGCTCGCGAACGGCATTCCCTGGCTCGCGCTCAGCTCCACGCGCATCCGGGTGATCTCACCCCAGAGCGATGCCGACATGTTCACGGCGCCCGAGCCGATCGACGCCGACGAGGTCAAGC
Organism: uncultured Microbacterium sp.; assembly: GCF_963521645.1. Classification (GTDB taxonomy): domain Bacteria; phylum Actinomycetota; class Actinomycetes; order Actinomycetales; family Microbacteriaceae; genus Microbacterium. The sequence continues at coordinate 5,847 of NZ_CAUQVQ010000013.1, read as the reverse complement.
GTCGCGCCGCGGCGGGCACGCGCACTCTCATCTCCCTGCGCGCCGCCCTCGGGCTCGCCGCGCTGATCGCGACGCCGCTGGTCGCCGCGAGCGGGGCGTTCGGCGCCATCCTGTGCGTTCTCGCCTTCGTGGGGATGATGTTCCAGTCGCGTCAGATCCACGCGCGGCTCGGAGTGCTCGTGCTGATGGCCATCGGCGCCATCGGCCTCGCCGCGACCGGCGTCACGGTGGCTCTCGCGCTGCCCGACGTCCGCACCTGGATGCTTCTGGTGCTGGTCGTCGCCACCGTCATCCTCGTCGGACTCACACTGCTCACGCCCCGCGCGCGTCTGCGCCTCACGCGGCTCGGCGACACGGTCGAGGTCGTCGCTCTCGCGCTGCTCCTGCCCCTGGGCGTCATCACGGCGGGGCTCGTCTGACCGATGGCCACCAAGAAGGATCTGATCGAGGCTCAGGGCTTCAGCCGTCGCCGCCTGCTGTCGGCCTTCACGGGCGGCGCTCCCGGGGGCAAGGAGCTCGACCCGGCGAAGCCGCTGCGAGCGGTCGTGGCGGGTGTCGCGCTCACCGTGGGCGTGATCCTCGTCGGAGTCTTCTGGGGCATCATGCAGCCCGGCCTGCCGGGCGACTGGCAGAACAACCGCCTCATCGTGGCCACCGACACCGGATCCCGCTACGTCTCCGTCGAGGGCACGCTCTACCCCGTGATCAACACCGCCAGCGCACGGCTGCTGATCCCGGCCGGTGAGTTCAAGGTCGTGCGCACCGACCAGTCGGCGCTCGACGGCATCCCGGTCGGCCCCGCCATCGGCATCCTCGGCGCTCCCGACGATCTCCCGGCCCCCGGTGCGCTCATCAACTCCTCCTGGACGGCGTGCATCGACGACGGCGCGGGCGCGGCCGTCTCGCTCTCCGACGACCCGATCGCCGCGGTCTCGACCGGCACGGGAGCCGTCGTGCAGCGCGGCGAGGACCTCTTCGTGATCTCGGACGGCCTGCGGTACGCCGTCGCGCCCGGCGATGCCAACGCCGTGCTGCGTGCGGTCGGCCTCGGAGCGAGCGACATCCTCGAGGTGGACGGACGCTGGCTCAACCTGTTCGCGTCGGGCGACGAGCTCGCACCCATCACCATCAACGGCTTCGGAGCCGCGGTCGAGGGCACCGAGCTCACCGCCGGAGCGATCGTGCACACGCAGGGCAGCCCGGCTGAGGAACGGTACGTCGCCCTGGCCTCGGGCGAGCTCGCACAGCTCAGCCCGCTCGCCTACCAGCTCTACCTCCTCGGCAGCGGCCAGCAGGCTCGCGAGGTCGAGGTCTCGCCGGCCGACGTGGCCGACATCCCGACGATGCCGAGCGTGGCCGGTGCAGACTGGCCCACCCAGCCTCTCGCCCCTCTCCCGAACGGAGAGACGCCCTGCGCCGTGCTCGGCGATGATGCCCGCACGGTGCTCAGCTCGACCACCGCCGAGCTTCCCGAGGAGCGGTCGCGCGTCGATGTCGCGGTCGGCGCCGGGGCGCTCGTCGAGGTGACGGGCGGCTCGCCGGATGCCGCGGGCATGGCCGTGCTGATCGACGAGTCCGGAACCGCGTACGCGATTCCCGGCGCGACTCTCGATGAGGGCTCGGAAGACGCCGCGAGCGGTGCGATCACTCAGCTCGGATACTCGCTCTCCGACGTCGGCCAGGTCTCGGACGCCTGGATCGAGTTCTTCGCAGCAGGTCCCGCACTGAGCGCGGAGGCCGCGCGGGAGACCCCCGGCTCCGGAACGAAGTGATGCGCCGCCGACTGTCCGCCGTCGCCGTGCTCGCACTCGGCGCTGCTGTCTTCGGCGCGGCGGTTCCCTCGGCGGCGTCGGCCTCGCCCGGGGGCACCGTGCCGAGCGCCCTCGCACGCACGGCGACCGCGGGAGACGCCTGCACTCCCGGCACGGTCGTCTACTCTCCGGAGACACCCTCGGCGCTCGCAGTGCTCGGCGCCGAGGGCGCGAATCGCCTTGCGACGGGCGAGGGCGTCGTGGTGGCGATCGTCGACTCCGGTGTCGACGCCGGGAATTCTCATCTCGCCGGCACGATCATCGGCGGCATCGACCTGGTGGGAGACGGCGAGCGCAGCGACGGTCTGAGTGACACGACCGGTCACGGCACCGCCATCGCCGGTCAGATCGCCGCACAGCCGGTGCCCGACTCGGGAGTGGTGGGGCTCGCCCCCGACGCACAGCTGCTGTCGGTGCGGGTGTTCCGCAGCAACAGCCAGCAGGACGTCGACAAGGGGTTCGGCCCCACGTCCGAGCGCCTCGCCGACGGCATCCACTGGGCGGCCGACAACGGCGCCGACATCATCAACGTGTCGCTGTCCCAGACCACCGACTCCCCCGCGCTTCGGGCAGCGGTGGAGCACGCCGCTGCCGTCGGAGCGCTCGTGGTCGCGAGCGCGGGGAACCGCTCGTCCGACGAGGATGCGGCGGATGCGGCGCGCTACCCCGCCGCCTACGAACAGGCCCTGGGCGTCAGCGCCGCCGACGCGCGCGGGCTCGCCACGGACTCCTCGATCCACGGGCCGCAGGTCGATGTGACGGCCCCCGGCAGCGATGTGCTGACGGCCTTCCCCGGCGGCGGCGACTGCGTGTTCGCCGCCGACGCACCGGCCTCGAGCTTCGCGACAGGGTATGCGAGCGCCGCGGCGGCTCTCGTCGCCCAGGCGCATCCGGAGGATCCCCCTGCCGGGTGGGCCTATCGGCTCACCGCGACGGCCTTGCGCGCCGACGCCGACAATCGAGACGACGAGAACGGCTGGGGCCTCATCCAGCCGATCGCCGCCATCGAGCTGCTGCCGGATGAGACGACCCGGGGACCCGTGAGTCCCTTCTTCGACACCGCCGACAGTCAGGCCCGTCCACCCGCCGCGGCCGTGAACCCGGATCACGGATCCTCTCCGTTCCTGCGCACACGAGACGCCGCACTGATCACCGCGATCGGCGGAGCGAGCCTCCTCGGGGTGCTCGGCATCCTTATCGTCCTGCGCCGTCGGCGGCAGGAGCCTGTGATCGATCAGGTCGAGATCGACCGCGAGGACGGACTGCTGAACCGCGCCGACCCGTACTCGGAGGCGACGCGGGTGCGCTGACCGCGATCCGACGTCACCGCCCCTGCACGAGGCACACGCCGGGCGATCGCGAGGTCAGCCGAGGGCCAGGAGACCGACTCCGACGAGTCCCGCCACCGACGCGACGCATGCGACGCCGAAGGCGACGAGAGTGAGCATCCCCCACCGTCGCGCCTGCTTGGCGACCGATGGTCTCGATGGGTCGTCGACACGGGTCGGCGACTCTCCGCCGACGACGACCGGAGGCGCGCTCGGCTCCCGCGGGGCGGGGCGGGGCTTGTAGATGGCCGGGGCGCGCTCCGCGGGTGCCGCGAACGCCGTCACCTCCGCATCCGACGGCACAGGCTCCTCGGCGGCAGCGTCATCGCGCACCGCGTCGTCATCGCGGCGCGCGCGTCGAGCCGGACGCGCGACGACGACCGTCGCATCATCGGCGGCATCCGGTCCGGTCGTCGAGCCGCGCTCGACGACGACGGTCGCGTCGTCTGCGGGCTCCGGTGCCACGGTCGGCGAGCGATCCACCACCACGGTCGCCTCATCGGCGGGCTCCGACGTTCCGGTCGGCGAGCGATCCACGACGACGGTCGCCTCCTGATCGGACGAAGGATCCGCGCCCGGCTCCTCGTCGCGATCGAGCGGCGGTGCCTCGTTCGGCTCGGGAACGGCACGCGCGCCCGCGCGACGCCGATCGCGCCGCGTGAGCATGACCGTCTCTTCGACGTTGTCCTCGGCCGTCATCTCACCCGCACCGGAATCGTCGTGCCCTCGAGCATGGAGTCGGTCAGAGCGACCGCCTCCGCGTGCCCCGCTGTACTGTCCCTCGCCGGGCGAGTACGTGCGCCTCCGCCGACCACGTCGATCACCACGACGGAGACGTTGTCACGCCCCCCGGACTGCAGCGCACGACGGATGAGCGCTGCGGCGGCCGTCTCGGGGCGCCCGTTCATCGTGAGCGTCGCGCGGATCCCTTCGTCGCTCACCTCGCCGCTGAGCCCGTCGGAGCAGAGCAGCAGCCGCTCGCCGTCCACGACCGGGAGCAGCCAGCTGTCTGCCGTGCTGTCCGGCGCGCCGATCGCGCGCGTGATCACATTGCGCTGCCCGAAGGTCGCGAGGTCCTCGGGGCGCAGCTCGCCGGCATCCACGAGCTCCTGTCCGAGCGAGTGGTCGATCGTGAGCTGAGTGAGCTCGCTGCCGAGCAGCCGGTACACGCGCGAGTCGCCCACATTGAAGAGGAGCCAATGCGGCGCACCGTCGTGCTCGAGCAGCGCCACGCCCGAGACAGTGCTTCCCGCGCCCCGCCGGTGCTCGGCCGCGATCTCCTCGACGACCCGGGCCGCGCGGCTCAGCGCGTCCCCGACGTCATCGACCCGCACAGTGGCGCCGACCAGCGGCTCGAACGCCGCGACCACGGCAGCGCTCGCGCGGTCTCCCGCCTCATGGCCGCCCATTCCGTCTGCGACGAGGAAGATCGGCGAGGCGGCGAGCACCGAGTCCTCGTTCGCGGCGCGCGTGAGACCGGTGTCGGACAGCGCCGCGACATTGAGGACGACCGAGGCGACGGTCACGAATCGCGCTCCGCGACGACGTGCATGCCGACCTCGCCGAGGATGAAGCGTCCGTTGCCCGTGACGCTCTCACCGGGGTCGAGCAGGGTCTCGGTGCCGTTCTCTTCGACCACGACGACGCCGTTGGTGGCGTGGAGGTCGGTCAGACGCCACTCGTCCTCGTGCACGACGAGTCTCGCGTGCGTCTTCGACAGCGTGCGGGTCGTGTCGGAGATCGCGAGTCGCTGCTCGCCCGGATCGCCGATCGGATTGCGGCCGATCACGACGCTCGCTCCCGACAGTGCGAAGGTGCGGCCGTCATCGAGCACGAGGGATCGTCGGACTCCGCGCTTGCGGGCGACCACCACGGTCGCGTCGAGATCGTCGTCTGTCGGACGCGGGCTCACGACCGTCTTGTCGACGTCGCCGGCGAGACCGGCACCTGCGGGAACGGCACCTGCGGGAACGGCACCTGCGGGAACGGCACCCGGCTGCCCGGCGCCATCGACGGCAGGTGCGACGGGAGCGGACGTCTCGGCGGTAGGCGGCAGGGGTGCGGGACGGATGCCGGGCGCAGCGGGAGCGTCTGCGGGCGAGGCGGACTCTCGGAACGACGGAGGCACAGGACGCACCGCGCGTGCCGGCTGCTCTGCGGCGGCGGCGTGCTGCGCGGGGGCGGGAGCGGCGTACGGCTGGGGCTGCGCAGCGGGTGCCGCCGGTGCCGGCGGGGCCGGCTGGTGCTCGGGGGCGCCTGCCGGATCGACCGGCGTTTCCGGCGTGAATGCCGCGGTCGGGACCGACCGCTGCTCCGACGACTCCGACGAAGGCGCCTGGGCCTCAGCGCCCATGGCGGCCATGATCCCGGTCGCGGGGTGCGCCTCGGGCTCGACCTGTGCAGGCTCGGCCGGTGCGGGCTCGACCTGTGCGGGCTCGGCCTGTGCGGGCTCGACCGGTGCTGCGCCCGAGTATGCGTCGAACTCCGCGTGTCCGCTGAACTGCGGGGCGTCGGACGACACGTGCGGCAGCGTCACGGGCTGCGGCGCAGCGGGAGCTCCGGATTCGGCCGACGGTGACGGCACGTCCAACGGTGCAGGCGGCTGGGGCGGGCCGAACGCCGGCGGCTGCGGGGCGAACGGCGGGGGCGACGACGGGGACGGTGCCGGGGGCGTCGACGCCCGACACCGTGATCGAGAAGTCGTCGGA
>NZ_CAUQVQ010000012.1:0-58652 GCF_963521645.1 uncultured Microbacterium sp. | reverse complement strand
GCCAAGTCCTCGCTCTTCGACAGCCCGCGCGTGGGCGCCCTCGCCGCCGAGGCATGGAACACCGCCAAGAACGGACTCCTCGCCGCGCTGGCCGACCCCGAGAGCGGACTGCGCGTCCGCGCGGCCCAGGCCCTGCAGGAGGTCGGCGACCGACTCACCACCGACACTGCTCTGCAGCACCGCGTCGACACCTGGGTGTCGGATGCGGCGGTCTTCCTGGTCGACCGTTACCGCCACGACATCGCCTCGATCATCACCGACACCGTCGAGCGCTGGGACCCGATCGAGACCACCGAGAAGATCGAGCTCATGGTCGGACGCGACCTGCAGTACATCCGCCTGAACGGCACGTTCGTCGGAGCTCTCGCGGGCCTCGCCATCTTCACGATCGCGCACCTGCTCATCCCGGGGGTCTGACGCTGCGGATCGTGGTGGCGGGCACGCACGCGTGACGCTCACCGGGAGTCCGGTCGGCTCGCCGGTCACCCCGAGTTGACCGCTCGAACCGCCCGGTCGGCAACCTCTGCTGCGAGGGATCGGTAGGTACGATCGCCCCATGAGCTCATCGCCGCAGACCTGGATGATCACCGGCGCCGGCCGCGGCCTCGGACGCGCCCTCGTCGAGGCCGCCCTCGATGCGGGACACACCGTCGTCGCGACGGTCCGCGGCGAACACGCGCTGCCCGATCACGACCGGCTGACCGTCATGACCCTCGATGTGCGCGACCGCGTCGCAGCGCACGACACGGTGCGGCGTGCCGCCGAGTGGCGCGGACGCATCGACGTGCTCGTCAACAACGCCGGCTACGGCCTGATCGGCGCGGTCGAGGAGGCATCCGAAGAAGACGTGCGCGCGATCATGGACACGAACCTGCTCGGCCCGCTCTGGCTCAGCCAGGCCGTGATCCCGATCATGCGGCAGCAGGGCGGCGGACACATCGTTCAGATCTCGACCGTCGGAGCGGTGGGCACGATGCCGATGCTGGGTCTCTACAACTCGAGCAAATGGGGGCTCGAGGCCTTCAGCGAAGCGATGGCCGCGGAAGTGCGACGTTTCGGCATCCGGGTCTCCCTGATCGAGCCGGGTGCGCTCGACACGGCGTGGGCGGGGACGAGCATGCGGTTCAGCGCGCCGTCCGAGGTCTACGACGAGCAGCGGACCGAACTGTTCGGCACCGCCGAGGTCCCGTGGCCCGCGGGCGAGTCGGGTGGCGGCACGACACCGGCGGATGCCGCGGCAGCCGTCCTCGAGCACGTCGCCTCCGAAGACGACCGACGCCTGCGCGTCCTCGTCGGTGACGACGCGCCCGCACAGGTCGCCGCAGCACTCGATCTCAGACGACACGACTACGAGCACGATCCCCGGTTCGTTGTCGGGTAGCGCTCCGTGCGAGCATCGGCCCATGACCAGGCTCTTCACCCTCACCGTGGACGGCGAGACCTTCGACGTCGACCGTGACGGGGACTCGATCCAGTACTCCTGGGTCAGCGGCCCCCGCCCCGGCTACGGATTCGCGGCCGGTCGCTCCGACGGCGCTGCGCCCACCGACGACGAGGCCGTCGCGTTCATCCGGGGATTCCTCGCGTCGATAGACCCGGCGACCGGATACGTCGCCGAGTGACGCTTCAGGCTCCCGGTTCGCCCGTCGGCTCCCACAGCCACCGGCTCCCGTCCTCGACGAAGCGCCACTCCTGACGCGGCTCCTCCCACTCGCGCATAGCGTCGGTGAGCCACACCGTGGAGTCGGGCGCCCACCCGCCGATGACCGTCGCTCGCTCGTCGTCGACCTCGATGAGGCGCGTGGCCGCCGAGAGGTATCCCAGAGTCGTGAGATGCACGGCGTCCCACCGCTCGGCCACGCGCTCCCAGTCGGGGATGACCCAGCGTCCGCCGCGTGCCGTCACCCGGAACCAGTCGTGGCGACGAGACGCCGTCACGTCCATCGGGAACTCCCGGCACAGCTCGGCCCAGTCGTCAGCCGAGGCCACCTCGAGGATCCGGCCGGCTCCCCGCACGGGAATCACGGTCGCGACCTTCCAGCCGAGCGAGTCCTCCACATACTGCAGCGCGTCGATCGCGTGGGCGCGAGTCGTCCGCAGCCGCCACGGAACCGACCACCACGACCCCGAGAAGTTCGCACTCGGATCCGAGGGGCGATCGTGCGACGCCTGCTTCTCCTCGTCCCGCTGCTCCTGCGACCACGCCGTGAGAACGGATGCCGGATCGCGGTCGAGCGGCGTCCCGTCAGACGCCGGCCGCCAGTCGACCGCCCACTGCGTCGGTGAGAACGGTGCGGTCAGGTGGGGCATGGCCGACACGAGTCGCTCGGCGATGGGGCGCAGCGCGTCGTGCACCTCGGGCAGCGCGGCCACCGCATCCGTGCCGTCCGGCTCCTGCCAGTACCGCGCATGGTCGACGGACTCGCCCAGGGCATCGCGCACGGCTTGCGCCGAGGGCAGGGGGAGATCGACGCGCCGGATCAGATCGGCGACCTCGGCGGCAGTGAACGTGGGGTCCGCGACGGGCTCACCGTCGTCGGCACCGAATCGGATGATCGTTCCCGGATTCGGATCGAGTTCGTGTCCGAGCCAGAACACCGCGGTCCTCACGGCATCGTCGGCGTTGCACACGGAGGCGAGGCACAGGCGACGCCCCCGAGGTCCCTGCAGCATCTGACCGACGATGCTCATGACGCGCTCAATCCGCCGAGGGCGCCGACTCGCGGATCGCCGCGCGGGCCACGTCGATCACGTGCATCACGCCGATGACGTCATCATGCGTGTGCACAGGGGACTCCACTCGTCCATCCGCGACATACGAGGCCAGCGCGGTCGCCTGGTAACCGAGGCCGGCGTGGACCGCCTCGAAACGGTCGTCCGAGAAGGTGGCCGTCTCGGACGAGCCGAAACCGCCGAGGGTCACGCTGATCGATGAGGGACCGAAGAACGGGCTGCCGATCTCGATGCGGCCGCGCGAGCCGAGCACCGCGGCCGTCACGGGCATCGCGGTCTGCAACGACGTGCTGGCGAACGCCCGGGCACCGGAGGCATACGACAGCAGCAGGTCGGCCCTGACATCGACACCACCCGGCCCGCTGTCTCCCCGGGCCACGATCTCGGTGGGCGCGCCGAGAACCGACGACGCGAAGGAGATCGGATACACGCCGGCGTCGAGCAGCGCGCCTCCTCCGAGCGCCGGATCCCAGAGTCGATGCTCGGGCACGTAGGGCATGGTGAAACCGAAGTCGGCCGTGACCAGACGGAGGTCACCGATCACACCGTCGGCGAGCACCCTGCGCATGACATCGGTCTGCGGCAGATACCTGGTCCACATGGCCTCCATCACCAGCACGCCGGCCGCGCGGCCGGCATCCGTGATCTCGCGGGCTTCGGCTGACGACATCGCGATCGGCTTCTCGATGAGCACGTGCTTGCCTGCCGCGATCGCCGCGAGCGCCTGATCGCGGTGCAGCGGATGCGGCGTCGCGACGTACACGACATCGATCTCGGGGTCGCTGACGAGCGCGTCGACGCTCGGCAGCACTCGTGCGATGCCGTGATCGGCGGCGAATGCCTCGGTCTTGCCGCGATCACGCGCGGTGACGGCGACCGCCCGCTGCTCGGTGTGGGCATGGATCGCGTGCACGAACTTGCCGGCGATGCCTGTGCCGATGACACCCCAGCGCAATGCGGGAACGGTCGTCGGGTCGGGCAGAGACGGAGCGGGGAGGGTCAGCGACATTGATGAGCCTTTCGGTGCTGGGGGGGGGGATTCCCCCCAGCGTAGACATCGCCGATCGGACGACGGCGCGGCGGCACCGACGTGTCGCGCATGGATCGTGTGAACCGAATCGACGACGTGCAGGCGTCAGCGCGTGGCGAGGGCCGCCAGCATCTCCAGGACGCACAGGGCCGCGAGCCGCACCGTGCGCATGTCATCCGTGTCGGCGGTGGCGTCGACCTCGGCGATGTCGGCGCTGACCACGCGCGGGTCGGCCACGGTCGCGCGCACGAGTGCGCGGAGCTCAGCCGCGGCGAACCCGCCGGGCACGCTCGCCGGACACCCGGGGGCAGCCGCGCGGTCGGCCGCATCGACGTCGACATCGAGATGTATGCGGGCAGCCGGCCCCGACCCCGCGATACGCGCCGCTTCGGCCGCGACGTCCGGAATCCCTCGGCGCCGCACCTCGTCGAGGGTGATGACGCGGATGCCCCACTCCGCGGCGCGCGCGGCATAGGCCGCGGAGTTCGCGAAGTCGGCGATGCCGATCTGGACGATTCGCGACGGGTCGACCCGCTCGCCCTCTGGGGCGTCCTCTACGAGCCGTCGCACCGGCGATCCGTTCGACACCCCGTCACGCAGATCGAAATGCGCGTCGATCGTGATGAGACCGGTGGCACCCGCTCCCCGCGCCACCGGATAGGTCAGGGCATTGTCGCCACCGAGCGCGATCACCAGACGGGCGGAGTCAGCGAGTTCGCGCACTCGCGCGACCGTCGAGGCGATGCCGTCGTCGCCGTCGGGCTCCGAGATGTCGCCGGCGTCGAGCACGCGCAGTACTGCGGCGAGATCCACCACCGGCGGCCCCATGAGCGTGGCGCTGTAGCGGGTCAGGGCGTCGCGAATGGCCGCCGGCGTCGCGTGGGCGCCGGTCGGTGAGAGCGAGGTGCGCCACGTGGGAACGCCGAGCAGCACGGCATCCGCGTCATCCCGACCTTCGAAAGAGGGCCACGACCCCGCGCGGGGCCACAGATCATCGTGCGAGAGAGCCATGATCCTCCGCTCCGGTCGTCGGGGCGCCGAGCATCGCGGCGCCGTCTTTCCAGACCTGCTGCACGAGGGGCACCCCCGGCCGGTACGCGAGGTGAGTGCGTGTAGGTGCCTTCAGCAGCACGATGTCGGCACGCGCTCCCACCGCGATCACTCCGATGTCGTCGCGTCGCAGTGCCCGCGCTCCCCCGGCCGTCGCTGCCCACACGGCCTCGGCGGGAGTCATACCCATGTCGCGTACCGCGATCGCGATGCAGAACGGCATGGATGACGTGAAGCTCGACCCCGGGTTGGTGTCGCAGGCGATCGCGACGGTGACGCCCGCATCGATCAGCCGACGCGCGTCCGGATACGGCTGCCGGGTCGAGAACTCGACGCCGGGCAGCAACGTGAGCACGGTGTCGGACGCCGCGAGAGCCTCGATGTCGTCGTCGGTCAGGTAGGTGCCATGGTCGACGGACGCAGCGCCGAGCTCGACCGCGAGACGCACCCCGCCGCCGGGCCCGAGCTGGCTCGCATGCACGCGGGGCGTCAGGCCTTTCGCGATGCCTGCTTCCAGGATTCGTCGTGACTGCTCGACCGAGAACGCACCGGTCTCGCAGAACACGTCGATCCACTTCGAATGGGGAGCGCAGACGTCGAGCATCGGCCCCGTCACGAGGTCGACGTACTCGTCCGCCCGGTCGGCATACTCCGCGGGCACGACGTGCGCTCCGAGAAAGGTGACCTCGGGCGTGACCTCGGCCGCGAGCCGCACCACCCGCTCCTCGTCTCGCACGCTGAGGCCGTACCCGCTCTTGATCTCGACGGTCGTGGTGCCCTGGGCGAGCATCTCGTCGAGGAACCCTCTCAGTCGCGCACGCAGTTCGTCGTCGCTCGCGGCTCGGGTCGCGGCGACGGTCGAACGGATGCCGCCGGCGGCATACTTCTGTCCGGCCATGCGCGCCTCGAACTCGTCGGCGCGATCGCCGCCGAACACCAGATGGCTGTGACTGTCGACGAACCCCGGGATCACGGCTCGTCCTGCCGCGTCGATGACGGCATCCGCGGCTGGCGCGTCGGGGGCGGAGCCGACCCAGGCGACCCTCCCGCCGTCGATGAGCACCGCCGCATCGTGGAGAGTGCCGAATCGGTCGCCGTGGAGCGAGCGGACATTGGTCGTCAGCTCGCCGATGTTCGTGATCAACACGGTGCTCACAGCATCGGCACCTTCAGGCCGCGCTCGCGAGCGACATCGCGCGCATGCTCGTAGCCGGCGTCGACGTGACGCATGACCCCGGTGCCCGGGTCATTCGTGAGCACGCGTTCGAGCTTCTCGGCGGCGAGCGCCGACCCGTCGGCGACCGTCACCTGCCCGGCGTGGATCGAGCGACCGATGCCGACGCCTCCGCCGTGGTGCAGCGAGACCCATGAGGCACCGGATGCCGTGTTGAGCAGCGCATTGAGCAGCGGCCAGTCGGCGATCGCATCCGAGCCGTCCTTCATGGCCTCGGTCTCGCGATACGGCGAGGCCACGGATCCCGAGTCGAGGTGATCACGCCCGATCACGATCGGCGCGGCGAGCTCGCCCGAGGCCACCATCTCGTTGAACTTGAGGCCCGCGAGGTGGCGCTCCTTGTATCCGAGCCAGCAGATGCGCGCGGGCAGGCCCTCGAAGTGCACTTTCTCGCCGGCCTTCTCGAGCCAGCGGTGCAGCGCCTTGTCCTCCGGGAACAGCTCGGCGATCGCCCGGTCGGTCTTGTGGATGTCCTCCGGGTCGCCCGAGAGCGCCGCCCAGCGGAAAGGTCCGCGACCCTCCTCGAACTGCGGGCGGATGTACGCCGGCACGAAGCCGGGGAACTCGAAGGCGCGGTCGAAGCCGCCCAGCTGCGCCTCGGCCCTGATCGAGTTGCCGTAGTCGAAGACCGCCGCGCCCGCATCCTGGAACGCGACCATCGCGGCGACGTGCTGCGCCATCGACTCGCGCGAGCGCCGCGTGAACTCCTCGGCGTCGCGCTCTGCCTCGGCCCTCCAGTCCGCGACCGAGATGCCGACCGGCAGGTAGGCGAGCGGGTCGTGCGCGCTGGTCTGGTCGGTCACGATGTCGATCGGCACGCCTCGACGCAGCAGCTCGGGGAACACCTCTGCCGCATTGCCGACGACGCCCACCGAGAGCGAGTCACCGGCCTCCTTCGCGGCGACGACCCGTGCGACCGCCGCATCGAGGTCGGCGGTGTACTCGTCGAGGTAGCCGTGCTCGACCCGGCGGGCCAGTCGCGACTCGTCGACATCGACGATCAGCACAGTGCCCTCGTTGAGCGTGACGGCGAGCGGCTGCGCGCCACCCATTCCCCCCGCACCTCCGGTGAGCGTCAGCGTTCCCCTGAGCGAGTCCCTGCCCAACGAGCGTGCGACGGCCGCGAACGTCTCGTAGGTCCCCTGCAGGATGCCCTGAGTGCCGATGTAGATCCACGAGCCCGCGGTCATCTGCCCGTACATGATCAGGCCGAGCTCTTCGAGCTTGCGGAACTCGGGCCACGTCGCCCAGTCCCCCACGAGGTTCGAGTTGGCGATCAGCACGCGGGGCGCCCACTCGTGCGTGCGGAAGACGCCGACCGGCTTGCCCGACTGCACGAGCAGCGTCTCGTCGGGCTCGAGCTCGTCGAGCGTGCGCACGATCGCGTCGTACGCCTCCCAGCTGCGTGCCGCCTTGCCTGTGCCGCCGTAGACGACGAGATCTTCGGGGTGCTCGGCGACCTCGGGGTCGAGGTTGTTCATCAGCATCCGCTTGGCGGCTTCGGCGCCCCAGCTCTTGGCGGTGCGCTGGTTTCCCCGAGGGGCGCGGACGATCCGGGATGTCGTGTCAGTCATGCGTGCTCCTGTGCGATGCGGGCGACGGCGCCGGACTGCACGAGCGCGGTCACGGCTTCGATGTCGGGTGAGAGGAATCGGTCGGGGCCCGGCCCGGCGGCGACCGTGCGGACGAGGTCGCGCACGGCGCCGGTCGCGGGGCCGGCCTGCAGTGGCGCCCGCAGATCGAGTGCACGGGCGCCCGTGAGGATCTCGATCGCCAGCATGCGACCCAGACCGTCGATCGCGCGACGCAGCTTGCGGGCAGCCGCCCAGCCCATCGAGACGTGGTCCTCCTGCATGGCCGACGACGGGATGGAGTCGACGGATGCGGGCACGGCGAGCCGCTTGAGCTCCGACACGATGCCGGCGGCGGCGTACTGGGCGATCATGAGCCCCGAGTCGACGCCGACCTCGTCCGCGAGGAAGGGCGGCAGTCCGTGGCTCCGTGCGGGATCGAGCGCGCGGTCGGTCCGGCGTTCCGACACCGAGGCGACATCGGCGACCGAGATGGCGAGGAAGTCGAGCACCGCCGCGACCGGCGCCCCGTGGAAGTTGCCATTCGACTCGATACGCCCGTCGACCGTGATGACCGGGTTGTCGATCACGCTGGCGAGCTCGCGGTCGGCGATCATCGCGGCGTGCGTCATGGTGTCGCGCGCGGCTCCGTGCACCTGGGGCGAGCAGCGCAGCGAGTAGGCGTCCTGCACCCGGCCGTCCTCCGGCCCCTTGTGGCTGTGCACGATCGGCGAGTCTCGCAGGAACGCACGGAGGTTCGCCGCGGACTCCGCCTGCCCCGTCTGCGCACGCAGCGCCATGAGATCGGCGGCGAAGACGGCGTCCGTGCCGAGCTGCGACTCGACCGACATGGCGGCGGCGACGTCGGCCGTCAGCAGCAGGTCCGCGAGATCCTGCAGCGCCAGCACGAGCATGCCCAGCATCCCGTCGGTGCCGTTGATGAGCGCGAGCCCCTCCTTCTCGACCAGCGTGAGCGGCTCGATCCCCGCGGCGGCCAGGGCGTCGGCTGCCGGAACGAGCGCACCCTCCGCGTCGCGGACGTCTCCCTCCCCCATCGCGGCGAGCGCGATGTGGGCGAGAGGCGCGAGGTCGCCAGAGCATCCGAGAGAGCCGTACTCTCGCACGACCGGCACGATGCCGGCGTTGAGCAGCGCGGCGTAGGTCTCGACGACGACCGGTCGCACACCGGTTCGACCCGACGCCAGAGTCTGCAGGCGCAGCAGCTGCAGGCCGCGCACGACCTCGCGCTCGACCTCGGCCCCGGTCCCGGCGGCGTGCGAGCGGATGAGACTCGCCTGCAGCTGCAGACGACGATCCGGTGCGATGAAGGTCGTGGCGAGCGCGCCGAACCCCGTCGAGACCCCGTAGTGCGGATGCGGGTCGGCCGCGAGCCCGTCGATCACGGCGCGGGTCTCGGCGACGCGTTCGATCGACTCTGGCGTCAGGGTGACGGGAGCGTCGTGCCGGGCGACGGCGACGACATCCGCGGGGCTCAGGGGTGCGGCGCCGACGAGAACGGGGGACGGATGACTCATGTCTCGATTCCACACCCCGAGGCTCGCTCTCGGCAGAGGGGCGTGGCAGGCTGTGTCTGTGATCCCAGACAATAGCGCCGGTCCCTCGCCCGGGGCCGCGCAGGTCCCCGCGGCCGATCAGACCCTGCGCATCCTCCGCTACCTCGCCGGCCGCCCGGCGCCCGTCGCGGCGTCGGCGATCGCCCGCGAGCTCGCCCTCCCCCGCTCGACCGTCTACCACCTGCTGACCACCCTCGCCGCCCACGGCTTCGTGATGCATCTACGGGAAGAGCGACGGTGGGGACTCGGCACCTCCGCCTTCGAGCTCGCGGGAGGCTACTCGCGCCAACAGCCCCTCGCCCGCCTGGGACGGCCGTTGATCGCCGCACTGTCCGACCGCCTCGGCGAGAGCGCCCATCTCGCGGTGATGAGCGGCGGCGACGTGCTCTACATCGTCGAGGAGCGCGCGCCTCGACGCCCGGCGCTGGTCACGGATGTCGGCGTCCGGCTGCCCGCCCACCTCACGGCATCCGGGCGTGCCATGCTGGCGGCGCTTCCGCGCGAACAGGTGCGGGCGCTCTACCCCAGCGCCTCGGCGTTCCCCGACCGCACGGGCAGGGGACCCCGCACGCCGAGCGCGCTCCGCGAAGTGCTGCGAGAGGTGCGCGCCCGCGGCTACGCGACGGAAGACAGCGAGGTGGCCGACGGACTGCGCTCGGTCGGCGCCGCCCTGCGCGATCACACGGGCTGGCCGGTTGCAGCCGTCGCCGTGACCTGGGCAGGTTCCGACCTCGATGAGCTGACGCTCGCGGATGCCGTGCGCGAGACCGCCGCGGTGCTCGAATCACGGGTGGCCCGGTGAGCCGCGGAACTCAATTGGCACCCGTTGACGCCATCCCCCCGCGATTCCGACCCGAGGCGCCAACCGAGGCAGACGCCGCGGCACACCCGCGAGCTCGGGTGGCACGTGTCGTCGCCATCCGCCCGCGATTCCGACACGAGGCGCCGACCGAGGCAGCCGGACACGAAGAAGGCCCCGGGCGTAAGCGCGGGGCCTTCTTCACGGTGTGGACCTAAGGGGATTCGAACCCCTGACCTCCTCGATGCGAACGAGGCGCGCTACCAACTGCGCCATAGGCCCGTGAACCTCGTCTACGTTATCACGATCGACGAGGTGTCCGCGTCACCCGCAGGTCACCCGGCGGCCCGCTTGACGAGCAGATCGCGCACGTGCGCCTCGATCTCGGCGTCGTCCACGAAGCCCATGCGCGCGTAGGGCGACGAGGCCGCGGGCAGCTGCACCGGAGCATCCGGCGCCATCCGCTCGGCGCGCTCGCGGAGCTCTGCGAGACGAGCGGCCTTGCGACGCTCCTCCTGCGCCTCGATCTCCGCACGGGCGGCCTGGGCACGAGAACCCGCGACCGACATGAGCGGCTCGGGAAGCGGACGAGGGGTCCACGTCGCGGGCCCCTGATCGTGCAGAGCGGGAGCCACGCGCGGAGCCGGCGCCTCGGCAACCTGAGCCGGGCGACGAGCCGCGCGCGACGCGACCGACGCCATGCGCTGCAGCACGACTGCCGACCCGATCGTCAGGGCGCCGCCGATCCAGATCAGCAGCTGCGTCTGTGCCATGAGCAGCTGCCACACTCCGAGGCCGGCGATCGCGAGTCCCACCAGAGCGAGGGCCGTCGCGGTGACCCGCACGCGCCGGCGTGCACGCGCCTGACGGATCACGGGGTCGGCCCTGGTCGCGGCGAGCTCCTGACGGAGCGCTTCGAGTTCTGCCGCCTCACGCTCGGACTGCACGCGCTTCGCGAGCTTCTGCTGTGCGAGAGCCGTGCGGGCGTTGAGCTCGAGGCGCACTTCGTCGGGGGTCTCACTCGTCTCGGCGAGCACTCGGAGGGCCTGGTTGAGTCTGACGGCGTTGCGCTCGGCGGCGTCGTACTGGAACCTGCCGCGCCACGAGGGCAGCAGGTACAGCATCCACAGGAGGGCAGCGACGAGCACGATCACTCCCCCGCTCAGCACCGGCCCGTCCATGTCCCCAACGGTACGGGAACAGCGGCGACGACGAGGCTCTGCGCGAGCGCGTGTCGCGACGAGTTCCGCTCGCGACGACGTGGCGACATGGCGACGATCAGATGATCATGCGGTCTGCCGGCGGGATCGTCGCGGCGTCCGGCGGCACCTGCCCGCTCACCCATCGCGCGAGAACCCCCTGCGGCACATCCTCTCTCGTGAGCGCGAACGCGTAGTGGTCGCGCCAGTCCCCGTCGATGTGGATGTACCGGCGCCGCAGCCCCTCGTAGCGGAAGCCGAGTTTCTGCACGATGCGCAGGCTCGCCGCGTTCTCGGGACGGATGCAGATCTCCATGCGATGCAGCGCGTATTCGGTGAAGCAGGCGTCGGTGGCGAGAGCGACGGCCGTGGGAGTGATCCCCTTGCCGGCGAACCGCTCGCTCACCCAGTAGCCGATCGTGGCCGAGCACAGCGACCCTCGTGCGACACCCCAGACGTTGAGCTGCCCCGCGATCTCGCCCTCGTACTCCATGACGAACGGATAGCCGGCGCCCTCGCGGTGCTGTTGCAGCAGACGCCGGATGCTGAGCCGCATGTCGAACGAGACCGAGCCGTAGGGCACGGTCGCCTCCCACGGCTGCAGCCACTGCCTGTTCGAGAGCAGCTCGTGCTGCAGCGCTCTCGCGTCGCGCGGGCGCACGAGGCGCAGCTCGATCGCCCCGTGCCGCATCCCCGTCACCGGTTCCATCCTGCGCGCTCCCCGCAGCATGACGCCTAGAGGCGCTCTGCGAACTCCTTGAGCCACGGCCGCAGCTCCGGCCCCAGATCATCGCGGTCCGAGGCCAGCTGCACGATCGCCTTGATGTAGTCGACGCGGTCGCCGGTGTCGTAGCGGCGTCCGCGGAACACGACTCCCACCACGCCGGGTCCATCGGCGTCCGTCGCGAGCACCTGCAGCGCATCGGTCAGCTGGATCTCGCCGCCCTTACCCGGTTCGGTGCGCTCGAGCACCTCGAAGATCGAGGCGGGCAGCACGTAGCGCCCGATGACCGCGAGGTTCGAGGGGGCGTCTTCGACCGGGGGCTTCTCGACGAGGCCCGTGACCTTCACGGCGTCCGAGCCCTCGAGGGGCTCGACGGCTGCGGCGCCGTACATGTGGATGCTCGACGGATCGACCTCCATGAGGGCGATCACCGCGGCGCCGGTACGCTCGTGCTCCGCGATCATCTCGGTCAGCAGCGGGTCGCGCGCGTCGATGAGGTCGTCGCCGAGCAGCACGGCGAACGAGCTGTCGCCCACATGGGTGCGAGAGCGCAGCACCGCGTGACCGAGGCCCTTCGGCTCCCCCTGGCGCACGAAGTGGATGTCGGCGAGGTCGCTCGACTTCATGACGTGCTCGAGGCGCCCCATGTCGCCCTTCTCGGTGAGCTTGACCTCGAGCTCCGGCACGGAGTCGAAGTGGTTCGAGATGGCGTTCTTGTTGCGTCCGATGATGACGAGGATGTCGTCGATCCCTGCATCCGCCGCTTCTTCGACGACGTACTGGATCGCCGGCTTGTCGACGACAGGCAGCATCTCCTTCGGCATGGCCTTCGTCGCGGGCAGGAATCGCGTCCCCAGTCCTGCAGCGGGAATGACAGCTTTGATCTTCTGATGACCCATCCCCACAGCCTAGCGGTGGAGCCGCCGTAGACTCGGAGGCATGGCGAACGACGTCGAGCACGAGAAGCGCGCACTGCGTGCGGAACTCCGCGAACGACGGCAGCTGCTGAGCGAATCCCAACGCGACGCCCTGGCCGCAGCCCTCACCGAACGACTCGACCAGCTCGTGGACTCGCTCGGCGCGCGCTCGATCTCCTGCTTCCTCTCGACCACGACCGAACCCGGCACGAGGACGTTCGTGCGCGAGGCAGTGCGCCGCGGCATCCGGGTGCTGCTCCCGGTGACCCGTGCGGACGGCCTGCTCGACTGGGCCGTCGCGACCGACGACGACGAGATCGCCGAAGGGCTCTTCGGGCTCCCCGAGCCGACCGGCGAGCTGCTGGGCCCCATCGCGGTCAACGATGTCGACCTGATGATCATCCCCGCCGCAGCCGTCGACCGGAGCGGGATGCGCATGGGCTGGGGACGCGGCTACTTCGACAAGACCATCGGATCCATGCAGAAATGCCCTCCGGTCTACGCGGTCATCTATGATTCCGAGATACTCGACCTCCTGCCGAGGGACGTGCACGATCAGCCGGTGACCGGCGTCGTGACCCCCACGCAGACCCTTCTCCTGTCGCCCACCCGGCGCTGACCCTCACGAGGACCCCTATGCCCACCTATGCCTATGCCTGCCGCTCCTGCGGCCACGCCTTCGACGCCGTGCAGAGTTTCGCCGAAGACGCACTGACCGTCTGCCCCGAGTGCGGCGGCGAGCTGCGCAAGCAGTACGGCTCGATCGGCGTCACGTTCAACGGCTCGGGCTTCTATCGCACCGACTCGCGTTCGGGCTCCGCCGGATCGTCCGCCGCCCTGGCATCATCGAAGTCAGAATCGTCGACGAGCTCGAAGCCCGCGCCCGCGGCGACGTCCGCATCGTCCTGACTCACCGAACAACACGGAGATCACCATGCTCAAAGGCTTCAAGGAATTCCTCCTCCGCGGCAACGTCATCGACCTGGCTGTCGCGGTGGTCATCGGCACCGCGTTCACGGCCATCGTCACCGCCGTCGTGAACAGCGTCATCAACCCGCTCGTCTCGCTCTTCTTCGAGGCGGATGCGGCGGGCAACTTCGGCCCCACGGTCACGAACATCTACGGCAACGACGTCACCTTCCCGCTCGGCGACCTCATCTCGGCGATCATCAGCTTCCTCGCCGTCGCGGCCGTCGTCTACTTCGTCTTCGTGCTGCCGATGAACACGTTCAAGGCGCACGTCGAAGCCCGCAAGGGCACCGCGGCCGAAGAGCCTGCAGAAGAGCCGGCAGCCGCCACCGAGACCGAGCTGCTCATCGAGATCCGCGACCTGCTCGCGAAGCAGCAGGCGCCTCGCGGCTGAGCATCCCCCGCCCGAGATCCGGCCGACCGCCCGAGATCCGTACAGAATCGCACCGATTCTCCGGATCTCGGGCGGTTCGCCGTTTCTCACGCGTCCGCGCGTTCAGTAGTGCGGAGGGACGTCCTGCATCAGCCGGTCGTCGTTGGGGCCCTTGTCTCGGGGCGCGGATGCCGGCGGCTTCTCCCCCGCGGCGCGCTCCGGAGAGGTGTCGGTGCCCTCGACCGGCGTGAGACGAGCGCGCCGCGAACCGGTCACCCGCACCACCTTCTGACGCGGAGCTGAGGGGGTGTCGTCGTCGTTCATCCCTGCGCGTCGTCGAGATCGAGCGGCTGCGTGTCGTTGTCGGCGCGCACGGTGGATGCCGAGATCCCCAGCACCTCCGCGATGCGCGACGCGACGGTCGCCGGGTCACTGTACAGGTCGAAGGCGTGCACACGCACGTAGTGCCATCCGAGACGGCGGAGCACGTTCGGCCGCAGGCGCAGCGTCTCGCGCAGAGACTCTCCGCGTGTCTCCGGATCCGACTCGATCACGACAGCCTTGCCGGCGTGCTGCGCCACCAGCGGCAGCAGACCGCGATAGTCGACGTCGACCGCGGCACCGAGACGCCGCAGCTCTCTCGCGAGTGCGAGGGTCAGCGGGTCGGCCAGGTCCTCCAGTCGCGCCTCGCGTCCCCGCGCGGCCAGGCCACCCAGGATCGACATCAGCGTGGCCGCCCCGTACTCCAGCCGTCCGTCGTCGAACGCGGAGGGTCTGATCGACGAGACCATCACCATCGAGCGGCGCGCACGGGTCATGCCGACCGTGAGCAGGCGCTCTCCGTCGGGCGATGACAGGTCACCGAAGTCGCTGAGCACACGGCCGTGCTTGGTCAGGCCGTATCCGAGCGAGAAGATCACGCGGTCGCGACTCTCGGCGACCGACTCCTCGAGCGTGAGCACGGCGAGAGGTTCGGCGGTGTCGCGGCCCACGAAATCGGCCACGTCGGAGCGTCCGGCGAAGGCCGACGTGACCGCGGCGCGCACGCGCTCGGCGTGACGACGGCTCGCGGTGACCACCATGAGCGACTCGTTCGGGCGATGCACCGCGTGCTCCACGACCAGGGTCACCACGCGAGCCACCTCGGCATCCGGACTCTCGACGGCACCCGAGATCGGATCCGGAGCGCCCGTGCCGCCCTCGACGTAGTCGACGGTCAGGCTGCCCCGGCCGAGGTACGAGCCGGCCCACGGCAGCGAGACGATCTCTCCTCCGTAGAACGCGTCGTTGATCAGCTCGGCGAGGTCTTCGCCGCCGGCTCGATAACTGCGCGTGAGGGTCATCACCGGCAGCAGTTCCGAGAGGCGCTCGAACACCGACACCTCGTCGAACGGCACCTCCGGCTCCCACTCCGGGTCTGTCCCCACGGCGACGTCGAATGCGGTCGGCCGCTGGGTCACCGGGTCGCCGAACGCCACGACCTGACGCGCACGGCGGATCGCCGGGGCTGCTTCGGCGAGGTTGATCGCCGCGGCATCCACCAGCAGAACCGTGTCGAATTCCACGGAGTCGGGGATCTCGGGCACGAGATAGGGCGACGAGATCCACACCGGGGCCAGAGCTCTGACGAGTGTGGGGGCGGCGCTGACGATCTCGGCGGTCGTCGTGGACTTCTGCGTGAGCGCCTTGCGCAGGTGCTGCGACTCCTCGGGCTCATCGACGATCGCGATCTTCCACTGGTTGGCGAGCTGCCACGCGAGCAGCGGGCCGGCCATGGCGGCGTGCGCCTCGTCGACGAGGCGGAAGTCCCGTTCGAGACGGTCGACGACGGCGGTGTTCGCGCCGAGCAGCGCGCGATCGTCCTGCAGCGCGCGTTCGAGGAGCGACTGCCACCATGCGAACTCGAGCTCCTCGCCCACCTGCGCCTCGGAGACGTGACGCACCGACAGCTCGGTCAGCAGCGGCTCGAGGCCCAGATCGGCCAGTCGGTCGCGCAGCTCGGCGCGCTCGACGAGGTTGTCGAAGACGTCCGACTTGGCCGCGAGACCGGCGAGGATCCGCACGAGCCGTGCCACGGGAAGCGATGCGAGCGGTTCACGTCTGCCGAGAGCCGCATCGAGCTCGGACAGCTCGGCCACCACGCGCTCCCACGAGGCGTAGACATCGGCGAGTCCCAGCGGGATCTCGGGTGCGACGCCCGCCTCCACGCAGCGCTGCCACTGCGTGCGCTGCGTCTGGATGCGCAGCAGCGACTCGTGCATCTCGGTCACGTGCACCCCGGGGCGTACGTACTCCTTCGCGAGGCGCCGCAGTCGACGACGATTGGCGCTCGACATGCCGGGAGCGTCACGGCGCGAACCATGGGCCTGGATGAGCTCGCCCAGCGGACGCTCGAAGACCGTCGGACTGAAGCGGTCGAGCGAGTCGCGGATGCCCTGCAGCAGCCGCAGATATTCGCCGAGCTCATCGATCGTGGCGAACGGCCGCATGTGCGTCTGGGCGATCAGCGCATAGCCCCGTTCGAGCAGCGCGGGAACGCTGTCGGAGTGCAGTCGCCCGGCGAGCTGATGCGCGGCACGCGCGGCGTCCGTGCTCGAGAACGTGACGCCGTACCAGGGCGAGTCGTCGGGACCGAAGCGGAACTCCCCGAGACGTGCGGCCTGCGCGAGCGCCTCGGCCGCGGCAGAGCGATCGCCGGCCAGGCGCCGCAGGGTCTCGCTGCTGAGGCGAGCGGTGGTCGACGGGGGCGTCGGCAGCGATGCGAGCCGCGTCAGCTGACGTGTGGCGTCGAGCACAGAGGAACCCGTGCCGGCGACGGGCGCGGTCAGTGCGCGACGGTAGTCGATGAGCACACTGCGAAGGCGCACCAGCGCATCGTCGACGTCGCTCACCTTCGGCGCGGACGCCTTCTCATTGCGCCCGATCGCGCGCACCAGGTCGCGGCGCACGCTCTGGCTCGAGATCGCCAGTCCGTCGAGCCCGATGCCGGCCAGCCGGTGGCGCACGCCGTCGAGGGTCGAACGTCGCGCCGAGACCACGAGCACGCGCTTGCCCGCTCGCACCAGTTCGCCCACGGCATTGATGACGGTCTGCGTGCCGCCCGTGCCCGGCAGCGTCGCGACGGTGATCGACTGCCCGGCGGCGATCCGGGCGAGAACGGCCTCCTGCTCGGCATCCGCATCGAGCAGCAGGTTGTCGGATGCCGGTGCCCGGTCGTCCGGCCCGACGTGATGCGGTGCAGGTCGTCGCGCCGAGACCTGCTCCCGATCGCCGACGTGCCCCGCGAGCGCGTTGAGCACCATGTGGTCGAGAGTGCCGCCGTCGCGGGACATGGCCCCGCCGACATCGGCGAATGTCGACACGACGAGGCGAGGCAGCACCGTGAAGGTGTCGATCGAACGCGTCGTGGCGCGCAGGCTGTCGATCACCGGCTGCGGCTTGAACACACCGCCGTCGTAGGCGAGCGCGGCGAGGGCTGCCGCATCGATCGTGATGCCGAAGTGCTCGCGGGCGATGCGCACGAGCTCGGGATTCACGTCGAAGCCGCCCTGCAGCTTGAGCTCGAAATCGGTGTGGTGTCGGCGGATGGCGAGAGGGCGCAGCAGCACGGGGGCCGAGAAGTCGGCTCCTCCGATGCGCCAGCCGGCCACGCCGACGGCGAGGTGGACGGCTTCGATCCCGCGCACCGTGCGCAGCTCGGTGTTCTTGGCGGTGATCCGCTCGGCCGCGAGCCGCGCCGTGCGCAGGCCCACCTCGTCGCGGAAGAGATTGGAGAGGAGCGTCGACTTGCCGGTGATGAACTGCGGCAGGCTGCCGGGATGCGCTTTGGAGATGTCGATGCCGGACTCGACCGTGTCGCGGAACGTGACGAGCGGCGACGCACCGCCCAGATCAGCGGCCTCGGCACGCAGACGTGTGCGTTCCGCCTCGGCTGCGTGCGCGACCTCGATGCGCGCCGGGGTCACGTGCAGCTCGCCCAGGTCCACCCGGGCATCGTTCGCCGCTTCCGCAGCCTTGCCATCACGTCGCCACACCCTCACACACTAAGCGCGTCACGTCGCGTCGTCGGTATCCCGGGCGGGTTTTCGCGGGATTTCCGGCTCTCCGGGCGCCGGCGTGCTCCCCTCACCTCTCCTCCACGGATCCTCGCACGGCGCAGGCCCTCCCCTGCCCCCGTCCTTCCGAACAGCACCGCACCGCCGTCCGGGCGAGGATGGATCCATGACCTTCCGCTACGACTTCGCCCCGACTCCGTTCGGAGACGCTCTCGCCGTGTTCTCCGACGAGGGGATCGTGCACTTCGATCTCTCGGAGTCGGCGGACCCCTCGGTCCCCTGGCTGCTCGAGAACGTCTCGCGCCGACTCGGCGCCGTCCCCGAGCCCGACCCCGGGGCAGCGGCAGAACTGTCGCAGCTGCTCGACGCCTACTTCGACGGCGAGCCGATCGCCTTCACTGAGCATCTGAAGCTCGACTGGCGGCTGATCGAGGGATTCTCCCGAGAGGCGCTGCAGGTCATCTGCACGATCGACTGGGGCCAGACCCTCAGCTACGGGGATGTCGCCGTGCTCGCGGGCCACCCCGGCGCCGCCCGCGCCGTGGGCACGGCCTGCCGCCTGACGCCGTTCTCGATCATCGTGCCGGTGCACCGCGTCGTGCGCTCCGACGGATCCGCCGGCCAGTACGGCGCTCACCCCGAGCGGAAGACCTTCCTCCTCGATCTCGAGGCCCAGGCACGGTCATGACGCTCGGCGCGGGACCGACCGCGCCGCGCTGACCCTGAACATGCCCGTGGACCCCTGCGAGTAGGCCGCAGGGGTCCACGGGTGTGGTGGCTCGAGTCACCACCTGGAGGTCGTCAGTGGTCGGTCGCCTTCTCCGCACCGAATCCGGTGAGCGAGCGCACCTCCATCTCGGCCGCCAGCATCGGCGATTCCTTCTCCCTGGTCGTGACGGTGCCGAGCCAGCCCAGGAAGAAGCCGATGGGTATCGACACGATGCCGGGGTTGTTCATCGGCCACAGCACGATGTCGATCCCGGGGATCATCGAGGTCGGCGAACCCGAGAACACCGGCGACAGCACGATCAGGATGATCGCCGCGCCGAGTCCCCCGTACATGCTCCACACCGCGCCCCGCGTGGTGAAGCGCCGCCAGAACAGCGAGTACAGGATCGTCGGCAGGTTCGCGGATGCCGCGACCGCGAACGCGAGCGCCACGAGGAACGCGATGTTCTGCCCCTGCGCGCCGATTCCGCCGATGATCGCGAGGATGCCGATCACGATCACGGTGCGTCGTGCGACCCGCACCTCGCCGTTCGGATCCGGCTCCACGGGGTTGCCGGCGGCATCCTTCTTCCCCTTCTGGATCACGTTGGCGTAGATGTCGTGCGCGAACGACGCCGCCGCCGTGATCGTGAGACCCGCGACGACCGCCAGGATCGTCGCGAACGCGACTGCCGAGATGAACCCGAGCAGCACCGGGCCGCCCAGGTAGAGGGCGAGGAGCGGTGCCGCGGAGTTCGGTCCGCCCGGCGCCGCTGCGATGACGTCGGCGCCCACGAGCGCACCCGCCCCGTATCCGAGAACGAGAGTGAGCAGGTAGAAGCCGCCGATCAGCCAGATCGCCCAGACCACCGAACGACGCGCCTCCTTGGCGGTGGGCACGGTGTAGAAGCGCATCAGGACGTGCGGCAGACCCGCCGTGCCGAGCACCAGCGCCATGCCGAGCGACAGGAAGTCCCACGGGTTGGCGCCGTACTGCAGACCGGGGGCGAGGATCGCGTCGCCCTTGTCGGAGTTCGCGACGGCCGCCCCGAGCAGGGTGTCGAGGTTGAAGCCGTGGATCGCGAGCACCCACACGGTCATCGCGATCGCACCGCCGATCAGCAGGAACGCCTTGACGATCTGCACCCAGGTCGTGCCCTTCATGCCGCCGATCAGCACGTACACGATCATGAGCACGCCGACGACGGCGATCACGATCGACTGACCCAGTCGCCCGTCGATGCCGAGGAGCAGAGAGACGAGCCCGCCTGCTCCCGCCATCTGCGCGAGCAGATAGAAGAAGCAGACCGCGAGGGTCGTGATGGCGGCGGCCATGCGCACGGGACGCTGCTTCAACCGGAAGGAGAGCACATCGGCCATCGTGAACTTGCCGGTGTTGCGCATGAGCTCGGCGACCAGCAGGAGCGCCACGAGCCAGGCGACGAGGAATCCGATCGAGTAGAGGAAACCGTCGTAGCCGTTGATCGCGATCGCTCCGCAGATGCCCAGGAACGATGCCGCGGAGAGGTAGTCCCCGGCGATCGCGAATCCGTTCTGAGGACCGGTGAACGATCGACCCGCCGCGTAGTAGTCGGCCGCGGTCTTGTTGTTGCGGCTCGCCCGGATGACGATGAACAGCGTCACCGCGACGAATGCGAGGAAGATCGAGATGTTCAGCACGGGATTGCTCTCGACCGCGAGGGTCTCGCCCGTTGCGAAGCGCACGTTCATGCCTGACCCTGCGCCTTCTCGAGTTCTTCACGGATGTCCGTCGCGATCGGATCGAGTTTTCGGTTCGCGAACGCGACATATCCCATCGTGATCGCGAATGTCGTGACGAACTGCCCGAGTCCTAGCAGCAGTCCGACGGTGATATCTCCCCATACGCGCTGTGCCATGAACTCGGTCGCGAATGCGCCCAACAGCACATATACGAAGTACCAGATCAGGAAGAATGCGGCCATCGGGAAGATGAATGATCTCTGAGTGCGCTTGAGCGTGCGGAAACGCTCCGATTCCTCGACGGCGATGTAGTCGATTCCGTCCGCCGAGACCGCAGGTGAATGGTCGGTCATGGGGCCTCCTTGCCACATGTTCTTCGGCTCCCGCGGCCAGCCGCGCGAGTGATAGGGTCGACGCTACGAAACGGGGAACGGCGCCGTCACCCCCGAAAGTAGGTAGTCGTCATGAGCACAACGACCACGCAGGAATCCGAGACCGAGCTCGTCGCCAGAGCTGTGCGCGAGCTGTCTCAGCGCACCCGCTTCCCGGTGACCTTCGGGGGCCTGATCGACGAGGGCGTCGTCAGCGTCACCAGCATCGTCGGCAATCGCACGCGCAGCCTCGACGGCCTGCGCGTGCGTCCTGAGCGCGGCCTGGGCGGGCGGGCGATGATGGAGCTGCGCCCTCGGATGACGAACGACTACGGCTCGTCGCGCCAGATCACCCACGACTACGACGTCTTCGTGCTCGGCGAGGGTCTGCGCACGCTCCTGGCCCTGCCGATCATCGTCGCCGGTCGCCCGCGCGGCGTGCTGTACGCCGGAGCGTGGGAGCGGACGCCGGTGGGTGGCGTGACGACGGCCCCAGCCATGCAGGTCGCCCACTCCGTCGCCGAGGAGCTGCGCATCCGCGACGAGGTCGATCGACGTCTGCGTGCAGCGGGTCCCGGGCCGACCTCGGTCGCCCCCCGCGAGCGGGAAGAGCTCCGCGAGAGCTTCGCCGAGCTGCGCAGCATCGCCGCATCCGTCGACGACGCCGACCTGCGCGCCCGCATCGCACAGGTGGAGCGCCGGCTGGTCGAGTTGGCGGGCGACACGTCCGCCGCGCTCACGGGCCCGATTCCGACGGTGCACCTCTCCCGGCGCGAGACCGATGTGCTGGCATGCGCCGCCCTCGGGGCGACCAACGCCGAGATCGCCGCCGAACTCGGATTGCGCGAGGGCACCGTGAAGGCATACCTCGGAACCGCGATGTCCAAACTCGACGCGTCCACCCGTCATGCCGCGGTGACGAAAGCGCGCCGCGCCGGTCTGCTGCCCTGAGCGCAAAAGATCGTCCCGACGTCGATCCCGCTGTCGCGTCGAGTTGTCGCATCGAGTCGCGCGCGGGGCGAATTGTTCATCACATTCGCGAATGAGATGTATTGTCTATTGCATGGCGAGACGAATTGTGCACCAGCTGGTTGACGACATCGACGGCAGCATTCTCGAAGTGGGCGACGGCGAGACGGTCCATTTCTCGCTGAACGGAACCTCGTACGAGATCGATCTCAGCGCAGATCACGCCGAGGAACTGCGCAAGGCATTCGAGCCCTACATCTCCGCCGGCCGGCGTGCAGGATCCTCCTCCGCGGCGCGCTCCGCCGCCACGACGCGTAAGCGCCCTGCGCGCAATCCCGAGGTGGCCGCCATCCGGGCATGGGCCAACGACAACGGCTACACGCTGTCCGAGCGCGGGCGCATCCCCGCCCCCGTGGTCGAGGCGTACAACGCCGCGCACTGACCGGTCATACGGACCCTCGTCGCGGCGGCCGCCGCGCGGACGGCACTCAGGCGGAAGCCGGCCCCGCGTCCTGCGCCCAGACTTCGTCTCGGAGAGTGATCTGATCGGCCATGTCCGACAGGAATCGGATGACGACGTCGCGCTCTGCGGAGGTCAATCGAGCGGCCGAGTAGAACCGCTTCGCCTGCTGCTTCCCCACGGTGTCCATCGCCGCCTGCCTGGTCTCGGGCGTGATCCTGATGGCGAGTGCCCGGCGATCGGTCGGATGCGGAGCACGACGGATGTGCCCGCCCTTCTCGAGCCGATCCAGCAGCTTCGTGGTCGACGCCGTCGAGATGCCCAGATGCGTGGCGATGCCGCCCGGCGTCGCGGTGACGCCGCGGTTGTCCGAGACGATCAGGTAATGGAGCGCCCTCATGTCCGTCTCGTTCAGGCGCATGTACCGGCGCGACGCCAGCGAGAGCTTCTGCTCCGCGTCCCGCAGGTCGCCGAGCGCTCCCATGAGGACGGCGATCTGCTGGAGATCCTCGGGCCCGACCCCCGAACGGTCGATGAGAACGCTTCGCGGGTCGCTCGCCTCGACGTCGTAGATCGCCGAGTGCGCCAGCCCGTCGGGAGACATCACGCCCCGCGGAGGGATCGCATCCGACGAGCCGCTCCCCCGGGGGCTGGCGTCAGATCCGTTGTTCATGGGATCATGCTACACACGATTGATTCATGTTATGTTGATAATTAGCTAGGCTAGCGAAATCTTGGAGGTTCCCCGTTGGATGAGGTCACCCTCCTTTCCGCAGACGGAGATGCGATCGGCGTGTTCCCGAAGGACCAGGTGCACACGACGCAGACTCCCCTGCACCTCGCTTTCTCCTGCCATGTGCTCGACGAGAACGGGCGGCTCCTCGTGACCCGCCGGGCCCTCAGCAAGCGCACCTGGCCGGGGGTCTGGACGAACAGCTTCTGCGGCCACCCGCGACCTGGTGAGGACATGACCGACGCCGTGCACCGACGCGCGAAGGATGAGCTCGGCCTGTCCGTGACCGACGTCACGATGGTGCTCGCCGACTTCCGGTATCGCGCAGTCGATGCCAGCGGAATCGTGGAGAACGAGATCTGCCCCGTGCACATCGCCAGGGTCGCCGGCGGACTCTCGCCCGATCCCGATGAGGTGGCCGAGTGGACGTGGGTCGACCCCGCCGAGTTCGCCGAGGCGGTCGCCGCAGCGCCTTTCGCCTTCAGCCCCTGGCTCGTGGAGCAACTGCCTCAGCTGCGCGCATCCGGGGCGGTCTGACCATGACCTCGACGGTGACCCACGAAGACATGGGCACGCAGGTCGAAGAGGTGCTGCGACAGCGGTTCACGGCACACAGTGAGAACGCCCAGGCATACGGCAGCGAGTTCGCCTCGCTGTGGCGATCCGCGGCGACTCATGCTCTGGGCGGCAAGCTGGTGCGGCCGCGGCTCCTGCTCGACATCCATCGCGCGCTCGCCCCGGTTCCGACGATCGAGCAGGCGTCGGCCGCGATAGACGTGGCGACGCACATCGAACTCCTGCACTACGCCTTCCTGCTGCACGACGACGTGATCGACGGAGACCTGACCCGTCGCAGGGGTCCCAACCTGATCGGGGCTCTCGCCGCTGAGAGCCCGGGGTCGACGGAAGAGGCCTCGCTGCATTGGGCGCGTTCGAGCGCGATCCTCATGGGCGATCTCCTGCTGTCCGCCGCCGTGATGGGGTTCGCCCGCGCCGACCTCTCGCAGCCGACGCGACTGCGGCTGCTCGACCTCGTGGAACAGACGATTCTCGAGACCGTGGCGGGCGAGCACACCGATGTGGCGCTCAGTCACGGCATCGTCGCGCCCGACCTGCACACCGTGCTCAACATGAGCGTGTACAAGACCGCCACCTACTCGTTCTCGCTGCCGCTGCGAGCGGGCGCCATGCTGGCAGGGGCATCCAGCTCCGCCGAAGACGCCCTGCACCTGGTGGGCAGGCATCTCGGCCTCGCCTACCAGCTGCAGGACGACCTGCTCTGCGTGTTCGGCGACCACCGGGTGCACGGCAAGGACGCGTTCTCCGATCTCCGCGAAGGCAAGGAGACGGCGATCATCGCCTACGCCCGGTCGACACCGGCGTGGTCGCGCATCGAACGCGCGTTCGGGTCGGATGATCTGACCATGCAGCAGGCGACGGAGATCCGCGACCGGCTGCGCGAATGCGGCGCGGAGGCGTTCGTGACGGGACTCATCGCGGATCAACGCGAGGCGGTGCAGACGCTGCTGTCGGAGGCAGAGGCCAGCGGCGAGATCAGCGCGGATGCGGCGGCCACGATCGCCGCCGTCGCGACGCGTCTCGACGGGCGGCGATCGTGACCTCGGCTGCGGCGCCGGCCGGGGGCGACAGCCTCGGACGCTTCAGCCGAGCCGCTGACACGGCGTCGACCGACGTCATCCGCACCTACTCGACGTCGTTCGGACTCGCGACGCGGCTGCTGGGCGCACGTCACCGTCAGCACGTGCGCAACATCTACGCCATGGTGCGCATCGCCGACGAGATCGTCGACGGGGTCGCCGCGCAGGCGGGGCTGGACGCCTCGGCGCAGACGGAGGCGCTCGCGTCGTACGTCGCCGAGACGCACCGGTCCATGCGCACGGGCTACAGCACCGATCTCGTGCTGCACGCGTTCGCCCGCACGGCGCGGGAGTCCGGGATCGGCGAGGACCTGACCCAGCCGTTCTTCGACTCCATGAGGGCCGACATCACGAGCACGACCGATTTCGCCGCCTACGACGCCGACGCGCATGAGCGCTATGTGTACGGATCGGCAGAGGTGGTCGGGCTCATGTGCCTGCGGGTGTTCCTGCGCGGAGCGGTGCGCACGGAGGAGGAGCATGCCGCGCTGGTGCACGGTGCCAGACAGCTCGGCGCCGCGTTCCAGAACGTCAACTTCCTGCGCGACCTCGCCGACGACACCGACCGCCTGCAGCGCGGCTACCTGGCCGAATCCGGACGGCTCAGCGATGCGGATCGCGACGAGTGGGTGCGCCGCATCGACGGGCAGCTCGACGACGCCCGACGCTCGATCCCGCTGCTCCCGAAAGATGCGCGGGCCGCGGTGCGCAGCGCCCTCGCCCTCTTCGAGGCGCTGAACCGCAGGGTCGCACGCACACCCGCGAGCGAGCTCTACCGCCGACGCGTGCGGGTCCCCGATCCGCTCAAAGCCCTGCTCGCCGCGCGCGCCGTGGCGGTCACCCTCCTGGAGCGCGACCGATGAGCCGCGTGGCGGTGATCGGTGCAGGCGTGGCGGGCCTGGCCGTGGCCGGTCTGCTCGCTCGCGACGGCCACGACGTGACCGTCTACGAGAAGAACGCTCGCGTCGGAGGACGAGCGGGGACCATCGAACGCGAGGGATTCCGCTTCGACTCGGGGCCGTCGTGGTATCTGATGCCCGAAGTCTTCGATCACTTCTTCACGATGATGGGGACGTCCACCGACGAGCAGCTCGACCTGACCGTGCTCGACCCCGGCTACCGCGTCTTCCGCGAGCCGCAGCCCGACGGAGCTCCGACGACGGTCACGGTGCCCAGCGGGCGGGCGGCGGTCACCGAACTGTTCGAATCCCGTGAGCCGGGGTCCTCCTCCGCGCTCGACGCCTACCTGGACTCCGCGCACGAGGCCCGCACGATGGCCGAGAAGTACTTCCTCTACAACCCGTTCACACGGCTGCGCACGCTCCTGAGCCCCGAGGTGCTGCGAGCCCTGCCGAGGCTGGCGTCACTGCTGGGCACCCGTCTCCAGTCCTTCGCCGCCCGCCGCTTCCGCGATCCTGTGCTCCGACAGATCCTCGGCTATCCCGCCGTGTTCCTCGGAACCGATCCGCGCAGCGCCCCCGCGATGTACCACCTGATGAGCGCGCTCGATCTCGACGAGGGCGTGAGCTATCCGCAGGGAGGCTTCTGGCGGGTCGTCGAGCGCATCGCCGACCTCGCCCGGGCAGCCGGGGTGACGATCGTCACCGAGGCCGACGTGACGGCCATCCGGACTCGGGATGCCGGCGGCGAGCGCGTCGCCGCGGGCATCGAGTGGCGAGACGCCGACGGCACCCTGCATCGCGAGGACGCCGACATCGTCGTCTCCGGCGCCGATCTGCATCACACCGAGACGCGGCTGCTGCCTGCCGAACTGCGGACGTACCCGGAGAGCTGGTGGGAGCGCCGCACGAGCGGCCCCGGCGCCGTGCTGGTCATGCTCGGGGTGCGCGGCTCTCTTCCCGAACTGCCGCATCACTCCCTGTTCTTCACCGACGACTGGGACGCCAACTTCGACGCCATCTTCGGCGAGGATCCCGCGATCCCCTCCCCTGCGTCCACCTACGTCTGCCGTCCGAGTGCGACCGATGACACGGTCGCACCGGCCGACCACGAGAACCTCTTCGTCCTGGTCCCGATTCCGGCCGACACGGAGCTCGGCGGCGGCGGATCCGACGGCGCCGGCGCTCCGGCGATCGAAGAGGCCGCGGACGCGGCGATCGACATGATCTCGCGGTGGGCCGGCATCGACGATCTGCGCGAGCGGATCGTGGTGCGCGAGACCAAGGGACCCGCCGACTTCCGCGACGACTACAACTCGTGGCGCGGCGGGATGCTGGGCCCCGCGCACATCCTGTCGCAGAGTGCGATGTTCCGGGCGCAGAACGCCTCACGGCGTGTGAGCGGCCTGTACTACGCGGGAGGGACGACCGCGCCGGGCGTCGGGGTGCCGATGTGCCTCATCAGCGCCGAGATCGTGCTCAAGCGCATCCGCGGCGACCACTCGGGCGGGCCTCTCCCGACCACGACGTCCGCGACGGCCACGCAGGTCCCGTGATGGGCGCCGTGTATCTGGCGATCCTGCTCGCCACCCTCGGGTGCATGCTGCTTCTCGATTGGCGTTACCGCCTCTTCTTCTGGCGCGACGCCGTGTCGGCATCCATCGTCACCGTCGCGGGGCTGACGTTCTTTCTGCTGTGGGACATCGCGGGAATCGCGGGAGGCATCTTCTTCCGCGGAGAGGCCATCGTCGCCACGGGGATCGTGCTCGCCCCGGAGCTGCCCCTCGAGGAGCCGATCTTCCTGGTCTTCCTCGTGATCTGCACCATGGTCGTCTACACGGGGGCGATGCGCGTCCTGGCGCGCCTGCGCGCACGATCCGGAGCGGAGGAGACGGCGTGACCTACCTCGAACTGTCGGCATTGTTCGTCGCCGCAGCCGTCGTGTGTGCGGCACTCGCCTCCCTCGTGGCGGGTCGGCGGCGTGCGAGCCTCCTCGGCATCGCCCTCACGATCGCCGTGCTGTTCGTGCTCACGGCGGTCTTCGACACCCTGATGATCGCGACAGGGCTCTTCCACTACTCGGCCGGCCACCTGCTCGGCATCCACATCGGACTCGCGCCGCTCGAGGACTTCGCGTATCCGCTCGCGGGCGCTGTGCTCCTGCCGTCGCTGTGGGCGGCGCTCAGAGCACGTCGCCGAAGGAACGACGCGAATCCGGCCGGTGCCGCGATCGCCGAGGAGGATCACTCGTGAACGCAGCCACGGCCCCGGCGCGCAGCGATCTCGCCCAGATCGTGCTCTCGTCGCGCCCGATCAGCTGGATCAACACGGCATTCCCGTTCGCCGCCGCCTACTTCCTGGCGACACGCGAAGTCGACCTCACACTGATCCTCGGCACGCTGTATTTCCTCGTGCCCTACAACCTCGCGATGTACGGCATCAACGACGTGTTCGACTACGCCTCGGATCTCGCGAACCCCCGCAAGGGCGGCATAGAGGGCGCTCTCCTGTCGCCGCGCATCCACCGCGCGACGCTGTGGGCGGCCGTCCTGACGAACGTGCCGTTCCTCGTCTATCTCATCGCGGTCGGCGATCCCGTGTCATGGTTCTGGCTCGCGCTGAGCGTGTTCGCCGTGATCGCCTACTCGGCGCCGGGCCTGCGCTTCAAAGAACGGCCGTTCCTGGATTCGACGACGTCGAGTCTGCACTTCGTGACGCCCGCGATCGTCGGGCTCGCTCTCGCCGACGGGGCGATCACGCCGACCGTGGTGATCGTGCTCGTCGCCTTCTTCCTGTGGGGCATGGCCGCCCACGCGTTCGGCGCGGTGCAGGACATCGGCCCCGACCGCGAGGGAGGGATCGGCTCGATCGCGACCGTGATCGGAGCGCGCTCGACGGTGCGACTGTCCATAGTCCTGTGGACCCTGGCCGGCATCGCCATGCTGTTCACCTCATGGCCCGCTCCGCTCGGTGCCGCGCTGGCCGTGCCGTACATCGTGAACGCCGCGCCGTGGTGGAACGTGACCGACGAGACGTCAGCACGCACCAACCGCGCATGGCGCCGGTTCATCGCGCTGAACTACTTCGCGGGATTCCTCGCCACGATGATCCTCATCCTCGCCTGGTTGACGTGAGGCCGGGACGGATGCGGTGCCCTCGACTGGATTCGAACCAGCGACCTGCCCTTTAGGAGAGGGCTGCTCTATCCTGCTGAGCTACGGGGGCGAGGGTTCCATTCTAGAGGAACCCTCGCGCCCCACTCACGCGGCCAGTGCCAGATAAGGCTCCCATCGGGGATCGCTGCGTTCGCTCCCCCGGACCGTCCACGCCGTGCCGTGCGGTGGCCGCGGCGTGAACCTCAAGGCCCACCGCATCTCCTGCGGAGTGCGGTCGCTCTTGACGTTGTTGCATCGCAGGCAGCAGGCGACGAGGTTCTCCCACGAGTCGGCCCCGCCGCGTGATCGCGGCAACACGTGATCGATGGTCGAGGCCGCCTTGCCGCAGTAGCCGCACCGGTGGTCGTCACGCCGCAGCACTCCCCGTCGCGTCACGGGGACACGTCTGCTCACAGGGATGCGCACATAGCGCGACAGGATGATCACCGCCGGCCGGTCGTAGACGCCGTGGGTCCCCCAGACGGGGTCGTCCTCCACGCGTTCGATCACCGAGGCCTTGTCGTTCATGACCAGGACCAGTGCTCTCTTGAACGACACGATCGCCAGAGGCTCGTATCCCGCGTTCAGTACCAGTGTGCGCATCGCCATCCTCTCGATCCGCCGGGACGGCTTCCCGGCACTCTCGACTCACACGCGCCGCGGAGGTCGTGAGCGCACGCAGGGACGAAAAAAGGCGCTGTCTACAGACAGCGCCTTTCGCGCACGACCGCACCGTGGCATCCCTGCGGACGATGCCGAAGGACGTGACGACCGAGGGCATCCATGGTTCGGATGCTCGGTATTCGCACCATCAGCTTCTCCCGCCTGTTACGACAACGGGTTCAGGCTAACCCATCACCGAGGTGGTGGGGCCCAACTCCGGGTGAACAGTCGGAGGTGTGTCCGTGCGGCGGGTGCGATGCGATGCGGATTCAGCCTGCGTTGGCACCGAGCCAGGCGATCGGCTCCATGAGACCGCCGTTGACCCAGACCTCGAAGTGCAGGTGGTTCGCGGTGGAGCGACCGGTGCTTCCGACGAAGCCGATCAGCTGTCCTGCGGCGACCGTGTCACCCGCCTGCACCTGACGCGAGCCGTAGATCATGTGACCGTAGGTGGTCTGCACGCGCTGACCACCGACGACGCTGTCGAGCATGACCGCGACGCCGTAGCCGCCGATGCTCTCCGCAGATGCGCGGACGACGCCTGCAGCGGCGGCGTAGATCGGCGTGCCTGCAGGAGCCAGCATGTCGGCTCCCTGGTGCGCGCCGCCCACCGTGCGGCTGACGTTGTACGAGCCCTGGGGCAGCGGGTAGCGGACCTCGCCCGAGCCGGGCGAGACGAGCGCGTAGTTCCCGGTGTTGAAGTTGCCGCCGGATGATGCGAGCGATGCCGCCGCCGCGGAGGCTGCAGCGGCCGCGCGTGCCGCTGCGGCTTCTTCGGCCTTCTTCTTGGCGATCTCGTCGGGGGTCGTGGCGGTGAAGGTGCCGCGGTTGAGCGACGCCGCCGTCGCGGCAGAAGCCACGACGAGAGACTGCGAGTCGTCGGCCGCGAGCTGCTGGAGAGTCGTCGCCGCAGCCTCGGTCGGCGTCGTGGATGCGTAGGCCGGCAGAGCGACCGCAGCGACGAGAGCACCGACTGCCCCGAAGATGGCGACCGAACGCAGGGGCTTGACGGCCTTGCGTGCACTCGTTGCCGCGCGTGTGCTGCGGGCGATTGCTCGATCTTCAGATGTCTTCGCGGGTGATTCGATGTCTCTGACCAAAACGTGATCCTCCTGCGCCTGCGCGCTCGGGTTGCGCTGACTCGTCGGCACTCTGCTCTCGTGGCACGAATGTAGCTCGGGTACTTTGTGCGTTCCTACCGCGAGGACGACGAGCCTGGAAGGCGATCCTCTCGGGTATCGTCAGCGGGCTTTCGCGACGACCTGTCCGAGGTTACCGGAAGATAACGAAACTGTCACCCTGCGAAACTGGCAATCGCCGCAGAGGCCGATTCGCCCCTGATCAGAGCGGATTTCAGGCAGGCTCGCCGACAAGGAAGATGTGCGAGGCGAGCTCGACCGGAAGCTCGAGCCCGTCGTCCTTGCCCTCCATCTGGATGAGGACGTATCCCTCGTTGAAGCGGTAGTCGCCCTTGGCTCCCGGGACGACTCCGGCATCGCGGAGCTGCTCGAGCAGCTCGGGATCGACCTGGGCGGGCTCCGCCAAACGACGCACCGTGCCCTCGATCGGAGCACCGGCGGCGTTGAGCTTCTGCACGAGGCCGATCACACCCTCGTCGAACGTACGGGCCGGAATGTCGCCCAACTGGTCGAGCCCCGGGATCGGGTTCCCGTACGGGGATTCGGTGGGGTGACCGAGAAGCTCGACGAGACGCCGCTCGACCTGCTCGCTCATCACGTGCTCCCACCGGCACGCCTCTTCATGCACATAGGCCCAGTCGAGGCCGATCACATCGGACAGCAGCCGCTCGGCGAGGCGATGCTTGCGCATCACGTCGACGGCCTTGCGGCGACCCGCATCGGTGAGCTCGAGCGTGCGGTCCTCCGATACGATGACGAGACCGTCGCGTTCCATGCGACCCACCGTCTGCGAGACCGTGGGACCGGAGTGGCCGAGGCGCTCGGAGATGCGTGCGCGCAGCGGCACGATGTTCTCCTCCTCGAGTTCGAGGATGGTGCGGAGATACATCTCCGTGGTGTCGATCAAGTCCGTCATGCGACCCTCCGAGTCTTCTTAGGCAAGCCTACATTCCCGCGGGGACATCAGGCGTCATGAGGTCGGGCGACGAATCGACACGGCCTAGACTCGACGCATGGCGATCGAGATTCCCCGTGACCTTCTGCCCGTCGACGGCCGCTTCGGCTGCGGCCCCTCGAAGGTGCGCACCGAGCAGCTCGAGGCACTGCTGGCTGCAGCACCCATGCTGCTGGGCACCTCGCACCGGCAGGCACCCGTGAAGAACCTCGTGGGCAGCGTCCGGGAGCAGCTCGCCGCACTGTTCCGTCTTCCCGAGGGCTACGAGATCATCGTCGGCAACGGCGGATCGACGGCCTTCTGGGATGCCGCGGCCTTCGGCCTCATCGAGCGACGCAGCCAGAACCTGGTGTTCGGCGAGTTCGGCGGGAAGTTCGCCGCATCGGCAGCAGCGCCATGGCTCGAGACGCCCGACGTCCGCAAGGCCGAGCCCGGCTCACGGGTCGCGGCCGAGGCCGTGGAAGGTGTGGACGTCTACGCCTGGCCGCACAACGAGACGTCGACCGGCGTCGCGGCACCCGTCGAGCGCGTGGCCGCAGACGGTGCGCTCACGGTGATCGACGCGACCAGCGCGGCCGGCGGCATCGACTTCGACGCGACCCAGGCGGACGTCTACTACTTCGCGCCGCAGAAGAACCTGGGCTCCGACGGCGGCCTGTGGTTCGCGGCCGTGTCCCCCGCCGCGATCGACCGCATCGAGCGCATCGCCGCATCCGAGCGATACATCCCCGAGTTCCTCAGCCTGAAGAACGCGCTCGACAACTCGCGCCTCAATCAGACGCTCAACACTCCCGCGCTCACCACTCTGCACCTGCTCGACAGCCAGCTGCGCTGGATCAACGGCAACGGCGGGCTCGCGTGGGCGGGAGCGCGCACTGCCGAGTCCTCGAAGGTCCTGTACGACTGGGCGGCGGCCTCTGCCGTGGCCACCCCGTTCGTGACGGATGCCGCGCATCGCTCTCCGGTCGTCGTGACGATCGACTTCGACGATGCGATCGATGCCGCCGCGATCGCGAAGACGCTGCGCGCGAACGGGATCGTCGACACCGAGCCCTACCGCAAGCTCGGCCGGAACCAGCTGCGAGTCGCGACCTTCGTCTCGATCGACCCCGACGACGTGCGCCAGCTGACGCGCGCGGTCGACTACGTGCTCGAGCGTCAGGGCGACTGACCGACGCGCAGGACGACGAGAAAAGGGGCCGCGTGATCGCACGCGGCCCCTTTTCTCATGGTCGCGACGGGAGAGCCGCGGACCCGAGATCACTCCTCGTCGTCGGAGTCCTCGTCGTCATCGTCGTCGCTCGACTCGTCATCGTCCGACTCGTCGTCGTCCGACTCGTCGTCGCCCTGCTCGTCGTCGTCCGCGGGCTCGGAATCCTCGTCAGCGGCGACCGAATCATCGAGCTCGTCGATGTCGACGCCGTCGAGATCGCCGGCGTGCAGCACCCGGGGCTCCGCCGCCAGTTCGTCCTCGTCGAGATCATCGTCGTCATCGTCGTCGTCGTCGTCCGAATCGTCGTCGAGGTCGTCCTCGTCCTCGTCGATGTCGTCGAGCTCGTCGTCGTCGATCCCGTCCGCGTCGTCCGCGTCGGGGTCGCTCTCGACGGCACCGGCCGCCTGCTCGGCCAGCTCGGCCTGATGAGCGCGGTACTCGGCGAGCCGCTCGGCCCACGGCACCCATTCCGGCGCGAGCAGAGCACCGTCGCCCGGCATCAGCTCGACCTCGAGGACCGTGGGGTCGGCATCGTCGACTCGTGCGACCGTGACGGTCCAGTACCACCCCGGGTAGCCGGGAAGACGGTTCTCGAACCGCAGAGACACCGAGCCGTCGTCCTCGGGCAGGTAGCCGGCCGCCGGACCCACGGTCGAGGGCGGCGTGATCTCGTGCAGCGCGGCGAGCGCGAGATCATGAGCGTCGACGAGACGCTGGTCGACGTCAGGCTTCGAGGTCATCAGCGACCTTGCGCAGAACGGCCGCGATCTTGCGACCATGGGACGACGACGGGTAGCGGCCGCGACGCAGGTCTCCGCCGATTCCGTCGAGGAGCTTCACGAGATCCTCGACGATGATCGCCATGTCGTCGGCCGGCTTGCGCTTGGCCTTGGCCAGACTCGGCGGCGCCTCGAGCACGCGGACAGAGAGCGCCTGGAGCCCGCGCTTTCCGTCGGCGACGCCGAACTCCACCCGCGCACCGGCCTTGACGGCCGTCCCGGCGGGCATCGCCGAGGCGTGCAGAAAGACATCCTGGCCGTCATCGGCGGCGATGAAGCCGAAACCCTTGTCTTCGTCGTAGAACCTGACCTTGCCGGTGGGCATGGGAGTAACCTCGCTGAGTCGGTGTGGAGCTGAACGGCGCATGGTGCGCCTCCCCAGCCTACCGGTCAGCACGCGTCGACGCCGAGGCTCCGAGCGGAACCGCCTCGGCGCTCACCGACTAGGCTGGGAGCGATGACTATGAAGAGTCCCGAGCCGGATGTCCCCGTGCGCCGCGTCGACCGCATTCTGGCGTTCACGGCACTGGGCCTCGCTGCGGCCTCCATCATCTGCTTCTTCGCCATCATCATCGGCACGGCCGTCGGGATGCAGCAGCAGGACTTCGGTTCAGGCGCGTGGCCGCTCGTCGCCGCGGTGCCCTACTGGGGCCTCCCCGCGGCGTTCGTGATGATCATCGTGCTCCTGTCGATGAGCTTCGTCCGCAAGGGTCGCGCATCGCGATCGTGAGGCCATCGGCATGACGACGCACGCTCGCCCCTTGGCCGAATGGCTGGCCGCGGCGAGTGATGGCGACCTCGTCTCGCTCTTCGCCGCACGTGGCGTGCGCGCCGACGCCGGGTGGCAGGACTTCTTCGATGCCGCCGAGGCGCTGCTCGAGAGTCCCTCGCTCGCGCGGGTGCTGCCCACACTGACCCGTCCCGAGGCCGCGGCGCTGAGCACGGCGGTCTCCACCGGATCGGCGGTGCCGCCCTCCGCGGAGCGTTCGCGGCTCGAGGCTCTCGCACTGGTGCGACCCGACGGCATGCCGTGGCCGGCCGTCGCCGTCGCGGTCGGCGATCGCGCGATGCCCCCCGCCTCGGCGCCGTCTGCTCCAGCCCCGTCCGACGAGAGCGCACAGGCGCACGCCGCCGAACGCGCCTTCACCACGGTGTCAGCCGTCGCCGATCTGCTGCTCCTCGCCAGAGATCGGCCGTTCACCCTGCTCACCGGCGGCACCCTGAGCGCCGGTGAGAAGCGGCAGCTCGCCGACGCGGGACTCGACCTCGACGCCGACGCCCTTGTCGACATCGCCGCGAGCGCGGGCCTCGTGGCGGTCGACGACCGTCGTCTGCGCGTGACGGCGCGCTCGGAGGACTGGCTGCGCTCCTCGGTGGCCGACAGGTGGAGCGCTCTCGTGTCCGGCCACCGCGACGCCCTCCCCCGAGGTGTGCGCACCGAGAGCGGCGGGTGGATCCCGACTCCGGAGTGGTCGGATGCCCACCCCTGGGACGCATCGTGGCGCGAGCGCAGCGACATGTGGCTCGAGCGTTCCCGGTTGCTCGGACTCGTCGCCGACGACGGCAGCGAGCCCGCGTGGGCGGCACCGGTGCGCCGCGGTGAGCCGATCGATCCCGCGCCGCTCACCCGACTGCTGCCGAGCGAGGTCGACCGCATCTTCCTGCAGAACGACCTGAGCGCGATCGCGCCGGGCCCGCTCGCACCGGCACTCGACGTGCGGCTGCGCACGATGGCCGCACGCGAATCCGCGGCGCAGGCGTCGTCGTACCGGTTCACACCGGAGTCGGTGGCGAGAGCCCTCGTCACGGGCGAGGACGAGCAGTCGATCGTCGACTTCCTCGAGAGCATCTCCCTCACCGGCATCCCCCAGCCGCTCCGCTACCTCGTGGCACAGACCGCCCAGCGTCACGGGCTGGTGCGGGTGTCGACGGATGCGGAGACCGGACGCACCCGCATCGAGAGCACCGACGGCACGCTGCTCGACGCCATGTCGGTCGATCAGTCGCTGCGGCCGCTCGGCCTCACCGCGCACGTCGGCTCCCTCACCACCCGTGTGGGTCGCGAGACCGTCTACTGGGCGCTGGTGGACGCGCGGTACCCGGCCACGCTCGTGGACGAGTCGGGCGAGCCCCAGGCGGGCGAGCGGAACGCGGCTGCACCACCCGCCCCGACGACGGGCCCCGATTACGCGCCCCTCGTCGCGGCACTGCGATCGCATCACGGCCCCGATGCCGACGCCGCCTGGCTCGACCGCGAACTGGAGGCGGCCGTGCGCGCCCGCGCGACTCTTCGGGTGACCATCGGCATGCCCGACGGCTCGACGCGCGACCTGCTGCTGGAGGCGACCGGCCTCGGCGGTGGCAGGCTGCGGGGCCGAGACCGCGCCGCCGACGTGGAACGCACGCTGCCCGTGTCGAGCATCCGTGCCGCGACCGTGATGGAGCCGCCTCCGTGATCGGGCGGTAAGCTGGACAGCTATGTCTGATGGCCCCCTGATCGTCCAGAGCGACCGCACCGTGCTGCTCGAAGTGGCCCACGCCGACGCCGAGAGCGCCCGCCACGAGCTGGCGATCTTCG
This sequence comes from uncultured Microbacterium sp., assembly GCF_963521645.1. Taxonomy (GTDB): domain Bacteria; phylum Actinomycetota; class Actinomycetes; order Actinomycetales; family Microbacteriaceae; genus Microbacterium. The sequence goes on along the minus strand of NZ_CAUQVQ010000012.1, from coordinate 22,422 downwards.
CCGAGCTCGAGCGCGCACCCGAGCACATCCACACCTACCGGATCACCCGTCTGGGGCTGTGGAACGCCCGCGCGGCGGGGCACACCGCCGACGACATGCTCGAGACGCTCGAGCGCTGGTCCCGGTTCCCGGTGCCGCCGTCGGTGTCGGTCGATCTGCGTGAGACCGTGAACCGCTACGGCAGGCTCGTGATCGAGCGCGACGACGAGGGCACGCTGATCCTGCGATCGAGCGACCCGGCCGTGCTCGCACAGGTGGCGAACAACAAGCGGATCCAGCCTCTGCTCCTCGGCCACCCCACGCCGGAGTCGTTCGTGGTGGACGCGTGGGCGCGCGGTCAGATCAAGCAGGAGCTGCTGAAGATCGGCTGGCCCGCCGAAGACCTCGCGGGCTACACGCCCGGCACTCCGCACGAGATCGAGCTGGCCGAGGACGGCTGGCAGATCCGTCCGTACCAGCAGGATGCCGTCGACGCCTTCTCCAAGGACGGGTCCGGCGTCGTCGTGCTGCCGTGCGGTGCCGGCAAGACCATCGTCGGGGCGGGCGCCATGGCCGCGACCAAGACCACGACGCTGATCCTCGTGACGAACACGGTGTCGGCGCGTCAGTGGCGCGACGAGCTGCTGAAGCGCACGAGTCTGACTCCCGACGAGATCGGCGAGTACTCCGGCCAGGCCAAGGAGGTCAAGCCGGTCACGATCGCGACCTACCAGATCCTCACGGCCAAGCGGAAGGGCGAGTACGCCCACCTGGCGCTTCTCGATGCGCTCGACTGGGGACTCATCGTCTACGACGAGGTGCACCTGCTCCCCGCCCCCGTCTTCAAGCTCACCGCCGACCTGCAGGCCCGGCGCCGCATCGGACTCACCGCCACGCTCGTGCGCGAAGACGGGCGCGAAGGCGACGTGTTCAGCCTGATCGGCCCCAAGAGGTTCGACGCCCCGTGGAAGCAGATCGAGGCACAGGGATTCATCTCCCCCGCCGTCTGCTACGAGGTGCGTGTCGACCTCCCGCCGAGCGACCGCCTGGAATACGCGGCGGCGACCGATGACGAGCGCTACCGGCTGGCCGCGTCCGCACCCGCCAAGATCGATGCGGTGCGCGAGCTCATCGCGAAGCATGCCGACGAGCGGATACTCGTGATCGGTCAGTACCTCGATCAGCTCGACTCGCTGTCGCAGTCGCTGGACGCGCCGCAGATCACGGGCGCCACCCCTGTCGACGAGCGGGAGCAGCTCTACCAGGCCTTCCGCGAAGGCGAGATACCGGTGCTCGTCGTCTCGAAGGTGGCGAACTTCTCGATCGACCTCCCCGAAGCATCCGTCGCGATCCAGGTGTCGGGGTCGTTCGGCTCGCGACAGGAGGAGGCGCAGCGCCTCGGCCGTCTGCTCCGGCCGAAGAAGTCGGGCCACACGGCGAGCTTCTACACGCTCGTCGCGCGTGACACGATCGACCAGGACTACGCGCAGAACCGGCAGCGTTTCCTCGCCGAGCAGGGGTACAGCTACACCATCATGGATGCCGACGCGATCGCCGCCTGATCGCCCCGCCCCGCGCCACGTCGGCGGCTCTTCGCTCTCCGCGTACCCGCCGCTCCGACGGATCACCAGCAATCCCATCGACGGAGTCACCATAATGGGGTCATGACTGATGCGCGCATCCTGGTCGTCGACGACGAGCCGAACATCCGCGACCTGCTGTCCACGGGCCTGAGCTTCGCGGGGTTCCAGGTGAAGACGGTCGCCAACGGCGCGGCCACCATCTCCGCCGTGCTCGAGGAGGAGCCCGACCTCATCATCCTCGACGTCATGCTCCCCGACATGAACGGCTTCAGCGTCACCAAGCGCCTCCGCGGCGCCGGGTTCACCGCTCCGATCCTGTTCCTCACCGCCAAGGACGGCACGGACGACAAGATCGAAGGGCTCAACGCAGGAGGCGACGACTACGTCACCAAGCCGTTCAGCCTCGACGAGATCGTCGCGCGCGCACAGGCCATCCTGCGCCGCACCATGCAGGCCGACGAGGAGTCGATCATCCGTGCCGGCGAGCTGTCGATGGACCAGGACACGCACGACGTCCACGTCGGCAAAGAGGCGATCGAGCTCAGCCCGACGGAGTTCAAGCTGCTGCGCTACCTCATGCTGAACCCCAACCGCGTGCTCTCGAAGGCGCAGATCCTCGACCACGTCTGGGAGTACGACTTCAACGGCGACGCCGGCATCGTCGAGAGCTACATCTCGTACCTGCGCCGGAAGATCGATCCGCACACCGAGGAGTCGGTCATCCAGACCAAGCGCGGCTTCGGATACATGCTCAAGGTCGGCAAGTAGCCTCGACGCCGTCGAACCCGACGCCGTCGACCGCCGCTGCACACGGCATCCGTCTCGAGGAGGACCGCATGGCGCGTAAGCCCGACGCGGTCACCCGCTGGTGGCGGGCCATCAGCCTGCGCGCCAAGGTCACCGGCGTGACCGTGGCGGTGCTCGCCCTGGGCCTGCTCGCTGCGGGCGTGGGCACCGTGCCGATCCTCCGAAACGCCCTCGTCAGCAACATCGAGTCGCAGCTGCCCGCGCTGGTCTCGGCCGATCTCGCCGACCGCTATTTCGACATCGCGATGGTCGACGGCGAGCCCCAGTACACGCCGAAGGAGTCTCCGCGCGACTTCTTCGTCGCGATCTACGACGGTGCGGGCGCGCTGCAGACGACGACGGGCGCGTCGGCGAACGGATCGCCCCTCTTCCCCTCCACCTTCACGCTGCTCGATGCCCAGGCGAAGAGCGAGAGCACCTTCCCCCTTGAGGGGACGAAGGGGGCGAGCTTCCGGGCCGCGGTCGCGAGCCTGCAGGGAGAAGGCGGCGGGGACCTGCGCATCCAGGTCGTGGCGATGCCGCTGGACTCGGCCGATCGGATCATCAGCCAGTACTTCGGCATCTACATCACCGTGGCGCTCGTCACGATCCTCCTCGCCGCGCTGCTCACCCGCGGCCTCGTGACCCTCACCTTCCGGCGACTGGGCCAGGTCGAATCGACCGCCATGTCGATCGCCGCGGGAGACTTCAGCCAGCGGCTCACCGATCTCGAGCCGACCACCGAGGTCGGGCGGCTGAACTACGCGATCAACACCATGCTCGACCGAGTCGACGGATCGCTGGCCCAGCGCGATCGCACCGTGCGGCACATGCGCCGCTTCATCGGCGACGCGAGCCACGAGCTGCGCACGCCGCTGGTCAGCGTGCGGGGGTATGCCGAGCTCTACCGCATGGGCGCGATCAAGGGCGAAGAAGACACAGCGCGGGCGATGGAGCGCATCGAGAAGGAGGCGATCCGCATGGGGGTGCTCGTCGAGGACCTCCTCGCCCTGGCGCGCCTCGATGAGGAACGCGAACCGCAGATCGAGCCGCTCGACCTCCGGCCCATCGCTCGAGACGCAGCACTGGATCTGAGGGCGGCCGCCCCCGCGCGCACGGTCCGCGTCATAGATCGCACGGTCGAAGCACCGTTGATAGACGTCACGACGCGTCCGAACCCCGTGACGACGACGGCCGCCCAGCCGACGCCTCGCGGACTGTCACGCGGAACGCTCTCGCGCCTGCGGCGGCGGCCTCGCGGTGCGGCGGAGCAGGTGCCCGCGATCGACTTCACCGAGGCGACAGACATCCCGGTGCGCACCCCGCCGATCATCCTCGGCGAGGAGAACAAGGTCCGTCAGGTCGTGACGAATCTCCTCGGCAATGCGCGGCGCTTCTCCCCCGAGGAGAGTCCGATCGAGCTCGTGGTCGACGCCGATCGGGTGCGCGGCACCGGCAGCATCGCGATCGTCGATCACGGCGAGGGCATCCCGCCGCAGATCCGGGACCAGATCTTCGAGCGCTTCTGGCGCGCCGACACCTCGCGCGCCAGGGAGACCGGCGGATCAGGACTCGGGCTCGCGATCGTCGCGTCGATCGTCAAGGCCCTGCACGGCAGCGTCGCGGTGTCCGAGACCCCCGGCGGAGGAGCGACGTTCACCGTCACGTTCCCGCTCGCACCATCTCGCGCGACTCCCGCGCATCTGCTCGAGGACACGCAGCCGCTCGAGCCCCTGGATCTCTGAGGCGTTCCTCCACACGCGCGGCCGACCGCCGGTTCTGCACATGGGGTGGGACGTGCGGCTTCTGCACGCACCTGCGCCGCCGCGCTCTCGTACCGTCGGAAGCCCATCGACACAAGGAGTACACATGTCCGTCTTCACCGTTGACACCGACGCCGTCGGCGCCGCACACGCCTCGGCCCTGGCCACCATGGAGCGCCTGCGCGCCGAGTCGGCCACCCTGATGGCCCAGCTCACACAGCTGCAGTCGACATGGGTCGGCACCGCATCCACGGCTTTCCAGTCCTGCGCCGAGCAGTGGCGCGGGGCGCAGATGCACGTCGAACAGGCCCTCGAGTCGATCGGCACCGGCCTCGGCAGCGCGGCCACGCAGTATTCCGACGCCGACCAGTATTCGGCGAGCCTGTTCCGCTGAGCGCCCGCCGTCCGACGACGCAGAAACGCCCCGACCGAGGTCGGGGCGTTTCTGTTGTCAGTATCCGAGTTCGGCTGTCTGCTGGTCAGCGACAGGCCTCAGCTCATCGGCGGATCAGAAGTCCATGCCACCCGACGGGTCACCCATCGGCGCAGCGGCCTTCTCGGGCTTGTCGGCGACGACGACCTCGGTGGTGAGGAACAGCGCCGCGATCGAGGCTGCGTTCTGCAGCGCCGAGCGGGTCACCTTGGCCGGGTCGATGATGCCTGCCGCGAACATATCGACGTACTCACCGGTCGCAGCGTTCAGGCCCTGGCCCGCGGGGAGCTCGGCGACCTTGTTCGCGACGACGCCCGGCTCGAGACCGGCGTTGAGTGCGATCTGCTTGAGCGGAGCCTCGATCGCGACGCGAACGATGTTCGCACCGGTCGCCTCGTCGCCCGAGAGCGACAGAGCATCGAGAGCCTTCGTGCCCGACTGGATCAGCGCGACGCCACCACCGGGGACGATGCCCTCCTCGACGGCCGCCTTCGCGTTGCGCACGGCGTCTTCGATGCGGTGCTTGCGCTCCTTGAGCTCGACCTCGGTCGCCGCGCCCGCCTTGATGACGGCCACGCCACCGGCGAGCTTCGCAAGGCGCTCCTGCAGCTTCTCGCGGTCGTAGTCGCTGTCGGTGTTCTCGATCTCGCGACGGATCTGCGTGACGCGACCCTCGATCTGGTCCGCCTCACCGGCGCCCTCGACGATCGTGGTCTCGTCCTTGGTGACGATGACCTTGCGCGCACGACCCAGCAGGTCGAGCGTGGCGTTCTCGAGCTTCAGGCCGACCTCTTCGGTGATGACCTGACCACCGGTGAGGATCGCGATGTCCTGCAGCTGCGCCTTGCGGCGGTCGCCGAAGCCGGGAGCCTTGACGGCGACCGACTTGAAGATGCCCTTGAGCTTGTTGAGCACGAGAGTCGCGAGAGCCTCGCCCTCGACGTCCTCGGCGATGATGACGAGCTCCTTGCCGTCCTGGATCACCTTGTCGACGATCGGCAGGAGGTCCTTGATGTTGGAGACCTTCTGGTTCGCGATGAGGATGTACGGGTCCTCGAAGACCGCCTCCTGGCGCTCCGGGTCCGTCACGAAGTACGGGTTCAGGTAGCCCTTGTCGAAGCGCATGCCCTCGGTGAGCTCGAGCTCGGTGCCGAAGGTCTGCGACTCCTCGACGGTGACGACGCCTTCCTTGCCGACCTTGTCGATCGCCTCGGCGATGAGCTCGCCGATCGCGGGGTCAGCAGCGGAGATCGACGCGGTCGCTGCGATCTGCTCCTTGGAGTCGATCTCCTTGGCGCTGGCGAGCAGCTCCTCGGTGATCGAAGCGACGGCCTTCTCGATGCCGCGCTTGAGCGAGATCGGGTCGGCGCCGGCCGCGACGTTGCGCAGACCCTCGCGGACGAGTGCCTGAGCGAGCACCGTGGCGGTGGTGGTTCCGTCGCCGGCGACGTCGTCGGTCTTCTTGGCGACCTCCTTGACGAGCTCCGCGCCGATCTTCTCGTACGGGTCGTCCAGCTCGATCTCCTTGGCGATGGAGACACCGTCGTTCGTGATCGTGGGGGCGCCCCACTTCTTCTCGAGCACGACGTTGCGACCGCGCGGGCCGAGGGTCACCTTGACTGCGTCGGCGAGGATGTTGAGGCCACGCTCGAGGCCGCGGCGGGCCTCCTCATCGAAAGCGATGATCTTTGCCATGAGTTTTGTCGTCCCTCCTGGACGTAGACGTTGGGTTTAGCACTCAGAGTAAGAGAGTGCTAACGCCATTCTGGCACTCGACCCCTTCGAGTGCAAGCTGCGGGAGGGACTACGGAGCGGGCGTCTCCTCGACGTCGGTCGCCGCACCCGACATGCGGTCGAGACCGATGACGACCGTGAGCTGCTTCTGCCCCTCCTCGGTCTCACCGAGGTAGAAATCGCTCTGCTGCACGTCGGCACCGCCGATGAGCCCGGCGAGGCCGATGGCGGCGAGCTCGTCGTCCTCGGCGACGTAGTACACGGTCGTGGTCGTGAAGTCCTCGCTCGTGCTGTCGCTGGCGAAGACCGTCTCTCCCGGCCAGCCGTTGGTGATCAGTACCTCTCGCATCTGCTCGTCGAGACCCTCGTCGGCAGTGGCGTTGAGGATCATCACCGAATACGAGGTGTCGACCACGCCCGTCTCCTCGGGGATCGGGGTCAGGCTCGGCATCGCCTCGGGGAACGGCGTGATGCGCCCCATAACGATGAGAGACCCGAAGATGCCGGCGATCACGAGCACGAGAGCGGCCACGAACGACCACAGCAGCACGACCCACCCGTTCATCCCGGGGGCTTCGGCGCGGTGCGCGCCCACACGCCCGGAGGAGCGGGGCACGTCGTCGAATCGGTCTCGGATGGGCTTTGACACCCCTCGATGCTACTGGCTCGGGCCTGAGCATCCGCGACACGACGAGCCGCGGGGCACAGGAAGCCCGTGCGGCATCCTCACCCGGCTGATCCGCGCGTCGTCACCCGGCGGATCCGGGTGTCGTCATCCGGCGAATCCGGGCGTGCGGGCCGAGCGGCGGATCGCCCGCGCATCGCGGATGCGGCGCAGCCTGCCCACGAGCATCGGGTCGTATTCGAGTGCGACGTCCGAATCGATCAGACGGCCGAGCAGCTGGTAGTACCTCGCCGCGCTCATGCCGAGCTGCACGCGGATGACCTCTTCCTTCGTGCCGCTGTGCCGCGGCCACGCGGTCTCCAGCGTGAGGATCGCGCGATCGCGCTCGGTCAGCTCTCCCAGCATGAGTTCAGAGTAGGTCGATCATCGGTCCGCAGCCGTGCGCCACTCCCACGTTCGGCCGAGCGGGTCGGCCGAGGCGCGCACCCGCCCGTCCAGAGCGACCACGAATCCGGGCCACGTGTCGGCGTCGACCGCGGGCTCCCACACGTCCAGCAGCGCCGGCGGATCGATCGTCACCCACCGCGCCTTCAGGCCGCGGATGCGCTCGACAAGGGCCAGCCGGGTCTCGCGCGGGATATGCACCAGCACGCCGGGGGTGGTGACGACGAGCGTGGCATCGTGCGGCGCCTCCGCGGCGAGCGCCTCGAGCCGAGCGAGGGCGTCGCCCACGACGAGATGAGGCGGATCCTGCGCGGCGATGTCGAGCGCAGCGGTCACGCGCTCGGCGCGCCCGTGCTCACCCGGCCACACGAGACCCTGCAGCCAGCGTCGGTCGCGGTCGTCGCGCGCATCGAGCGGGGAGAGGTCGATTCCGGCTCTCCACACCACCTCCGGCAGGCGCATCGCCGGCAACTCCCCGGTGACCTGACTGTGCAGGACGACCGTCGACGGACCGTCGACGGGGTCCAGCGCGAGCCGCACAGCCCCCTCGGCATCCGTGAAGCGGTACGAATAGCGATCGGGATACAGGCACAGCCCCGCGGAGGCGCCGATCTCGAGGAGCGCGAGCGGGCCGTCGATCTCGGAGAGCACGGGCAGCAGGGGCGCGAGCCTCAGGGGCTCGTTGGTCTGCAGCCGTCGAGCGGTGCACTCGGCCACGATCTCGTCGGCATGGGCCATCACGAACGCGCGCCAGCCGGCGTAGTCCGCGAGTTCCGCGCCGAGCATCCGGGTCACCGCGAACACCAGCGGTGGCTGGCGCCGGTTCTCGGGGATGCGCAGGAGCAGCGAGCGCATCTCCGTGTCGGCCGCCACACCCGCGGCCCACTCTCCGTACAGCTCGCTGCGGCCGGGAGCCTCCTGCTCGGCGAAGCGGGAGTAGCGCTGCTGCACGGCATCCGTCATATGCCCATTGTCTCGTGACCCCACTCCCCCGCGAACACGAGAGAATGGAACGGAACCCCCAGGAGGACTCATGTCGTACAGCGTGGACAAGACCGAAGAAGAGTGGCGTCAGGAGCTCGGCGACGAGCAGTACGCCGTGTTGCGCCAGGCAGCCACCGAACGCGCATGGACGGGCGAACTCCTCGACGAGGGACGCGCCGGCCTCTACACCTGCGGTGCATGCGACGCGGAGCTGTTCAAGAGCGGCACCAAGTTCGACTCCGGATGCGGATGGCCGAGCTTCTACGAGTCGATCCGCCCCGACGCCGTCGAGCTCATCGAGGACACGAGCCTCGGCATGGTGCGCACCGAGGTCCGCTGCGCCGCGTGCGGGTCCCACCTCGGCCATGTCTTCCCCGACGGCTTCGGCACCCCCACCGGCGACCGCTACTGCATGAACTCGATCGCTCTCAACTTCACCCCCGAAGAGTCGTGAGCGCACTCGACGCCGTCCGAGCACGACAGTCCTGGTCGAGGGTCACCGACGACGCGCCCTCGCACGACGAGCTGCTGACCCTGGTCGCTGCCGCCGGACGCGTCGCCGACCACTCGTCGTTGCGCCCGTGGCGCCTCATCGAGCTGCGCGGCGCCGACCGCGAGACGTTGGGCGCGGCGATCGCCAAGGCCGAGGGCGACAAGTCGCCGTCGTCGAAGCCCCTGCGCGCTCCGCTGCTGATCGCGGTCGTCGCCAGCTACCGCAAGAGCTCGAAGGTGCCGCGGTGGGAGCAGGAGGCGGTCGCCTCGGGCGTCGCGCACATGCTCAGCCTGCTCCTCGACGAGGCCGGCTGGGGTGTGCTGTGGCGCACCGGCCACTACACCCGGTCGAAGGCGGTCGCCAAGGCGCACGGCATCGGCAAGAACGAAGAGCTGCTCGGATGGCTCTACGTGGGCGGAAAGCCCGCGGACAAGAAGCCGGGCCGACGCAAGCCGGTCGACCCACGCACCTTCGTCACGCGGATGCCCTCGGCGAAGAAGGCGAAGAAGGCGGAGACCACGTAGTCAGCCGCGTGCACGCCGGGGCAGCGCGACCACGACGGACGCCACGGCGACGACGACCATGGCGGCGATCTGCCACGGCGCGGGCCCTGCCGCCGCCGGCCAGACGAGGTCGATGACCACCGAGGTCGCCAACTGGCCCAGCACGGAGCCGAGGCCCATCAGCAGCACGCCGGTGTGCGCCACGATGAATGCGCCGAGCAGGATGTATCCGGCCCCAAGTAACCCTCCGAGGTAGAGCCAGGGCTCGGCGGGCGGCACTGCGGGCACCCCTCGGACGAGGATGCTGATGCCCGCGGCGATCAGCAGCACGGCGGTGCCCGCGATGAAGCTCATCAGGGTCGCGGCGAGCGGCGACCGCACGCGCTGGGCCAACCGGCCGTTGGTGGCGGCCTGCCAGGCGATGCCGACCCCCGCCGCGAACGGCAGCAGCAGCATCCAGAGGGGAGCCGTGTCCAGCACATCGCCGCCGAGCGAGATCCCGACGGCGGCGAGCGCGAGCGCGCCCCCGGCCACACGGCCGGGAGTGACCGCCACGACCCCCGCGGGTCCGAAGCCGACGCGATCCAGCACGAGCCCGTGCAGGGTCTGACCGGCCACGACGCCGACCGTGAACAGCGAGACCCCGAGGATCCCGGCCGTGACGCCCTGGGTCGAGACCGTGAGCGCGCCGCAGGCGCCGCCGAGCAGCATCCAGAACGGGACGCTGCGGTCGCGGATGCCGGTTCGCAGTCGTCCGACCCCGCGGCGCGCGGAGGGCACGACGGAGATCACCGCGATGAGCGCCAGCAGCCCCACCACGAACGAGATGCATCCGGCGACGATGCCGTTGTCGACCCGCACCCCCAGCACACCGTTGATGCGGGCCTGGATCGCCGTCATGACGCCGATCGCTACCGCCCCACCCAGGGCGACGGGCGGGGAGAGTCGGCGGGACGGGATCACTCGTCGACCCTAGCCGAGGAGGAATCGCCTCACCGTCGGGCCCCTGCCCGGATGTCTGCACCCCGGCGTACCCTGGCTGCATGTGCGCGAGCTATGGTCTTGACCCCCGGTTCACCGATGCAGAGCTCCTCGCCGAGGCCGACGAGGCGGTGCTCGAGGGGCTGCGCGGATGGGCGGAGAGAAACGCCGGCGAGACGGTCCGTCCGACCGGCAAGAACCTGCGCAATCTCAATCCGATCGTCGTGCAGAGCGGGGCCGCGCCGACTCTCGAACCGGCGTGGTGGGGCTTCCTCGTGGGCGGGGAGCCGTCGAAGTTCCCGTCGATCAACACCCGCTCCGAGCGCCTGCAGGACCGCCCCGGAGGGCTGAAGGGCAGGGCGCTCGTGCCGGCCACCAGCTGGTACGAGATGAAAAAGCCCGAGCGTGTCTGGCATGAGTTCCTCGTCGACGACGGAGCGCTCTTCGGCATGGCAGCCGTCACCCAACACGGTCGCACCGCCGACGGCCAGTCGTTCGTCTGCTACTCGATCGTGATGCGCCCGGCGCCCGAGCACCTGGCGCACATCCACGACCGGATGCCTGTGCTCGTGCCCGCATCGCTCAGCGACGACTGGCTGACCGCTGATCCGAGCAGAGAGATCATCGATGAGGCGCTGCTCGCAGCCGCGACCCTCGACGAGCGGGTGAGCGTGGCCCCGCGATCCGACGACAAGGGCACGGAGCGGCTGTTCTGATCCATGGACTCGACACGACTGATCGCCGTCGCGACGGAGCGGGCCGAGGAGCTGCCCGGCGCCGAGCGCGAGAACCCGTTCGGACCGGAGTGGGATGTGTACAAGGTGCGCGGCAGGGTGTTCCTGCTGGTTCTGCTCGACGACACCGGACGGGTCACGCTGAAGTCGCACCCCGACGATGCCGTCGCGCTGCGCGAGGCATTCTCGGACATCGTCCCCGGGTACCACATGAACAAGAAGCACTGGATCACCCTGCAGCCGGGCGACTCGCTCGAACACGACCTCGTCTCCGAACTCGTCACCGAGTCCTATCGCCTGGTGGTGGAGAGACTGCCGCGGGCGAAGCGTCCGGTCGATCCCGACACGTTCGGCATCCGTCGCGAGGATGACCCCGGCTGACGCGCGAACGGTACCCAGGGAGGACGCGCTGCTGTGGAGGCACTCGGTAGCGTCGAAGACATGATCACAGCAGAAGGCCTCACGAAGAGATTCGGAGACAAGACCGCCGTCGACGGTGTGTCGTTCTCGGTGCAGCCGGGTACCGTCACCGGGTTCCTCGGACCCAACGGTGCCGGCAAGTCCACCACGATGCGCATGATCGTCGGACTCGACCGCCCGACCTCCGGCACCGCCACCGTCGCCGGACGCGAATACCGCAGACTGCGAGCGCCGCTCACCGAGGTGGGAGTGCTGCTCGACGCCAAGGCGGTGCACACCGGGCGCACCGCACGCAATCACCTGCGCTCGATGGCAGCCACCCACGGCATCCCCGCGTCGCGCGTCGACGAGGTGATCGAGCTCGCCGGCATCGGCGCGGTGGCCCGCAAACGGGCAGGCAAGTTCTCGCTCGGCATGGGCCAGCGCCTCGGCATCGCATCGGCGCTGCTGGGCGACCCGCACACTCTCATCCTCGACGAGCCCGTCAACGGTCTCGACCCCGAGGGCGTGCGCTGGGTGCGCCAGTTCGTCCGTCACGCGGCATCGGAAGGGCGCACCGTGCTGCTCTCCAGCCACCTGATGAGCGAGATGGCGCAGACTGCCGATCATGTGATCGTCATGGGCCGCGGCAAGGTCCTGGCCGATGCTCCGCTGGCCGAGCTGGTGCGGGCATGGACCACGAACACCGTGCGGGTGCGCACGCCTCGCGCCGCCGATCTCGCCGCCGCGGTGGGCGGTCCCTCCGTCGAGATCGTGAGTTCGGCTCCCGATCTGCTCGACATCGTCGGACTCCCGGCGGCACGCATCGGCGACCTCGCCGCAGACCGCGGCATCCCGCTGCACGAACTCACCCCGACCACCGGATCGCTCGAAGACGCGTATCTCGCCCTCACCGGCGACTCGGTCGAGTACCGCACGAAGGAGATCTCATGACCGTCCAGGCTCCTCCCCTCGCTCCGCAGCGCGTCGACACAGGGCATCGGCTGACGTTCGTCAGGACCGTCCGGGGCGAGTGGATCAAGCTCGCCACCCTCCGCTCGACCTGGTGGTCGATCGGCATCGCCGCCGTCCTCACGATCGGCATCGCCGTGCTGATCGCGCAGGCGGTCGACATGCCCGGCTTCGAGCCCATCCAAGCCGTCGTGATGCCCATCCAGTTCACGATGCTCCTCGCCGGCATCCTGGGCGCGATCTCGGTCACGGGCGAGTACTCGACCGGGATGATCCGCTCCACGCTCGCGGCGAACCCACGGCGCGGGTCCGTGCTCGCGGCCAAGGCCGTCGTGATCAGCCTGTTCCTGTTCGTGTCGTCGCTCGTGATCTTCGCCGCTGCCGCCCTCGCGGTGTCCGCCATCGTCGCGCCGCGCGATCAGAGCATCGACTGGAGCGACCCGTCAGCGTCCATCCTGCCGATCGTCGTGTCGTCGCTGTCGATGTCCGTGTTCGCGCTGATCGGCGTGGCCTTCGGATTCATCCTCCGCTCCGGTGCCGGCGCGATCGCGGCCACGGTGGGCCTGCTGTTCGTGGTGCCGATCGTCACGAGCTTCTTCTCGATCGCCGGCGAGTCCTGGAAGTGGGTGACGGATGCCGCGAACTACCTCCCGGTCGCGGCCGCGCAGAGCGCGATCCTCCCCGAGAACGCCGCACTCGAGGGCCCGGTCGCGTATCTGACTCTGGGCGGGTGGGTGGTTGCCGGCCTTCTCTCCGCCTGGGCTGTGCTCCGCACCCGCGACGCGTGATCACGATGCGTCATGACTCCGCCGCGTAGAGTCGGCCGGTGACCAGTACCCGCAGCCGCAGCACCTCTGTCCGCGAGGACGAGGCGCTGCGGCTGCCGCGTCCCCCCGGCGTGCTGCGACGCTTCTGGGCACGTCATCCCGTGCTGGCCGACGTGCTGATCGCTCTGGTGTGTCTGTTGCTCTCTCTGGTCCCGGTGGGGGTCATGACACGCGATCTGCCGATGCCGCTCGCGGTCGGCGTCGCGATCCTGGTGCCCGCATCCGTCACCGTCGCCTGCGCGACGCTGCTGTGGCGGCGCAGGAGGCCGCTGGTGCCCTTCGTGGCATCCTTCGCGCTCGAAGTCGGATTCCTCTTCGCGCTGCAGCCCATCGGTTCGCCTCTGCTGTTCGTGGCCTGCTATTCGCTCGCGGTGTATCGCTCGTCACGAGCTGCCTGGATCGGCTTCGGCAGCGGTCTCGCCGCACTCGCCGCGCTCGGCGGATCGCTCACCCTCACCGGCGTCATCACGTTCCAGATCGCCGTCAACGCGGTCCTCACGTGGCTCGTGCTCGGGCTCATCGGCACTCTGACCGGCGTCAACGTCGGTGGACGCAAGCGGTATCTGGCGGCCGTGATCGACCGCTCCCGCCAGCTGCTCGTCGAACGAGACCAGCAGGCTCAGCTCGCGGCGGCAGACGAGCGCGCGCGCATCGCACGGGAGATGCATGACATCGTCTCGCACTCGCTCACCGTGATCGTCGCGTTGTCCGAGGGCTCAGCGGCGACCCCCGACCGGGAGCAGGCGCGTGCGGCGGCGGCCTCGGCGGCCGAGACCGCGCGGAGCGCGCTGACCGAGATGCGGGCGATGCTCGGGGTCCTCCGCTCCGACGACTCTCCGCTGCCGCTCGCGCCGCTCGCGCCCACTCCGCCTCACGAGACCGTCGAGCAGGCGCAGCGCGCCGGGTTCCCCGTGACGCTGTCCGTCAGCGGGGGCGAGTACCTCTCCCCCGCTGCCTCTCACGCCGTCGGGCGGATCGTGCAGGAGGGCGTCACGAACGCGATGCGGCACGCTCCCGCCGCGACATCGATCGCCGTGCGCCTGAGCTACACGAGCGACGCCGTGACGATCGAGGTCGTCAACGACGGCGTCAGAGGTGCGGTCGGAACCGCCGGGTTCGGGCTTCGCGGACTCGCCGAGCGCGCCGCGCATGCGGGCGGGGTGCTGGTCTCCGAGCCGTTCGACGACGGCAGGAGATGGAGGCTCCGCGCTGAGCTCCCCGTGTCCGCTCCCGACATGACATCCCCGGCACAGGAAGAACCGAAGGACACCCCATGACCTCTCCCATCAGCATCCTCCTGGTCGATGACCAGCAGCTCATCCGCCTCGGGTTCCGCATGGTCCTCGAGGCCGAGGCCGACATGGTCGTGGTCGGCGAGGCCTCGGACGGCCATGAGGCGATCAGCCAGACCGCCGCACTCGCGCCGGACCTCGTGCTCATGGACATCCGCATGCCTGGCCTCGACGGTATCGCCGCGACCGAGGCCATCGTGCATGAGCATCCGCAGACCCGAGTGCTCGTGCTGACGACGTTCGATCTCGACGAATACGCGTTCGGGGCGATCCGCGCCGGTGCGAGCGGGTTCCTGCTGAAGGACGCTCAGCGCGAGGAGATGGTCTCGGCCGTGCGCGCCGTGCACCGCGGCGATGCGGCGCTGGCTCCGCGCATCACTCGGGCGCTCCTCGAGCGCGTCGGACCGAGTCTGGACGCCGACACCGCGTCCGCCGCGTCCGTGGGCAGGTCACCGAGTATCGCCGACCCCACCTCCGCGCTCACCGAGCGCGAGCGCGATGTCTTCCTCGAGATCGCACGCGGACGCACGAATGCCGAGATCGCGCGCGCGCTCTTCGTGAGCGAGTCGACCGTGAAGACCCACGTCGGACGGGTGCTCTCCAAGCTCGGCGCTCGCGATCGCATCCACGCGGTGATCCTCGCCCATCGGCTCGGTCTGGCAGACGACGACGCCCTGCCCACGGAATCGTAGGCAGGGCGTCGGGTGCGCGGAGGCGCCGGGCGATCAGGCCCCGGCCGGTGTCCACTCCGAGACCGCGTTCAGACGCTCGATTTCATCGGCCGCGAGCTCGAGACGCCCTCCTGCGAGCAGATCGGGAACCTGCTCCGGCGTGCGGGCACTGGCGATGGGTGCGACCACCGTGGGCTGCGCGCGCAGCCATGCCAGAGACGTCGCGGCGATCGAGGTATCGTGCGCGTCGCCGATCTCTTCGAGGGTGTCGATGATGCGCAGCCCTGCCTCGGTCGCGTACTTCGCCGCTCCGCCGGCGCGCGGAGAGGACTGGCCCTCCGCGTCGGTCGTGCGGTACTTGCCGGTCAGGAAACCGCTCGCGAGCGAGTAGTACGGCACCAGGCCCAGGCCGAACTCCCTGGCGACCGGGATGATCGTCTCCTCGACGTCGTTGCGGTGCACGAGGTTGTAGTGCGGCTGCACCGCGACCGGGAGCGGCACACCGCTGCGCCCGGAGATGTCGATCCATTCGCGGATGCGTTCGGCCGTGTAGTTCGACACGGCGATGTTGCGCACCAGTCCGTCTTCGACGAGGGCGCCGAACGCACCGACGGTCTCTTCCAGAGGCACGGACTCGTCGTCGAAGTGCGCGTAGTAGAGATCGATCGCGTCGAGTCCGAGGCGGCGAAGCGATGCCTCGGCCGCCTTCCGCACGTTCGATGCTGAGAGACCCCGGTAGTCCGGGTGCTGGCTCACCTTGGTCGCGACCGTGACACCCGAGGGCCGACGCGACGCGAGCCACTCGCCGATGATGGTCTCGGACTCGCCGCCGGAGTTCCCCGGCACCCAGGCGCTGTACGAGTCGGCGGTGTCGATGAAGTCGCCCCCGCCGACGACGAATGCGTCGAGTACGGCGAAAGATGCGTCGCGGTCGGCCGTCCAGCCGAACACGTTGCCGCCGAGAGAGAGCGGGAAGACGTCGAGATCACTGTTTCCGATGCGAGTCATGTCCGGGACAACCCTCGATCACGGCGAGGTATTTCCCCGTCGCCGGAATCGGCCCCTGTCACAATCCTCGGGCTCACCGCAAGCCTGCAGCGTGGATCCGCGCGAGATGCCACTCTGGGGACATGAAACTCGTCTCCTACGCAGCCCAGCAACTCGTGACCACCGACGATGTGGCGGAGGTCCTCGTGACACTCGCCGCCGCGATCGCGAACGAGGGCGAGTCCGAGGCACTGGAGATCCCCATCGTCGTCGATGGCCGCGTGGAGAGCGCCGAGCTGATCGTCGGACTGGGAAACGACCTGCTCGTGGGCCCCAGCGCATCGGCCGACACGGATCCCGACTTCTCGGAGCACGCCGCCGCACTGCGTGCCCACCACCGCTACCCGCGTTCGCTCGATGAGGACGCCGAGGGCGACGACGAGTGGAGCATCACGGGCGTCGACCTCGATCTCGACGTCCGCTCCTGACGACGAGGACGCGCGGTCACGAGATCACTCGTGTGCCGCACCTCTCCGCGCGAGGGCGTCAGCCCGACATCGCCCTGCGGTCACGCCGCGTCGCAGGGCTCTCCGCCAACGGCGGAAGATGAGGGATCGCGACCGGCGCGGTGGCACGGCTCGGCGGGTTGTGGAACGCCTGCAGATCGTCGAGCACGTCGACGGGCGACATGTACGAGGTCGCCAGAGGAAGATCGCGCAACCACAGCACGTCGACCTCGACAGCGTCCACCTGGTAGATGCAGGCGACCGTCTGTCGCGCATCGTGGGCAGCGTACCGGTGATCCAGGATCAGCCACTCGGCGTCGGTGACCTTCTTGAGTTCGAACCGGGGATCGGGCATCGTCGACATCTCAGCACTCCCATCAGTCGTGACGTGATCGGCTGACGACAGGACCGCCGTTCCCGGCCGAGATCCGGAGACGGAATCGGTCGACGGACACTCCCTGCCCGCCGCGCTATACCGGAATTTTACGAAACGGACGCGGCTGGTTCAAGCAGGTCGGCGCTTCGAGATCGTGACCTCGACGGTGTCCCCGACGCCTTTGCCCAACGCCTTCCTCACCGTCGCATTGAGGGAGATCATGTGGCCACCGTCGCCGGTCGGCATCGCGCCGACGTTCGACAGCAGGACCTCGTCGACCGTCGCATCGACGCGGGCCGTCTTTCCCGATCCGAAGAAATCGACCGACTCCGGGATCTCGACGCAGCTCCACACCTCACCCTTGACCTCCACGCCGATTGCCGCCTGGAATCTCAGCTGATCATTGCTCATGCCGACAGCGTAGGCGGAGCTGCTCGCTCGGGTACGGCGCAGGTGATCTACGACACGACCCTGCGGACCAGGGCCCGCGCCAGCATGAGCGAGAGCACGAGCAGCGTCACCGCCCAGAATCCGCCCAAGTGGACGGCATCGCCGAACACGATGTCGGTGAGCCACAGGATCAGCGCCTTGCTGCCCGCAGCGAGGACGGGAAGGGCGAGTGCGGCTGTGACACGAGCGCGTCTGGTGAGAGCACCCTTGATGCGGCCGATGACCCGCCCCTTCGCCCACACGATCACCTCGAGGACGACCTTGAGGAGGATCGCCGTCGCGAGCGATGTCAGGAACGACTCGCTGATGACCTCGGGGAACAGCTGCGTGAACGCACACAGCACCACCAGGTAGACGAACACGTCGACGAGGTCGACCGCCCGTACCCGCTTCTCTTCCACGGGGCCATCGTAGGCCTACCTCGTCCGCCCCTCGACCGCGGATCCCGTCCGAGAGATCGATCCGTCGCTCTCGCGGACAACTGAGCCGACTACGGGACTCGAACCCGTAACCCCCGTATTACAAGTACGGTGCGCTACCAATTGCGCCAAGTCGGCGAACCGCGGTGTCCCGCGGCACTCACTCCGCGCATCCGATCTCGTCGAATGCGCATGAACGAGTCTAGAGCGTCTGCGGCCGTGCTTCCGCCGCCCGGGCGGCGGTCGGAGGCACGATCACGTTCGTTAGGGTCGCAGTATGGATCTCGAGACCTCGTTCGCCCTCGCCTCAGCCCTCGGCATCGTCATCTGGATCGTCGCGGTGATCGTCGGCCTCCTGCTGGCCTATCTCGTCATCCGCTTCGGGGTCTTCCACGGCCTGCGTGCGCACACCCGCTGGGTCGACGACGGCAAGGACGTGCGTCGGTACAAACCCCAGCCGTATGAGACGCGCGAAGACCGCCGCAGCTGACGATCGCGTCGGCTGTTACTGCGCGGGCGTCTCGCTCGGCGCCGGGGTCTCTTCCACCGGCGCGTCGGTGGCGGTCTCCGACGGGGTCGGAGTGGGCGCCGGGGTCGGCGTCGCCGTCGCGTAGTACGCGTCGCTGGCGACCGTGAGCACGAACTGCGAGAACTCGCTCGGGTCGTCGAGCGCGCCGACGTAGACCTCGCCGTTCACGACGATCATCGGCGCCGAGGTCAGCACCAGGTCGTCGGAGCCGACGAGCGGGCCCTCGAGCGCGCGAGCCGTGGCATCTTTCGCCCAGGTGACGTAGTCCTGATCCTCGATGCACGAGCGCACGCTCTTGACGTTGTCCGATCCGACGGCGCCGGCGATGTCGGCGAGCTCGGAGTCGGTGAACCCGTCGCTGTTCATCTCGGGCTGGTCGTCGAGCAGATCGTGGTTGAACGCGTAGAACTCCGCCGGGGAGTGCGTGGCCACGCACGCGGCGGCTGCGGCGGAGCGCAGGGAGTACTTCGTGCCGTTCGAGCTCGCGGTGAGCAGCGCGACGGGGTGATAGGTCACGGTCGCGGCGCCCTCGCCGATCCAGTTGACGAGTTGACGAGCGTTCGCGCGCTCGAACTCGCCGGCATCCGGCGACAGGTAGTCGACGTAGATGTGGATGTCGACGGTGCTGGCCGTGGTGGGCGCGGGAGTCGGCTCTGCCTCTCCCTCGGTCGCAGTCTCGGTGGCGTCGGGAGCCCGGGCGTCGAGCGGCTCGCTGGACACTGTCGACGCGTTGATCTCGGAGACGAGGATGCCGTCGTCGGCCATCCCGGTCGGGGTGAGCTGCGGCTTCGACACCTGCGCGGAGACCGCGAGCGTGACCGCCGTGCCGATCGCACCGACGGCGACGATCGCGATCGCACCGAGGATGATTCGTCGCATGATGCGCACCCTCGACTGCTGCGCGTGCACCTTCTGTGCCTTCTCCCGCACGGCCTCACGCGAATTGCGAGGTGTGGGGACGTTCGGCGTATCGTCGCTCGACATCGTTCCTCTTGAGAGTCTCGGTGGGGCAGGGTGGCCCCGTCCGCCGATCGGGCCGGCGAACGCCGCAGGAAAGCGGCCGAGATCGATGTTAACCAGCCAGGCTGAGAAATACCCAGATGCGCCCGCATCTGCCATACTGATCCCGACCCGATGAGGGGTCACGGCGGATCGCTCCGCCGCTCTATCACTACGGATCGTCCGGCACGTACCTGCCGGTGAAGGAGAAACACAATGGCATCTGTGACTTTCGACGAGGCCACCCGCCTCTACCCCGGCGGAACCCGCCCGGCCGTCGACAAGCTCAACCTCGAGGTCGCTGACGGCGAGTTCCTCGTTCTCGTCGGCCCTTCCGGCTGCGGTAAGTCCACCTCGCTGCGTATGCTCGCGGGCCTCGAAGAGGTCAACTCGGGACGCATCCTCATCGGTGACCGCGACGTCACCGATGTGCCGCCGAAGGACCGCGACATCGCGATGGTGTTCCAGAACTACGCGCTGTACCCGCACATGACCGTCGCCGAGAACATGGGCTTCGCGCTCAAGATCGCCGGCGTCGGCAAGGAAGAGCGCGCCAGCCGCGTGCTCGAGGCCGCCAAGCTGCTCGACCTCGAGGAGTACCTGACCCGCAAGCCGAAGGCCCTCTCGGGCGGTCAGCGTCAGCGTGTCGCCATGGGTCGCGCCATCGTGCGTCAGCCCCAGGTCTTCCTCATGGACGAGCCGCTGTCGAACCTCGACGCCAAGCTCCGCGTGCAGACCCGCACGCAGATCGCGTCGCTGCAGCGTCGTCTCGGCGTCACCACGGTCTACGTCACGCACGACCAGACCGAGGCGCTCACCATGGGCGACCGCATCGCGGTGCTCAAGGACGGTCTGCTGCAGCAGGTCGGCACGCCTCGCGACCTCTACGAGAAGCCGAACAACGTGTTCGTCGCCGGCTTCATCGGCTCGCCGGCCATGAACCTCTTCTCGGCCGACCTGGCCGAGGGCGGCATCCGCTTCGGTACCGAGATCGTTCCGCTCGACCGCGACACCGTGGGTCGTGCCAACGGCTCGCAGGTCACCGTGGGCGTCCGCCCCGAGGACATCACGGTCGGTCCGGCCGACGGCAAGGGCCTCTCGGTCGTCGTCGACCTGGTCGAGGAGCTCGGCGCCGACGGCTACCTGTACGGCCACACCGAGATCAACGGCAAGCGCGCCGACCTGGTCGCGCGTGTCGACGGCCGCAGCCACCCCAACGCGGGCGAGACCGTCACGCTGGCGGCCAACGCGGGCCACGTGCACGCGTTCGACATCGAGTCGGGCGAGCGCCTGAACGACAAGCCGGTCGTCTCGGCCTGATCACCACCACAGACGCGGCGCGGGCTGACTTCGGGCGCCCGCGCCGCTTCGTCTTTCCCGCCATCATCTGAGGAGCCTCATGCAGGACGCGCTGCGCATCACGGCGAGCACCGTCGACCCCGGGCTGCTCGCCCTCCCCTGGTCGACTCCCCTGGGCTCCTGGCCGTCGGAGCACATCGTCTCCCTGCCCAAGGGCCTCTCCCGCCACCTCGTGCGCTTCGCCGACCTCTCGGGACGCGTCGTCGCCGTCAAGGAGACCACCGACGAGATGGCACGCCGCGAGTACGAGATGCTCGGCAACCTCGCGCGACTCGATGTGCCGTGCGTGTCACGCGTCGCCGTGATCGCGGGCCGGACGGATGCCGACGGAGAACCGCTGCCCGCAGCACTCGTGACCTCGCACCTGCGCTTCTCGATGCCGTATCGCGCACTGTTCACGCGCGTGCTGCGACCGGATACCGCCAACCGACTGGTCGACGCACTCGCCGTGCTGCTGGTGCGCCTGCACAACGTCGGCTTCTACTGGGGCGACGTGTCGCTCTCGAACACGCTCTTCCGTCGCGATGCGGGCGCATTCGCGGCGTACCTCGTCGATGCCGAGACGGGCGAGCTGCACGAGGAGGGTCTGACCGACGGCCAACGCGCCTACGACCTCGACCTCGCGCGCACGAACATCGCCGGCGAGATCATGGACCTTGCAGCAGGCGGGCGTCTCGAGCACGGCGTCGACGCGGTCGCCATCGCCGACGGCATCGTCTCGTCGTATCACGCGCTCTGGGCGGAGCTCACCGCGCAGGAGTCGTTCGCCTCCGCCGAGACCTGGCGCATCACCGAGCGCGTCGAGCGGCTGAACGCCCTGGGGTTCGACATCGACGAGATGTCGATGTCGACCACGTCCGACGGCACGGTCGTCGAGATCCAGCCGAAGGTCGTGGATGCCGGTCACCATCAGCGTCGCCTCATCCGCCTCACCGGACTCGACGTCGAGGAGAACCAGGCGCGACGTCTGCTGAACGATCTCGACGAGTTCCGCGTGCGGTCCACCAAGCAGTGGGCCGACGAGGAGATGTACGCGCACGAATGGCTCACGCGCGTCTTCGAACCCGTCGTGCGGGCCATCCCGTACGAACTGCGCGCCAAGCTCGAGCCCGCGGAGGTCTTCCACCAGGTGCTCGAGCACCGCTGGTACCTCTCACAGGCTCAAGGACGCGCGGTGCCCCTCGCCGAGGTGCTCACGAGCTACATCAACGATGTGCTGCGTCACCGCCGCGACGAGGCGACGATCATGGGTCCGCCCACCGAGACCATGAGCCTTCCCGTGATCACCGGCGCTCATCCCGTCTCCGACGACACGGGCGAGGTCGACTGGCGAGATCTCGTCTGACGTCGACCCCACCCCGGTCGTCGAACAAGCACGGCGAAGCCGAGCAGCCCACCCCGGTCGTTGAGCGAGCACGGCGGAGCCGACCCCACCCCGGTCGTCGAACAAGCACGGCGAAGCCGAGCAGCCCACCCCGGTCGTTGAGCGAGCACGGCGGAGCCGAGCAGCCCACCCCGGTCGTTGAGCGAGCACGGCGAAGCCGAGCGAGACGAAACGCGAGACCGCGCCTCAGTAGCCGACGGTGAAGCGCTC
>NZ_CAUQVQ010000011.1:0-59425 GCF_963521645.1 uncultured Microbacterium sp. | reverse complement strand
GTCGGCACCGTATCGGCGCCGTGCCCAGCATCGCGGTGCGGTCGCTCTCAGTTGATGATCTCTCCGCGCTCGTCGTCGCGGATCGCGGCCAGGCGTTCCTGCCACGCGGCGAGCGCCTCGGGAGCCAGGCGCGTCCAGTCCTGCACCTCACGGACCACGCGCAGGGGCGCGCTGCTGCGGTACGAGCGGGTGGGATTGCCCGGGAACTTCTTGTCGGTCACGTTCGGATCGGTCTCGTACTCTCCGGTGGTCTCGACCTCGTACACGCGCGGCTCCCGGTCGCCCGGTGCGAGTTCGGCGGCAAGACCCGCCCCGTCGACGATCGCCGTGAAGTAGATGTGGTTCATCACGATCTCGGGGCGGTAGTTCGAGGCGAACCCCGCGGTCAGCAGATCGCCGGGCCGCAGATCGGCCTTCGTGCCGTGGAAGAACGGACCGTCGTCGAGTGCATCGCTCACGCGCAGCATCCTACGGGCATGGGTCTCTGAGCCTGTCGACGGGCGGGCCATCCGACAGGCTCAGAGACGAGGGGCTCAGTCCGCGCCGCGCGGGCCGACACCCGGCTCGTCGTTGTGCACCGACTGCTCGGTGTCGACGCCTTCGGCGTTGTCGTCCCACGAGTCCGGTTCCACTCGAACGGCCTCGGCGGGCCCGGAATCGGCGCCGCCTCCCCCCGCGGGGATGTCCTGGACGAGATCGGGATCCTCTGCGCCGCGCTCCTTCATCTGCTCGGCGATGCGCTTGTGAGCGTCACTCATGTCGGGTCCGGCGTCACCGCTCACTCGGTGCCGTCCCTGAGGTCGCGCGGTGCGTCGCCGGGCGCGCCCTGCTCGTCGGCCGGATCGAGGTCGCCCTGTCCGTCTTCGCCCAGTTCGGCCTCGAGCGGTTCTTCGCCCTGTGTCTCGGGCGCATTCGTGTCGGTGGGAAACGTGCCGTCGGTGAAGTCGTCGACCGGCGGGACGCCCGGTGTCTCCGGCGGCAGGCTGTTCGCGAATGCATCGATGTTCGTCATGATGGCCTCCTCAAGTGGTGTCCGAAGCCCTGATCCTCCTCCCGAACCGCGGTGAGCGCAGGGTGGTTGACAGGCAGGGTCCCGAGGGGCAGGATCGCGGGCCGGTGCTTCGTCTCGGAGACGTGAGGTGGCGGGGTCCCCCCGGCGCCCGCCACCTCTGACGCGAGCGGCGACGCGGCTCCCCCAGAGCACCGTGCCGTTCACGCAGCGACGCGACGGCGGATCACGAATCCGATGACGCATCGCCATTCATCAGGACGCGGATTCGCGCCTTTCGTGACGCGGAACGAGAAAGAACTCGCAGACGCAGCCGTCGCCGCGTGAGAGCATCGAGATCACACTCACGACACGAGGAGAGATTCGATGCTCGACACCGCCGACAGCGTGCGTCTCGGCCGATCCGGCCTGAAGATCTCGAAGATCGTGCTCGGATGCATGAGCTTCGGCGTCTCGGATCGCGGGGCCCACGGATGGACCCTCGACGAAGACACGAGCCGGCCTCTCATCAGGCAGGCCCTGGAGGCCGGGATCACGACGTTCGACACGGCCGACGTGTACTCGGACGGCACGAGCGAGGAGTTCGTCGGACGGGCTCTCGCCGACTTCGCGCGGCGCGACGAGATCGTGATCGCGACGAAGGTCCACGGGCGCATGGGCCCCGGCGCCAATCAGGCCGGACTCAGCCGCGCGCACATTCTCTCCGGTATCGACGCGAGCCTGAGACGGCTCGGCACCGACCACGTCGATCTCTACCAGATCCACCGCTGGGACCCCGAGACGCCCATCGAGGAGACCATGGAGGCTCTGCACGACGTCGTGCGATCGGGCAAGGCGCGGTACATCGGAGCATCCTCGATGTGGGCCTGGCAGTTCGCCACGGCGCAGCACGTGGCCGCGCAGAACGGCTGGACTCGCTTCGTCTCGATGCAGGACCAGTACAACCTGCTCCAGCGTGAGGAGGAGCGGGAGATGCACCCGTTCTGCCTCGACTCGGGAGTCGGCGTGCTGCCCTGGTCACCTCTGGCCCGCGGGCGGCTCACGCGCGACTGGGATGCGTCGACCGCACGCGCCGAGGCGGATGCCTTCGGCAAGACGCTCTACCGCAGCGAGGAGCAGTCGAATCGAGCGATCGTCGACGCCGTCGCGCGGGTCGCGGCGGAGCACGGGGTGTCCCGGGCGCAGATCGCTCTCGCGTGGGTCGCGCAGCGGTCGGCCGTCACCGCACCGATCGTCGGGGTGACGAAGGCAGCGCACATCGACGATGCCGTGGCCGCCGCCGACATCCTTCTCGACGCCGCCGAGGTGGACGCCCTCGAGAGTGCCTACACGCCGCGCGAGCCGGAAGGCTTCTGAGCCCGCCCGCATCGCTGTCGACCTACTCGGCCTACTCGATCTGACCGATCGGCTCGCGCTTCTCGGCCTGGAACTGATCCTCGGCGCGCCCGCGCGCCCAGTACGCCGAGATCGAGAGGTGCTCGCGCGGCACGTCGTGCTCCTTCAGGAGCGCACGCACGGCCTTGATCGTGCCCCGCTCACCGTGGGCGAAGACGCCCGGGTGGCCCTCTCTCCACTCGAGGCTCGCGACGATCGACAACAGCTCGTCGTCCGTCTGCGTCCAGTGGACCAGCACACCGGGCGGAACCTCGGGAAGGATGCGGTCGGCAGGATCCATGATCGACAGCACGATGTGTCCGGTGGCGTCCGGAGAGAACGCTTCGACGGCCGACGAGATCGCGGGGAGTGCGGTGTGGTCGCCGATCAGCAGGTGCCATGGAGCCGACGGATCGGGTGCGTAGCCGCCGCCTGCTCCGCTGACCACGAGAGTGTCCCCCGGCTGCGCGCTGCGCGCCCAGGGCCCTGCCACCCCCTCGTCGCCGTGCACCACGAAGTCGATCACGAGGCGCTGCTGTTCGGCATCCGTCGCACGCACCGTGTACGTCCGTCTGGTCGGGAGCTTCTCGGGGCTCTGCGCGCGCAGCTGTGCGAGGTCGTAGGGCGGCGTGAGGTCGTGACGCGGATCGGCGAACAGGATCTTCACGTACTTGTCTGTCGACGCGTTGTCGGTGTACGCCGCGTACCCTTCCCCGCCCGCAGTGATGCGGATCAGGTCGGGGCTGATCTGCTCGACCTCTTGCACCGTCAGTACTGCCTGGCTGGGAGCCCTGCGGGGCTGATCTGTCATCGCTTCTCCTGGCGTGGGGGATACCGTCCCGTCCAGTCTGCCGTGGACGGCGTCACCGCGGGTCGGTTGCGACCTGAGCGATCGCAGCTGCCATCTCCGCCGCGCGGTCGCTGCGCAGCACGCGCGATCGACCCGGGTGAGGGTGAGTCGAACCGCAGGTCCGGCAGACCACAGCAGAAACTGTTCGGTGCCCGCCAGACGCCATCCCCACCCCCGCGAGTCGCTGAAGGCGACGTCGACGATGTCGACGCCTTCGATCTCCTCGAGGGATATATGCATGATGCGGAATGGAACGAGATACGCCTCGACGTGCGTGTCCGCGATCACGACGATCGACCGTCGCAGAAGCAGCAGAACCACCGCGACGGCGACGGCTACGGCCGACGCGATCAGCACCACGGACGTCGCCCCGCCCAACTATTCCGGCGCCGCGATCAGCTGAGGAATCGCCAGCCACATCACGAACAGCAGGAGCATGAGAGACATGATGCCGACGACGGCCATCCATCTCGGGCCCGTGCTCCGTTCACGGAAGACGGCGTGACGCGTGGTCCTCGTCATGCTCACGGCCCCGTGGAGAGCGACTCGAGCTGTGCGGCGTCGGGGTATGACTCGGTGGTGCCGCGTCTCTGCACCGCGAAAGACGCCCCCCGCGTCGCGACTCGCGCGGCATCGATGAGCGCGTCTCCCCGAGCCATCCTCGCCGCGAGGATGCCGACGAACGCGTCGCCGGCCCCGGTCGTGTCGACGACCCGGTCGACGACGGGTGACGGAACGGATGTCGAGCCTCCGCGCACCGGCATCACGACGCATCCGTCTCTTCCGAGGGTGGCGATGACGTCGATGCGCAGATGATCGCGCAGTCGTGCCGCCGCGTCGACCGCATCCGACACCGGGCCGAGCCCGAGATGTGTCGCGACGTCGATCGCTTCGTTCGCGTTCACCACGAGCAGCGACGCCGTGCGGAGAATCCGCTCCTCGACCGGCACGAAGGGCGCGAGGTTCAGGACGAACGACAGGTCGTGAGTCACGGCCGTCTCCGCCGCCGCCGCGATCGCCTCCACG
This sequence comes from uncultured Microbacterium sp., assembly GCF_963521645.1. Lineage (GTDB taxonomy): Bacteria > Actinomycetota > Actinomycetes > Actinomycetales > Microbacteriaceae > Microbacterium. The sequence continues at coordinate 55,166 of NZ_CAUQVQ010000011.1, read as the reverse complement.
GGGATCTCCCCCTGCGCCACGATGAGCGACCCCGGCTCCGCCCCGCCGAGGGCCGCACGCACGTCTGCGCCCGACAGCAGCAGGTTCGCGCCGCCCGCGACGAGGATCAGATTCTCCCCCGTCTCGTCGATCACGACCGCCGCGTTTCCCGTGGGCGCGCTGTCGTGTCGCAGGAGATGTGACGTGTCGATTCCCCGAGCTCCGAGGGCATCGACGACGGACGCCCCCGCAGCATCGTCACCGACCCCGCCGACGAACCGCACCGTTCCTCCGGCGAGCGCCGCTGCGGTCGCCTGATTCGCGCCCTTGCCGCCGAGCGACTCCGTGTACGCGCTCGCCTTCAGAGTCTCACCGGCCTTGGGGAAGGATGTGACCGTGTATGCGTGGTCGACGTTGGCAGACCCCACCACGTACACAGGCTTCATGGACCGGCACCGTCCCTCTCGTCGAACAGGTCGATGCTAGGCCATCGCCCCGCGCGGGGCGGTGAGCCGTTCGATCTCCGCATCGCTGCGCGTTGGCGGATGGATGGCGGGCGACTGACGGCAGGATGGCGGGTGGATGGCGTGGTGCGCTGTCGACCAGGGCGGAAACGATGGAGCCATGAACAACACACGAATCCCCGAACTCCGACGCGACCAGGGATGGACGCAAGAGAAGCTGTCCTTCGAGAGCGGTGTAGGACTCCGCACGGTACAGCGGCTCGAAGCCGGGCAGGACGCCAGTCTCGAGTCGCTCGCCCTCATCGCCAACGCACTCAGCGTCAGCGTGACCGACCTCTTCGAGCCCTCCGAAGAGATGGATGCGACCGATCGGCTCGAGTCGCTCGACCGGCGCATCGAAGAGCAGCAGGCCGCCCGCAAGAGGGCGCTGCGCTCGTGGAGGATGCTCTACGTCGGCATCGGCATCGCGGTCACGATCCTCAGCTTCCTTCTGGGAGGCCCCGGCGCAGCGATCATCATCGCGTACTGGTCGGGTGGACTCATCGCGATCATCGCGCTGCAGCGCATCGTGTTGGAGCCGCATCTCGACGAGAAGTATCCGCTCTCCCGTCACTCCCAGCGCACGCAGACCACGCGCGAGAAGACCGTCGCGACCACCCGGTGACCACTCCTGCACGACCGTCCCCGCCGATCCAGGTGAACCGATGACCTCCTCCTCGTCACGTGGTTCAGTCGACCGACCGCGACGGCTGCGGCTGTCGATCGTCGCCGTGGTGGTGATCGCGGCCGGCCTCCTCATCCATCTCCGGGGAGCCGGCGCCCTCGCCGACCGAACGGGTGACGCCCTCTACGCCGTCATGGTTTATGTCGCACTCGCCATCGTGTTTCCGCGTGCGGGCGTCGTCGTTCTGGGCACGGGTGCGCTCACTGTCTGTGCGCTGATAGAGGTCTTCCAGCTGACCGGGCTGCCCGCCCTGTGGGCACAGGGCTTCTGGCCCGTGCGGCTCGTGCTCGGCGTCGGCTTCGATGCGGGCGACCTGGCGGCGTACGCGGTGGGGACCGGCGCTGCGGCTGCGGCGGACCTCGTCCTCTCGAAGGACCGAAAAGAGAAGAGCCGGTCAGTGTGATCTCATTCCGGCTCTTAAAGGGTGTGCGCGAGGGGGGACTCGAACCCCCACCGCCTTGCGAACAAAGGCACCAGAATCCAGCGCGTCTACCATTCCGCCACTCGCGCGAGCGTCTCATTCCGAAGAAGTCAACTTTGCGAGGATATCACGCGTTCGACTCCCGGATGAAACCGAGGGCGGTCACGATGGGCGGCGACCGCATCCAGCTTCACCGAACACGTCGCTCACACGTCATCGACACGTCATCCACACCTCCCTCCACAGCCCGTGAACCCCGCCAAGACACCGGGAAACACGGCCGTCGGCGGCGTATACCCAGGACACCTGGCTACGATGTCCCTACCGGTCGGCATGCCAGAGGAGCCCAGTGGGACTACTTGACAGCTTTGAGAAGGGTCTCGAGCGCGCTGTGAACAGCGCCTTCGCGAAGACCTTCCGCAGCGGCATCCAGCCCGTGGAGATCGCCTCGGCCCTGCGTCGCGAGGCCGACACCAACGCGGCTGTGGTGAGCCGCGACCGCATCATCGCGCCCAACAGCTATGTCGTGCGCCTGAGCACCGACGACGCCGCGCGCATGCGCGGGCTGGGCGGGGCACTGACCGACGAGCTCCATGCGCTGCTCACCAAGCACGGCAGATCCCAGGGCTACAGCTTCGCCGGTCCGCTCTCGATCTCGCTCGAGGCCGACGACAAGATCGCCACAGGCACCGTGAACGTGAGCTCCGGCACCGTCGAGGGGCGCGTGAACTGGCAGGCCGTGATCGACGTCGACGGTCGCCGGCACACGATCACCCGCGCGCGCACCGTGATCGGCCGCGGCACGGATGCCGACATCACGATCGCGGATGCCGGGTCGAGCCGTAAGCACGTCGAAGTGCTGTGGGACGGCGAGCGCGCCATGATGCGCGACCTCGGCTCCACGAACGGTACGAAGGTGAACGGCGACAAGGTCCGCGAGGCCTCCCTCACGAGCGACACGACCATCACGATCGGGCGCACCGACCTCGTCTTCCGCGTCGTCCCCGTGTCCGCCCCGGCGCGTCCGCCGCTCCCGCGCGACGACGACGCGACCCGTGCGTTCGGAGCCATCTCGTGACCACGCCCAGTGAGCTGGTCCTGCTCCTGCTGCGCATCGGGTTCCTCCTGCTGCTGTGGTTCTTCGTCTTCGGCGTCGTCTATTCGCTACGGGCCGACCTGTTCGGCATGAAGGTGCGCAAGGTCCCCGCCGAGGGCGACGCGGCAGCCGCCCCGGCGCCCTCCACTCCCCCGGCACCGGCGCGACCCGCCTCGTCGAGGCCCGCCACCACCGGCCCCGCGACGATCGCCACGGCGAAGAGGCTGGTCATCACCTCGGGCCCCAAGGCCGGGCTCGAACTGGCGCTCGGCTCCGAGACGCTGACCATCGGACGCTCGAGCGACTCCGCCCTGGTGATCCGCGACGACTACACCTCGAGCCACCACGCACGACTGCTGCTGCGAGGCGACGACTGGGCGATCCAGGACCTCGACTCCACCAACGGCACTTTCGTCGCCGGCCAGCGCGTGAGCGGCAGCCCCGTCTCGCTCTCGCTCGGCACGCCCATCAAGGTGGGCGCCACGACCTTCGAGCTGCGAGCCTGACCCCGGCATGGTCTTCGAGGGCTCGAGCGCCGCGATCTCCCACACCGGGAAGGTCCGCTCCAACAACCAGGACTCCGGATACTCCGGAGCGAACCTGTTCGTCGTGGCCGACGGCATGGGCGGCCACGCCGGAGGAGATGTCGCCTCGAGCATCGCGATCCACCGGATGCAGCCCCTCGACCAGCCGTACTCGACGGTCGACGACGCACAGGCGTCGCTCCAGGCGGCCGCCACCACCGCGGCCGGCGACCTGATCCGCGCTGCGAAGGACCGCCCCGAGCTCGCCGGTCTGGGCACCACCCTCAGCGCGATCATCATGGTCGACGACTACGCCGTGATCGGCCACATCGGCGACTCGCGCATCTATCTGTACCGCGACGACGCCGTCACGCAGATCACCGCCGACCACACGTTCGTGCAGCGACTCGTCGACTCCGGCCGCATCACTCCCGAGGAGGCCCGGTACCACCCGCGCCGCTCGGTGCTCATGCGCGTTCTCAGCGATATGGACGCGGATCCCGAGCTCGACATGTTCGTGATGCACACGCAGCCCGGCGATCGGTGGCTGCTCTGCTCCGACGGACTCTCGGGCGTGGTCGACGAGGCGCACATCCTGAAGGCGATGCGTCTCGGCATGGCTCCCGGCCGCACCGCCGACAATCTGCTCAAGCAGGCTCTCGACGGCGGCGCGCCGGACAACGTCACGATCGTGCTCGTCGACGTCGGCGGTCAGCACGCCATGCACTCGGGCACCGCGACGATCGTCGGCTCGGCCTCGAACCCCGAGAACGTCACCGTGCCTCCGGTGCGCGCCCCGCGCAGCAGCTGGCTGCACCCGGTGCGGCAGGCGGCGAACGAGCCCAGCCACTTCGAGCCGGCGCCCGAGTACCTCGAGGAGCTGATCGAGGAAGACCGTCGACGCGCACGTCGACGGCGACTCGGCTGGATCGCCGGGATGCTGGTCGTGCTCGCCGCGCTCGCGTTCGCGGCTTTCGCGGCCTACAGCTGGACGCAGACGCGCTACTTCGTCGGCGCCGATGAGGACAGCGTCGTGATCTATCAGGGCGTGCAGCAGAACATCGGTCCCATCGTGCTCTCGACGCCGCTGCAGGACACCGACATCCTGCTCGCCGACCTGCCCCCGTACCAGCGCGACTCCGTCGAACGCACGATCACCGCCCGCTCGCTCTCCGACGCTGAGGCGATCGTGGCGCGGCTGCGCCCTGCAGAGGAGCTCCCCTCCGACGACTCGACGCCGTTGCCGACTCCCGTGCCCACGCCTTCACCCGAGCCGACGGACGGAGCGGGATGAGCACCGACGTCTCGGCCGACACCAGCGTCATCAAGGCCCTCAAGAAGATGCGGATGCCGCAGACGCAGCGCAACCGCGAGTTCTGGCTCCTGCTGTTCGCCGTCGCCATCAGCGGCGCGTCGCTCACGCTCGTGCAGCTGGGCGCCCTGGGACTGATCGACCCGATGATCCTGGCGATCGGCGGCGGCCTGGCCGTGCTCGCCTTCGCGCTCCATTTCGTGCTGCGCGCGGTGGCCTCCGACGCCGACCCGTTCGTCCTGCCGATCGCGACCCTGCTCACGGGTCTCGGCATCGCGATGATCTACCGCATCGACATCGCGGAGTCGCTCACGGGGTGGAACGCCTACTCGACCAAGCAGCTCGCGTGGACGGCCATCTCCCTGGCCGGAGCGATCACCGTCGTCATCCTGCTGCGGAACTACCGTGTGCTGTTCCGGTACACGTACATCTTCGGCCTCTCCGGCATCCTGCTCCTGCTGCTGCCCTTCGTCCCCGGACTCCGCATCCCCGATGCCAACGCCCAGGTGTGGGTGTCGCTCGGCGGCATGTTCGCCTTCCAGCCGGGAGAGCTCGCGAAGATCTGCCTCGCGATCTTCTTCGCCGGCTATCTGGTGCGCACCCGTGAGAGCCTCACCTCGGTGGGCACCCGATTCCTCGGCATCACGTGGCCGCGCATGCGCGAACTCGGACCGGTGCTGGTCGTCTGGGCGATCTCACTGGGCATCATCGTGATCCAGCGCGATCTCGGCACCGGAACCCTCATCTTCGGCATGTTCGTCGCGATGCTCTACGTCGCGACGGGGAAGACGAGCTGGGTGCTGATCGGCCTCGCCCTCGTCGCCGCGGGCGTCGCCGTCGCGACGCAGATCCTCAGTTATGTGCAGGGTCGCTTCACCAACTGGCTCTTCCTCTTCGATCCCGAGAAGGTCGATCCCGAGGCCGCCGGCTTCCAGCCGATGCAGGGCCTGTTCGGGCTCGCCCACGGCGGTCTGCTCGGCACGGGCTGGGGCCAGGGGCGCCCCGATGTCACTCCGCTCGCCCACAGCGACTACATCATCACGAGTCTCGGCGAGGAGATCGGCCTGATCGGGCTGTTCGCGATCCTGTGCCTGTACATGGTGTTCATCAGCCGCGGCATCCGCATCGGCCTCGCTGGGCAGGACGACTTCGGGAAGCTGTTGGCCACCGGCCTCGCGTTCACGATCGCGCTGCAGGTGTTCATCATGGTGGGCGGCGTGACCCGCGTGATCCCGCTGACCGGACTCACGACCCCATTCCTCGCCGCCGGAGGATCGTCGCTGGTGGCCAACTGGCTGATCGTCGCGATCCTGCTGCGAATCTCCGACGGCGTCCGACGCCAACCGAGGACGGTGATCGGCTGATGTGTGCTTCCCCAGGGCGTTTCGTCTCGCTCCGCTCGCTCAACGACCGACTCCTGCAGAGGTGCGTCGCATGACCAAAGAGCTGCGCCGTCTCAGCATCGTGATGCTGTTCATGTTCCTGTCGCTGTTCGTCGCGACCAGCTGGATCCAGGTCGTCGAGGCCGACAGCCTCGCCCAGAACAGCAACAACCGACGCACCCTGCTCGACAGCTACGAGATCCAGCGCGGATCGATCATCGTCGACGACGTCGCGATCGCCTCGTCCGTGCCCTCCGACGATCGCTACCAGTTCCAGCGGGTGTACACGGATGCCGCCATGTGGGAGCCGGTCACCGGGTACTTCAACCCGGCGTTGCAGTCGGCGACCGGCATCGAACGCGCCCTGAACGCCGATCTCTCGGGAACGGGCTCGAGCGCGTTCTTCTCTGACATCGAACGAATCCTCTCCGGCCAGCCGCAGACCGGATTCGGCGTCGAACTGTCGCTCGACACCGCGGCGCAGCGCGCCGCGTACGAGGCGCTGCAGGGCCTGAACGGCGCGGTCGTGGCGATCGAACCCCAGACGGGACGCATCCTCGCGATGGTCTCGACCCCCGGCTTCGACACGAACGCCCTCGCGACCCACGATGCGGATGCCGCGAACGCCACCTACGACCAGTTGGTCGACGATCCGCTCGAGCCGCTGTCGAACCGCGCGATCGCGGGCGACCTCAATCCCCCGGGATCGACGTTCAAGCTCGTCATCGCGGCGGCGGCCTACGCGAGCGGCGACTACACGCCCGACTCGACGCTGCCGAATCCCGCGCGCTACCAGCTGCCGCAGTCCAACAACACGGTCGCCAATGCGTGGGGCGGCACCTGCGGCGACGGCGACACCGTGACGATCGCCGAGGCGATCCGGCTGAGCTGCAACATCCCGATGGCAGAGCTCGCGGTGCAGCTGGGCGACGACAAGATCCGCGAGATGGCGGAGAAGTTCGGGTGGAACCAGAGCTTCTCCACCCCGCTCGAGTCGACGCCGTCGAGCTACCCGACCGGCCTCAACGACCCGCAGACGGCGCTCAGCGGATTCGGCCAGGGCCAGGTCACGGCGACACCGCTGCAGATCGCCATGGTCGCGGCGGGGATCGGCAACGACGGCGTGGTCATGAACCCGCGGCTCGTCGACACCGTGATCGGCAACGATCTCTCGGTCGTGCGGTCGTACGACGACACCGAGTTCGGACGTGCGTTCGATGAGACGACCGCGGATGAGCTCAGCGCGTCGATGGTCGCGAGCGTCTCAACAGGCGCAGCGCAGGGTGCAAGAATAGACGGGGTCGATGTGGCCGGGAAGACCGGGACGACAGAGAACGGCGACAAGCCGTACACGCTGTGGTTCTCGGGGTTCGCGCCGGCAGACGACCCGGCGGTCGCGGTAGCGGTCCTCGTCGAAGACGGCGGCGGACAGGGGCAATCAGGATCCGGCGACACCATCGCCGCTCCGATTGCGAAGAAGGTCATAGAGGCGGTGCTGGGCAGATGAGACCGACGCAGGGTGTGTCGTTCGGTGGTCGCTACGAGCTGCAGTCGCGTATTGCGATCGGCGGCATGGGCGAGGTGTGGGAAGCGACGGATCACGTCATCGGACGTACCGTCGCGATCAAGATCCTCAAAGACGAATACATGGGCGATCCCGGGTTCCTCGAGCGCTTCCGCGCCGAGGCGCGCCACGCCGCGCTCGTCAACCACGAGGGCATCGCCAGCGTCTTCGACTACGGCGAGGAGAACGGCAGCGCCTTCCTCGTCATGGAGCTCGTGCCCGGGGAGGCGCTCTCCACGATCATCGAGCGCGACGGCTCTCTGAGCGCGGACAAGACGCTCGACATCGTCGCTCAGACGGCGTCTGCGCTCCAGGCCGCTCACGCGGCGGGTCTCGTGCACCGTGACATCAAGCCCGGAAACCTGCTGATCACGCCCGATGGGCGCGTCAAGATCACCGACTTCGGCATCGCCCGCATCGCGGACCAGGTGCCGCTCACCGCCACGGGACAGGTCATGGGCACGGTGCAGTACCTGTCGCCCGAGCAGGCGTCGGGGCACCCCGCCTCCCCTGCGACCGACACGTACTCGTTGGGCATCGTCGCGTACGAGTGCCTCGCCGGCAAGCGTCCCTTCACCGGCGAGTCGCAGGTGGCGATCGCGATGGCTCAGATCAACGAACAGCCTCCGCCGCTGCCGCCGACCGTGCCGATCCCCGTGCAGAACCTTGTCATGGCGATGATCGCCAAGAAGCCGTCGGACCGTCCGTCGTCGGCGGCGACCGTCGCCCGCGCGGCGCAGGCGCTGCGTCGCGGAGACCTCAACTCGGCCGCGATCGCCGTGCCCGCGATCGCCTCCGGTGTCGCCGGCAGTGACGATGCCACGCGCATGCTCTCGGCGACCGGAGATGACGGCACGACGCGCATCCTCCCCACGACGGCTCAGCTTCCGACCGGAGCCGCCGCGGATGACGAGCTGCAGGAAGAGAAGAAGAAGAAGCGCAGCCCCTGGACGTGGCCCCTCGTCGCGCTCATCGCGCTCCTGATCATCGTGCTCGGCGGCACCGTGTTCGCCCTCATGAACCAGGGCGACCCCGACGCCGGCGCCACGACGCCGCCTCCGAGCACTCAGTCGCAGACGCCCACGCCCTCGCAGACGCCCACACCGTCGGCGACACCGATCAACGTCGACGCGCTCGGCCTGATCGGCCTCCCCTGCCAGGAGGCTCTGGCCGTCGCCGCCGAGGCCGGACTCGTTCCACAGTGCCGCGTCGGCACCACTCCCGCGCCGTCTGACGAGCTCGTCGACGTCGTCGAGTCGGTCGAACCCCGCGGCCTGCTCGAGGAGGGCGACGGGATCACCCTGACCGCCTATGCTCCCCGCGTCGACATCGGCGCTCCGGCATCGGCTCCGAGCCTGTCGGGCACGCCGGTCGCCGGCGAGCCGATCACCCTGAACTGGACCGCGTTCTCCTGCCCCTCCGGCGCCGACGCGCTCAGCTCGTACGAGGTCACGATCACGAACGCGACCTTCAGCGACGGCAAGACGACACGGAGCTTCCAGGGTCAGCTGAATGCCCAGATCACGCCGGCCGATGATCCGGCGCTGCAGGTGACCGCCACCTACCGTGCGTTCTGCGGCGACCGCCCCTCGGGCAACTCGCCTCAGATGGCCGTGCAGATCACCCCCGCCGAAGATGACGACGACGACGCGGCAGCGGCCAACGCCAACGCGAACGGCACGGGCACGGCGAACGGCGGAACAGGCGCCGCGAACGGCGGGACCGGAACGGCGGCCACGAAGGCGGCCGCCGACGGCACGGGCACCGCCACAGCCGACTAGCAAGTTCGCGTCGTAGTCTGGGAGCATTCAGCAGGTCGTATCAGGGGGTCAGTACGTGTCGACAGAGCCACGCATCATCGCGGGACGCTACCGCGTCGATGAGCTCATCGGGCATGGCGGCATGGCGAAGGTGTATCGGGGCTACGATCTGACGCTCGGTCGCCAGGTGGCCATCAAGATCCTCGACCCCGAGCTCGCACGCGACACGGCGTTCCGCACCCGCTTCCGCCTCGAAGCCCAGTCGGCGTCCCGCATGTCGCACCCGTCGATCGTGCGTGTCTACGACGCGGGAGATCCCTCGACCGCCGGCGGACCCGGCGCCGACGAGCCGCCGTACATCGTGATGGAGCTCATCAGCGGAACCCTGCTGAAAGACATCATCTCGAAGGGGCCGGTCCCCGTCGAAGACGCCGTGCGCTACGTCGACGGCATCCTCGAGGCGCTCGACTACTCCCACCGCGCGGGCGTCGTGCACCGCGACATCAAGCCGGGCAACGTCATGGTCACGGAGAAGGGCCAGGTCAAGGTCATGGACTTCGGCATCGCCCGAGCCGTGTCCGACTCGTCGTCGACCGTCGCCGAGACGACGCAGATCATCGGCACCGCCGCGTACTTCTCGCCCGAGCAGGCCAAGGGCGAGCCGGTCGACGCTCGAGCCGACCTGTACTCCACGGGAGTCGTGCTGTACGAGCTGCTCACGGGGCGTCAGCCCTTCCGCGGTGAGTCGCCGGTGGCAGTCGCGTATCAGCACGTCAGCGAGACTCCCGTGCCTCCGACCGAGGTCAATGAGGATTCGCCGGGTGCCCTCGACCCCATCGTCCTCCGCGCGCTCGCGAAGGATCCGTACCAGCGGTACCCGGACGCCGCGCATTTCCGCGCGGCCCTCGACTCCGCCATCGCCGGTCGCGCTCCGAGTCGCAAGGAACTCGGCGCGCTCACGAGCGAGCTCTACGGACCGAGCCCGCGGCAGGCACAGGAGACCGCGAGGTCACTGCGTCAGCTCAGCACCGACAACACCATGACCCGCACGCAGTCCGGTCCCCCGGTGGCGTGGATCTGGGCGGGCGTCGCGCTGCTCGCGGTGCTGCTCGCCTCCGTGCTGTTCTGGGTGTGGACCATCAGCATGCGTCCGAACGACGTGCCGACCAGTTCGCGCACCGTCCCGGATCTCGTGAACGTGTCGTCGGAACGCGCTCAGGAAGACCTCAGCGAACTAGACCTCACGTCCAAGCTCGTCCTCGAGTCGAGCACGGACATCGTCGAGGGCAACGTCACCCGCACCGATCCCGCGTCGGGAACAGCGGTGAGCGAGGGCGACTCCGTGACCGTCTACGTGTCGTCCGGCAAGGAGACCGTCGTGGTCCCGACTCTGGCGGGTCTGTCGCTGACAGCGGCGAGAGACGCGCTGGCGGAGGCCGGCCTGCAGCTCGGCACGGTGATCCCGCGCAACGACGAGGGACTCGCCGCAGACACGGTCATCGAAGCCAGCGAAGACCCCGACACCGAGGTCGCGCCGAACACGGTCGTGAATCTCGTGGTCGCCAGTGGTCGGGTGACGATCAAGAACATGGTGGGGTGGACCGTCGAGTCCGCGACCGAAGAGCTCGAGAGTCTCGGTCTGGTGGCCCAGCCGGTCGAGCTCAACGACTGCGCTCCCGTGACTCCGCCGACCGTCGCATCGATGTCAGCGGCTCCCGGTGATGTGCCGGTCGGTTCGACGGTCGAGCTGCGCTTCTGCGTCGCGCCCGCCGAGTGATCGCTTCAGCGCTGCAGCGGGTGCAGCTCTGACGACCGCGCCACGGCGTCCGCGTCTCCGCACTGCGCGAGCCAGTTGGCCAGCAGCCGGTATCCCCCCTCGGTGAGCACGCTCTCGGGGTGGAACTGCACTCCGACGATGGGCAGCTCGGTGTGTGCGAGAGCCATCACGGTGCCGCTGTCGGTGCGCGCCGTCACGCGCAGCTCTGGCGGAAGGTCGCTCTCATCCAGTGCGAGCGAGTGATAGCGCCCGACATCGAAGGGCGAGGGGATGCCGTCGAACAGCGCCGAGCCGTCGTGCACGACCGTCGACACCATGCCGTGCATGAGCTCCGGCGCCTCGCCGACGGGCGCACCGAACGCTTCGCCGATCGCCTGGTGCCCGAGGCAGACACCGAGCAGAGGCACTCGACGTCGGGCCGCGAGCCGCACGGCATCCACCGTGACCCCGGCACGTCGAGGAGTTCCCGGTCCCGGCGAGATCATCACACCGTCGACACGGGCGAGGAGTTCGTCCATCCGAGCCGCGTCCACCGCGTCGGACTCCACCAGGGTCACGTCCGCGCCCAGCTCGCGCAGGTAGCCGACGAGGGTGTGTACGAAGCTGTCGTGGTTGTCGACCACGAGCACACGGGTCATTCGAGGTCGACTTCGCCCGGCGTGATGAGAGGGCTCACCCAGGGGAACACGAACCAGAAGAGCGCGTACAGGACGGCTGCGACGAGCACGAGCACGATGAAGAGCCGCAGCCACCAGGGGCCGGGCAGGATGCGCCAGAGTGCGGCATACATGTGTGTCCTCGTTCCCTCGGTCAGATCGACGGAGCAGCCGGCGGAGGCGGCGGGTCGGTGAGCGCCGCAGGGGGGCCTTCGGCGCGGGGCTGGAAGCTGTCGAAGACGCCGTAGGCGATGATGCGCTCGTCGAGCGAGTACAGGGGGGAGCATGCGGTCAGCGTGATGTACCTCTCCCCCGTCTCGACGCCCGGCATCTGAGGCACGTCGAGCAGGACATCGGCCTGAGAGGGCGTGACGTACTCGAGCGTGCGGAAGCGGTAGGTGAACCATCCGTCGGGCGTCTCCACGACGATCGCGTCACCCAGCTGCAGTTTGTCGAGCTGATTGAACGGCTTGCCCCACGTCGTGCGATGCCCCGCGAGCGCGAAGTTACCGACCTCTCCCGGCATCTTCGAGTCGCTGTACACGCCGATGCCGAGGTCGTCGAGCGTACGAGCACGACTGGTGCCCCCGTAGACACCGACGTTGTACTCGGAGCCGAAACGTGGAACGTGCATCTGCGCGAACCACTGGGCGTCGGCGGGCGCCGCGGGAATCACGGGCTCATAGTAGGTCGTGCCGTCTTCCCCTTCGACGAGCGGAGGCGGCTCGGGCGCAGGCGCCTCGGCGAGCTGCTGCGACATCTGGGCGCCTTCGTCGTTCTTCTGCGCGCTGATGATGATGTCGCCGATCCACATCTGCCAGGCGACGAACAACAGCACGATCACGCCCGCGGTGAGCAGGAGCTCGCCGAGGACGCTCGTGAACGTGGCGCTCGATCGAGGGCGACGATTCCGTGCGCGTCGCTCCCCCGAGACGACGGATGCAGTCATGGCGAGATCCTATCCCGCGCGCCTGTACGAACGGCCCGTGAGACCGGGTCTCATATGGAAAGAAGTCATGGGTACAATGTCGGAATGGCACGTGAGCGCAAGATCGACGAACCGGACGCACCCCGCAGCGAAGGCGACACCGCCCCCAACGCGGTGTGGTTCAAGCCGGTGATGGTCGGATTCATGCTGCTCGGCCTCGCGTGGATCCTCGTGTTCTACATCTCCGGCATGCAGTTCCCCATCCCGGGTCTCGGCAACTGGAATCTCGGGATCGGCCTCGGCATCGCCCTCATCGGCTTCCTGATGACCACCCGCTGGCGCTGACGCCCGCCCACTCACGTCGTACACGAAGGCCCCTCCCGCACATGCGGAAGGGGCCTTCGTCTGTCTGCGCTACGACGAGTTATCCACAGGTTATCCCCAGTATGGGGAGAATTACACGGATGTTATTCACACCCGTTAACAACCCTGTTAACAACTCCCGATCAGGAGTAAACCGTCGTGATGAGCAGCGGGGGCACGAAGGCGACGATCACCAGAAGCGCCACGGCCACCGCCGCGAGCAGCACGATCTGCAGGGTGCGCTGTTCGCGTCGACGAGTGCGAGTGAGGATGAAGGCGATCAGCGCACCCACGATGGCGCCGCCGAGGTGCGCCTGCCAGGCGATGCCCCCGATGAAGAAACCGATGACGAAGTTGATGCCGAGGATCACGAGGATCCCGGTGACGTTCGCCCCCAGATGCCGGCCGATGATCAGCAGGGCGGCCATGAGACCGAAGATCGCACCCGATGCGCCGACCGTGGCGGTGCCGGGCGCGATGAGTGCCACGGCCACCGATCCGCCGATACCGCTGATGAGGTACAGAGAGAGATAGCGGACCCGCCCCAGCATCGGCTCGAGGTTCTGTCCGAGCATCCAGAGCGCCAGCATGTTCAACGCGAGATGGATGAATCCGCCGTGTACGAAGACGGCGGTCAGCAGTCTCCACGGCTCGAAGGGGTAGAGCGAGAGGTCGGGGTAGAGGTACGCCGCCGCGAACAGCAGCTGCTGGGTGATGGCGGAGCCCATGCCGGGCACCATCTGCAGCAGCCCGATGATCGAGGTGATCAGCAGCAGCCCGTAGGTGACCACGGGCTTGCCGTCACCCGACGCCGCCATCGCGGGACGGCTGCGCCAGCGGCGCTCGGCGCGCTTCTGCGCGGGCGTGCGGTTCTTGCGCTCTGCCGCCATGCATTCGGGGCAGATCACTCCGACGGCAGCCTGGGTCTGGCACTCAGGGCAGATCGTGCGCAGACACCGCTGGCAGAGCACGAAGCTCTGCCGATCCGGATGCCGATAGCAGAAGTTGTCGCGATTGTCGGCGAACTCAGGCGTGGTCATCCGGATCGGCCAGCGTCGTCGTCAGGCCGCGACGATGTCGATCGACTGCAGCACGACCGGCTCGATCGGGCGGTCGCCCGCAGCGGTCGGCACTGCGGCGATCTTGTCGACGACGGCCTTCGAGGCGTCGTCGGCGACCTCGCCGAAGATCGTGTGCTTGCCCTGCAGCCACGGGGTCGGGTCGGTGGTGATGAAGAACTGCGAGCCGTTGGTGCCCTCGGCCTTGCCGGTGATGGCGTTGCGACGAAGGCCGGCGTTGGCCATGGCGAGGATGTAGGGCTCGTTGAAGTTGAGCTCCATGTTGATCTCGTCGTCGAAGTTGTATCCCGGACCGCCGACGCCCTGACCGAGCGGGTCGCCGCCCTGGATCATGAAGTTGGGGATGATGCGGTGGAAGATGACGTCCTTGTAGAGAGGACCCTCGCCCGGCTTGCCGGTGGCGGGGTGCGTCCACTCCTGGGTGCCGTCGGCCAGGCCGACGAAGTTCTTGACCGTCTTCGGGGCGTGGTCTCCGAAGAGGTTGATGACGATGTCACCGTGGTTGGTGTGCAGGGTTGCGACATGAGAAGCGTGAGCCATGCGTTCATTCTCGCAGAGCTTCCGATGTATGAGGTCTGAACTAGCGCGGACGACCGCTGGGCGCAAGGGCTCGGCGATTCCCTCCCCCCTTCCAGCCTCGCGTGGCAAGATGGGGAACCCGTACTCCAATCGACAGGAGAGCATCGTGAGCATCAGCCGCAAGCGGAAGAAGGAGCTGCGTCGTCTTCAGGCCGACGCAAACCAGCTCTGGGAGAACCAGCAGGTACTCGTCGGCCACGCCGCCGAAGTTGCGCGCGAGGCCGGACGCCAGCTCGGCCACTTCGGTCGCGAGCAGGTCGGTCCCGTCGTGCACGACACGTACAACCGCCGCGTGCAGCCCGTCGTCGACCGTGGCATCCGCTTCGGCCACCACGTGGTCGACGACAAGGTCGTTCCCATCGTCGGAGGCGTCGTCGGCACCGCGCTGACCGCGTGGGATGTGGCGAACGCCAAGCGCGAGGGCGTCGTGAAGAAGGTCAAGAAGGCCACCAAGCCCGAACCCAAGGGTCCTGGCATCGGCTCCGTCGTCGCGATCATCCTCGGAGTCGCCGCGGCCGCGGGTGTGCTGTACGCCGCATGGCAGGCGCTCCGTGCGGACGACGAGCTCTGGGTCGCCGACGACCCGCTCTCCGCTCCCGACGCGTGACCTCGAGCACCGATCCCTCGGCCACCGCGCCGGGGGATCCTCATGAGCGCGTGCGGAGTGCCGCCGCTGCTCGCGGACTCGAGATCGAGATCCGCGAGCGGCCCGCAGCACGCAGCCTCGCGGAGGCCGCCGAGCTGCTCGGCATCCTGCCCTCCGGCATAGTGAAGACGCTCGTCGTCAAGCGCTCCGACGACACCTATCTGTTCGCGCTCGTGCCCGGCGGCCGTTCCATCTCGTGGCCCAAGCTGCGCGCGCTCGTCGGAGTGAACAAGCTGCGTCTTCCTGAGCCCGAGCTCGCTCTCGCGGCCACCGGATACGAGCGCGGGACGATCGTCCCCATCGGCAGCACCACGGACTGGCCCGTCTATGCCGACGAGTCGATCGTCGGCCAGCGGATCGCGATGGGCGCCGGGGCGCACGGCTACAGCCTGTTCGTCGAGGCCGACGACCTGATCTCGGCCTACGGAGCGACGGTCGCCGATATCTCGGTGCCCGAGGAGCCTCGCGACTGAGAGGTCTCGTCGTCAGAGGATGCCGGCCATCTTCAGGGCGATGTCGACGAGCTTGACTCTCTGCAGCTCGGCGACCGACGAGAGGCTGAACCATCCCGCCATGTCGGTCGATCCGTCGGTTTCGAACCGCAGCTTCCCGCCGCTGACCACCGCCCGGTAGACGATGCGCAGGGTGTGCAGCGGCTCGTCCGACTCATGCACGCGCTGCCCGGCCGGGATCACGCGCGAGTGGATGCCCAGAAGCTCGCCGACCTTGACGATGTAGCCCGTCTCTTCACGGAGTTCACGACGGACGGCGTCTTCCGGTGACTCTCCGGCTTCGAGCCCACCGCCCGGCATGGTCCACGCGACGCGACGGCCCTCTGTCCAGCGCGCCAGCAGGACGCGTCCGTCGTCATCGGTGACGACCGCGTATGCCGCGACCCGCATATCCATGCGTTCACCATACTGTGCGACCATGTGCGGCTCGCCGGTGGTGCGTACCAACCGACCCCTCCATTTGGCACCTCGCGCCGCATCCCCACACCCACACCGACAACAGGCGCCATCCCACACCCCAACCCACCCCTCCAGTTGGCACCACATCCTCGGCGTCGTGTCGCGAAGCGATGCCGACATCGATCACGAATCGAGAAGCGCGATGCCGCACGGCATCCGTAGTGTGAGTTTCATCGCAGGTCATACGGTGAAAGGAGTCGGCCATGGCTGACAACGAGAAGAACTTCAGCACCGAAGAGCGCGAGGCCATGAAAGAGGCGGCAGCCGACAAGCGCAAGTCGAGGTCTCGAGCCAAGAAGACTCCCGAGGAGGTGCGTGCCGAAGGGCTCGCCGACCTCGAGGCGGCGATCGCCAAGCTGCCGGATGACGAGGATCGCGCGCTCTCGAAGGCGCTGCATGAGCTCGTCACCGAGGTCGCCCCCGAGCTCATGCCGCGCACGTATTACGGCATGCCCGCGTGGGGCAAGGACGGCAAGGTGCTCTGCTTCTTCCAGCCCGCCAGCAAGTTCAAGGTCCGCTACGGCACTTTCGGCTTCGAGCCGATCTCGAACCTCGACGACGGGACGATGTGGCCGACCGCCTATGCGCTGCTCGACCTGTCTGACGCGAACCGCAGGGTGCTCGCCGATCGCATCCGCCTCGCCGTGAGCTGAAGCTGTTTCCCGGCGCGAGCGTGCACAGTAGCGTGGATGCCGTGAGCACACTGCCGTTCCCGCATCCGTGTACGCCGCCCGCCTGGACCGAGCGGCGTCGCTCGCGGCAGATGCAGGTCTCGACGCGATCGTGATCGGACCCGGGCCCGATCTGCAGTACCTGATCGGCGTCGAGGGCGACACGATCGAGCGTCTCACCGCGCTCGTGCTCGGACCCGCACTCGCACCGACCGTCATCGTGCCGCGCATGGAACTGGCGAAGGTCAGGGCCGCCGCGGTCGGCGAGCTCGGTCTCGCCGTCTCCGACTGGGTGGACGGCGAGAACCCCTACGATCTCGTGGCCGAGGCGATCGGCAGCGTCTCGAGAGTGGGCGTCTCCGACGCTCTGCCCGCCCTGCACGTGATCCCGCTCGCCGAGCGGATCGGCGTGCGTGTCGAGCTCGCGACGCCGGTGCTGCGCGAGAGCCGCATGATCAAGGATGCCGACGAGGTCGCCGAGCTGCGGCGAGCCGGCTCTGCCATCGACGCCGTGCACCGTCGTGTGCCCGAGTGGCTGCGCGCGGGACGCAGCGAGCGCGAGGTGGCTGCCGACATCGCCGAGGCCATCGTCGCCGAGGGGCACCGCACCGTCGAGTTCGTCATCGTCGGCTCGGGCCCCAACGGCGCGGATCCGCATCACGAGGTGTCCGACCGCGTGATCGACGAGGGCGACATCGTGGTGGTCGACATCGGCGGGGCGGTGCCGAGCGGCTACAACTCCGACAGCACCCGTACCTACGTCGTGGGGAGCCCCGACAGCGAGGTCGCCGAGCGGATCGCGGTGCTCGTCCGCGCTCAGCAGGCCGCGGTCGATGCCGTGCACCCCGGCGCGACGGCCGAGCAGGTCGATGCCGCAGCGCGGTCGGTACTCGTCGATGCGGGGCTGGGCGAGGCCTTCGTGCACCGCACGGGTCACGGAATCGGCGTCTCCGTGCACGAAGAGCCTTACATCGCTCCCGGCAACGATCTCGTGCTGCGCGAGGGGATGGCTTTCAGCATCGAGCCGGGCATCTACTTCGCCGGCGAGTGGGGCGCGCGTATCGAGGACATCGTGGTCGTGACGGCTGACGGGTGCGAGCGTCTCAACACGGCGCCCCACGATCTTCGGTCTGTCTGACTCCCCGCTCGGCGAATCGGCATCTCGACGCACGGCCGTCGCGCCGGCGTCCAGCGTCGCGCGCGAAACCTAGGGCTCATCGACGTCTTGAGTCAAGATCCTCTTCTTCTCCCTCCCCGCCTCGGTACGTTCTGGGGCACATCACCGACCAGGAGGGCATCATGAGCGATACAGCACGCACCGAACGATATGCAGGAACTCCCATCCAGAAGACGGCTCTGATCGTGGGGGTCGTCTTCCTGCTCGTGGGAATCGCGGGATTCATCCCCGGACTCACCCACTCCGCCGAACATCTCCACGGTGCAGGCGCCGGCTCTGAAGCCCACCTGCTCGGAGTGTTCCAGGTGTCGGTGCTCCACAACTTCGTGCACCTCGCCTTCGCGGTCGGCGGCATCGCCCTCGCGGCCCGGGCCCGCGCCTCGCGGCTGTACCTCATCGTCGGAGGAGCGCTCTACCTGGTGGTGTGGCTCTACGGGCTGATCGCGGTGGGCAACGACCAGCTCAACTTCATCCCAGTCAACGATGCCGACAACTGGCTGCACCTCGGTCTCGGCGTGGGCATGATCCTGCTCGGCGTCTTCGTCAATCGCACTCCGCGGCTCGCAGGCGCTCACGACGGCGCCCGTCGCGTCTGACCCGACCGTCGAAGCCAACGGGCTGCGGCCGTCGGGTCAAGCCCCTTGGTGACGACGGGTCCCGCGGATTGACTGTTCTCATGGCAGCCGACACGACCCCGGATGACCACGGGCCGCAGCTCACCGAAGACGGTCATCACGTCGTCATCGACGGGCGGCGCTGGAGGGCCACCGACCCGGCGATTCCGGAAGGCTTCCGCCAGGAACTGGTGGACGAGTTGATGGCTGCTCGACGAGCGGTGAAGACCGGAGACCCGCAGGCCCGACGACGGGTGAACGATGCGAAGACGGCGCTCGGCGAGCGCGGAGCGCCCTGGTGGGAGGATCGTTCGGGTCCACGTTTCGACGAACGCATCGCGGCTGCCGTGCGCTCACTGACCCGCAAGCGCGACCAGTCGTCGATCTGCCCGAGCGATGTGGCCCGCACCGTGGGTGGAGAATCCTGGCGCTCGCTGATGCAGGACGTTCGCCGCGTGGCTGCAGACCTCGCCGACCGGGACGAGGTCATCGTGACGCAGAAAGGGCGACCGGTCAGCATCCGAGAGGCCCGCGGCCCCGTGCGCATCGTCCGCGGGCCGCACCTCTGACCAGTGGAGCCCGTCAGGTCGCACCGTGAGCCAGAGAACGCGGGTCTGCCGCGGCCGTGAGGACCCTGCCCATCCCGTGCACGACCCGCAACAGTGCAGGGAGCTGCTGCGGTGCCGTCGAGGGATGCTCGGGATGCCACTGCACGCCGAGGAAGGGCAGGGAGTCGTGCGTGATCGCCTCGACCACCCCGTCTGCCGCCTGGAGCGCGACGCGAAACCCCTGGCCGAGCTGATCGACGGACTGATGATGCGCGCACAGGAGAGGCGGACGCACGCCGGGCGACAGAGACCCGAGCCCAGGAACACGACTCTCGACGAACCGCGAGGAGTCGGGGCCACGATGTCCGCCCACATGCTGATGCAGCGTTCCGCCGAGTGCCACGTTCATCAACTGCATGCCGCGGCATACTCCGAGCAGGGGGCGCCTCGAGCGCACCGCCTCCATGACCACGGCGATCTGCGTGCGGTCAGCGCGACGCTGGTAGTCGGTGCGCCGCGGTCGCCTGTCGGGCTGACCGTACAGCTCGGGCTCGACGTCATCGCCTCCGAGGATCACCACGAGGTCGGCCTCCCGTGATGCACGCTGCAGCTGCTGCTCCGGCTCTTCTCCCGCCGCGTGCAGCGACGCCGACCAGCCCAGCTGCTCGACGGCGGCGACAGCCGAGGAGTTGAGGGCGTCGAG
Organism: uncultured Microbacterium sp.; assembly: GCF_963521645.1. Lineage (GTDB taxonomy): Bacteria > Actinomycetota > Actinomycetes > Actinomycetales > Microbacteriaceae > Microbacterium. The sequence goes on along the minus strand of NZ_CAUQVQ010000011.1, from coordinate 35,228 downwards.
GACGGCCTGGTATCCGGACTCGGCCGGCCGACGGCGGGAGCGCACATGGAAGAGTGCGACATGCGTGCTCACGCAGGACCCCCGCGATCCGGCGTCCGACAGTCGGCCGGAGCAGCGCCGCGCATGTCTGCGATCATGGTGCCGGTCCTTCCGTCGGGTGTCTCCCTCAAGTTGAACTGCTCACACAACCCCAGGTCAAATACGATTTATCACTCGGATTGATAGCGTTCTGCTCGCAATGCGCACGTAACGCCGCGGTAATACGAGAGCCGTATCGTGCGGAGATGGAAATCCGTCAGCTGCGGTACTTCATGGCCGTCGCGGACGAGCTCCACTTCGGCCGTGCGGCTCAGCGGCTGCACATGTCGCAGCCCCCTTTGAGCGTGCAGGTGAGCCGACTGGAGCGCGAGATCGGCGTCGCACTCTTCGAGAGGAGCACACGCCGGGTGACGCTGACGCCCGCCGGCGTGCATCTGAAGGATCGGGCCCGGCGGATCCTCGACGAGGTCGATTCGGTCCGTGGGGAGATGCGTGACTTCGTCGACGGTCTCGCCGGTCAGCTCACGGCGGGCTTCGTGAGTTCAGCGAACTACACGGTCCTGCCCGAAGTGGTCCAGCTGTTCCGAGCACGACGGGAGCGTGTATCGCTGACACTCGTGCCTCTGACGTCCGGCGAGCAATTCGACCGCCTCCGCGACGGGACCCTCGATGTCGGCATCGTCCGCGATGAGATTCCGACCGGCCCGTCGTCGGCCGCCCTCACCACCGAGGTCGTCTATGAAGAACGGCTGGTGATGTGCCTGCCCGTGGCGCATCCGCTCGCCGCCCGCGCGGAGATCGTTCCGGAGGAGATCCTGGACGTCGCCATGATCACCTATCCTCGCTCGCTGATGCCCGGCTTCGTGGGTCGGGTCGATCAAATGCTCGGCTTCTCCGCCGGCTCCATGCGCGTGGTGGAGGAGGTCGCGCATCAGGAGACGGCACTGGGCTTCGTCGCCGCAGGGGTCGGAGGGTGCATCCTGCCCGAATCCGTGCGTCAGCTCGTCCCGCCGTCGATCGCCGTCGTGCCGATAGCCGGTTCACCGACGACGAGACTGCTCGCCGCCCGGCGGTCGAACGACGAGGGAAATGCGTCGAGCGCAGCCTTCATAGAGTGTCTGCGCGACGCGGCGGCGGCACTCCGAGCACCCCTGTCTGCGTGAGGTGCTCGCCGATCGACATCAGATCATGTCGTAGTAGCCGCCATAGGGATACTCGGTGTCACCGGTGTCCCGTTCGTCGAACGCCACGGTCGACACGCTGATCGTGACACGGCTGTGAGGTGTGACCAAGACACTGACCTGCCGATTTCCCACGACGACGAGGTGGACGAAGCTCCCCGACGTGCCCACGGCATCCTCTATTCGGCGACGCAGGTCCGCGACATCCTGATCCTGCGCGAGAAAGTAGCTCACCGAGTCGAAGATCGCCTCCGTCTGGATCATCGTCTTCGTCTGTGTCATACGCGCACGTTACGCCCGATGTCCCGACCCGTGAAGGGGGGTTGTGGCAGACGATGCGCCATGCCATGCCTTCTCAGCGCTCCCGGGAGGATTGATCGAAGGATCACCGAGCAGATGCACGGACGTCCGAGTTGTTAACAGTTTCATCCACAGGTGGGGATGAATCTCCCTGGTCGCGCGGATGATCGTGGTGCGGGTGCACGGCGCCGAAGACCCTCGACGACCGCCGCCATGCAGAAACGAGAAGGCCCCGCACGATGGCGGGGCCTTCTCGAACTGTCTCAACACAGTGTGGAGCCTAGGAGATTCGAACTCCTGACATCCTGCTTGCAAAGCAGGCGCTCTACCAACTGAGCTAAGGCCCCGTGAGGGAATTTCTTGAGTTGTGGAGTGGGGCTACCAGGACTTGAACCTGGGACCTCTTCATTATCAGTGAAGCGCTCTAACCGCCTGAGCTATAGCCCCGTCAACCTCCAGAACTTTACCGGAGATCCGCCGAAAAACCCAATCGGGGGCGGCGGCCCGAACGGACCCCCGCCCCCGAGCCGGGTCAGGCGCCCGGGCGGATCGTGGCGCTCCCCGCTGACAGCGACACATCGATCGTGTGGCGTGCGCCTGCGGACTGGTCGACCCGTGCGTCGAGCGACCCCGCACTGACGTCCTGCACGATCGAGTAGGACTCGTCGGGGACCGTGAGATCGAGAGATCCGGCGCTGACGTCGATCGTCGTCTGCGTCGGCGCCCGTCCGGTCAGTTCGACGTTGAGGTCGCCCGCAGCGACGCTCAGATCGGCCTCGTCCACGTCGGCGAGCACCGCATCGGCGCGGCCGGCGCTCATGTCGATGCCCAGGCTGCTCGCCGCACCCTCGATGTCGAGCGCTCCGGCGTTCACGGTGATGTCCAGAGCACCGAAGTCGCCGATCACATCGAGGCTTCCCGCATCCAGCGTGAGCTCCGCGTCGAGGGCGGCATCCTCCAGCTCCTGCGGAAGCGTGAGAACCGCCGACTCCTCGTCACCCATCCAACTGCCGAACCACCAGCCGAACCGGAACTCCGGACTGCGCACGACGAGGTCATCGCCCTCACGCTCGAGCGTCCACCCGGGACCGCGACGGTTGGTGACCGACAGCTCCGCCTCATCGACGTCACCGAACTCGATGCGCATGTTCCCGGCATCCACGTCGAGATCGATGCCCTGGATCCCCGAGACGTCCTCCGTCTGCAGCGACCCTGTCGCATCAGACGACGAGACCAGCCCGCCGGTCGCGGCCACCGCCGCGGTGGCCCCCGATCCGAGCAGCGCGATCCCGCCCACGATCGCGGTGACGATCACGATCGCCTTCGCCCCGGAAGACGTTCGGCCCTGATCCGACGGCTGAGATGCGGTCGCGGGCTGAGGCTCAGCCGCCGTCGGCTCGGCAGGTGCGGATGCCGGCGGGGGAGTGAGCGGCGTGTGACCGCCCTGGTGATCGTCGTTGTTCGTGCTCATCGTGCCACTCCTGTCTGTCCGGTCGGCGTCGTGCCGCCTGTGTTCTCGATATGCGCCAGCGCAGCGAGCACGCGGCGGTTTCCGGATTCGCCCTGCTCGAGGCCCAGCTTCTGGAAGATCGCGGTGATGTGCTTCTCGACGCTCGCCTCCGAGAGGAACAGCAGCGAGGCGATCGCCTGATTCGACTTGCCCTCGGCGATCAGCGCCAGCACGGTGCGTTCGCGTTCGGTGAGCTTCAGCATCCGGTCGTCGCGGTTGCGACGCATCAGCAGCTGCGCGACCACCTCGGGGTCGAGCACGGTCGCCCCCTCGGAGATGCGCTGCACGGATGCGAGGAACTCCGAGACGTCGGCCACACGGTCCTTGAGCAGATACCCCAGAGGTCCCCCTTGTGCGGCGATCAGGTCGGAGGCGTACCGCTCTTCGACATACTGCGAGAGCACGAGAAGCGGCAGAGCGGGGTGTGCGGCGCGAAGGTGAAGCGCGGCGCGGATTCCCTCGTCCGTGAAGGTCGGGGGCAGCCGCACGTCGAGGATGCAGAGTTCCGGCGCCGTCTCGGCGACGGCCTCATCGAGACCTTCGATGTCGGGCAGCGCCGCGACGACACTGTGACCGGCGTCTTCGAGCAGCCGTACGAGACCTTCGCGCAGCAGGACGGAGTCTTCGCAGATCAGGATGCGCATGGCACGTTCACCTCCAGGCTGGTCGGGCCGCCGAGCGGGCTTTCGAGGCGGAACGTGCCGCCCGCTGCCAGGATTCGGTTGGCGATGCCGTCGAGACCGCCGCCGGGCTGCACCTGCGCGCCGCCCATGCCGTTGTCCTCCACGCGAGCCCAGAGGACTCCGCCTTCCCGCAGACGCACCGTGACGCGCGCCTGGCTGGCACGAGAGTGCTTCGCCGCGTTCGTGAGCGACTCTGCGATCGAGAAGTACACGGCGGCCTCGGCGTCACGACTGCAGCGTCCGTCCATCCGCACGTCGAGGCTCACGGGGATGTGGGATCGGCCGGCGAGGGCCGACAGTGCCGCGTCGAGCCCACGGTCATCGAGCACCGAAGCGTGGATGCCTCGCGCGAGCTGCCGCAGCTCGGTGATCGCCGCCTTGGTCGAGGTGTGCGCCTCGGAGATGAGCTCCTTGGCTGCCGCAGGGTCGCTCTCGATCTTCTGCTGAGCGAGACCGAGGGTCATGCCGACCGACACGAGTCTCGGCTGCACGCCGTCGTGCAGGTCGCGCTCGATGCGCGTGCGCTCCAGATCGGCGGCACGCACTGCTCCCTCGCGCTGCGCACTGCTGGTGCGCACGCGCTCGGTCAGCTCGGCCTCGCGACTGCGGATCACGACCGCGAGCGAGATGACACGGTGCAGCAGCGCGAGTCCGATCATGCCGGCGACCGAGGCGGCGATTCCGAGGATGCCTATCACCGGCCCCCATGCGGCGTCGATGCCCCCGCCTCCGAACGGCCCGATCACGGTGTCGGTGCCTGCCAGCGGAGCGAAGCAGATCACGATCGACCAGACCGCGGCCCATGCCAGCCGCAACACGATCCAGCCGAGAACCGCCGTGATCGCGAAGTTCGCGACCGCCCGCCACATGCGACCGTCGATCGCCTGGCGTCCGAGTGACCGCAGCCACCCGACGAATCCGGGGCGGTCGCGCGGTCGCCACCGCAACGGTGCGATCGGCGTCTTGTACAGCGCGCCGACGCGGGCCACTTCGAACCAGCCGACACCGAAGATCGCGTAGACGAGTCCGACGAGGAGCACCACTCCCACGCCGGCGGCGAAGAGAAGGCCCAGCCCTGTGCCGAGGAGCCCGGAGAGAGTCGCGAAGATGAATCCACCGATAACCCCGATCCCGGCGAGATGCAGGATCGTGAGCACGATGCGCAGCGGCGGTTTCGTGGCCGTCACCGGTGGTGGCGTGGCAGTCTGTGTCGTCATGTCTCCAAGGTACGGCGGTGCCGATCCCGTCGACACCGAGTCACCCCGACACCCTGATTCGGGTTATCCCTACTCTCGGCAGAAGACGAGGAAGGGCGGATGCCGAAGCATCCGCCCTTCCTCGTCTGTTGCGCGTCGAGCGGCTCAGTTCGAGGTGAAGCCGACGAGAAGACCGCCGGTCACCTTCACAGCGACGTTGTAGATTCCGGCGACGACAGCGCCGAGAACCGTGAAGACGATGAGGTTGAGGATCGAGACGACGGCCGCGAAGGCCATGACCTGCGGCAGGCCCGCGACCTCCGAGATGCGCACCGAGTCGCTGGTGATCGTGCCGATGAACTCGTCGGCCTGGTTGAGGACCCCGGTCGCCTGGAGCACGAGGAAGATCAGGAAGAACGACACCATCGTGACGATCGCGAGGGCGACGGCTCCCAGGAAGGAGAGCTTCACCGCCGACCAGAAATCGACATAGACGAGGCGCAGGCGAACCTGCTTGCCTCCGGTCTTACGGGTCGACTTCTTCGCCAGCTTGTCGGCTACCGTGCTCATTCGTCTGCTTCCTCAGGGTTCTCGGTCGTGTCGGGGGAGGTGGTGGGGGAGTCCGCCTCCGCCTCATCCGATGCGTCGTCCTCGGTGAGGCCCCGCTCACCGTTGCGGGCGATGGCGAGGATCCGGTCGGCTTCCGTCGTCCGTGCGAACACCACTCCCATGGTGTCGCGGCCCTTGGCAGGCACCTCGGCCACGGCAGAGCGTACCACCTTGCCGCTGGAGAGAACCACCAAGACCTCGTCGTCCTCCGAGACCATGAGACCACCCGCGAGAGTGCCCCGATCATCGTGCAGCTTCGCGACCTTGATGCCGAATCCGCCGCGTCCCTGGACGCGATACTCCTCGATCGCCGTGCGCTTGGCGTAGCCGCCGTCGGTCACCACGAAGACGAACTGGCCGAGGGCCGCCACGGATGCCGACAGCAGGCTGTCGCCGTCACGGAACTTCATGCCCTTCACACCGGCGGTCGCACGGCCCATGGGTCGCAGCGCCTCGTCGGTGGCGCTGAATCGCACTGACATGCCCTTGCGGCTGATCAGCAGGATGTCGTCCTCGGCGTTCACCATCAGCGCCGAGACGAGCTCGTCGTCGTCGTTCAGACGGATAGCGATGACGCCGCCCTGACGGTTGGTGTCGTAGCTCGACAGGCTCGTCTTCTTGACGAGGCCGTCACGCGTCGCGAGCACGAGGTAGTCGGCCACCTCGTAGTCGCGGATGTCGAGCACCTGAGCGATGTTCTCGTCGGGCTGCAGCGCCAGCAGATTCGCGACGTGCGTGCCCTTCGCATCGCGACCGGCCTCGGGTACCTCGTAGGTCTTGGCGCGGTAGACGCGACCCTTGTCGGTGAAGAACAGCAGCCAGTGGTGCGTCGTCGTGACGAAGAAGTGCTCGACGATGTCGTCGGCCCGCAGCTGGGCGCCCTTGATGCCCTTGCCTCCGCGGTGCTGCGACCGGTAGTTGTCGCTACGGGTGCGCTTGATGTAGCCGGCGCGGGTGATGGTGACGACCATCTCCTCTTCGGCGATGAGGTCTTCCATCGAGACGTCGCCGTCGAAGCCGTGCAGGATGTGCGTGCGACGGTCGTCACCGAACCTGTCGACGATGCCGGTGAGCTCTTCGCGGATGATTCCGCGCTGCAGGGCCTCGTCGGCCAGGATCGCCTGATATTCGGCGATGAGCCGCTCGAGCTCGGCCGCCTCGTCGAGGATCTTCTGCCGCTCGAGCGCTGCGAGACGACGCAGCTGCATGTCGAGGATCGCCTGAGCCTGGTCGTCGTCGATGTCCAGGAGCTTCTTCAGTCCGTCGCGCGCATCCTCGACGGTCGCCGAGCGGCGGATCAGGGCGATGACCTCGTCGAGCGCATCGAGCGCCTTGAGGTAGCCGCGCAGGATGTGCATGCGACGCTCGGCCTTCGCCAGGCGGAAGCGCGTGCGGCGCACGATGACTTCGAGCTGGTGGGTGATCCAGTAGGTCACGAAGCCGTCGATCGCGAGGGTGCGGGGCACGCCGTCGACGATCGCGAGCATGTTCGCGCCGAAGTTCTCCTGCAGCTGCGTGTGCTTGTACAGGTTGTTGAGCACGACCTTCGCGACGGCGTCGCGCTTGAGCACGACGACCAGACGCTGACCCGTGCGGTCGGACGACTCGTCACGGATGTCGGCGATGCCGGTGATCTTCCCGTCGCGAGCCAGATCACCGATCTTGACCGCCACGTTGTCGGGGTTCACCTGGTACGGCAGCTCGGTGATCACGAGGCACGTGCGGCCCTGGATCTCCTCGACGTTCACGACGGCGCGCATCGTGATCGATCCACGACCCGTGCGATACGCCTCCTGCACGCCCTTGGTGCCCAGGATCTGCGCGCCCGTCGGGAAGTCAGGACCGGGGATGCGCTGGATCAGTCCGTCCAGCAGCTCCTCGCGGGGGAGCCCCGGGTTGTCGAGCGCCCACAGCGCCGCCGCCGAGACCTCGCGCAGGTTGTGCGGGGGGATGTTGGTGGCCATGCCGACCGCGATGCCCACGGAGCCGTTGACGAGCAGGTTCGGGAAGCGGGCCGGCAGGACTGTCGGCTCCTGGGTCTGACCGTCGTAGTTGTCGGTGAAGTCGACCGTGTCCTCTTCGATGTCGCGCACCATCTCGAGCGCGAGCGGGGCCATCTTGGTCTCGGTGTACCGGGGCGCAGCGGCACCCATGTTGCCGGGGGAGCCGAAGTTCCCCTGACCCAGGGCCAGCGGGTAGCGCAGCGACCACGGCTGCACGAGACGCACGAGGGCGTCGTAGATCGCGGAGTCACCGTGCGGGTGGTACTGACCCATGACCTCGCCGACGACGCGGGCGCACTTCGAGAACGACTTGTCGGGGCGGAACCCGCCGTCGTACATGCCGTAGATCACGCGGCGGTGCACGGGCTTGAGCCCGTCGCGCACGTCGGGCAGCGCGCGCCCGACGATCACGGCCATCGCGTAGTCGAGGTAGCTGCGCTGCATCTCGGACTGCAGATCGACCTGGTCGATCTTGCCGTGCTCGTGTGCCGGTTCGGGGCGTACTTCGTCAGTCATGTGTGTTCTCTTCGTTGGTTTCTGAGAGCGGCTCGCGGCGTTCCGACTCGCTTCGCTCGCTCAACGACCAGGGTTGCTCGCTGCGCTCGCCTGTTCTAGATGTCGAGGAAGCGGACATCCTTGGCGTTGCGCTGGATGAAGCTGCGCCGCGATTCCACGTCCTCACCCATCAGCACGCTGAAGATCTCGTCGGCGGCAGCGGCATCCTCGATGGTCACCTGACGCAGGGTGCGGGTGGTGTGGTCCATCGTGGTCTCCCACAGCTCCTTGGCGTTCATCTCGCCGAGACCCTTGTAGCGCTGGATGCCGGCATCCTTGGGGATCCGCTTGCCGTTGTCGAGGCCGAACTTCAGCAAGGCGTCGCGCTCGGCGTCGCTGAACACGTACTCGTGAGGCTGGTTGGTCCACTTGAGACGGTAGAGGGGCGGCATCGCCAGATACACGAAGCCGGCCTCGATCAGTCCGCGCATGTAGCGGAACAGCAGCGTGAGCAGCAGCGTCGTGATGTGCTGACCGTCGACGTCGGCATCCGCCATCAGGACGATCTTGTGATACCGAGCCTTCTCGATGTCGAATTCCTCGCCGATGCCCGTGCCGAACGCCTGGATCATCGCCTGGACCTCTTTGTTGCCGAGGGCCTTGTCGAGGCGCGCGCGCTCGACGTTGAGGATCTTGCCTCGCAGCGCGAGGATCGCCTGCGTGTGCGGGTCGCGACCCTGCACCGCCGAGCCGCCTGCCGAGTCACCCTCCACGAGGAAGATCTCGCTGATCGAGGGGTCTTTGCTCGTGCAGTCCTTGAGCTTGTCGGGCATCGCCGCCGACTCGAAGACGCTCTTGCGTCGGGCCGTCTCGCGCGCCTTGCGGGCAGCCAGACGAGCGGTCGCGGCGTCGATCGCCTTGCGGATCACGTTCTTCGCCTGCACGGGATTGCGATCGAACCAGTCGCCGAGCTGATCGCCGACGACCTTCTGCACGAACGCCTTGGCCTCGGTGTTGCCGAGCTTGGTCTTGGTCTGCCCCTCGAACTGGGGCTCGCCGAGCTTGATCGAGATGACGGCCGTGAGGCCCTCGCGCACGTCGTCGCCCGAGAGGTTGTCGTCCTTCTCCTTGAGCAGGTTGTTGGCCCTGGCGTATTTGTTGACCAGTGTCGTCAGTGCGGCGCGGAAGCCCTCTTCGTGCGTTCCACCCTCGTGCGTGTTGATCGTGTTGGCGTACGTGAAGACGTTCTCGGTGTACGAGGTGGTCCACTGCATCGCGACCTCGAGTGAGATCTTGCGCTCGGTGTCCTCCGACTCGAACGCGATGATCTCGTCGTTGACGACCTCGGCGTGGCGCACCTTGTTCAGATACTCGACGTAGTCGACGAGACCGCGCTCGTAGAAGAACACGTCGTTCGGCTGCATGAGCGTGGGCTGGCCGTCGACCTCGACCTCATAGGCCGAATCGGGACGCTCGTCCGACAGCTCGATGCGCAGCCCCTTGTTGAGGAAGGCCATCTGCTGGAAACGCGTGCGCAGAGTGTCGTACTCGAACGTGGTCGTCTCGGTGAAGATCTCGGCGTCGGGCCAGAAGGTGATGCTGGTTCCGGTGTCCTCCGACGCCTCGCCCTTCTCGAGCTTCTGCTGCGGGACACCGCCGTCGGCGAAACTGTGCCGCCAGACGAAGCCCTTCTGCTTGACCTCGACGTCGAATCTCGTCGACAGGGCGTTGACCACCGACGAGCCCACGCCGTGCAGTCCGCCGGAGACCGCGTACGCGCCACCGCCGAACTTGCCGCCCGCGTGCAGGATCGTGAGAACGACCTCGACGGTCGACTTCGTGGGGTCGGAGGAGTGCGGATCGACCGGGATGCCACGACCGTTATCGACGACGCGCACACCTCCGTCTGCCAGCAGGGTCACGAAGATCGTGTCGGCATAGCCGGCGAGGGCCTCATCGACCGAGTTGTCGACGATCTCGTAGACCAGGTGGTGAAGACCACGTGGGCCGGTGGATCCGATGTACATTCCCGGTCGTTTGCGGACCGCTTCGAGACCTTCGAGGATCTGGATGGAGTCGGCACCGTACTCGCCGGGCTGCTTCACCTTGGGTGAGAGTGCGGAAGACCCGGAGGAGGAGGCCGTCGAGGGGTCTCCGGTGGTTGATTCCGTCTCGTCAGCGGGGGATTCAGGCGTCATCAGAGAGCATTCTCCACATCGATATCACGAACTCCCAGTCTAGCGGTCTTTCGTGTCGAGATTCCGCTCAGCGGCCATGTGTGGCCCTCTGAGCGTGTCGGACCCCTTGCGTGGTGTCCTACCCGTAGGTATCGCGTGGACCGCGCCCTGGAACGACTCTCGGACCCCATTTCCAGGAGGGAACGTCCGGTCCGATGAAGCGGAGATTCTCGACGCCCGCCGACGGATACCGTCGGCCGATCTCCGTCAGGATCGTCCCCCTCATGAACTGGAGGTTCTTCGCCCAGGCGGTCGAGTCGCATTTGACGGTCAGCACTCCGCGCTCGAGAGACACCGGCTCGGAGTGCTTCGCCGTGTCGGCTCCCGCGAGATCAGCCCACTGACGCACGAGATCTTCACGAGCGAGAGTCGTCTCCCACCCCGCATCCCGCGTCAGCCTGTCGAGCACGGCTCCGAGGGTGCCCGGGTCACGTCCGGGAGTGAAGGGGGCGTTGTCGTCGTCGTCGACGAACCGTCGTTTGCGCTTCCAGTTCTTCGAGCTCGGCTTCAGCCCCCGCAGACGCAGGTACGTCGCCACCGTCTCCGGAGTCTCGGCATCCGGAACCGCTGCGATGTCAGACATCGTTCTCCGCCTCCTCCATCATCGGTCGCGCGGGATCCGCATCGCCGGATCCGGGAGTGTCCACCACGGGCGTGCTGTCGACCGCCCTCTCATCGCTGATCGTGCCCGCCGTGATCCTCACGACGTGCGCATGCAGGATCTCAGGGATATCCTCCTCGACTGCGGCAGTGACCACCACCTGCTCGTAGTCGGCGGTCAGCGTGGCCAAGCGCTGACGACGGTCGGCGTCGAGCTCCGCGAACACGTCGTCGAGTATCAGCACCGGATCGCCGGCGGGCGATTCGCTGCGCAGAAGTTCGGCCGATGCGAGTCGCAGAGCGAGCGCCACCGACCACGATTCACCGTGTGATGCATAGCCCTTCACCGGGAGATCGCGCACACGGAGCACGAGGTCGTCGCGATGGGGTCCGGTGAGAGTCAGCCCGCGCTCGAGTTCGTTCGACCGTTTGGCCGAGAGCGCCGCGTGGAACATCTCGGCCAAAGTCGCCGTGCTCAGAGCGCCGTCGCTGTCGCTCTCGGGAGACTCGCCCTCTTCGGGATCCGCTCCGCGCACCGACAGTGCCCACTCGAGACGCGGACGATGGTCTTCGCCGGCGATGGCCGCGTACGCCGCGGCGACAGGTTCTTGAAGATCGACCGCGAGCCGTTGACGCGCGCCGATGATCTCGGCACCGAGCGACACGAGTTTCTCGTCCCACACGTCGAGCGTGCTGAGACCCTCGCCCTTGACACCTCGAGCTCGAGCCGACTTGAGCAGGGCGTTCCGCTGCTTGAGCACCCGGTCGTAGTCGGCGAGCACCGACGCCATGCGGGGAGTGCGCTGGATCAGCAGCTGGTCGACGAAGCGTCTGCGGGCGGACGGATCGCCGCGCACGATCTGCAGGTCTTCCGGCGCGAACAGCACGACGTGCGCATAGCGCGGGAGTTCGTTCGTCTTGGACGGAGATCCGTTGATGCGCGCTTTGTTCGCGCCCTGTTTGTTGAGCTGCACCTCGACGAGCACTCGCCTCTGCCCGTGCGAGAGGCGAGCGCGGATGATCGCGTAGTCCTGACCGTCACGGACCATCGGGGCGTCGGACGACACACGGTGGGAACCGAGCGTCGCGAGGAACACGACGGCCTCGGCGAGGTTCGTCTTCCCCTGACCGTTACGGCCCACCAGCACGTTGGGTCCGCGGTGCAGAGAGAGGTCGGCGGTCGCATAATTGCGAAAATCGACCAGACTCAGGTGCTCCACGATCACCGTGTCAGCCTACCTTCGGCCTCAGACACCGGATGCTGCGGCCTGGCCGCTTCGACGGCTGATCAGCGGAGGAGGAGGTTCGGCTGCAGCAGGTACTTGAACGAGTCGAGACCGGCCTGGTCGACCGAGGTCTGGCTCGTGATGAGCACCGGGCTGAGCTTGTTCGCGTTGTCGCTCGAGGTGAACGTGACGCGCACGAACTCGCTCCGCACCGCGCCGAGCGCCTCGATCAGATACTGCGGGTTGAGTCCCAGCGTCACCTCGTCGCCGCCCGAGAGGATCGCGTCGACGGATTCCGAGGCGCGAGCGTGCTCGCTGCCCGAGGCGTCCATCGTCACGCCGTCGCTCGCGAAGGTGAAGCGCAGCGGCGCAGCACGATCGAGCACGAGCGACACGCGTCGCACGGCCTCGACGAGGTCTGCCGTGTTCACGACCGCGTAGTGGTCCGTCTGCTCGGGGAACAGACGGCGGACGGGAGGGAAGTTGCCCTTGATCAGCAGCGAGGTGACCGTCTTGTTGCCCGCCGTGAAGGCGATGATCTCGCGGTCACCGGCTCCGGAGAACGCGATCTGGATCGTGCCGGCGTGCCCGAAGGTCTTTCCGACCTCGAGCAGGGTGCGTGCCGGGACGAGCGCAGTGGCTTCGACGGCCTCGCCGTCCCACGGCACATCGCGCAGCGACACACGGTAGCGGTCGGTGGCGACGAGGCTCAGGGTCTGTCCCGAGACCTCGAGCTGCACGCCGGTGAGGACGGGAGTGACGTCGTCGCGTGACGCGGCGAAACCCACCTGCGCGATCGCGGTTCCGAAGTCATCGGCGGGAACGACGCCCGAGGAGCCGGAGACCTCGGGGATCGAGGGATATTCCTCGACGGGCATGGCCGCCAGGGTGAAACGGGCAGAGCCGCAGGTGACCGAGATGCTTCCGTCGTCCTCGACGGCGATCTCGATGGGAGCGTTGGGCAGTCGGCTGGCGATGTCCGACAGCAGTCGACCGTGCACCAGGATCGTGCCGGCGGTCTCGACCGTCGCCTCGATGGTCGTGCGTGCCGATGCCTCGTAGTCGAACGCCGAGAGGGTGAGACCTGCGGCATCCGCCTCGATCAGCACACCGGCGAGGATCGGCTGGGGATTGCGCTGGGGGAGCAGCTTGACCACGAAGGACACAGCCTCGCTGAAGACATCGCGGTTGACCTGAAACCTCACGGGTGCTCCCTTGTCGTCGTACTGAGACGCGTCGTCATCGTTCCTGCCAGTGCAGGGCTTCCCATGCTAGCCCCAGAGTCGCACCGATCCCTACGAGTATGTGATTCCTGCGAGGCGGTCGGGTTTCCACACCGTCTGGTGATCGGATGACCCCTGGATTGAATTAACTCCTTAACGGTGTTAACACCTGTGGATACTGTGGATAACCCGGTGGAAAGCAGACGCGAGTAGGGAACTACACGGTTGTCACTTGTGGAATCCCTGAGGATTACGCGGGTTACGAGCATCCGATGCGGTTCGGAGCATGCGGGAGTTATCCACAGGTCCGTCCGTTTCTCCCATGTTCGTCCCGAGGTCATCCCCATCCATCCACAAGTTATCCACATGTGCAAAGTGGCATCGATCCGTGTCCGCAACGGCGCGTCGCACGCACGAGAAGGGGGACGCAGCATCCGAACGGACGCTGCGTCCCCCTTTTTCGGGTGACGGCTCTGGTCAGCGGCGACCGAGCTGTGTGGTGATCTCGGTCACCTGGTTGTAGATCGATCGCCGTTCCTTCATGAGCTCGCTGATCTTCTTGTACGCGTACATGACGGTCGTGTGATCGCGGTTGCCGAAGAGCTGACCGATCTTGGGCAGAGAGAGGCTCGTGCGCTCTCGGCAGAGGTACATCGCGATCTGCCGCGCTGTGGCGATCTGCTGGGACCGGCTCGAGCCGTAGAGATCGTCGACGGTGAGCTTGAAGTACTGTGCGGTCGCCGTGATGATGTCGGTCGGCGAGATGATGTTGTCCTCGGCCGTGTCGATGATGTCGCGCAGCACGGTCTGCGCGAGGGAGATGTCGAGTGCCGATCGGTTCAGGCTCGCGAAGGCGGAGACGCGGATCAGTGCACCCTCGAGCTCGCGGATGTTCGATGAGACGACCGTGGCGATGTACTCCAGCACCTCGTCCGGGATGTGGAGGGCTTCGCTCTGCGCCTTCTTGCGGAGGATCGCGATGCGGGTCTCCAGGTCGGGTGCCTGCACATCGGTGATCAGGCCCCACTCGAAGCGGCTGCGCATCCGGTCCTCGAACCCCGTCAGGTGCTTGGGGGCGACGTCGCTGGTGATCACGACCTGCTTGTTGTGATCGTGCAGGGTGTTGAAGGTGTGGAAGAAGGCCTCCTGCGTCTCCGCACGCCCCTGCAGGAACTGGATGTCGTCGATCAGGAGGATGTCGACTTCCCGGTAACGAGCCTGGAACGCGGCGCCGCGGTTGTTCGCGATCGAATTGATGAAGTCGTTGGTGAACTCCTCGCTCGAGACGTAGCGCACCTTCACCCCCGCATACAGCGACTGTGCGTAGTCGCCGATGGCATGGAGCAGGTGCGTCTTGCCGAGGCCCGAGTCGCCGTAGATGAAGAGCGGGTTGTATGCCTTCGCGGGCGCTTCCGCGACGGCGACCGCCGCCGCGTGCGCGAAGCGATTGGACTGGCCGATCACGAAGTTGTCGAACGTGTACTTCGGGTTGAGCCTGGACTCGTGTCGCAGCGGCGTCGGCTGCTCCATCGGCGACTCGATGCGCACGTTCTCCTGACGCCCGAAGTCGGCGACGGCGATGGGAGCGGTCGGCTGTTCGGCGAGCTCGTGATTCACGACCACCCGATAGGAGGTGACCTCCTCGCCGATGTGGGAGAGAGCCTCCATGATCGGCAGTCGCAGACGCTTGTTGATCTGAGCGGCGGTCAGGTCGTTCGGCACCTCGAGATAGAGGGTCGCCGCCATGACGCCCGCGGGGACCGCCAGACTGAGGAAGCCCTGGAGCTGCGGGGTGACCCGGTCATCCGCCTCGAGCAGCTCTTGCACCGTGGTCCAGATGGGAACATCGGGCTGGGCAGGTGATGACATGACGCTCCGGAACTCGGGATGGGGGAGGGTTCGGCGACGGGCGTCTCCCTGTGGATAACTTCGGATGCCACGGTAGTCACCGTGGCTGTGATCAGCAACCTGCCCTGTGAATACGCGCGCGTGTTGCGCATGCGTGCAGCCCGGTGCTTGTGGATAATGGCTGTGCGGATCGTTCAGCGGGTCCGGTGCCGAAGCGCGCAGATTTGCTCTGGGCGCCGTCAAGACGTACCCTTAATCGGTTGACTTATGCCTGAACGGCAGATCCCTATGTCTCCGGTCAAAATGATCCCGGTGGCAGCATTCCCGGAGTGATTCCATGAGCAAGCGCACCTTCCAGCCCAACAACCGTCGTCGCGCCAAGAAGCACGGTTTCCGTCTTCGCATGCGCACCCGTGCCGGTCGCGCGATCCTGTCGGCTCGCCGCGCGAAGGGCCGCACCGAGCTCTCCGCGTAGTCCGCTGTGCTCGCCCGCCCGTTTCGCCTGACCCGCGGGAGCGACTATCGACTGGTCGTTCGACGTGGATCACGTTGTGGCGGGGCGCGCGTCATCACCTCGATGTTGGCGACGGGCGAGAGCAGACCCGCGAGATTCGGGTTCATCATCAGCAAGCAGGTTGGCACCGCCGTGGTGCGCAACTCCGTCCGTCGACGCCTGAAGGCCGTCTGCGCGGAGGCGATCACGCGAGTGCCCGAGGGCACGGATGTCGTCATCCGTGCCCTTCCTGCGTCTGCGACCGCGTCGTATTCCGAGCTAGCCGCAGACGTCCACCGCTGTATCGGTCGTCTGACCCGGGTGCCGGCGTGACCGCGCTGCCGGCGTCGTCGCTGGGCAGCGCGGAGTTCCACGCTCGGGATCTCGTCCGCAGCGTCCCGCTGATACCCCGCAACCTCGTGCTCGGGTTCCTCGCCGGATACCGCAAGGTGATCTCTCCGATGTACGGAGATGTCTGTGCCTATTACCCCTCGTGTTCGGCTTACGCTGTAGGTGCGGTGCAACAGCACGGCGCCGTGCGGGGAGCGCTGCTCTCGGCATGGCGCATCCTTCGTTGCAATCCCTGGAGCCACGGCGGCGTCGATGACGTCCGTCCGCACGAACACTTCCGCTATGACCTGACCGCTCACGGTTTCGTCGTCCCTGCCCGAAAGGATTGATCGGTGGGTCTTGACCTTCTGTTCGCCAGCACCACCCCGTCACCGGAGCCTGCCTCCGGTGGCTTCGACCTGCTGGGGACGATCCTCTGGCCGCTGAAGTGGCTCGTCGAACTCGTGCTCGTGGCGTGGCACTGGCTGTTCACGGCCGTCGGCCTGCCTGCGGCCTCGGGGCTCACCTGGGTGCTGTCGATCGTCGGCCTCGTGATCGTCGTGCGCGCGGCGCTGATCCCGCTCTTCGTGAAGCAGATCAAGAGCCAGCGAAAGATGATGGAAATCGCTCCTGAGCTGCGAAAAGTTCAGGAGAAGTATCGGGGCAAGAAGGATCAGCTGTCTCGTGAGGCGATGAGCCGCGAGACCATGGCGCTGTACAAAAAGCACGGCACGACGCCAATGTCGAGCTGTCTTCCGCTTCTTGTGCAGATGCCGATCTTCTTCGCGCTCTTCAGCGTGCTCAACGATGTGACGAAGCATCACGCTGCGGGAATCGGTGGCGTGGGGCTGCTCAACGCCCAGCTCACCGAGCAGTTCTACGACGCCCAGCTGTTCGGGGTGGCATCGCTCCACGAGACCCTCGGCAACGCCGTCGACGCGGGCAACACGGTGGCGATCGTCATCCTCGTGGTCCTCGTGGTGCTCATGATCGCGTCGCAGTTCTTCACTCAGCTGCAGATCATCTCGAAGAATCTGTCGCCCGAGGCCAAGACCGGCCAGGCGTACCAGATGCAGAAGATCATGCTCTACATCCTCCCGCTGGGCTTCATCTTCTCGGGCATCTTCTTCCCGCTCGGCGTGGTCGTCTACTGGTTCATCTCGAACCTCTGGACGATGGGGCAGCAGTTCCTCGTGATCCGCGAGATGCCGACCCCGGGCTCCGAGGCTGCGAAGGCTCGCGAGGAGCGTCTGGCGCGCAAGGGCAAGGCGATCGACTCGTCGGGCAAGGTCGTTCCGATGGCTGCGTACGAGGCCGAGCAGCAGCGGTTGCTCGAGGAGGCAGAGAAGGCGAAGGCCCAGGCTCCGAAGCGTCAGCAGCCGGTGGGCAAGAAGCGTGCGAAGAAGAAGGGCGGCGCAGCATGAGCGGAAACGTGACCGAGACCGAAGAGCCCACGGTGGCTCAGCTCGAGAACGAGGGCGATGTCGCGGCGGACTACCTCGAAGAGCTTCTCGACATCGCTGACATCGACGGCGATCTGAACCTCGATGTACGTCAGGGTCGCGCATACGTGTCGGTCGAGGCGGAGGGAGATGCTCTCGCGCTCCTGTCCGCACCCGAGACCGTGCAGGCTCTGCAGGAGCTGACCCGCCTTGCCGTGCAGAACAAGACAGGATCCTTCTCGCGACTGATCCTCGACGTCGGCGGTTCGCGCGACGCACGCCGTCGGCAGCTCGAGACGCTCGTGAACGCCGCGGCTGCCAAGCTCGACGAGGGAGCATCCCAGGCATCGCTGCCGGCGATGTCGAGCTACGAGCGCAAGCTTGTGCACGATATCGCCGCTGATCAGGGACTTGTCTCTGAATCGTACGGCGAGGGTGCGGATCGCCACACGGTCCTCCGTCGCCGTTGATGCGTCGCGCGACGGTTCGTCTCTCGGCGGCATCATGACGGGCACTGTCGAAACGGAGCCCACCGTCGCCGAACGACTGTTCGGTGAGCGGATCGAACTCGCGCGTGAGTTCACGGCAGCGCTCGTCGACCAGGGCGAACAGAGGGGACTCATCGGTCCGCTCGAGCTCCCGCGACTCTGGACACGACACATCCTCAACAGCGCGATCGCTGCGCCGCTGTTCTCGGGCCGCGTCGCGGACATCGGCTCGGGTGCGGGGCTGCCGGGTATCGTTCTGGCGATCGCCCGTCCCGATGTCGAGTTCACCCTGATCGAGCCGATGGAGCGACGAGTTGTCTGGCTCGACGAGCAGGTGTCTGCTCTGGGACTCACGAACGTCGAGGTGGTGCGTGCACGTGCTGAAGAAGTCCCGCAGCCGCAGGGCTTCGATGCCGTGACGGCGCGCGCAGTTAGTGCGCTCCGCACGCTCATCCCTCTCACTGCACCGCTTGTGCGGGATGGCGGAGAGCTGGTGCTGCTCAAGGGTATGAACGTCGGCAACGAGATCGACGCGGCGCAGAAGCAGATCAAGAAGTTCCGCTTGTCAGACGTACGCGTTGAGGTGCTCGGTGAAGGAGTTCTCCCCGAGACCACGCGAGTTCTGCGAGCACGAGTTCGCTAGTACGTCCACTCTCGGGGGAGTAGCACCGTAGTGCTCGCGGGAGGGGGCGTCGATGTTTCACGTGAAACGTTGATGTCACCGCGGTTGCTCGTATGTTGCGCCCGGGGTGCTGTGGTGCGCCGCAGTTGGCGGTGCTCTGAGTATGGGTCAGTACTCCTGCTGGGCTCCGCACGATGGCTACTGTTAGCCGGCGTCCCGTGGGTGGAGGCGTGGAGCTCGGGAACGTAGGGATTATCAGCGGCGAAGGCGGTCGGTGAACACGTACAGATGTCGTGACTGAGATGTCGCGACGGTTGGTTTCGGGAGGATTCGCGATCGAGACGTTGTGTGCCTGCGTGCTTCACTGCACCCTACGCAATGTAGTTCGCGAGCGCTCCGTCAGTTGAGTCCGTCGGTTTATTTGCTCGGGGCGATCGGCAGTTCTCATTGGGATGGCGTCGTCTGTCGAAGAGGCCGTGACCATTGTTCACGTGAAACGTGTGTCTCACTCTGAAGCAATCGTTTGTCGCATGCGCTCCAAGAGTCACGGTAGTCGGCTCTGCGGGAGAGATCTGGATCGATGTTTCACGTGAAACGGTGCTCGTCGACGAACTCACCTAACGCCTGCATATCGCTGGAGGGGATGCCCGGATGTGTGCGATCACGACAGAGCGACGGGGATGTCGAATAGCGATGCGTTTCACGTGAAACATCCAAGGCTGCATCACCGGCGGCGGCAGGTTCGGACGTGGTGCGGGTCTTCCATCGCCCGGTCATCGCTATCGAGGGTGCGCGTGGAACTGATGGTGACGGCGGTGACGTTGTTCGCCGCTCTCATCTCGGGGCACTCGCCGTGCGTGAGAGTGTGCGCCGAGTCTTTGCTCTGTCGTCGCATCTGTAGGGATCAAGGGCCCGAATCACGTGCATGCCGTGCGTCGCGAGGGCGCGGCCGGGCACTCGTGCGGTTACCGGTGTCAATGGTTGGCGGGGAGATACGTCGCGGTATTGAAGTTTCCGACGCAGGGGGCGGATTCGCATCCCAGCACCCCGCAAGAGAACTGGGTGGCCGCGACCTCTGCCCGCGGGCCGCCGCCGGCAATGCTTTGCAGTGTCCAACCATCGACAGCTTCCCGAACTACGGAGCAGGCAATTTCGACTCACGTTTCACGTGAAACAGAAGATGGCGAGAAGGATCTCGCCGATGCAGCGGGGGATTCGCGTTACCGAGCCGAAAATGGCGCGAAATGAGGAGTTTGTCCAGTGATCTCGTCCAGATTGATTCTCTCGAGGTTGGCGAATCTGGGTCACTGGGGTACCCGAGAACATCGACAAAACAGGTCCGAAAGTGCGGACGACACTTTCGGCGTGTGTGCACCGCGTCGGCGAGCTGGGCTGACTGCGTTTCGTCGTGGCGGAGATCGACGACTCGATAGCGCCCAGCTGCGGCGGGGGATAGACATGGGCAACACGTCGGTCGGTGCGGATGTGGCGGGCGATAGGCGGTGCAGCAGGCAGTGAGCCACCCCGTGCGGCGCGAAGCGTCGGCGCAATGACGGGGTCATCCTTGCGATTCCCCTGACGAGCTTCATTCATACCCACAACGAGGCGGCGCCGCGCGAGCTGCTTCTTCGGCGATGGCAGCGCTCGTTGTCAGGGCGCTAGGCAACTTCCTACTTTCTGAAGCGGAACGACATCCGGACAGCGGGGGATGGCCATCCGCAAGGGGACTGCAGCGTCGACGCAGAGCGCGTTGCCGGTTTTGCAGAGACTGTCGCTCGCGATGTCGCGGCAGCCGAGAGGGGGCGACCATGCCTCCCGTCGAGTCTTCTGCGCTGGGTAAAGAGTGTTCAGGGTCGCATCGAGAGCGCAATCGACCCAACCTCTGGAAGGCGCGATCTCTGCCCGGATCACATTGCTGCCACCGTTTCACGTGAAACATTCGCATGCTCCAAACCGACGAGGACCCGAGCCAGTCGCAGATTCCTGATGCCCCGCGCAGCGCTTTGCGACGGCGCAGGTCGCTGCCGTCAAGGATCCACGCGCACACCTCCACACGCGGGAACGCTCCATCTGAATATCTAGGCTGAATATCTAGGATCCCCGAAGTTGTTGACCCGCCTGCCCATCCCAGATCGCACATGCCCTCGACTCAAGGCGCGAAACCTCTGATGCAGCGCCCTTCGCCCAAACGTTTCACGTGAAACTGGCGCTTCACACAAGCCCGATAGTCCGATGAGTGAGCCGCATCGACCTGCTGGTGCAGTCGTACCGCGCTTCCGCGAGCTCGTATCGGCCTTATGAAAGACCGCCTCGCTCGAGGTTCTGTGGGAACGAACTCGCCGCGCCGAGAACCCAAAGAGGATCGGGCCATTGAAGCGACGATGAATCAGCACGGCGCTCGTCGCGCCGCGGGGGAGTAGTGATGGAAGATTGCTCCCCCGAACGATTCCCGTCCAGCAGCCCCTCGCTGCGAAGATCCGCAGCCGTGATCGGGTTGTGGAACAGCGGATGTATCCACACCGGGCCCTCCCGATGACGGGGTGCTGTGGTCGTAGAGCACTGCTTGCCCGAACGTTTATGTGCAGTAGCGTCTCGCCCCGGAGACCCGAGATTGTGATCGGGTTGTGGAACTGCGGATGTATCCACACCGCGCTCTCCCGATGACGGGGTGCTGTGGTCGTAGAGCACGGCTCGCCCGAACGCTTCATGTGCAATAGCGCCTCGCTACGAAGATCCGAAGACGAGATCGGGCCGCGGAACTGCGGACGTATCCACACCGCGCGCTCCCGAGGAGCGGGTGCTGTGGTCGTAGAGCACGGCTCGCCCAAACGCTTCACGTGCAATAGCGCCTCGCTACGAAGATCCGAGGACGAGATCGGGCCGCGAAACTGCGGACGTGTCCACACGGCGCCCTCCCGAGAGCGGAGGTGTGATGGAACGTTGCCCGCAAGGACATCTCACGTGCAACAGTTACTCTCGCCGACAATCCGCAGCCGTGAGGGGACGAGTGAAATGCCGATAGGTCCGCACCTGCGCCCCCCCGAAGTGCGTGGCCGCAGGAATGGCACACTGCTCCGCTCACGATTCACGTGAAACGGCCGTCGCTCCGGAGACCCGAGGATGTGACCGGGCTGTGGAGTTGCTGATGTGTCCACGCTGGACCTTCCCGAGGGCGTGGGCGCAGTGGTGGAACACTGCGCCCACGGACGTTCACACGAAGCACCTCGCCCCGAAGACAAGATCGAGTCGGGAACCGCTGATGCATTCACACCGCGCTCGCCTAAGGCATGGGCGCGGTCGCGGAACCCTCCGCCCCCAAACGTTTCACGTGAAACAGACTCACGCACCGAGGCCCCGGGGATGTGATCGAGCCCCCTCACTGCTGATGCGACCACACGCCGGAAGGCGTGAGCATCGTCGTGAAGCAGTCTTACGCGACAAGATTCAGGCGCCGCAGGCCCGCGGGGGAGCAATGAGGACTGTGTCGGAACTGCCGTCCGTCGATGCGTTCACTCCGCCTACCCCGGAAGGCGTAGGCGGAGTGATGCCTCACTCCTGCGCAGCCTTCTTCACGAGCACAGGCACCCGCCCCGGAAGGAGGCTTCCGACAGGGCTGGTCTGCACCACAATGCATCCCATCGTGCGCTCCTCAGCCCAACCATCGCCAGGAACCGAAAGCCACATCACTAGCGCACCACCCCGAGTTCTCCTGCACTAGACGCGCGAGGCCTGGAATGCACCACATCCGCAGCCAGACGGCGAACCTCGAGAAAGCAACGTCGTCCGTAGCGATTAGAGTGGAACACGGCCCCGAAAGGAGTGGATGTTTCACGTGAAACAGTCCGACAAGGTAACGCCGAAGGATTCCTTCGGAATGGATACGCCACTCGCGCGAGAAATCGCAGACCTCTCGGCACGCCGACGAGCGCTGGATTCGGTGACCGTGGACTTCACGGGGGAGACCCGGGTCCTGACGGTTTCGAACCAGAAGGGCGGCGTCGGCAAGACGACGAGCGCCGTCAACATCGCAGCGGCCCTGTCAGGGCTCGGGGCCAAGGTGCTCGTCATCGATCTCGATCCGCAGGGAAACGCATCGACCGCCCTGGGCGTTCCGCACAACTCCGAGACTCCCAGTGTGTATGACGTGCTCATCGAAGAGGTCCCGCTCGCGGACATCGTGCAGACGAGCCCCGAAGACGAGAACCTCCTCTGTGCACCGAGCACCATCCACCTGGCCGGTGCCGAGATCGAACTCGTTGCACAGGTCGCTCGTGAGCACCGTCTGCGTCGCGCACTGCAGGTCTACCTCGCGGACCATCCGATCGACTTCGTCATCATCGACTGCCCGCCGTCGCTGGGTCTCTTGACCATCAACGCTTTCACGGCGGCGGACGAGGTGTTCATCCCGATCCAGTGCGAGTACTACGCCCTCGAGGGGTTGAGCCAGCTCCTCGGCAGCATCCAGATGATCCAGAAGCATCTGAATCCTGACCTTCACCTCTCGACGATCCTGCTGACGATGTTCGACGGTCGAACCCGTCTTGCACAGCAGGTGGCCGACGAGGTGCGCACGCACTTTCCCGATCAGGTGCTCGAGACCGTCATCCCGCGTTCGGTGCGGGTGTCGGAGGCGCCGAGCTTCGGGCAGACCGTGATCGCCTACGATGGGCAGTCGGCCGGCGCCGTCGCGTACCGCGAAGCAGCCGTCGAGATCGCGTCGCGTACCGCGACGCAGAGCAAGGAGAAATGATGGCGAAGCGCACTGGACTGGGCCGGGGGATCGGGGCCCTCATTCCCACGGCTGATCAGGCAGAACGCCCGGTCGACGTGTTCTTCCCCGGCGCGAGCCTTCGGCCGTCGAGCGATGAGACGGCGACGGTGGCGGAGGACGCTCCGGACCTCGAGACCGTTCCCGGCATCCACCTCATCCAGATCGATCCGCAGAAGATCGTTCCGAACCCCCGTCAGCCTCGTACGCACTTCGACGCCGACGATCTCGCGGAACTGGTTCACAGTGTGCGTGAGTTCGGCGTGCTGCAGCCCGTCGTCGTACGTAAGAACTCCGATGGCGACTATGAGCTCATCATGGGGGAGCGCCGCACGCGGGCCGCGCGGGAGGCCGGCCTCGACGCGATTCCGGCGGTCGTGCGCGAGACCGCGGATGAGGATCTGCTTCGCGATGCCCTGCTCGAGAACCTGCACCGTTCGGAGCTGAACCCGCTCGAAGAGGCCTCTGCGTACCAGCAGCTGCTCGAGGACTTCGGGATCACCCAGGAAGAGCTGGCGACCAGGATCGGCCGCTCTCGGCCCCAGATCAGCAACACCATCCGTCTGCTCAAGCTGCCTGTCCCCGTGCAGCAGCGCGTCGCAGCCGGCGTGCTGACAGCGGGTCACGCACGCGCGATCCTGAGTCTCGAGACTCCCGAGGCGATGCAGCGCCTGGCGGACAAGGTCGTCAACGAAGATCTCTCCGTGCGGGCCACCGAGGTGGCCGCCAAGAGCGTGCCGTCTTCGTCCGCTCGTTCCGCGAAGCCCACCCCGGGGTCGCGTCGGGCGTACCTCGATGAGGTCGCCGGAAAGCTGGGGGATCGCCTCAACACCAGGGTCAAGGTCTCCCTGGGAGCGCGCAAGGGACAGGTGATCATCGATTTCGCATCGATTCAGGACCTGAACCGCATCCTCGAGGAGTTGGGCGAATCCGGCTTCGGACCGGCGTGACCACCCCGTAATACTCCGGTATTCGCCTAGACTCACGTGGGTCACCACGATGAGGGGGAGTCATGTCCACGCCACAGCCCGCAGCGGCATTCCAGCGGAAAGTGATCGCGGTCAGCATAGCCGCCGCACTCGGAGGATTCCTCTTCGGTTTCGACACCGCCGTGATCAACGGTGCCGTCGACGCCCTGGCCGGTGATGTCTCAGGATTCGACCTCGGCGTCGGACTCAAGGGCTTCGCCGTCTCGTCCGCGCTGATCGGATGCGCTGTCGGGGCGTGGTTCGCGGGGCCGATCGCCAACAAACGCGGGCGCATCCCGGTCATGGTCTTCGCGGCGGCGATGTTCTTCATCTCCGCGATCGGATCGGGACTCGCGTTCAGCGTGGTCGACCTGATCATCTGGCGCGTCATCGGCGGACTCGGCGTCGGCGCCGCATCCGTCATCGCCCCCGCCTACATCGCGGAGGTCTCTCCTGCCAAGGTGCGAGGACGACTCGGCTCTCTGCAGCAACTCGCCATCGTCACCGGTATCTTCGCCGCGCTGCTGTCGGATGCGTGGCTGGCGGGGCTCGCCGGAGCCGCCGATCAGCCTCTGTGGGGCCTCACCGCATGGCGGTGGATGTTCATCGTCGAGGCTGTGCCTGCGCTCGTCTACGGGATCATGTCTCTGCGTCTTCCGGAGTCTCCGCGCTACCTCGTGCGCAAGGGCGACATCTCGCGGGCGTCGGAAGTGCTCGAGACCGTGACCGGAACGGTGGACGTCGACGCCAAGATCAAGGAGATCACCAGCACGATCGACACTGAGCGCAAGGAGTCGCTGAGCGATCTGCGGGGGAGTCGCCTGGGTCTGAAGCCCATCGTCTGGGTGGGCATCCTGCTGTCTGTGTTCCAGCAGTTCGTGGGCATCAACGTCATCTTCTACTACTCCACCACGCTCTGGCAGTCGGTGGGCTTCGACGAGTCCAGCGCGCTGCTCACCTCGGTCATCACGTCCGTGACGAACATCGTCGTGACGATCATCGCGATCCTGCTCGTCGACAGGGTGGGTCGTCGCATCATGCTGCTGGTCGGTTCGGTGGGCATGACCGTCACACTGGGGCTGATGGCATTCGCCTTCGCGTTCGGCGAGTTGAACGCCGAGGGCACGGCCACGCTGCCCGACCCCTGGGCCACCGTCGCTCTCGTCTGCGCCAACGGCTTCGTGGTCTTCTTCGGAGCGACGTGGGGTCCCCTCGTGTGGGTGCTTCTCGGGGAGATCTTCCCGAACTCCATCCGTGCGGGGGCTCTCGCCGTCGCGGCGGCCGCGCAGTGGGCGGCCAACTTCTTCATCTCGACCACCTTCCCGGTGTTCGCCGAGATCGGCCTCACATTCGCCTACGGCTTCTATGCGTTCTTCGCCCTGCTGTCGTTCTTCTTCGTGTACTTCAAGGTCCCCGAGACCAAGGGACGCGAGCTCGAGGAGATGAGCGACGAACTCAAGGTGGAGCGCCGAGGCACCCGCACGGCGACGTAGGCTGGAATCATGACCGAGTCCGTTCCACGCCGCGCCAGCCTCGAAGTGCTGCGAGCCGAAGCGTCGGACGAACTCGCTGTGCTGATCCAGGAGAGGCTCCTCGGAGGAGAAGACCCCTGGGAGTTCATGGAGGAGCTGCCGAGCGTCGACGAACTCGTCGTGTACCTGCTGCGCGCCGACAACATCACGGCGAATGACGGTGTGCGCCCGACTGCGGCTCGTCACTATCGGGTGCTGCGGCAGATCGCTCTGGAGTATCCCGAGCTGACGCCGGCCGTCTGGGGTCTTCTCGACGAGAAGCAGCGGCACCGACGGTGGGATCCCACCGTCGCGGATGCCTCCTGAAGACGACACATCGGATGCTCGTCGCCTACGATCCGTCCTGGCCGCAGGAGTACGAGAGTCTCGCCGCGACGATCCGTGCGATCGGCGATGACGACTGGCTGATCGAGCACATCGGATCGACGGCGATTCCGGGCATGCACGCGAAACCGGTGATCGACCTCGCGATCAGGATCACAGACGCCGCGGACTTCGATGTTCACCGCCCTGCGCTCGAGGCTGCGGGGTGGGCGCGGGGAAGCGCGGTGCGCACGCATCCGGTGATGATCCTCGCTGCAGGCGACGTCCGTACCGCGATCGCCCACTTCTTCACCGCGGCCGAGTGGGAGACGGTGAATCAGCGGATCCTGAGGGGACTGGCTGATCGAGCATCCGGAGGATGCCGACCGCTACGCGCGAGCGAAAGCCGACGCGGCGGCCGCTGTCGCGGACGGCAGTTCGGCATACAACTCCGCGAAGACCGAGGTGATCCAGGAGATCGTCGACCGCGCGCGAGCCGCGCAGGGTCTCCCGCGGGTTGCTGTGTCCGACAAGTAGACGCAGAACGGCCGCCACCTCCGAGGAGGTGACGGCCGTGAGAACTGCGAGATCAGCCGATGAACGCAGCGAGGTCCTGCTCGAGGGCCGGCTTCGGCTTGGCGCCGATGATGGTCGTCTTCACCTCTCCGCCCTGGAACACCTTCATCGCGGGGATCGAGGTGATCTGGTACTGCATCGCCAGCTGCGGGTTCTCGTCCACGTTCAGCTTGAGGATGGTGATCTTGTCGGGGTTGTCCGCCTGGATCTGGTCCAGAACGGGGGCGACCATACGACACGGTCCGCACCACTCGGCCCAGAAGTCCACGAGGACGGGACCTTCGGCCTGCAGAACGTCCTGCTCCCAGGTCGCCTGGCTCGTAGCCTTTGCACTCATCAGAGTCTCTCCTTGTTCGAGGTTCGCCTGCTACAACAGCGGGCGGGTGGATTGTGTTCCCGGGTGTCAGCCGACGATGATCTCGGCGGCCTCGGCAGCCGGGACCTCGACCGAGGCGTCTTCCAGGTCTGCCAGGAAGTGCTCGGCGTCGAGGGCTGCGACCGTGCCCGAGCCGGCGGCGGTGATCGCCTGACGGTAGGTCGGGTCGATCACGTCACCTGCGGCGAACACACCCGGCACCGACGTGACGGACGAACGTCCGTCGACCCAGATGGTGCCCTCGGCCGTGAGGTCGAGCTTGTCGTGCACGAGATGCGTGCGCGGGTCGTTGCCGATCGCGATGAACAGACCGTCGAGCGCGAGGTCGCTCAGCGTGCCGTCGACCGTGTTGCGCAGCTGCACACCGGTCACGGCGTCGCCACCGAGGATCTCGGCGACCTCGCTGTTCCACACGAACTCGATCTTCTCGTTCGCGAACGCGCGCTCCTGCATGATCTTCGATGCGCGCAGCGTGTCCTTGCGGTGGATGACGTAGACCTTGTCGGCGAAGCGCGTGAGGAACGTCGCCTCTTCCATCGCAGAGTCGCCGCCACCGACGACCGCGATCGTCTTCTCGCGGAAGAAGAAGCCGTCGCATGTGGCGCACCACGAGACGCCGTAACCCGAGAGGCGCTCTTCGCCCTCGATACCGAGCTTGCGGTACGCCGAGCCCGTGGCGTAGATCAGGGAACGGGTCTCGTGAACGGTGCCGCTGCCGAGAGTGACCCTCTTCACAGGACCGGCCAGATCGAGCTCGGTGACGTCGTCGTAGACGACCTCGGTGCCGAACTTCTCGGCCTGCTCCTGGAACTTCGCCATGAGCTCGGGACCCTGGATGCCCTCGGGGAAGCCGGGGTAGTTCTCGACCTCGGTGGTGTTCATCAGTTCGCCACCGACCTCCACCGAGCTGGCGATGAGCAGGGGCTTGAGGTTCGCGCGCGCCGCATAGATGGCAGCGGTGAATCCGGCGGGGCCGGAGCCGATGATGATGACCTGACGCATGTGCTCTCCGTGATCGGGGTGACGCCGAGAATCCCTCGGCGTTCGAGTGCTTCAACCAATGGTAGCCGCGGGGAATTCCCGCGCCAGGGCCGTCACCGGCCGGGCAGGAATCTGCGCAGCATCGAGCCCGCGACCTTGAGCTCGGGCGCTCGCAGCACGGCGAGGATCGCGATGTAGACGACCACGACCGCGAGACCGACGATGCAGGTGCCGACGGCTCCCTGGATCTTGTCCGCGGTCGTCCACCCGCCGGCACCGCCGAGCAGCAGGAACACGCCCCAGCCGGCGAATCCGGCGGGGACGGCGGCGATCGTGAATCGGAGCACGGCCGACATCCAGGTGCCGATGCGCAGCCCGCCGATCTTGCGGTGCAGCAGCCAGACGGCGACGACGGTCTGGATCGTGCTCGAGATCGACTGGCCGAGGGCGATCGTGGCGGCGAGCGAGGTGATCGAGATGACGTCGGCGGTCAGCAGCCACTGGGCGACGAGAGCGCTGATCACGACCAGCACGCTCTGGAAGAGAGTGAACCAGAACGGGGTGCGGGTGTCGCCGTAGGCGTAGAAGGTGCGCTGCACGATGAACAGGATCGTCAGGGGCACCAGGCACACGAGGAAGCAGACCAGCACGAGCGCGGCCTCGACCGCGTCGGAGGCGGAGTTCGTGAACACTCGGGACGCGGGGATCGCGGCGGCGGCCACCGCGGCCACTGCGGCGGCGATGAAGAAGAGCAGGGTGCGGATGCTCTGCGCGATGTCTGCGCGCACCTCGGTGTCGCGGCCTGCAGCCGCATGCTCACTGATCTGGGTGAAGTAGGGGGTGCCGATCGACAGGACGATCACGGAGTACGGGAGCATGAAGATGAGCCAGGCGTACTGGAACGTGGCGACCGAGGCACCGAGCTCGGATGCCGCGGTGAGGATCTGCGTCTGCACGAGTCCGGCGACGAGGCTGGCCAACGCCATGAGGAACGTCCACCCCGCGAGCTTGCCGACGTTGCCGAGGCCGACACCGCGCCAGCGGAAGTCCGGCCGCAGGGCGAGCCCGGTGCGGCGCCAGAACAGGAGCAGGATCGCGGCCTGGATCAGGATGCCGAGCGTCGCGGTGCCGCCCAGCGCCGCGATCATCTCGGGGGTCCAGTCGGAGACTCTCGTGAGCGGACCGCCGAAGAGGGCGCCGATGATCAGGAACCCGATGATCGAGACGATGTTGTTGACGACGGGCGCCCAAGTGAACGGACCGAAGATGCGTCGGGCGTTCAGCGACTCGCCCAGCAGGGCGTACAGGCCGTAGAAGAGGATCTGCGGCATGCACCAGTATGCGAACGCGGTCGCGAGCGCCAGGAACTCGGGAGACCCCTTGGACCCCGCGTACAGGCCCACCAGCCAGGGTGAGGCGACGGTGGCCACGCCCGTGATGACCACCAGCACGACGGTGCCCAGGGTGAAGAGCTTGGAGATGAAGGCGTTGCCGCCGTCGGCGTCGGCAGCGGCCTTGACGATCTGCGGGATGATGACGGCGGTCAGCACGCCGACCGAGATCAGCGAGAAGACGTTGTTGGGCAGCTGGTTCGCGATCGCGAACGCGTCGGCCGCCCCGGCGTTGACAGAACCGATCACCCCGACGAGGACGATCGTCCTCAGCAGCCCCGTGACACGGGAGATGAGCGTTCCGGCGCCGATGAGTGCGCTGGCCCGGCCGAGACTACTCATTCGACTCCTCGCGAGGGGTGGTGGCGGCCGCTTCGGCATCATGCGGACCGTCTGACTCGCGAGCGGTCTCGGACTCCGGCTCCGACGTCGCCGCGGCCTCGCGCCGTTTGCGTGTCACGGTGCGGATGATCCCGAGACCGATCAGCAGAACGATGAGGCCGCCGAACACCGCGAGGCCGATCGTCTCCCACTCGGCCCGCACCGCCACGCGCACTGTCTCGGGCTGGCTGATCGGCACGCCGGTGGGGCTGGAGAGCTCGAGACGCAGGCTCACCTCTCCGCTGCCCACACGCGCCGACACGGGGACTTTGACACGCGCCGTGGTGCCCGCCTGCACGACCCAGGGAGTGACCGGCTCGACATCGAGTCGTGCATCGCTCGGATAGACCGACAGGACGATGTTAACGGGCCACGGCAGATCGTTCCGCACGGAGAAGGGCAGATCCGCGTTCGCGGAGAGGAGCTGGATCGTGCTCGCGGGAGGGATGTCGATCGCGTTGAGGGTGTCCTCGGTCGCATCGTGCACGGCCGCGACGGCTTTCGTGAAGGCGTTGTCGCTGAGGCCCACTCCGGTCGCGCGCAGGATGCGGATGCGCTGGGGGCTCAGCAGCAGCTGCGGGTCGTCGAGGATCGTCGCGAACTGGGCGAGCGGACCTTCGCTGTCGAGCATCGCGCGCAGGGAGGCGGCACGCGCCTCGTCGGCTGTGCTCGCGAGGGTCGTCGGCGTGGCGGGCGTCGCCTCGAGTGCACCGAGACCGAACCCGGCCGAATCGACCGCGGTGATGCTCTCGGCGAGTCCCTCGTCGGATCGGGTCTCGTCACGGTCGAGCGCGACGAGCAGGGGAGCGAAGCCGTTCGAGTGGCCAGCCAGGTAGAGGTGGGCGTTCGCCTCGGCGAGCGATCTCTGGCGTGCGGCCTGATCGGCCTCGGATGCGGCATCGGAGAGAGCCTCAGACGCCGCAGCATCCGCGACGAGGACGTTGTGCCCCTCGACCGTGGCGCGCGCCCCGACATCGGTGGCCACCGACGTCGACGAGAGCACGGTCGTGGGCTCGCCGTCGACATAGGTCGAGAAGGTCGCGAGGTTCTCGGTCGAGACGTCGCTGCGCGGCCACAGGATGCCGGGAACGGCCTTCTCGATCGCGGTCAGCTGCTCGTCGGTGGGCAGCACGGGTCCGTCGGACGGCGAGGGACTCGGGCTGGGGGTCTCACTCGGGGTCGAGGTGGGCTCGGGTGAGCCCGAAGCGGGGGGAGCGGCCGTGAAGTTGCTCGGATTCACGAACGGAGACAGCGTCGTCGGCTGCAGGAGCCCCGGCATTCCCGCCTGCGCCTGCGCCTGCGCATCTGCATCACCGAACTGCAGGGCGAAGCGCTCGTTCGGAAGCTCCTCCAGCTGCTGCAGCCAGTCACGGGCACTCTCGGGCGCGGACGAGCCGAGCGCCCTGATTGCTGCGGGGATCGAGGGGTCGATCGCGAGGATCGCGGCCGTGCCGGAGACCCCTTCGAGCACGGCGGCGAGATCGCCGTCGTCGCCCGTCAGCGTCGTGAGCTCGTCGGCGGTGAGCAGCGCTCCGCCGGCGGGGGTCGCGGTGATCGGCACCAGGACCGCGACCGGGGACGCGGCGACATCGGTGACGATGAGCACGGAGGTCGACGTGACGGCATCCGCGCCGTCGCTCTGCGCACCGGAGAGACTCGCTCGCAGCGGATACACGCCCGGCGCGAGATCGGCGAGGGCTTCGGGCGGGACGAACAGGCTCGAAGTCACGCTGCCCTCGGGATCGACCGGTGACGTCGTGTCGGCACCGATCTCGTCGAACGAGCCCGCGGCCGTCTCGTCGGAGAGCCACGAGTCGACCGCGGCGTCGTCCGCGAGCGGTGTGCGGCTCACCTCGAGCACGATCCGGCCCGATGTGAGCCGCGTCGTCGAATCGTTCTGCACGGTCAGCGACGCGGTCGTCGCGCTCCCGGGCGCCACGGTGCCGTGCACACCGGCGGCGACATGCAGTTCGACGGCGCCCTCGTCGTCGGAGTCGGTGGCGGCGGAGGCGCCGGTCGCAGAGATGCCGCACGAGGCGAGAGCGATCGCGAGGACGACGGATCCGCGTGCCAGGCGGTGCAGGCGCGCGCGGAGGCCGTTGTCGGGAGTGATCGCGGTCATGGAAGTCTTCCTCGAACGCCGGGTGTCCAGGCTGCTCGTGAGTGCTGACCTTGCGATTCTAGGCGTGCGGCCGCGAGAGAACGCTGAAGGCGCGTAGAGTGACGCCCGTGTCCGACACCCCCGCACCCGCTCCCGATCCGATCCTGAGCGCGGCGCTCGCCGCCGATCTCGACGCGGCGGACTTTCGATCCGAACCCCTTCGCCGTCTCTGGGGCGAGGAGGCCGACGATGCCCTCGCGCGCGGCATGCGCGAGCCGATCCTGCGCGCGATCGCCGGCGATGACGGCGTGCTCGCGACCCTCGGTCGGCTGCTGGTCATCGGCATGCCGCAGTCGGAAGCTCTCGTGGCCGCATCCCTGCCCCGGCTCGGCGTCTCGGGCCTCGTCGCTCTGGGGCTCGCCCGCAGCGAGGGCGATTCGGTGGTGCCGATGGCGCTGCTGCGTCCGCAGTCGTTCGTCGACGCGGAAGGCTTCGGTGAGTGGTGGATCGCCAGCGACCTCGACGAGGTGGCGCTCGACGGCGCTCTGCCCGCCGACCACGTGCTCGGCGTCGGCGGCGCGTCGCGCACCCTGGCAGAGATCATCATGCCGGTCGAGGTGGCCCGCGCTCTCGACCTCGGCACCGGATGCGGAATCCAGGCGCTGCTGGTGGCGAGGCACGCGGGCACGGTCGTCGCGACCGATATCTCCGCCCGCGCACTCGCGTATGCCGAGCTCAACGCGCAGCTCAACGGAGTCTCGAACATCGACTTCCGCCTGGGCAGCATGTTCGAGCCCGTCGCGGGCGAGGCGTTCGACCTGATCGTGTCGAATCCCCCTTTCGTGATCACGCCCCGAGTCGACGGCGTGCCCGAGTACGAATACCGTGACGGCGGGCTGATCGGAGATGCCCTCGTCGAGCAGTTCCTGCGCACGGCCCCCGATTTCCTCACGTCGGGGGGTGCCGCGCAGCTGCTCGGGAACTGGGAGTCGCGCGGCGGGCAGGCGGCGCTCGAGGGAAGGGCCGGTCTCGATCGGCTCTCCTCCTGGGTCCCCGCGCATCTGGACCTGTGGGTCGTGCAACGCGAAGAGCTGTCACCTCTCGGCTACGCAGAGCTGTGGATCCGCGACGGCGGCACCACCCCGCGGGACGCCGCCTTCACGCCCCTGCTCACCGCGTGGCTCGACGACTTCGAGGCCCGCGGCGTCACCGGGGTCGGGTTCGGCTACATCCTGGTGCGGCGCCCCCCGGACTCGACGGGTGGGACGGCGCCGCTCCGCCGTATCGAACAGCTGACGCAACCCGTCTCGAACGTCGGCGCAGCGCTGCGCGCCGGCCTCTTCGCTCACGACACCCTCTCCCACGGCATCCCCGGCACGCTCGTCACGGCGGGCGACGTCACCGAAGCCAGGCACCTCCTGCCGGGCAATGACGACCCGAGCATCATCGAACTGCGCCAGGGCGGCGGCTTCGCCCGCACGATCATGGTCGACCCGGCGTTGGCCGCTTTCGTCGGCGCCTGCGACGGCGAACTGACCGTCATGCAGATCTCCGCCGCACTGGCCGACCTTTTCGAGGTGCCCTTCACCGACCTGTGGGCGAGCCTCGAGCCGCGCATCCGTCAGCTCGTCGTGGACGGCTTCCTCTCGCCCGCGGAATAGCCCACGGCATCCATGCGTTCGAATACACCATGAAGGCTTTCGGATTCCTGTCTTTCGGTCACTACGCCGATGTCAATGGCTCGGCGACCCGCACCGCGGGAGACATGCTGAAGCAGACCATCGAGATCGCCGAGGGGGCCGACGAGATCGGCGTCAACGGCGCCTATGTGCGCGTGCACCACTGGGCGCGCCAGGCGGCCTCGCCCATGCCACTGCTGTCGGCGATGGCAGCGCGCACGAAGCGCATCGAGGTCGGCACGGGCGTGATCGACATGCGGTATGAGAACCCGTTCCAGTTCGCGGAGGAGGCGGCGGCCCTCGACCTGATCGCAGACGGCCGGATCGCTCTCGGCGTGAGCCGTGGGTCACCCGAGACGGCGCTGCGCGGATACGAGACCTTCGGCTTCCACGACGAGGAGGATCCCGAGCGCGGCGGCGTGATCGCGCGGGAGAAGTTCGACCTCTTCCTGCGCGCGATCGACGGCGAGGGCATCGCACCGGGAGACCCGCGGATGGTCGGCGCTGGCCGCTACCTCGCGATCGAGCCCCAGTCGCCCACTCTGCGCGACCACGTCTGGTGGGGGTCGGGTTCGAGGTCGACCGCCGAGGAGACCGGGCGCAAGGGACTCAACATGATGAGTTCCACCCTGCTCACCGAGGCGACCGGCGTTCCCTTCCACCAGCTGCAGCGCGAGCAGATCGATCTCTACCGTGCGGCCTACAAGGAGGCGGGGCACACGGGCACACCGCGCGTCTCGGTCAGCCGGAGCGTCTTCCCGCTGGTCTCCGACATGGACCGCGCCTACTTCGGTCTGCGCAGCGAAGAGAACGGAGACCAGATCGGCATCATCGACGGGTTCCGCTCGACGTTCGGCAAGACCTACGCCGCCGAGCCGGACGTGCTCGTGCGGCAGCTGCTCGCGGACGAGGCCGTCATGGCGGCGGACACTCTGATGCTGACCATCCCGAACCAATTGGGAGTTGCTTATTGTGTACATATCTTGGAGTCGTTCGCGAAGTATGTTGCGCCGGAGCTGGGCTGGAAGCCGAACACGGCTGGTCCTGTCGTTGGGGACGCGATCAACTGATCGCTATCCGACGCAAGTAGTCGTCGATTAGCCTCGCACTTCCTCATCAAAGTCGTCGGGTGTAGTGTCATGACAGCCTGCACCAATAGAGGGAGCCACGATGGAGAAGAACAAGCGAGTCCGTTCAATCTTCTTGCCGGTCGGCATCGCGTTCGGATTGCTCGCTGTTGCGTTCACTTTTGAGGCTGGAGAGGTCCAGTGGATGTGGCAGTCTCGGCCTGTTCTAGGACTGCTCTTCGTCGTGTTCGGTCTGTCTCTTGTAGCTGTTCACCTTGTCCATCAGTTCCGCGCTTCCAGGCGGCGATAGACCAAGGCGGAACTGAAGCGAGCTCGACGAGACTCGTTGAGGCGAAATGAACACCTCGACCGAATCAGCTCGGCCCCGAGTACAACCTCCACGTGCTGGAGTCGTTCGCGAAGTACGTGGCACCGGAGCTGGGTTGGAAGCCGAACACGGAAGGTCCCGTGCAGGGCGACCCGATCGATTGACAGGGGTGAGAGTCATCACGAAACTATGGATCCATGACCGAGTTCGTGATCCGCGCCCCGAAACTCGACGAAGCGGAAGAGCTCGCTG
>NZ_CAUQVQ010000010.1:0-60474 GCF_963521645.1 uncultured Microbacterium sp. | reverse complement strand
ACATGGACGTCTGCGGGTGAGTAGCCGTAGGGACGGTCTGGATCCCACGCGCCGTGAATCGGCTGGTATTCACTGTCGAACAGGTTCCGCAGAGCGTCGATCTGTGTGACTGTCAGGTGATCGTGTTCGACGACGAGGTGCCGTTCCCGCGTCCCGCGCGAGGTCACCGGGCTGACCACACACCCAGCTCGTTGCCCGTGGGGTCTGTGAAGTGCAATCGTCGGCCGCCCGGGAACTCATACGGGCCCTGCGTGACGGCGCCACCCGCGGACGTGATCGCCTCCTTCGTCGCGTCGAGGTCGTCGGAGTACAACAGCACGAGCGGTCCGCCGGCTGCGCGGCCGGTGTCCGCGAGCAGAAGGCCGCCCACCTCGGATCCATCGCCCGACGGGTCCGCGATTCCCGCGTACGTCGGGCCGTAGTCGACGAAGCTCCATCCGAACGCGCTCTGATAGAAGCGCTTGGCCGTGTCGATATCGGTGACGACGAGTTCGACGTAGTTGATCGAGTGGTGAACCGGCGCAGGTGTCATGCGGCCACGCTAGCGACCGCATGCGACGTCCGGAACCCCTGGGGCATCGCGGTCGTCGCCGGAGCCGCCTCGGCTGAGGAGTAGCGTAGAGGAGTGCAACAGGTTCCCCGCTCCCCCGCGACCACGCCGGGCTGGAGGGCCTGGATCATCTGGTCGGTGGGAGTCGCGGCATATGTGCTCGCCATCACGAACCGCACCTCTCTCGGAGCGGTCGGGGTCGATGCCGCCGATCGTTTCCAGGCGGATGCGTCGACACTCGCGCTGTTCGCGGTGGTGCAGCTCGCCGTCTATGGCGGCATGCAGATACCGATCGGCATACTGCTCGATCGATTCGGCTCCCGTCCGATCATGACAGCGGGAATGCTGCTCATGGCTGCCGGGCAGCTCACGATGGCCCTCTCCCCCAGCATCGGCATCGCCGTGTTCGCGCGCGTCCTCCTCGGTGCCGGCGATGCGGCGATCTTCCCCGCCGTGCTGCGGCTGGTCGCGACCTGGTTCCCCGCGCAGCGGGGCCCCATCATGGTGCAGTTCACGGGCATCATCGGTCAGGCCGGACAGCTGATCGCGCTGGTACCGCTCGCCGCGCTGCTCCATGCCACGACCTGGACGATCGCATTCGGGAGCGTCGCGGGGCTCGGCGTGCTCTTCACCATCCTCGTGGCCCTGCTGATCCGCAATCACCCCGTGGAGCGGGGTGCCGATGTGTCGGTGAACACGGACACCGGAGTGATCCGTGTCGTCACGTCGTCCATCGACACGGGCGTCGGCATTCGCGCGGCGCTGGCGCACCCGGGCACTCGTCTCGCCTTCTGGTCGCACTTCACGACGCCTTTCGTGGGGACAGCGTTCATCCTGCTGTGGGGCATGCCCTTCCTGACGGCCGCTCAGGGGCTGGATACCGCGCACGCTGCGGGAATCATCTCGGTCTATGTGATCGCGGGCATGGTGCTGGGTCCGCTCATCGGCGATCTCTCGCGGCGCCTTCCCAATCAACGCTCACTCGCTCTCGTGCTGCCCGCGGTCGGCCTTCAGTTCATCGCATGGGTCGCGGTGATCGCCATGCCTGAGCCCGCTCCCCTGTGGATGCTCTATACGCTCGCGATCGCACTCGCGACGGGTGGTCCTGCAAGCATGATCGCGTTCGATCACGCGCGTACACACAATCCGTCGCATCGTCTCAGCACCGCGACGGGCGTGACCAACGCCGGCGGCTTCATCGCGGCGCTCATCGCGATCTGGCTGATCGGCCTCGCCCTCGACATCCAGGGCGCCGGGACGCCGGAGACCTATTCGTTCGAGGCGTTCCGGATCGCCTTCCTCATGCCGATACCGCTCTGGATCCTCGGCGTGGTGGGCATACTCGTCGAGCGCAAGCGCACGCGCATCAGGATGGGCCTGGATCCCGAGAAGCGCCGCTGAGTCTCCTATGCTGTCGGTCATGCCGACGCCGTACTCGTTCTCCTCCGACCTGTCTGTCATCGATCGTGAGCTCGTGCACCGCTGGCTCAGCGAGCAGTCGTACTGGGCGCAGGGCCGGTCGCGTGAGACCCAGGAGGCGGCGATGGAGGCGTCTCGCAACTACTGCGTCCTCGATGCGGACGGCCGACAGGTCGCCTATGCGCGCGTGGTCACCGATGGCGTCACATTCGCGTGGCTGTGCGACGTGTTCGTCGATGAGAAGAGCCGCGGGCATGGAGTCGGCGCCATTCTCGTCGAGGGCGTGGTCGACGACCTCCGGCGATTCTCGACAGTGCGGCGGATCATGCTTGCGACGCAGGGTGCC
Organism: uncultured Microbacterium sp.; assembly: GCF_963521645.1. Lineage (GTDB taxonomy): Bacteria > Actinomycetota > Actinomycetes > Actinomycetales > Microbacteriaceae > Microbacterium. The sequence goes on along the minus strand of NZ_CAUQVQ010000010.1, from coordinate 58,159 downwards.
GAGGGACTGTACGCGAAGTACGGATTCACCCCGCCGCCCGGACCGACGAGCTACATGATCAAATCGATGGAGCGGGAGCGTTCCTGACCTTCAGCGGAGCCGGGTCGGAGACACGAGACGAGATCTCACCGTCCGGTGGGACGTCGCAGCGGCATCCAGCCGAAGGGCACGGGACCATCGAGCACGGCGTTCTCGCGGTCCGCACGGTCGGACCACCCCTGTGCCTCACCCGGTGTGTCGAATGCGCCTCGCGCGACGCGGATGCCCACGTCCTCGTGGTGCATGCGCGGCGCCCCTCCGCGACGCACCGACGCCCGCACGCTCCACGCATCGTCAGCGAACCCGCCGCCGCGGAACACGCGGTAGTCGCCGTAGCGGGCCGGATCCAGGAGGTCCCAGCACCACTCCCAGACATTGCCGAGCGTGTCGAAGAGCCCGTTGAGGTTCGGCAGCTTCCCGCCCACATCCTGCGGTTCGTTCACGCCGTCGGCGCTCGTCCAGGCGGAGTCCGCGAGCGGTGCGTAGTGCGGGCCGACCGACCCGGCGCGGCACGCGTACTCCCATTCCGCCTCGGTGGGCAGCCTGTACCCGTCGCACGTCGGGTCCCAGGAGACGTCCTCACCGTCGAAGCGGTAGACCGGATCGAGTCCCTCCCACTCCGAAGCCGCGTTGCAGAAGTGCACTGCGCGGAGCCAGCTCAGGTCCGAGGCGGGTCGGCGGGGGTGCCGTGACGGGATCGGGAGGATCTCGCCCAACTGCTCCTCGGTCACCGGGAAGACGCCGATCTCGAAGTCCTCGAGTTCGACGGAGCGCTCGACCTTGCGTCGGGCGTCGTGCAGCGTGACCCGACCGCCTGCGATGCGACGCATCTCGATGTCGGTCACGAACGCGGTGCCAGCTCGACCCACGCCGGGTACTTCGCGGCGCGTCCGTCACCGGACGACGTCCGCGTGACTCTCCGCCTCACCCAGGGTCCGACGAACTCCCGGTAGTACGCGAGCCCTCCGGGGCCCGATGCCGCGAGTGACGACGGAGACCACCACGTCGGATCGGGTTCGAATCCGAGTCCGTGCAGGACTCTCGCGGCGACGCGATGATGACCTGCCGAGTTCATGTGAAGACGGTCCTCCGACCAGTACTGCGGCTCAGACAGCTCGCGGTCCGGCCAGTTCAGCGCCCGCACGACATCCGGGCGATTCTCGATGCGGCGAAGAACGGCCTCGGAGAGGAGGTCGCCCCGCTTCTTCACGAGGCCGCCCATCGGCAGCTGGCCGCTCGGGTTCGCGCCCGAGAGGAGGATCAACGTCACACCCTCCTCATCGCAGCGCCGCAGGACCCGGCTGAACGCGTCGGCGATGTGCTCGACGTCCGTCCGGGGTCGCAGCATGTCGTTGCCGCCGCCGTTGAAAGACAGGTGCGTCGGGCCCAGTGCCAGCGCCGGCTCGAGCTGCTGCTCGACGATGGGCCATGCGAGCTTGCCGCGGATCGCGAGGTTCGCATACTTCACGACGTGCCCGGATGCATCGGCCCAGCCCTGTGCCGCAAGGTCGGCCCAGCCCCGCTCGCGACCGTCGGGAAGAACATCGCCGACCCCTTCGGTGAAGGAATCGCCGATGGCCACATATCGCACCTCTGTCACGGAACCAGCCTAAGCGGTGCGCCGCGAGCCGAGCCTCACCGATCGTCCAGTGCCTGTCCGCGACGGTCGGACAGGCCCCAGGCGGCTGCTGCGGCCACCACGAAGCATGCGCCGAAGACCGCGAAGAGCAGGGGTGCGCCGCCTGCGACGAGCATGACGGGGACGGCGAGCGGAGCGACAATGGATGCGAGTCGGCCGACTCCCGCGGCCCATCCCGCGCCGGTGCCCCGCAGCGAGGTCGGATAGATCTCGGGAGTGACCGCGTAGAGGGCGCCCCATGCGCCGAGATTGAAGAACGACAGCGCCATGCCCGATGCGATGATCGCCACCTCGGTCGTGGACGTGCCGAAGAAGACAGCCGAGACAGCCGAACCCACGAGGAAGACCGACAGTGTCGTGCGGCGCCCCCACGCCTCGATCAACCAAGCGGCGACCGCGTACCCCGGAAGCTGCGCGAGCGTGATGATCAGCGTGAAGCCGAACGAGCGGACGAGGTCGAATCCGGCGTCGACCAGGATGCTCGGAATCCAGATGAACGCGCCGTAGTAGGCGAAGTTCACGCACAGCCAGACGATCCACAGGCAGATCGTGCGGGTCTTGAACTCGGCGTTCCACAGTGTCGTGAGCCGCGCTCTCGCGGTGACGGCGATCGACCGAGACGCCGGTTCGCGACGGATCGCGGGACCGGGTTCGACGCCGGCATCGGTCTCGAACAGCGACACGATTCGGTCCGCCTCGGCGATTCTGCCGCGCGAGGCCAGCCACCGCGGAGATTCGGGCAGGCCCCATCGGACGACCAGTGCATAGACGGCGGGTATCGCGCCGAAGGCGAAGGCCCATCGCCAGCCGTCCTCCGATGCGGGGATCACGAAGTAGCCGATCAGCGCGGCGGCGGTCCAGCCGAGAGCCCAGAACGCCTCCAGGATGACGATCAGCCGGCCGCGGATCCGCGCCGGTGCGAACTCGCTCACATACGTCGATGCGACGGGCAGCTCGGCACCGAGTCCGAGCCCGACGAGGAACCGCAGCACGAGCAGCGCTGCGATTCCACCGACGAGAGCGCTCGCCCCGGTGGCGACGCCGTACACGAGCAGCGTCAGCGCGAAGACCTGTCGACGCCCGAGCCGGTCGGCGAGAAGCCCGCCGAGAGTCGCGCCGATCGCCATGCCGATGAATCCCACCGAGGCGATCCAGCCGGCATCCGTCTTGGTCAAGCCCCACTGCTGGGTGAGCGCGGCGAGGATGAACGAGATGAGACCGACGTCCATGGCGTCGAGCGCCCAGCCGACTCCGGAACCCGTCAGCACACGCAGATGGCGGCGGGTGAAAGGCAGATCGTCGAGACGCCCGGCGAGTGACGCGCGGCTCGGCAACGAGGTGTTGGCCATCCCTTCATCGTAGGGGTGTCCGCGCTCGTCGCCGGCCGTCGCCGTCATCCTCAGTCGCGCTGAGCGAGCAGCCTGCGCACGCGCGGGATGACCTCGGTTCCGTAGAGCTCGATGCTGCGCATCATGGACTCGTGCGACAGCGTCCCCGTCGCGTACTTGAGGTCGAAGCGACCGAGACCGAGGGTCGTCACCGTGTCGGCGATCTTGGCCGCCACGCGGTCGGGCGAACCGGCATAGGTCGCACCGGCCGGACCGATGTCGTTCTGGAACCGTGCCCGGCTGTAAGGCGGCCATCCGCGCTCGGCGCCGATCGTGTTGTTCATCGCCTCGAAGCCGGAGTACGCGGCGTCCCACGCCTCGTCGTCCGTGTCGGCGATGTGGCCTGGCGAGTGCACGGCGATGGGGTGCGAGGTGGTGCCGAACGACGCGACGGAGCGGTGGTAGAGGTCGACGAAGGGAGCGAAGCGGCCTGCCGGTCCGCCGATGATCGCGAGCATCAGCCCGAGACCGTGCCGGGCGACCCTCACGACGGACTCGGGGCTCCCGCCGACGCCGACCCAGGTGCGAAGGCCGTTCGCTGTCTTGGGGAAGACGTCGGCGTTCTCGAGGGCGGCGCGCATCGACCCCGACCATGTGACCGGCTTCTCGGCGAGCAGCTCGACGAAGAGCTCGAGCTTCTGCTCGAAGAGGGCGTCGTAGTCGTGCAGGTCGTATCCGAACAGCGGGAAGGATTCGATGAACGAGCCACGCCCGAGCACGACCTCGGCGCGGCCGTTCGACAGGGCATCGAGAGTGGCGAAGCGCTCGTAGACGCGCACCGGGTCATCGGAGGACAGCACCGTCACGGCTGTACCGAGACGGATGCTCTTCGTGCGACCGGCGATCGTGGCGAGAACCATCTCCGGAGCGGAGACCGCGAACTCGGAGCGGTGGTGCTCCCCTACGCCGAAGAAGTCGACGCCCACACGATCGGCCATCTCGGCCTGTTCCACGATATTGCGGATCGTCTGCGCTCCCGTGAGGAGCTCGCCGTCGTCGCCTCGTGTGATGTCGCCGAACGTATCCAGACCGAACTCGATGCTCATGTCATCCCTTTCCATTCAGGTGAATGAACACCGCTCTCCTGGGGATCATTCCCTCAGCGCGTCAGAAGTGCGGTCCGCAGTGTGTCCAGCCCCACTCCGCCCATGTCGAGCGCGCGCTTGTGGAACTCCTTGACGTCGAAGTCCGCGCCGCGTTCCGCCTGGTAGGCGTCGCGCACCTGCTCCCAGATGCGCTGGCCGACCTTGTACGACGGAGCCTGTCCCGGCCACCCCAGATAGCGGTTCACCTCGAACTGCACGAACTGATCCGACATGTTCACGTTCTGACGCATGAAGTCGAGGGCGTAGTCCGCGTCCCAGATGCCGCCGCCCTCGAGACGCGGCTTGCCGAGGTGCACGCCGATGTCGAGCACGACACGAGCAGCCCTCATGCGCTGTCCGTCGAGCATGCCGAGGCGGTCGGCGGGATCGTCGAGGTAGCCGAGCTGCTGCATGAGGCGCTCGGCGTAGAGCGCCCACCCTTCGGCATGGCCCGAGGTGCCCGCCAGCAGACGACGCCACGAGTTCAGCTCTGCGCGGTTGTAGACGGCCTGCGCGATCTGCAGATGATGTCCGGGCACGCCCTCGTGATAGACCGTGGTGAGCTCGCGCCAGGTGTCGAACTCCGTCACGCCCTCGGGCACCGACCACCACATCCGACCCGGACGCGAGAAGTCGTCCGTCGGGCCCGTGTAGTAGATCCCGCCCTCCTGTGTCGGCGCGATCATGCACTCGAGCGTGCGGATGGCGTCGGGGATGTCGAAGTGCGTGGCTCCGAGCTCGGCGACCGCGCGGTCACTGGTCTCCTGCATCCACCGCTGGAGTGCTGCCGTGCCGACGAGCTTGCGAGCGGGGTCCGCTTCGAGGTGGGCGACGGCCTCTTCGACGGTCGCCCCGGGGAGGATCTCGTTCGCGATGGACGTCTGTTCGGCGACCATGCGCTCGAGTTCCTGGCGACCCCACTCGTAGGTCTCGTCGAGATCGATGGTCGCGCCGAGGAAGCGACGCGAGTTGAGTGCGTACAGCTCACGACCCACCGCATCCTCCTCGGTTGCAGCGGGCGCGAGGTCTTCGGCGAGGAACCGCCGCAGCTCGTGGTACGCGACTCGAGCGGCCGCGGAGCTGTCGGCGAGCGTGCGGGCGAGGGATGCGGGCAGATTGCCCTCCACCGGCGCGGCGTCTGCCACGAAGGCCGCGAAGAAGCCGTCGTCGGCGGTGTAGCGGTCGATCTGTGTGGCGACCTCCACCACCTGCCGTCGTGCCGGAGTGACCCCGGCGGCGATACCGGCGCGCAGCGTCTCGGTGTAGCCGCGCAGCGCGTCCGGCACTGCTGCGAGACGCGTGGCGATGACGGACCAGTCGTCGGCGGTCGCGGTCGGCATGAGGTCGAATGCCGACCGCACGTCCTGTGCCGCCGAGGCGATGACGTTCAGATCGCGCAGGTGCCAGTTCGCCTCGTGCAGCTCGAGATCGAGGCTGAGTTCCGCCGAGAGATCGGTCTTGGTGATCTCATCGACAGCGTCGACGGGTGCGAGAGCGTTCAGCTTCCCCAGGGTCGCGCGCGTCGCTTCGGCGATCTCCTCGTGGCCCTCTGGACTCAGGTCGCCGAACCGGTCATTGACGTCGTCCCGACCGATGTAGGTGCCGAGGGTCGGATCGAGCACCGCGATGGTGTCGACCCACTCTTCGGCGACTTTGTCGATGGCTGACGGAGTGCGGGGGGCTGCAGTCATCCCTCCACAGTAGTCCGGGTCGTGGTCCCGAACACAGGGATGCCCCCGCCGCGCGCCGTCGCCTCAGTGGGCGGCTTCGTTCCAGTCGCGTCCGCGCCCGACCTGCACGTCGAGCGGAACTCTCAGCTCTGCGGCGTCGCCCATTCGCGTGCGAACGATCCGTTCTGCCGCGTCCCACTCCCCTGGCGCCACCTCGACCACCAGCTCGTCGTGGATCTGCAGGAGGACCCGCGATCCGAGGCCTTCGCTGCGCAGGTCGTCGTGGATGTGCAGCAGTGCGATCTTCATGATGTCCGCTGCGCTGCCCTGGATGGGCGCGTTGAGGGCGGCCCTCTCCGCGTTCTCACGCAGTACCCGGTTCGGGCTCGCGAGGTCGGGGAACGGGCGACGGCGACCGAAGATCGTCTCGGTGTATCCGACTTCCTTGGCCTGCATCACGGAGGCGCGCAGATAGTCGCGCACCGCGCCGAATCGGGCGAAGTACTCGACCATCAGCTGCTTCGCCTCGGACTGCTCGATGCGGAGCTGCTTCGACAAGCCGAACGCAGAAAGTCCATAGACGAGTCCATAGGACATCGCCTTGACCTTGGTGCGCATGGCGGGCGTGACGTCACTCGGATCGACGCCGAACACCCGAGCGCCCACGAACCGGTGCAGGTCCTCACCGCTGTTGAAGGCTTCGATGAGGCCCTCATCGCCCGAGAGATGAGCCATGATGCGCATCTCGATCTGCGAGTAGTCGGCGGTCAGCAGGGCGTCGTAGCCCTCGCCGACCTGGAACGCACTGCGGATCCGCCGCGACTCCTCGGTGCGCACCGGGATGTTCTGCAGATTGGGGTCGGTGCTCGAGAGGCGACCCGTCTGGCTGCCGGTCTGCACGTAGGTGGTGTGGACGCGATGGTCGTCTTTGATCGCGGTGTCGAGCGATTCGATGATCTGGCGCAGCTTCGTCGCCTCTCGATGCTGCAGAAGCAGGCCGAGGAACGGATGCGGGTGGCTGTCCTGGAGGTCGGCGAGAACCGCAGCATCCGTGGAGTACCCGGTCTTGGTCTTGCGAGTCTTGGGAAGCTGGAGATCGTCGAACAACACCTCCTGCAGCTGCTTGGGCGAGCCGAGATTGAACTCGCGCCCGACGATGCCGAATGCCTCCTGGGCGATGCGATCCGCACGTGTGGCCAGCTCACCCGAGAACGTGGAGAGCACGTCGTGAGACACCGCCACGCCGGCGATCTCCATATCGGCGAGCGTGGTCAGGGTCGGCAGTTCGATCTCGGTCAGCACCGACGCGACCGTCTCCGGGATGTCCTCGCGGAGCGCAGCGGCCACGCGCAACGCGAACCAGGCTTCTTGGGACGGAGTAGCGCCCTCGGTCTCGGGGACGAGCTGCGAGGGGTCGGCCTCCGGCAGCTTCTCTCCGAGATAGCGCTCGACGAGGTCGCTGAGCGTCTTGTCGGGGAAGCTCGGGCGCAGGAGCCAGCCGGCGAGGCTCGTGTCGTATGCGAGCCCGCCCAGTCGCACTCCCGCGCGCAGCAGGGCCTTCACCTGCGGCTTGGCATCGTGCAGGGTCTTCGGCGCGTCGGACTCGAGCCAGCCACGCAGGTCAGGGGCGACCTCGTCGCTCCAGTCGAGCTCGCGCAGCTCGGTCGCGGCGGCGGCACCGAGCCGTGCGGGACGCCCTGCATCGAGCACGAGCTTCAGCGCGACCTCGCCGGTCTGGGCCCCGGCCCAGGCGACGAACTCGGAGGCGCTGACCTCGACGGGAGCCGGAAGAGCGACGACGGTTGTCGGGTCGTCGGCGACTTCTCCCGCGCCGACGGCCTCGAAGACCCGCGGCAGCAGGGTGCGGAACTCCAGTCGGGCGAAGATGTCGCGCACGGCTTGCGGGTCGATCGGGGCGACCGCGAGGTCGGATGGAGCGACCGGCAGCTCGACGTCTGTCAGCAGACGGTTGAGTTTGCGGTTGCGACGGACGTCTTCGATGTGCTCCCGGAGGTTGCCGCCGACGACGCCCTTGATCTCGACGGCTCGATCGAGCAGCTCGTCGAGCGATCCGAACTGGGTGAGCCACTTGACGGCCGTCTTCTCCCCCACCTTCGGCACGCCGGGGAGGTTGTCGCTAGTCTCGCCGACCAGGGCGGCGATGTCGGGGTACTGCTCGGGGCGCACGCCGTAGCGCTCCTGCACTGTGGTCGGGTCGTAGCGTTTGAGCTGCGAGACTCCCTGCACGGAGGGGTACAGCAGTGTCACGTCATCGGTCACGAGCTGGATCGTGTCGCGGTCTCCCGAGACGACGAGGACGTCGTAACCCTGCTCGGCGCCCTGGGTCGCCAGGGTCGCGAGGATGTCGTCGGCCTCGAAGCCCTCTTTCGTGAGCACGGGGATCGACATGGCGGCGAGGCAGTCCTGCAGCAGAGGGATCTGGCCGCGGAATTCCTGAGGCGACTCGGATCGTGTCGCCTTGTACTCGGGGTACTCGTCGGTGCGGAACGAATGGCGGGAGGTGTCGAACGCGATCGCCATGTGGGTCGGCTGCTCGGCCTTGATGAGGTTCACCAGCATCGACAGGAAGCCGTAGATGGCGTTCGTGTGCTGATTGTCCTTGGTGGTGAAGTTGTCGACCGGGAGCGCGAAGAAGGCGCGATACGCGAGTGAATGGCCGTCGACGACCATGAGGGTAGGCTTTGCGGAGTCCGTCACCCTGTCAGCCTAACGAGGACGACAGACACCCGCTGAGGAGGAACCATGGGCGAGGCCGCGACCAGTGCAGGACTCGACTGGGCGACAGCCCGCGGAATGGGCGCACTCGCGCAGAAGATGGGCATGGAGTTCCTCGAGTTCACCACCGAGCGCTGCGTCGCAACGCTGCCTGTCGAGGGCAACACCCAGCCCGTCGGCCTGATGCACGGGGGCGCCTACGTCGTGCTCGGGGAGTCGCTGGGTTCCATGGCCGCCAACCTGCACGCCGGCCCCGGGCGCCTCGCGGTGGGAGTCGACATAAACGCCACCCACACCCGCTCGGCGACCTCCGGCGTCGTGACCGGCGTGTGCACGCCCGTGCACCTCGGACGCAGCATCACGGTGCACGAGATCGTGGTGTCCGACGATCAGGGGCGGCGCTGCTCGACGATCCGGATCACGAACATGATCAAGGACGCTCCCGCGGCGCACTGAGCGGTTCGTCCAGCAGCAGCTGGAACAGGACGTGGTCCTGCCACTCCCCCGCGATGCGCAGGTACTGCGGGGCGATGCCGATGCGCTCGAAGCCGGTGCTCGCGAGCACGTGCTGCGAGTCCGCGTTGTGGAGCAGCGTGGCTGCCTGCAGCCGATGCAGTCGCACGTCGTCCCGCGCGTAGGCGGCCACCCGACGCACACCGCGGGAGGCGAGGCCGCGACGCAGGCGCGTCCTGTCGACCCAGTAGCCCAGATCGGCGCTCCAGAACGCACCGCGGACGATGTTGTTGAGATTGATGCGACCGCGGATCTCGCCGTCGGAGGACTCTATGACGAAACGGATGTTGCGGCCAGCGGACGCCTCGATGACGCACTGCTCCGCGTGGAACTCCTGCCACTCGACGGTGAAGAACTCCGCGTCTCTGAGAGGCTCCCACGGCGCGAGGTGCTCTCGATTCGAGGAGTAAGCCCGTGCGAGCGCTGCGCCGTCGCCTCTCCGCACCGGACGCAGAGAATGCTCCGCGTCGAGTGCGAACACGCGCTACTTCTTCGGCGCGAGCTGTTCGATGATGGCCTTCGCCACGTCCTGCATCGTGAGCCGGCGATCCATCGAGGCCTTCTGGATCCAGCGGAACGCCTCGGGCTCGGAGAGACCCATCTTCTCGTTCAGGAGGCCCTTGGCGCGATCGACGAGCTTGCGGGTCTCGAAGCGCTCGACCATGTCGGCGACCTCGGCCTCGAGCGTGATGATCTGCTCGTGACGTGCCAGCGCGATCTCGATCGCGGGGAGCAGGTCGTTCGGGGTGAAGGGCTTGACGACGTAGGCCAGCGCACCTGCCTCGCTCGCGCGCTCGACGAGTTCCTTCTGGCTGAACGCAGTGAGGAGGACCACGGGGGCGATGTTGCCCTTGTGCAGCTTCTCCGCAGCGCTGATGCCGTCGAGCTGGGGCATCTTGACATCCATGATGACGAGGTCGGGGCGCAGCTCGGTCGCGAGCGCGACAGCGGTCTCGCCGTCGCCTGCCTCACCGACCACGTCGAAGCCGTTGTCTCGCAGGATCTCGACGATGTCGAGACGGATCAGCGATTCGTCTTCGGCGACGACGACGCGTCGGGGTGCGGATGCCGTGGGCTGCTCAGCTGCCTGTTCTTGCTCGGTCACATGTCCATCCTACTGGAGAGCGTCGTCGGCGTTCGGATGCCCGCGGATGTGGCGGGGCACCGCACCACCTGCGATAGGGTCGATGACGCGACACACGAGCCGGCGTGGCGGAATGGCAGACGCGGAGCACTCAAAATGCTTTGTCCGAAAGGGCGTGTGGGTTCGAGTCCCACCGCCGGCACTCTCAGTCCCTCTCTCGACCTACGGCGCCGGAGAGAAGAGCTCGCCGATCTCGCAGAGCGTCGCACCGTCCGACAGTGCCCACACCGCAGTCTCCCCCTGCACCAGGGGGCGGAGCACCCCGAGCCCGGGGATGCTCGGCCACTCGCTGCCGCGGAGGAGCTCTCCCTCTTGGAGGAAGGATGCGACGGCGGCGGCGAGTCGCTGCGGCTGCTCGGCGCAGACGCGCAGCACTCGTCCCCCGACATCGACATGCGCGGTCAGCGAGCCGTGCTCCCCCACCTCGATCCACGAGGTGACCGGTTCTCTCGGGAGCCCCACCGCGGCGAAGTCGCCCAGGACGCACTGCAGCGTGGATTCGGCCCGGAAACGATGGCGGAGCCGAGATCGTGACGTGTCGCTCATGGATCGTCCTCCTATGCTCGTCGACACCGCGAACGGCGTCGCGGGTGATGCGTCTACACAGAGAGACGAATGAAGACCCGTTCTATGACGCGGCTCTCGCCCTGACGTGCGACGAATGCACCGATACCATCGGTGGATGACCGATCCGTCCTCCGGTATCCCCCGCGCCCGGGGACGATACGCCAAAGGCATCGCGCGTCGTCAGGAGATCCTCGACAAGGCTATCGAGGTCTTCGCCCGTCGTGGATCCAAGAAGACCAGTCTGCGGGCGATCGCCGAGGAGGTCGGCGTGACGCATGCGGCTCTCACGCACTACTTCGGTTCTCTGGAGGAGCTCCTCGTCGCCGTGTATCGGGAATCGGAACGGCGAGCCGACGACGAGCATCCGAAGCACAGCGAACTGAGCCCCGCGATGATGATGCGTGTCTCCGCAGAGGAGAACCGGACCATCCCCGGGCTCGTACAGCTCTACTCCACGCTCGTCGCCACCGCGCTCGAGGAGAACCATCCTGTCGCGCACGAGTTCGCCACGCAGCGCTTCTCCCGTCTTCGCACGGAGATGGCCGCGCGCGTGCGGGAGATGCAGGCATCGCGGCAACTGCGCGCCGATCTCGACCCCGACCTGGTGGCGGCTCTCGTCATCGCGGCGTCAGACGGCCTGCAGACGCAGTGGCTGCTCGATCCGACCGTCGAGCACGAGGCAGCGCTCGAGATGCTCGATCGGTTGCTGGCGAGCGGGTGATCGTGATCGGAGGCCCTCGGACCGCAGACCGTGGGCTGCGGACTGAGGGCCCCCGAGATCCGTGAGATCCGCTCTCAGAGCGTGGCGGCGAACGGATCGAAGCCGGCGGGGAGCATCGGCACGGGCGCGACCGTGCTCTCGACCACGACCGTCTTTCCCGTCGCGGCCGACTCCTGCGCCGACAGCAGGATGTCGAGCACATGGAAGCCGAGCTCGCCGGAGGCGACATGGGGGCGTCCCTCGGCGATCGCACGAACCATGTCGAGTGCCCCCAGGCCGCGGCCGACCGCGATGTCTTCGTGCTCGACCTCGATCCACTCCTGAGTGAAGGACATGCCGTCGCGGATCACACCGAGCGGCTTCACGTATGCGATGCGCCCGGCGAACGCGTTCGGGTCCGGGATCACGATGGTTCCGTCGGTCCCGTGGATCTCGACGATGCCGTGGCGTTCGAGCGCCGAGTCGAAGCTCAGCAGGCTCTGCGCCTGGGCGCCGGACTCGAAGGCGGTGACGATCTGGATGGTCGAGGGCACCTCCACGGGGAAGGTCTTGTCGGCTTCAGGCCCGGTGTGGATCCGGCGCTCCTCGCGTGCCTTCGACCCGACCGCCGACACCCGGTCCGCCGGACCGAGGAGGCTCACGAGCGCCGAGAAGTAGTAGGGCCCCATGTCGAGCAGCGGACCCGCGCCCTCCGCGAAGAGGAACGCAGGGTTCGGGTGCCACAGGTCGGGTCCCTGGGTCTGGAACACGGTCTGGGCGAAGAGCGGCCGTCCGATCACGCCGTCTTCGATCGCGCGCCGCGCGGCCTGGAAACCGGGGCCGAGCAGCGTGTCGGGCGCGGAGCCGACGCGAAGTCCCGCCGCCTCGGCCTCTCGCAGCAGCTCGGCGGCTCCTGCGCGGTCGAGACCGAGCGGCTTCTCGGTCCAGACGTGCTTTCCCGCGGCGATCGCCGCACGCGAGATCTCGATGTGGACCGCCGGGATCGTGAGGTTGACGACGAGCTCGACGCCCGGATGGGCCAGCACGTCGGCGGCCGATCCGAAGGCGGGGACGCCGTACTTCTCGGCTTGAGCCTGCGCACGATCCGTCAGGAGGTCGCCGACGATCACGACCTCGATGTCGGGAAACGAGGACAGATTCTCGAGATAGGTGTCGCTGATGACCCCGACCCCGATGATGCCGACACCGACCGCGCTCATCGTGCGAAACCGCCCTCGATGAGGAACGAGTAGCTCGCGGCGATGTCTGCGAACACGTCACCCGGCGCTTTGTCGTACTCGATGATCGCGTATTTCAGGTCGGTCGCGGCGCGAAGCGAGTCGGCCAGCGCCACGTCTCCGGTTCCGGCACGGCGCTGGTCGAGCGCGTCGGATCCGAAGTCGGGGGCACCCGGCGCGAAGGGGTTGCTCTCCGGGGCCACGCCGTCCTTGACGTGCACCGCGACGAGACGGTCGCCGAGTCGGGACACCAGTGCGGGCACGTCCTGTCCGCCGACGAGCGCCCAGTACAGGTCGAGCTCGATCGCGACGCGCTCGTCCGTGAGTGCGACGAAGCGCTCGAACGCTGTCTCGCCGTCGAAGCTCTCCACGAACTCCTGGGCGTGGTTGTGGTAGCCGACCTCGAGTCCGAAGCCTGCGGCCGTCTCTGCGAGCGTGTTCAGCCGCTCTGCGATATCGGTCACGCCCTCGAGCGTGAACCAGCGTTCCGGGGCGACGAAGGGGTCGATGACCGTCTTCAGGCCGACCTTGGCGGCAGCCTCGAAGACTACCTCGGGGGCCGGCGTGGGGATGGAGCCGTCCGGCGTCCACAGCTCGTCGGACAGGAGAGGCGCGTGCCCCGTCGGCGATGCGAGTCCTGCAGCGTCGAGTGCGACACGGATCTCGTCGGGCCGCCGCACGAAGTCGAATGCCTCGACGTTGCGCAGACCGATCGCAGCGAGCTTCTCGAGCGAACCCTCCATGTCGGCGGAGAACTCCGCGGCGAGTGTGTACAGCTGGACTGAGGCTTCTGGCAGGGCCACGGTGACCTTCCTTCGGTGTGCTGATCGCTGACGACCCGTGTCGTCGGCCCTCAGATTATCAGAAACCTCCAGGTGGAAGTTGTATCGATACCCCGCCGGTCCCGGTGCTGCTCATCTCTCGGCGAACGCGGCGATCTCCGCCATCACCCGCGGGTGAGCGAGGATCCGGAAGTGCCCACCGGTATCGAGACGGACGTTCTTGAGCGCCCCCCGGAGCTCACTCCCCTCCGGGATGTGCGGATCGAACCCGGCGAAGATCGAGACGATCCTCGAGTTGACGTCGAGACGCTCCGAGAGGCCGACGATCTCCGGATCGTTGGGCGCGAATGCGCGAAGAGTCCGGACGGGCAGCAGGCGAGCGTAGCGCGACCCGCCGAACGGCGCGGCGATGGCGACCATGCCGCGGATGCGCTCCCCCGCCGGCCCTGTCAGAACAGCTTTTCCGGCGAGGCCGCCCTTGCTGTGCGCCACGATGAGGGCATCCGTCATCCCCTCGCTCTCGAGGAACTCTGTGACCATGCGGGCCGCGTCGACGACAGGGCGTCGGTTGTGAGCGAGCGACTCCAAGACGTGCACGGGATGGCCCCTCGAATGCAGTGCCGCGACGAGCGGCTGCATGAAGCGCCATGTCTCGTACACTCCGGGGATGATGACGATCGGCACGGCATGCCCCGACCGGTACTCCTGCGGGTTCCCGCGGCCCAGAGCGGCACGGATCTGCCACCAGCCGGCGTACACGTAGTCGGCGACCCACCAACCCACGCGCCTCAGGATCTCGATGATGCTCCCCGTTCCTCCACGATCAGCGGTCGTGGAGCGCCCGCGATGACGGCCGCCACGGCGGCCGGCGCGGAGTGATGCGCGTTGTGCGGCTGTCCCGGTATCTCACGGAGGCTCCCGTTCGGTGCGGCGTCTACGACGGACCGGCACCACGAGCGACCGGCGACATGATCCGACGCACCGCGGACCACGATCACAGGCGGAGCCAGCGTCCTGACGCGCTCCTCGAGCCGGTACCCGACCATGTGCCTCGCCTGCGCGGCGTACCACCGGATGCTGCAGCGCAGGTAGTCGCGCAGCACCAGCAGATTGGCGGCGGGTCTCTCGACGCAGGTGTCGACGGCGAGTGCGAGAGCCTGCGCGCGGATACTGCGATGCCGCGAGTCCACCACGGGACCGAGCAGGACGAGCGTCGAGACGAGATCCGGACAGGCGAGGGCGGCTTCGACCACCCACTGCGCACCCATCGAGTGGCCCACGAGTGTCGCATCCGCGATCGCTGCGCGGCGCAGGAGGGTCGCCAGGAGGGTCCCCATCTCGTTCACATCGAGGTCCCGATGCGGACGGGAGAGCCCGCCGTGACCGGGCATGTCGACGCTGAAGACCCGCGCACCAGCCGGCAGCGCGTCGATCAGGCGGCGGAAATAGCGGTGCGACATGCCTATGCCGTGCACGAGGACGATCGTCGGTCCCGCGTCTTCGCCAGGCCACGAGTGCTCGATCAGCCGGAAGGCTTGATCGTCGACGACGATGCGCCGACGGCCTGATCTCATGTGACGACGATAGGACGCGTCGGGGATGTCGACCAGCGGATTGACATCAGGGCGGATTCACCCCCCCCGGATACGACGAAGGGGCGGAACACTCGGTTCCCCCCCTTCACCGAAAGACCGATCAGACGGTCGCCTCCTTGTAGATGGGAGCAGCGCCGTTGACGGCGTCGCCCACCTTGTGGACGCGGATGTCGTTGGTCGAACCCACGATCCCGGGAGGGGACCCGGAGATCACGACGACCTTGTCTCCCTCGGCGGCGAGGCCGTTGCTGAGCAGATAGTCGTCGACCTGGAGATACATGAGGTCGGTGTGCTGCACCATGTCGACGAGATTCGACTGGATGCCCCACGTCAGCGCCATACGTCGACGGATGTTCGGCTCAGGGGTGAAGGCGATCATCGGGATACGCGAACGCAGACGCGACAGACGACGCGCCGAGTCGCCCGACTGGGTGAAGACGCAGAGGTACTTGGCCTCGACGAACTCCGCGACCTCGAGCGCGGCGAGGGTGATCGCGCCTCCCTGGGTACGGGGCTTGGTCGTCAGAGGCGCGATGCGCTCCAGACCGTGCTCCTCGGTCGACTCGATGATGCGGGCCATCGTCTCGACGACCACAACCGGGTAGTCCCCGACGCTGGTCTCACCCGAGAGCATCACCGCGTCGGCACCGTCGAGCACCGCGTTCGCGACGTCGGAGGTCTCCGCGCGGGTCGGCACGGGGCTGTTGATCATCGACTCGAGCATCTGCGTCGCGACGATGACCGGCTTGGCCATGCGGCGCGCGAGCTCGACGGCGCGCTTCTGCACGATCGGGACGGCCTCGAGCGGGAGCTCGACGCCGAGGTCGCCGCGGGCGACCATGATCGCGTCGAACGCGTCGACGATCTCCTCGAGCGCGTCGACGGCCTGCGGCTTCTCGACCTTGGCGATGACGGGCACCTTGACGCCCTCTTCGGCCATGATCTCGTGCACGCGGGAGACGTCGGCCGCATTGCGGACGAACGACAGCGCGATGAGGTCGGCGCCGATGCGCAGACCCCAGCGGAGGTCGTCCTCGTCCTTCTCGCTCAGGGCGGGGACGTTGACGGCGACGCCGGGCAGGTTGATGCCCTTGTTGTTCGACACCGCACCGGCGACGATGACCTTGGTGGTGACGGTGACTCCGTCGGTCTCGATGACTTCGACGCGCACCTTGCCGTCGTCGATGAGGAGGAAGTCGCCGGGCTTGACGTCCTGAGGCAGACCCTTGAAGGTCGTGCTGCAGATCTCCTTGTTGCCGATGATGTCCTCGGTGGTGATCTTGAAGATGTCGCCCTTGGCGAGCTCGTAGGGGCCCGCCTCGAACTTCCCGAGGCGGATCTTCGGTCCCTGCAGGTCGACGAGGATCGCGACGGCGCGGCCGGCGTCGTCTGCGGCACGACGAACGTTGGCGTAGTTGTTCTCGTGCACGGAGTAGTCACCGTGGCTGAGGTTCAGACGGGCGACATCCACGCCGGCGTCGATGAGGGCACGCACGGTCTCGTACGTGGATGTGGCGGGTCCCAGGGTGGCGACGATTTTCGCGCGTCTCAAAGATTGCTCCAGGGTAGTGGGGGGATGGAAATCAGGCGACGGTGCCGCGGCTCAGCCTACGCGGGCTGAAGGCCGATAGCGACTTCATGAGGTCGCACGGGCTCGGGCAGCACCGTGGTGCCCATGAGGAACCTGTCGACGTTCGCTGCGGCGGCGCGGCCTTCGGCGATCGCCCAGACGATCAGGGACTGTCCACGGCCGGCATCGCCCGCCACGAACACGCCCGGAACCGTCGACTCGTAGGTGTCCGCACGCTGGAACACACCGCGGTCGGTGACCTGGGGGCGCACGTCGTCGGTGAACCCGTCCTGTTCGGGACCGGTGAAGCCCATCGCGATCAGCACGAGGTCCGCGGGGATCTCTCGCTCCGTACCGCTCTTGGGCACGCGACGACCGTCGATGTACTCGGTCTCCGCGACGCGGAGCGCACGGACCTCGCCGACGTCGTTCGAGAGGAACTCCACGGTGGATGCGAGGAAGACGCGTTCGCCGCCCTCTTCATGCGCGGACTGCACCTCGAAGACCGTCGGCATCATGGGCCAGGGCTGGTGCCCCGGTCGCTCCGTGCCGGGCTGCTTTCCGATAGCGAGGTTGGTGACGCTCAGCGCTCCCTGGCGGTGTGCGGTGCCGATGCAGTCGGCTCCCGTGTCGCCGCCGCCGATGACGATGACGTGCTTGCCCTCGGCGGTGATCTGGTCGGTGACCTTGTCGCCGGCGACCGCGTGGTTCGACTCGACCAGGTACTCCATCGCGAAGTGCACTCCATCGAGGTCACGACCGGGGATCGACAGGTCCCGCGGGACGGTCGAGCCGGTCGAGACGACCACGGCGTCGTAGCGCGCCCGGAGGTCGGCCCACGAGATGTCCTTGCCGATCTCCACACCCGCGCGGAACCGCGTGCCCTCTTCCTGCATCTGACGGAGACGCGACTCGAGCTGGCCCTTCTCCATCTTGAAGTCGGGGATGCCGTACCGGAGCAGACCGCCGATGCGATCGTCCCGCTCGAACACCGCGACGGTGTGTCCGGCGCGAGTCAGCTGCTGCGCCGCGGCGAGGCCCGCCGGACCCGATCCGACGACGGCGACCGTCTTGCCGGTGAGACGCGCGGGCGGCTGGGGCTCGACCCAGCCCTTGGCGAACGCCTCATCGATGATCGACACCTCGATCTGCTTGATCGTGACCGGCGGCTGGTTGATGCCCAGCACGCACGCGCTCTCGCAGGGGGCGGGGCACAGGCGACCGGTGAACTCCGGGAAGTTGTTGGTCGCGTGCAGCCGATCGATCGCGGCTCGGCCTTCGCCGCGCCACGTCAGGTCGTTCCACTCGGGGATCAGGTTGCCGAGCGGGCATCCCGAATGGCAGAACGGCACACCGCAGTCCATGCATCGGCCGGCCTGGCGACGGAGCACGGCCTGGTCGCCGGGTTCGTACACCTCTTTCCAGTCCATGATGCGGACGGGGACGGGGCGGCGCTTGGGAAGCTCACGCTCCGTGACCTTCAGAAAGCCTTTGGGATCAGCCACCGGTCACCTCCAGGATGCGGTTCCAGACGATGTCGCCGTCAGGATCGATTCCTTCGGCGACTGCTTCATCGCGCATGCTGCGAACAGCGGCGTAATCACGCGGAAGCACCTTCGTGAACTGGCCGGCGACCTCATCGAATCGCGCCAGGATGTCGGAGCCGAGCGGCGAGGCCGTCCGCTCCACGTGCTCGGCGATCAGGCTGCGGAGCACTTCGAGGTCCGCGCGGTCGAGCGGCTCGAGAAGCAGTTCCCCGCTGCTGAGCGACTGCGCGTTGATCTTTCCGGTGTCGAGCGAGCGGATGTAGGCCACTCCCCCGGACATGCCGGCGCCCAGGTTGCGGCCCGTGGATCCGAGGATCACGGCCACGCCGCCCGTCATGTACTCGAGCGCGTGGTCTCCCACACCCTCCACGACGGCCGCGGCGCCCGAGTTGCGCACCAGGAACCGCTCGCCGACGACGCCCGAGAGGAACATCGTGCCGGACGTGGCACCGTACCCGATGACGTTGCCCGCGATGACGTTCTCGTGCGGGACGATCTTCGAGCCGCGCGGCGGACGGATCGAGATGTCGCCGCCCGACAGGCCCTTTCCGACGTAGTCGTTGGAATCGCCCTCCAGGCGCAGGACGACGCCGGACGGGAGGAACGCCCCGAGCGACTGACCGGCCGTGCCGTGGAGCGTGACGTCGATCGTGCCTCGCGGGAGTCCCGATGCGCCGTGTCGCGACGTCACCTGGTGCCCCAGCATCGTGCCGACCGCACGCTCGGTGTTCGCGATGGGAAGCTCGGCGACCACTGGCTCGCCGTTCAGCAGGGCGCTCTTCGCGATGTCGATCAGCTGCACGTCGAAGTGCTTCTCGAGCTCGTGATCCTGAGTGCGGCGGTTGCGGCGCGGCTCGCTCGCCGGGAACGCCGGTCCGTCGAGCACTGGACTCAGGTCGAGACCCTCTGCCTTCCAGTGGTCGACGGCGGCATCGACCTCGAGGAGCTCCGCGCGGCCGACGATCTCATCGATCGAGCGGAAGCCCAGCGCTGCGAGATGCTCGCGAACCTCTTCCGCGATGAACTCCATGAAGTTGACGACGAACTCGGGCTTGCCGGTGAATCGTTCCCGCAGGACCGGGTTCTGGGTGGCGACGCCGACCGGGCAGGTGTCGAGGTGGCAGACGCGCATCATGATGCACCCGCTCACCACGAGCGGCGCAGTCGCGAAGCCGAACTCCTCGGCACCGAGCAGCGCGCCGATGATGACGTCGCGTCCCGTCTTGAGCTGTCCGTCCACCTGCACGACCACGCGGTCGCGCATGCCGTTGAGCATCAGCGTCTGCTGGGTCTCGGCCAGTCCGAGCTCCCACGGGGTGCCCGCGTGCTTGAGCGAGTTCAGCGGGCTCGCACCGGTGCCTCCGTCATGACCCGAGACGAGGATGACGTCGCTGAGCGCCTTGGCGACACCCGCCGACACGGCGCCGATACCCGACTGGCTGACCAGCTTGGTGTGGATCCGCGCCTCGGGGTTCGCCCGCTTCAGATCGAAGATGAGCTGCTTGAGGTCTTCGATCGAATAGATGTCATGATGCGGCGGAGGCGAGATCAACCCGACCCCGGGAGTGCCGCCGCGCGTGCGCGCGACCCACGGATAGACCTTCTGCGGAGGGAGCTGACCGCCCTCTCCGGGCTTCGCGCCCTGCGCGAGCTTGATCTGGATGTCGTCGGCCTCGGTCAGGTAGAGACTCGTGACGCCGAACCGGCCCGACGCGACCTGCTTGATCGCACTGCGGCGTTCAGGATCGACGAGCCGATCGATGTCCTCTCCGCCTTCGCCGGTGTTGGACTTGCCGCCGAGGCGGTTCATCGCGATCGCGAGCGTCTCGTGGGCCTCTTTCGAGATGGAGCCGTAGCTCATGGCGCCCGTCGAGAAGCGCTTGACGATCGACGACACGGGCTCGACCTCGTCGAGAGGAACGGGCTTGCGCGTCCCGGTGCGCAGGCTGAAGAGTCCACGCAGGGTCTTGAGCTCCGCCGCCTGGTCGTCGACGAGGCGCGTGTACTCGCGGAAGACGTCGTAGCGGCGCTCCCTGGTCGCATGCTGCAGCTTGAAGACCGTCTCGGGGCTGAAGAGATGCGGTGAGCCGTCACGACGCCACTGGTACTCGCCTCCGGTCCACAGGCGCTCGTGCGCGCGGGCTGCTTCGTCCTCCGGATACGCGTAGTCGTGACGCGCCTGGTTCTCGATGAAGATCTCGTGGATCCCGATACCGCCGAGCTTCGACTCCGTACGGGTGAAGTACTTGTCGATGAACTCCTCGCTCAGACCGACGGCCTCGAAGACCTGGGCGCCGGCGTACGACGACACGGTCGAGATGCCCATCTTCGACATGATCTTGAGAACGCCCTTGCCGAGCGCGTAGATCAGGTTGCGGACGGCCTTCTCGGGGCTGATCCCGGTGATGTAGCCGGTGCGCACCAGGTGCTCCACGGTCTCCATCGCGAGGTACGGGTTGACGGCCGATGCGCCATAGCCGATCAGGGTGGCGACGTGGTGGACCTCGCGCACATCTCCGGCCTCGACGATCAGACCGACCTTCATGCGGTTCTCTCGACGGATCAGGTGGTGGTGGATCGCCGAGACCATCAGGAGCGACGGGATCGGTGTCAGATCCTTGTTCGAGTCGCGGTCGGACAGGATGATGAACTCCGCGCCCTGCGCGATGGCCTCGTCGACCTCGGCGCACATCTCGGTCAGCCGCTGCTCGAGCGTGTTGGATCCCACGTCGAAGTGGTACAGGCCTCGGATCGTCACGCTGGACCGGTCGGGCATCGCCTTGTCGATGTGACGGATCTTCGCGAGCTCGTCGTTGTCGATGACCGGGAAATCGAGCGACACCGTGCGCGTGTGATCGGGGCCCCACGAGAGCAGATTGCTCTCGGGTCCGAGTCCGAGCTTGAGGCTCGTGACGACTTCCTCGCGGATCGAGTCGAGCGGCGGATTCGTGACCTGCGCGAACTGCTGCGTGAAGTAGTCGAAGAGCAGGCGCGGCCGCTTGCTGAGCACCGCGATGGGAGTGTCGGAGCCCATCGCGCCGAGCGGCTCCATGCCGTTCTGACCCATCGGAGTCAGCAGGATGCGGATCTCCTCCTCGGTATAGCCGAAGGTGCGCTGACGTCGCGTGATCGATGCCGGAGGATGCACGATGTGCTCGCGCTCGGGCAGATCTGCGAGCCGCACTGCGCCTGCATCGAGCCACTCCTGCCACGGGTGCATGGTCGCGAGGTCGTGCTTGATCTCCTCGTCCTCGATGATGCGCCGCTGGGCGGTGTCGACGAGGAACATCTTGCCCGGCTGCAGCCGGCCCCGACGCTTGATGCGCTCGGGCTCGAACGTGAGCACGCCCGTCTCGGAACCGATCACGATCAGTCCGTCGGTCGTCTCCGTCCAGCGTCCGGGGCGCAGACCGTTGCGGTCGAGCGTCGCCCCCACGAGGGTGCCGTCGGTGAAGATGAGCGCGGCCGGACCGTCCCACGGCTCCATCTGGTTGGAGTGGTACTCGTAGAAAGACCGGAGCTCGGGAGAGATGTCGGACTGCTTCTCGTACGCCTCGGGCACCATCATCATGATGGCGTGCGGCAGACTGCGTCCGGTCAGCGTCAGGAGCTCGAGGACCTCGTCGAACGACGCCGAGTCGCTCGCGCCGTCGGTGCAGATCGGAAGAAGCGGTGCGACATCGCCCAGCAGCTCGGACTCGAGCTGGGACTGACGGGCTCGCATCCAGTTGCGGTTCCCACCGACCGTGTTGATCTCGCCGTTGTGCGCGAGCATGCGCAGCGGCTGCGCCAGCGGCCAGGAGGGGAACGTGTTGGTCGAGTACCGGGAGTGCACGACCGCGAGCTCCGACATGAACCGCTCGTCCTGCAGGTCGGGGTAGAACGGCTCGAGCTGCAGGGTGGTGACCATGCCCTTGTAGCCGAGAGTGCGAGCGGAGAGCGTGACGAAGTATGCGCCCAGCTCGTGACCCGCGCGCTTGCGCAGCCGATACGCCACCCGGTCGAGCGCGATGCCGGTGAGTGGGGCGTCCGCGTGCGTCGCGCCGCCCGCGCTCACGAAGAGCTGCTCGAATGCCGGCCGAGCTTCGTCGGCGAGCTTGCCCAGGTTGTCGTTGACCGTGGGGACCTCTCGCCATCCGAGCACCCGCAGGCCCTCGCTGCGCGCGATCTTCTCGATCCCCGCCTTCTGCTCGCGACGCACGCTCGAGTCGCGGGGCAGGAACGCCATGCCCGCGGCGTACTCGCCGACCGGAGGCAGTTCGAAGTCCGTGACCGCTCGCAGGAACGCATCCGGCATCTGCGTCAGGATCCCCGCACCGTCGCCGGTTCCGGCGTCAGAGCCGATCGCGCCGCGGTGCTCGAGGTTGCGCAGCGCTTCGAGCGCCAGCGCGATGATGTCGTGGCCCGCCTCGCCGCGTAGCGTCGCCACCATCGCGAGACCGCAGGCGTCCTTCTCGAACGCCGGGTTGTACATGCCCTGCTTGGGCGGGTAAGCGCCGGAGGCGCCATAGGGAGGCTGAAAATACACCAGTACCGTCCTCAGATCTACGGATGACCCGGGGGCGTCATTGGCCGGGCGAATGCGATGGGGTCCGCACGGACCGGTCGGCTATCGAGCGCTTTCCGTGTCCGTGGGAGCGGTGCTTGTGGCGCTGGCTCCTGCGGCGACTTCTTCGGACGGAGGCTCACTCACATCCACGAAGTCGGAGGGATTGTTCTGCGATTCTACATCAGCGTCGAGATCCTTCCGGCCGCGGCCGGGCTGGTAGGGCGACGGCTCGAGTCCCGGATGCCGCCGGGACTGCACGATGAGGATCGTGATGCCGACCAGAACACCGAGAATCGCGGCCCACACGTTGCTGCGCAGGCCGAGAATGACCTCGCTCGGGTCGATGCGGATCGACTCCCAGACGATGCGGCCGGCGCTGTACCAGATCAGGTAGATCGCGAAGAGGCGGCCCCACTGGAACGCCGTCGCCTTCCGGCTGAGCCACAGGAGCACGACCACACCCAGGACGTTCCAGATCACCTCGTAGAGGAAGGTCGGGTGGAACAGCGTGCCCTCGGGCAGGCCCGGGGGGAATGCGGAGTTGTCGGACTCGATCTCGAGTCCCCAGGGCAGGTCGGTGGGGAGTCCGAACAGCTCGTGGTTGAACCAGTTGCCGAAACGGCCCATGGCCTGAGCCAGCAGCAGACCCGGAGCGAGTGCGTCCGCGAAGGTCCAGAACCGGATGCCGGTCCAGCGGCAGCCGAGGTACGCGCCGACGGCACCGCCGATCAGCGCGCCGAAGATCGCGATGCCACCCTCCCAGATCGCCCACACCGAGCCGGGCTCGAACGGGTTCCAGGTGTTCCGTCCCTCGCCGAAGTAGAAGTTCGGGTGGGTGAGCACGTGGAAGATGCGCGCGCCGATGATCGCCAGCGGAACGGCGAGGATCGAGATGTCGATCACGACCCACGGCTCTGCGCCGCGCTTGGTCAGGCGGTGATTGGTCAGCAGCACGGCGGCGATGATGCCGGCGATGATGCAGAGCGCGTAGAAGTGGATGCGGAGCGGCCCGAGGTCGATGTACGACACCGGAGGACTCGGGATGCTGGCGAGCACGCCGCTGAAGGTGCTGGGGAGCGCGAGGGACATGAGTGCGATTCTAGTTCTCGTGTGCGGGGCGTGCCGACGACGTGCCGACCGCCAGGTTTCGGGTGACCTCCGCGAGCGCAGGGATGCCGCCGTCGCGGAGAGCGCGGACCAGTGCCGTGCCGACGATCGCGCCGTCGGCGTACTCGGAGACGCCGGCGATCTGCTCGGCGGTGGAGATGCCGATTCCGACGCAGGCGCGGATGCTGCCGTGCTCGCGCAGGCGCCCGACCAGGGTGCGTGCGGCGCGATCGAGCTCGGTCCGCTCGCCGGTGATGCCCATCGTCGAGACGGTGTAGACGAAGCCGGTCGAGGACTTCACGACCAGCTCGAGACGCTCGTCCGACGAGGTGGGGGCCGCGAGGAAGACGCGGTCGAGACCGGTGCGCTCGCTCGCGGCGATCCACTCCCCTGCGACGTCGGGCGTGATGTCGGGCGTGATCAGTCCCGCTCCGCCGGCCGCCAGCAGGTCATCGGCGTAGCGATCGACCCCGTACTGGAACACGGGGTTCCAGTACGTCATCACGAGCACGGGCACATCGGTCGCGTCCGTGATCGCACGCACCGCCGTGAAGAGGTCCTTCATCTTGAACCCGTTCGCGAGCGCCGCCGTGGTCGCCTCCTGGATGACCGCTCCGTCCATCACCGGGTCGCTGTAGGGCGGACCCAGCTCGATGATGTCGACGCCGTTCTCGGCGAGGGCGATGGCGGCCCGGATGCTGGTCTCGAGATCGGGGAAGCCGATCGGGAGGTACCCGACGAAGGCGCTGCGGCCGGCCGCGTGTGCTGCGGCGATGGCCCGTTCGACGCGGCTCATAGCTCGGGTTCCCCCTTGGAAGCGGCCTTCTCGGCGTCGGTCTCTTCAGCGACGTCGTGCTCGAGGGCCTCCGCGTCGTAGAGCTCGAAGTAGCGGGCCGCCGTGTCCATGTCCTTGTCTCCGCGGCCGGAGAGGCAGACGGCGAGCACGGCGTCTGGGCCCAGCTCGCGCCCCAGGCGCAGAGCGCCTGCCAGGGCGTGCGCCGACTCGATGGCCGGGATGATGCCCTCGGTGCGGCTCAGCAGACGCAGCGCCTGCATGGCCTCGTCGTCGGTCGCCGGGATGTACTCCGCGCGACCGATGTCGGCGAGCCACGCGTGCTCCGGCCCGACGCCGGGATAGTCGAGGCCGGCGGATATCGAGTGCGACTCGACAGTCTGCCCGTCTTCGTCCTGGAGCACGTAGGTCTTCGCGCCATGCAGGATGCCGGGTCTGCCCCGCTCGATCGACGCGGCGTGCTTCGGTGTGTCGACTCCCTCGCCCGCGGCTTCGACGCCGAACAGCTTGACGCCCTCGTCGTCGAGGAAGGCGTCGAACATGCCGATCGCGTTCGATCCGCCGCCGACGCAGGCGATGACGGCATCGGGCAGTCGACCGACCTCGTCGAGCAGCTGCTGACGAGCCTCCTCGCCGATGATCTTCTGGAAGTCGCGCACCATCGCGGGGAACGGATGCGGGCCCGCGGCGGTGCCGAAGATGTAGTTGGTCGTCTCGACCGAGGCCACCCAATCGCGGTACGCGTCGTTGATGGCGTCCTTGAGGGTCCGCGATCCCGACGTGACCGCCACGACCTCGGCGCCGAGCAGTCGCATGCGTGCGACGTTCAGCGCCTGACGCTGCGTGTCGACCTCACCCATGTAGATCGTGCACTCGAGGCCGAAGAGAGCGGCGGCGGTCGCCGTGGCGACACCGTGCTGACCTGCACCGGTCTCGGCGATCACCCGCGTCTTGCCGAGCCGCTTCGTCAGCAGCGCCTGGCCCAGCACGTTGTTGATCTTGTGCGAACCGGTGTGGTTCAGGTCCTCGCGCTTGAGGAAGACCCGCGCCCCGCCCGCATGCTCGGCGAACCGGGCGACCTCGGTGAGAGGCGAGGGGCGACCCGCGTACGAGCTGAGCAGAGACGCCAGCTCCTCACGGAAAGCCGGGTCGACGATCGCCTCGGCATACGCCGCGGAGAGTTCGTCGATCGCGGCGATCAACGACTCGGGCATATAGCGTCCGCCGTACTCGCCGAACAGGGGACCATGCTGGTCACGCAGGCTCATCACGCCTCCAGGAAGCTCTTGAGTGTGGTGATCGGGTCGCCCGTCACGAGGGCCTCTCCGATCAGGACGACGTCGGCGCCCGCCGAGCGGTAGTGCGCGACGTCTTCGGGAGTGAGGACCGCCGATTCGGCGATCTTGATCGCGGAGTCCGGGATCCGGTCCGCGAGACGACCGAAGAGATCGCGGTCGAGCTCGAGGGTCTTCAGATCGCGAGCATTCACCCCGATCAGCGGCGCCCCGAGGTCGATCGCGGCTTCGAGCTCGTCAGCCGAGTGCGTCTCGACCAGCGGTGTCATCCCGAGTTCGGTGATGAAACCGAACAGATCGCGCAGGACCGCGGGCTCGATGCCGGCCACGATGAGGAGCGCAAGGTCTGCGCCGGCAGCACGAGCCTCGAGCACCTGATAGCGCGTGGCGATGAAGTCCTTGCGCAGCACGGGGAGCGACACCCGAGCCGTGACGGCCTCGAGGTCGGCGAGGCTGCCGCCGAAACGCCGCTCCTCGGTGAGCACGCTGATCGCGGACGCACCGCCCTGCTCGTAGAGCGAGGCCTGAAGGGCAGGATCCGGGATCGCGGCCAGGGCGCCGCGCGACGGACTCGCTCGCTTCACCTCGGCGATGATCTTCACGCGCTCGGAGCGCGAGAGCGCCGCGACGGCATCCTTGGCGGCAGGGCGCGCCAGCGCATCGCGCTCGACCTCGGCGATCGGCCGGGTGAGAGAGCGACGCTCCGCGTCTGCGACTGCGCCGGCCGTGAGGTCGGCGAGGACCACTAGTGCGCCTTCGGCTGGTACTTGGGGCCCTTCACGCCGTAGCCCGCCTTCGCGAGCGCCCAGCCGACGAGCGCGCCGATCGGGATGAGTGCTGCGAACACCCAGACCAGGGTGACCCAGATCGGGCTGAACTCGGCGAGGCAGAACGCCAGCGTGCCGAGCGTGAAGCCGGCGAGCATGATGATCACGGCCGTCCAGGCAGCAGGCGAGTGTCCGTGGCCGGGGTCGGCGATCGGGTTGGTCATGGTCTCCTCCGGGGACGACGTGCGGGATCTGTGTCAGTCTATCGGGGTCACCGTGTCGGATCGGTCCCGCGGGACAGGTCGTCCCAGGAATCGATCGCATCGACGGGACCCGTGGCGTGCGTGTCATGCGCGGCGTCGGTGCGGTACCGCCGCCCTCCGGACGTCCATCGCCGCCCGGTGACCAGCACGAGTGCCGCGGCCGCCAGGAGGACGAACCATCCCACGAGAGTCGCGTACGGCCACGCCGACACCTCGATGCTCGCGACCACGTCGGCGATGGCCGCACTGCCCGCGAGGCCGGTCGTCTCGGTCACCGTCGCTCCGACGGCGTCGAGCGGTTCGCCGGTGAGGAGCTGCAGGGTCGACCAGCCGAGGAAGAGCGCGGTTGCGGCGGCGAGCAGCCCGAGGACCAGACGCACCGCACGTCCCGCGATCGACAGCGCGAGCCCGAGCGCGAGCACCGCGAGGCTCAGGGGCGCGAGCAGCGGAAGCGCGGACGCGCCCGGCACGAAGATCGCCTCGCCCGCATCGGCGCGCGCGACCGTGAGCCAGGTCTGAGTGGAGGAGATGATGCCGAGGGACCCCGCTGCGAGGAAGCCCAGGACGGCGATCGGACGTGCGCGACGCGCGAGACTCATGCCTGTGCGCTCCCCGGAACCGCGTCGAGATCGGTGGTGTCGAAGCATGTGCGCGTGCCGGTGTGACACGCGGGACCGGTCTGATCCACTCGCAGCAGGATCGCATCGCCGTCGCAGTCCAGACGCGCGTCGTGCACGACCTGGATGTGACCCGAGGTGTCGCCCTTGCGCCAGTACTCCTGTCGAGAGCGCGACCAGTACACGGCGCGGCCGGTCGTCAGCGTGCGACGGAGCGCCTCGTCGTTCACCCAGGCGAGCATGAGGACCTCGTTGGTGTCCCACTGCTGCACGATCACCGGCGCGAGACCGTCCGCATTGAACGCGACCTGTGAGATGCGCTCCTCGATGTCGCTCATCGGACGAGCACTCCTTCCGCGCGCAGCGCCTGCTTGACGTCGCCCACTGTGAGGGCGCCGGTGTGGAACACGCTCGCTGCGAGCACGGCGTCTGCTCCCGCCTTGATCGCCGGCGCGAAATCCGATGCTCTGCCCGCGCCGCCCGAGGCGATGACGGGAACCGTGGCCACCTCGCGCATGAGACGCACGAGCTCGAGGTCGAAGCCGTCGCGCGTGCCGTCGGCATCGATCGAGTTCACGAGCAGCTCTCCTGCTCCGCGCTCCGCGGCTTCGCGAGCCCAGTCGAGCGCGTCGAGCGTGGTCTGCGTCCTGCCTCCGTGCGTGGTGACCACGAAGCCGGAGGCCGTGGTGTCGGCGCGCTTGACGTCGAGCGACAGCACGAGGACCTGGGCGCCGAAGCGATCTGCGATCTCGCCGATCAGCTCGGGCCGCGCGATCGCCGCCGAGTTGACGCCCACTTTGTCGGCGCCGACCGCGAGCAGACGCGCCACGTCGTCGACGGTGCGCACTCCTCCGCCGACCGTGAGGGGCACGAAGACCTGCTCGGCCGTGCGCTGCACGACGTCGTAGGTCGTGGCGCGGGCATCGACCGTCGCGGTGACGTCGAGGAAGGTGATCTCATCAGCGCCCTGCGCGGCGTAGTGCCGAGCGAGCTCCACCGGGTCGCCCATGTCGCGCAGATTCTCGAAGTTCACGCCCTTCACGACGCGACCGTCGGCGACATCCAGACACGGGATGACACGACTCGCGAGAGACATCAGAGCCTCGCGTTGTGGATCGCCGTGACGAGGATCGCCCGCGCACCGAGCGCATAGAGCGCGTCCATCACGGGGTTGACCCGTGCACGCGCCACCATCACGCGGACGGCGACCCACTCGGGGTCGCGCAGCGGCGAGACCGTCGGCGACTCGATGCCGCCGGCGATCTTCACGGCGTCATCGAGCAGAGCGAGCGGAAGGTCGTAGTCGATCATGACGAAGCGACGCGCCACCATCACGCCGCGCAGCCGTCGCAGGAGGGTCTCGGACCCCTCGGCGTCGTCGGGCCCGGAAATCAGCACTGCTTCGGATTCGAGGATCACGGGGCCGAAGACGTCGAGGCCCGCTTGCCGGAGCGTCGTGCCCGTCTCGACCACATCGGCGACCGCATCGGCCACGCCCAGGCGCACCGCCGACTCGACCGCGCCGTCGAGCGGCACGAGATCGACCGCGATCCCCCGCTCATCGAGGAATCGGTCGACGAGACCGGGATACGACGTCGCGACACGCAGGCCGTCGAGTTCCGACACGTCCGTGTACCGACCAGAAGGGGCAGCGAATCGG
Source organism: uncultured Microbacterium sp. (assembly GCF_963521645.1). Taxonomy (GTDB): domain Bacteria; phylum Actinomycetota; class Actinomycetes; order Actinomycetales; family Microbacteriaceae; genus Microbacterium. Next base: position 28,895 of record NZ_CAUQVQ010000010.1, on the reverse strand, counting down.
AAGGTGGAGGCGGCGAAGCCGAGAGCCTCGATCTCGCGTGCACCCGGCATCCGGGCATCGAGGAGCAGATCGCGACCCGTGATGCCGACGTCGATCGCTCCCGATCCGACGTAGGTCGCGATGTCCTTCGGACGCAGATAGAAGAACTCGACGTCGTTGTCGGTGTCGACGACGTGGAGCGTCTTGGCATCACGACGGCCGGCGTAGCCGGCCTCCGCGAGCATGTCGGCGGCCGTCTCGGAGAGAGAGCCCTTGTTGGGAACAGCAATGCGCAGCATGGGAAGCCTTCAGATCGAAGCGAGTGGGGCGGAGCGCTTCACAGATGTCGGTAGACGTCCTGCAGGCTCAGACCCTTCGCGATCATCATCACCTGCACGTGGTAGAGCAGCTGTGAGATCTCTTCGGCCGCGGCCTCGTCGGATTCGTACTCGGACGCCATCCAGACCTCGGCGGCCTCCTCGACGATCTTCTTGCCGATGGTGTGCACGCCGCCGTCGAGTTCAGCGACGGTCCCCGATCCCTCTGGGCGGGTCTCGGCCTTGACGCTGAGCTCGGCGAACAGCTCGTCGAAAGTCTTCACGATTCCAGGCTAGCGGCTCTGGCGCGGTCTCTGAGCCGGGTGACCGCGGCCTCGACGTCGTCGGCGCCGTAGACAGCGGATCCCGCGACGAACGTGTCGGCTCCGGCGGCGGCGGCGGCTTCGATGGTCGAATCCGAGATCCCGCCGTCGACCTGGAGCCAGACGTTCGACCCGCGGCGCTTCGCCTCGTCGGCGAGGGCCCGCAGCTTCGGCATCGTCTCGGGCATGAACCCCTGACCGCCGAATCCGGGCTCGACCGTCATCACGAGGATCTGGTCGAACTCGTCGAGCACGCTGTACAGGCCGTCCGCCGGGGTGTCCGGCTTGATCGCGACCCCGGCCCGCGCGCCGATGCTCCGCAGGGCGCGTGCGAGGGAGATCGGGTCCGCGGCGGCCTCGAGGTGGAATGTGACGCTCGCGGCACCCAGCTCGGCGTAGGCGGGCGCCCAGCGATCGGGGTCGGTGATCATCAGGTGCACGTCGAGCGGGATCGGGCTCGTCGCCTGGATGCGCTCGACCATCTGCGGCCCGAACGTGAGGTTCGGGACGAAGTGGTTGTCCATCACGTCGACGTGCGCGAAGTCCGCCGAGGCGATCTTCTCGAGGTCGCGCTGCATGTTCACGAAGTCGGCGGCCAGGATGCTGGGGTTGATGCGCGGTGCGCCAGGCAGTTCCACGTCTCTAGTCTCCCTCTCCGGCGCGCACGCCGGGGTCGTCATCTCGCCGGAGGAGCGCGACGAACATGGCGTCGGTCCCGTGGCGATGAGGCCAGAGCTGCGCACGGCCCGATCCGTCGCTCGCGAGATCGATCGGCGAGTCGGCCACCCCCGACAGGACAGCCCTGGCATCCACCTCCGAGACGTCGGTGCGTCCGCGCAGCACGCCGGACACGACGCCGACGGTCTCGGCCAGATGCGGGGAGCACGTCACGTAGGCGACGATGCCGCCGGGCGCGACCGCGTCGAGTGCGGACGACAGGAGCTCGATCTGAAGAGGAACGAGGTCGGCGACATCACCGGGCGTCTTGCGCCAGCGCGCTTCGGGGCGCCGCCTCAGCGCGCCGAGACCCGTGCACGGCGCATCGACGAGGATGCGATCGAACTCGGCGGGGCGGGCAGCACCGAAGGTGCGTCCGTCCCGTTCGTGCACGATGACCTCACCGGGTACCGCGCGCACGGCGTTGCGCACGAGTCGCGCGCGGGTCGGGACCACCTCGTTCGCTTCCAGTGTCACGCCGTTCGTGTGTGCGATCGCGGCGAGCAGCGCCGTCTTGCCTCCGGGCCCCGCGCACAGGTCCAGCCAGCGTTCTCCTGCCCTGATGGGTGCCGCGGCGGCAAGAGCGAGAGCGACGAGCTGGGATCCCTCGTCCTGCACGCGCACGGTTCCGCCTGACTCGGCGATGACGCGATGGGGGTCGCCCCCGGGCGAGCCGTAGGCGGTCGGAGCGTAGGGACGACGCGGCTCACCGGGCTCCGCCATGCCAGGGAGGGCGACGAGAGTCACGTCCGGCGAGACGTTGTCCGCCTCGAGGAGGTCATCCAGCTCGTCCGCCCGCTCTTCGGCAGCGAGTGCACGACGCAGAGCGCGGATCACCCAGACCGGATGCGCGGAGCGCAGCGCGAGTCGCTCGTCGTCCGACCGTGCGGCGCTCTCGATCCGCTGCTCCCACTCCCCCGGCGTCTGACGCGAGATACGGCGCAGCACCGCGTTCGCGAAGCTGGACGCACCTCGCCCCTGGGCGGCGGCGACGAGATTCACGGACTCGTTGACGGCCGCGTGCGAGGCCACACGAGTGGAGAGCAGCTGGTGCGTCGCGAGCCGCAGTGCATCGAGCACCGGCCCATCGATCTGATCGGCGGGACGATCGGCGGCGGCGGAGATGATCGCATCGTAGGTCCCGCGCCGTCGAAGCGTGCCGTACGTGAGCTCGGTCGCGAGAGCGGCGTCCTGAGGGGTGAGGCGCGCCTCGGCGATCGTCGGAGGCAGCACGAGATTCGCGTAGGCGTCGGACTCCGACACCGCACGCAGCACCTCGTAGGCGACGCGTCGAGCCGGCTGGACCGTGCGCTCCGGGGTGCCGGCCCGAGTTCGAGGTCGGCGAGGTGCCTGGGAGCGCCCGCGCGACGCTCCGCCGTCCTGGGGACGTGCGCGGTCGTCCTGTCGACCGCTCATGCGCCGGCTCGCAGCGTCTCGGCACCGCGGAGGCCGCGCCACCAGTCGACGGCGTTCATCGCCCCCTTGCCGGCCGGCTGCACGCGCGTGACCGACAGCGGCGTGGAGGCGGTGCCGATCAGCAGCCCCGATTTCGTCGCCGCGATCGCTCCCGGATCGAGCGGGAGATGATCGTCGGTTCCTGCGGGGGCGGCGTCGAGGATCTTCAGACGCAGCCCGCCGACCGTCGTGTGCGCCCCCGGCTCGGGAGTCACTCCCCGGAAGCGGGCGAACAGGACGTCGAGCGGCTCCGTCCAGTCCAACAGGCCGTCATCGAGGGTCAGCTTGGGCGCAAGCGTGGGCTCTCCTCGCTGAGGCTCGGACCGGGCGGTGCCGTCGGCGATCGCGGCGACGACCTCTGCGGTCAGCTCGGCGCCCTCGGCCGCGAGCACCTCGAGCGCTGCATCCGCCGTGGCCTCCGCGGGCACCTCGACGGCGCGCGATGCGAACACGTCTCCCGCATCGAGTGCGTGCACGAGCTGGAACACGCTCGCCCCGAGCTCTGCGTCGCCGTTGATCAGCGCGCGCTGCACGGGGGCTGCTCCGCGCCACTGGGGCAGCAACGAGAAGTGCAGGTTGATCCACCCCTTGGCCGGTGCGGAGAGCAGGGGCTCCCGCACGAGTCCGCCGTAGGCCACGATCACACCGAGCTCCGCGCCGAGCGCGCTGATCGCGGCGGTGGCGTCGTCGTCGAGACGCGCGGCCCTGATGACCGGCAGCCCGAGCTCCTCCGCGACCTGCGCAACGGGAGACGGCGTCAGCACGCGCTTTCGGCCGAGGGGGGCATCCGGGCGGGTCACGACCGCGGCGATGTCGTGCTCCGCCGCGAGGCGACGAAGAGTGGGAACGGCAGCCGACGGGGTGCCGGCGAAGACGAGACGCATGAAGGTGCTCCGGTGGGATGCGGTACTGAACGGATCGGGACGACGCGGAAGGCCGGCTCGGGGCGGAGGAGCGTGATCAGAGCTCCGGATCGAGGATATCGAGCCGAACCGAGAGTGCGCTCCGAGTCGCGCCCTTGCCCCGGCGATTGCTCACGGCCTCGGCGACCACCGAGGCGCGCAATGTGGCGGCGACCTTGGCGCCTGCACCGTACTCGAAGCGCACGAGCGCACGGACGCGCGGCGGATGGTCGTCGGAAGAGATGGGAACAGGCCCGAGCACGGCATCGGAGGGCAGCGCGAGCTCGTGCAGCGACGCCAGAGCCCGCGCGACGGCCGCCGAGGTCCCTTCCACCAGCGCGACACGAGCGGCCGGCGGCATGTGCAGCGGAGCTCGCTCGGCGAGCTCGGCGCGCGCGTATGCGGCGTGGTTCCAGGTCGCGAGCGCCCGTGCGAGCGCGCCGTCCACGCCGACGAGGTGGATGGGCGCCGAGGGAGCGGCCAGCGCCGCCGCGTTCGACCACCAGCGCAGGCACGATTCGCCGATGCGCAGATCCGGAGCCTGCAGCATGCGCGGACCGTCGAGGAGGATCACGGCGCGGTAGCCGCCCTCCGCCACAGGCTCGGCGCCACGGGTGGCCACGACGAGGGCCGGCTTGTCGGCCACGCGCTCCACCGGGTGAGCACTGTCGGCGACGATCACGCGGACGCCCGGGAACGCCTTGCCCAGCTCATCGGCCGTGCGCTCGCTGCCCGATGAGGCCAGGCGCAGCGCCGTGGACGAGCAGTGCGGGCACGCCCACGCCCGAGCCCCTCGTCCGCACCAGCCGCACACCGGCACGGCGCCGCGGTGCGTGGCTCCGAGCGGGCCGCCGCAGTGGGCGCAGCGGGCGGGAGCACGACACTCCGCGCAGACCAGGGAGGGCGCGAATCCCGGACGCGACACCTGCACGAGCACAGGACCCTCGGCGGCGGCGTTGCGCGCCGACAGGAACGCCGACGACGGCATCCGCTGGGCGGTCGGCGCGTCCATCTCCTGCGGCGTGCTGAGAACGACCCGCGGCAGCACGCGACGCTCCGCCCGCACGTCCTTCAGCCATCCGTGCACCACCAGCCTCTCGACGTCGGTCGTGCGGGTGTGCCCGACGAACAGCAGCGCCGAGTCCTCCTGCTCCTGGCGCAGCAGCGCCGCGTCGCGCGCGTTGATGTAGGGAGCGAGCGGCTCGCCGAGGAGCGGATCACCGTCGTCCCACATCGCGACCAGGCCGGCGCGCACGGGCGCGTACACGGCGGAGCGGTTGCCGACGACGATGCACGGCGCGTCCTCGAGCGTACGCAGGAAGGACCGGCAGCGATCGGGATTGGTCTGACGCGAATCCCAGCGGACGATCGCCTCGGGGGGAACGAACGAGCCGAGCGCGGCGAGGAGCTGGTCGAGATCGCGATGGTCGGGCACGATCAGGATGCTGGACCCACCGTGCGCCAGAACCCGTACAGCCGCGCACGACAGCAGTGCCGCCCATCCCGGTGCGTCGCCGTGAGCCACCGGGATGGCCTCGACGGCGGCTCGCCCTCGCTCCTCGAGGACCTCGTCGAGACCGGCATACATGCCGATCAGGTGCGTCGCGGCGTCGAGCGCGGATTCCGCGGGCACCGGCGTGGGCGAGTCGGCGGTCCAGGCCTTCTCGACGCGCACCTGGCGCTTGGGGATGACGAGCCGCAGGACGTCGGATGCCGAGCCTGCGGCACGGTCGGCGGCGCGCCGCGCCAGCCGATACGTGCTCTCGGGCAGCACCGGCACGGAGGAGACCACGCTCTCGACCTCGGAGAGCGGTCGATCGGCGTCATCCTCGCTGCCGAGCTCGACGACATAGCCGTCGACGACGCGACCGGCTGTGCGCAACGGCACCCGGACGCGCACCCCCGGCGGCACCTCGCCGAGCTCAGCAGGAAGCGCGTAGTCGAACAGCCGATCGAGCTGAGGCACGGGCGAGTCGAGCAGCACGCGTGCGATGCGCCGGCTCTGCGTCGTCATGAGCGGAGGGCTGCCATCAGGCCGCCCCTCAGAGACCGGCAGCGCGGCGCAGCTCTTCTGCGCGGTCGATGCGCTCCCACGTGAAGTCCGGCAGCTCGCGTCCGAAGTGGCCGTACGCCGCGGTCTGGGCGTAGATCGGACGAAGGAGGTCGAGCTGTTCGATGATCGCCTGCGGGCGCAGGTCGAAGACCTCTTCGATCGCGCGGGTGATGACCTCGTCCGACACCTTGCCGGTGCCGAACGTCTCGACGTAGAGCCCGACGGGCCGAGCGACGCCGATCGCGTACGCGACCTGCACCTCGAGCCGATCTGCGAGGCCGGCCGCCACGGCGTTCTTGGCGACCCAGCGCGTGGCGTACGCGCCCGAGCGATCGACCTTGGACGGATCCTTGCCGCTGAAGGCCCCGCCGCCGTGCCGTGCCGCGCCGCCGTAGGTGTCGATGATGATCTTGCGGCCGGTGAGCCCGGCGTCGCCCTTGGGCCCGCCCGTCACGAACGGTCCCGCGGGGTTGATGTAGTAGGTGACGTCGTCGAGGTCGAGACCGGTGGTCGCGAGAATCGGGTCGATGACGTGTTCGCGCACCTGAGACGTGATCTCGTCCTGCGAGATGTCGGGGTGATGCTGGGTCGAGAGCACCACGGCATCGACGGTCTTGGGCGTGAAGCCGTCGTACCCGAGCGTGACCTGCGTCTTGCCGTCGGGTCGGAGGAACGGGAGCACCCCGGAACGGCGCACCTCGGCGAGCCGTTCGGCGATGCGATGAGCTGTCCACGCGGCCATCGGCATGAGCTGCGGCGTCTCGTTCGTGGCGAACCCGAACATGATGCCCTGATCTCCTGCGCCGAGCCCGTCGAGAGGATCGACCGAGCTGCCGTCGCGATGCTCCTGCGCGCTGTCGACTCCGTGAGCGATGTCGGTCGACTGCTCCCCCACCGAGATGCTGACGCCGCACGAGTCCCCGTCGAATCCGGTGTCGCTGGAGGTGTAGCCGATCCGGTTCACGACCTGCCGGACGATCGTCGGGATGTCGACGTACGCCTCGGTGCGGATCTCACCGGCGACGTGCACCAGGCCCGTCGTGACGAGCGTCTCGACCGCGACGCGGGACCCCGGGTCCTTCGCGAGGAGCCCGTCGAGGATGCTGTCCGAGATCTGATCGCAGATCTTGTCGGGGTGCCCCTCTGTGACGGACTCGGACGTGAACAGACGCAATGCGCTCATCGGGGCTCCAGAACGGGGTCGGACAGAAGGGGGATGCTCACATGATGGACCGCACCGCCGACATCGGTCAGCGGTGCGGTCATCGGAGGTCACTCGGCGTGACGGAGACGGAGCTTGTCCTCGTTGATCTCGTGCAGAGCGATCGTGAGGGGCTTGTCCTCGACGGAGGAGTCGACCAGCGGGCCGACGTTGTCGAAGAGGTTGCCCTCGTGGAGGTCGGAGTAGTAGTCGTTGATCTGACGCGCCCGCTTGGCGGCGTAGATCACGAGCTCGTACTTCGAGTCGACACGGTCGAGCAGGTTGTCGATGGGGGGATCGATGATTCCGTTGGTGTGGTGTCCGGCCATGGTGGGACCTCCTGATCAGGCGACGGGATCGTCGCGAAGACGGTGAAGCGGGCGCGCGAAGACGGTCAGCGCGCAGAGCTCGAAGACAATTCTACGACCTCGGCGGCTGCGGAGGCGACGTCGTCGTTCACGATGAGGTGATCGAACTCATTCTGCGCCGCCAATTCGACCTTCGCGGTGCGCAGGCGACGCGCTCTCTCCTCCGCGTCCTCCGTGCCGCGGCCCACCAGTCGCTGCACCAGCTCATCCCATGACGGGGGCAGCAGGAAGATCAGGGTCGCGGTCGGCTCGGCCTTGCGCACCTGGCGAGCACCCTGCAGGTCGATCTCGAGCAGAACGGTCTTGCCCGACGCGAGCGCCGCATCGATCGGGGCGCGCGGCGTGCCGTACCGCGACCTGTTGTGCACGACCGCGTACTCGAGGAGCTCGTCCTCCGCGATCAGCCGATCGAACTCCGCGTCGTCGACGAAGAAGTAGTGCACGCCGTCGATCTCGCCGGGGCGGGGCGGGCGCGTGGTCGCGGAGACCGAGAGGTGGATCTCGGGATTGTGCTCCCTGATGTGCGCTGCGACGGTGCCCTTGCCGACAGCCGTCGGTCCTGCGAGCACGAGCAGTCGACTCCGCGCGCCTCGCGGAGCCGCCACCGGGAATCGTGCGTCGAGCCAGCGCCCCAGCGCGACTCGCTGACGCACACCGAGGCCGCCGAGCCGCTTGACGGGCGAGATGCCCAGCTCGGCGAGTATCCGGTCGCGCTTGCCGGCGCCGATCGCGGGCAGCGCGAGGAGGAAGTCGGTGATCCTCATCGAGCCCTCGACGGAGTCGGCATCGTCCGTCGCGCGGGCGAGCACGGCCTGGGGCGTCACGACGCGAGTGGTGAGATCGCGCTTGAGCGATGCACGGGCACGGCGACGTTCGACCGCTCGGCGCGCTGCGGCGGCACGATCGACCTCGGGCACCGGACGAGACTCAGCCACGGTCGACCTCCCTGTACTCTGCGACGCGAGCGTCGATCGCGTCGGCGAGACCGACCGGCCCCGCCGCGAGGATGCTGCGACTCTCACTTGCGATGACAGCCGCGCTCATCGACCCGAATCGGTGCCGCAGATCCGCCGGGGCGGCACCTTGACTCCCGAACCCGGGTGCGAGGATGGGCGCGAACGGCGTGAACGCGGCGAGCCCGGCATCCGACCAGTCGACCGTCGCGCCGATCACGAATCCGGCACTGCCCCACTCCCCCGGCGCAGCGTGCATGGCGTTGCGCGCGGAGACCACCGCGACGATGTCGGCCGACACCGTGCGCCCCGTCGCGGAGACCGAGCGCTGCATCGTCGTGGCCTCGGGATTGCTGGTCGCCGCGAGGACGAACAGACCCTTGCCGTGCGCGTGTGCGACATCGAGCGCGCCGTCCAGCGCGCCGACGCCCAGGAAGGGGTTGACGGTGAGCGCGTCGGCCTCGAGCGGCGAACCCGGCGTCAGCCAGGCGGCGCCGTACGCGTCCATGGTGGATCCGATGTCGCCCCGCTTGGCGTCGGCGATCACCAGGAGATCCGCGGCGCGCGCCGCTGCCATGACCTCTTCGAGAGCCGCGTATCCGGCCGAGCCGAATCGCTCGAAGAACGACACCTGAGGCTTGACGATGCCGACGCGACCGCTCGCGGCCTCGACCGTGCGGAGTCCGAACTCCCGCAGCCCCGACGCGTCGTCGGGCAGACCCCACGCGCCGAGCAGCGACGCATGCGGATCGATGCCGACGCAGAGAGGGCCGCGCGCGTCGAGCGCAGCGCGCAGCCTCTCTCCGAAGCGCTCGCTCACACCGCGGCCTTCCGGTCCAGCGCGTATTCCTGCAGGCTCATGACCTGGAAGCCCTCGTGAGCGGCATCCATACCGCTCACGGCCGCCCCGAGCACCGCCATCGTCGTGAACAGCGCCTTGTCGGCAGCGACCGCGGCCGCCCTGATCTCGTACCCGTCGGCACGCGCGGCTCCGCCCGACGGCGTGTTGACCACGATGTCGATCGATCCGGCGTTGATGAGGTCGACGATGTTGGTCGCCCCCGATTCCTGCGTCTCGCTGTACTTCTCGACGACGGTCACCGCGATGCCGTTGCGCGACAGGATCTCCGCCGTGCCCTCCGTGGCCACGATCGTGAAGCCCAGCTGCTGCAGACGGTGCGCGGGCAGGATGACGGCGCGCTTGTCGGAGTCGGCGACCGAGATGAACACGGTTCCCGAGGTCGGCATCCCCCCGTACGCGGCTGCCTGACTCTTTGCGAAGGCCGTCGGGAAGTCGCGGTCGATGCCCATGACCTCGCCCGTCGAGCGCATCTCCGGTCCGAGGATCGAGTCGACCGTCTTGCCGTCAGCCGTGCGGAACCGCTTGAACGGAAGCACGGCCTCCTTGACGGACACGGGTGCGTCGAGCGGCACGCGCGAGCCGTCCTGCTCGGGCAGCATGCCCTCGGCACGGAGCTCGGCGATCGTCGCGCCCACCATCACACGGCTCGCCGCCTTCGCCATCGGGATGCCGAGCGCCTTCGAGACGAACGGCACCGTGCGACTCGCGCGGGGGTTGGCCTCGATGACGTAGAGCACACCGGCGCTGATCGCGAACTGCACGTTCAGCAGCCCGCGCACACCCACGCCCTCGGCGATCGCGAGAGTCGCTTCGCGCACGCGGTCGATGTCGGTGCGACCGAGCGACACGGGAGGCAGAGTGCAACTGGAGTCGCCGGAGTGGATGCCCGCCTCCTCGAGGTGCTCCATCACGCCGCCGATGAAGAGATCGGTGCCGTCGTAGAGCGCGTCGACGTCGAGCTCGATCGCGTCGTCGAGGAAGCGATCGACCAGCAGGGGCTTGCCCTCCTCGATGATGACCTCGCCCGCGGTGCGCACGAAGTACTCGCGCAGCGACTCGGAGCTGTAGACGATCTCCATGCCGCGGCCGCCGAGCACGAAGCTCGGACGCACGAGAACCGGGTAGCCGATCTCCTCGGCGACCGCGACCGCGCCGTCCGCGTCGATCGCGGTGCCGTGCCGCGGAGCGATGAGCCCCGCCGAGTCGAGCAGCTGCGAGAAGAGCTCGCGCTCCTCGGCGATGTCGATGGCCGCGGGGCTGGTGCCGAGCACGGTGTAGCCGGCCGCCTCGATGCCCTTCGCGAGCCCGAGCGGAGTCTGTCCGCCGAGCTGGCAGACGACACCGAGGATGGTTCCGCTCGCGGCTTCGGCATCCAGCACCTCGAGCACGTCCTCGAGCGTGAGGGGCTCGAAGTAGAGCCGGTCCGAGGTGTCGTAGTCGGTCGAAACTGTCTCGGGGTTGCAGTTGATCATGATGGTCTCGAAGCCTGCATCCGAGAGGGCGAACGACGCGTGGACGCAGGAGTAGTCGAACTCGACGCCCTGACCGATGCGGTTGGGACCCGATCCGATGATCACGACCTTGGTGCGGTCGGACGGCGTGACCTCCGACTCGAAGTCGTAGCTCGAGTAGTGATAGGGCGTGAGCGCCGGGAACTCTCCGGCGCACGTGTCGACCGTCTTGAACACCGGGCGGATGCCGAGCCCCTGACGCACGCCACGGATCTCGGCCTCGTCCTCGCCGCGCAGCTGCGCGAGCTGCGCGTCCGAGAAGCCGTGCTCCTTGGCGTAGCGCAGCGTGGCCGCGTCGAGCTCGGGGGCCGTGCGGACGAGTTCGGCGACCTCGTTGATGAGCACGATCTGGTCGATGAACCAGGGATCGATCGCCGTCGCGTCGAACGCCTGCTCGACCGTCGCGCCCTTGCGCAGCGCCTGCTGCAGCGTCACGATGCGACCGTCGGTGGGCACCTTCGAGATCTCGAGCAGCTCCTCGACCGAGCGGTCCTCGGGTCCCCAGTGGAAGCTCGAGCCGCGCTTCTCGAGCGAGCGCAGCGCCTTCTGCAGCGCCGTCGCGTAGTTGCGGCCGATCGCCATCGCCTCTCCCACCGACTTCATGGTGGTCGTGAGCGTCGCGTCAGCAGCCGGGAACTTCTCGAAGGCGAACCGCGGCACCTTGACGACCACGTAGTCGAGCGTGGGCTCGAAGCTCGCAGGCGTGACGCCCGTGATGTCGTTCGGGATCTCGTCGAGCCGGTAGCCGAGCGCGAGCTTGGCGGCGAGCTTGGCGATCGGGAACCCGGTGGCCTTCGAGGCCAGGGCGCTCGACCGGGAGACACGCGGGTTCATCTCGATCACGATGATCCGGCCGTTGCTCGGGTCGACCGCGAACTGGATGTTGCAGCCACCGGTGTCGACGCCGACCGCGCGGATGATGTCGATGCCGATGTCGCGGAGCTTCTGGTACTCGCGGTCGGTGAGCGTGAGCGCCGGAGCGACGGTGATCGAGTCGCCCGTGTGTACGCCGACCGGATCGACGTTCTCGATCGAGCAGACGACGACCGTGTTGTCGGCGGTGTCGCGCATGAGCTCGAGCTCGTACTCCTTCCAGCCGAGGATCGACTCCTCCAGGAGCACCTCGGTGGTCGGGGAGTCGCGCAGTCCGGCGCCGCCGATCCGGCGGAGGTCCTCCTCGTCGTAGGCGAAGCCCGAGCCGAGGCCGCCCATCGTGAACGAGGGGCGCACGACGAGCGGGTAGCCGAGCTCGGCCGCGCCCTCGAGCAGGTCGTCCATCGTGTGCGCGATGATGCTGCGCGCCACGTCGGCCCCGGCATCCAGCACGAGCTGCTTGAAGATCTGGCGGTCCTCGCCCTTGTTGATGGCCTCGAAGCTCGCGCCGATCAGCTCGACGTCGTACTTCTCGAGGATGCCGTGGTTGTGCAGCTCGATCGCGGCGTTCAGGGCGGTCTGTCCGCCGAGCGTCGGAAGGATGGCGTCCGGGCGCTCCTTCGCGATGATCGTCTCGATGACCTGCCACGTGATGGGCTCGATGTACGTCGCGTCGGCGAAGTCGGGGTCGGTCATGATCGTCGCCGGGTTCGAGTTGACCAGGATGACTCTGACGCCCTCTTCGCGCAGGACGCGGCACGCCTGGGTGCCGGAGTAGTCGAACTCACAGGCCTGGCCGATCACGATCGGGCCGGAGCCGATGACGAGAACGGAGTTGATGTCGTCGCGCTTGGGCATTACTTGGCGTCCTTCTTGCTCGCGATGACCATGTCGCGGAAACGGTCGAAGAGGTAGTTGGCGTCGTGCGGGCCGGCAGCGGCCTCCGGGTGGTACTGCACCGAGAACGCCGGGATGTCGAGGGCACGAAGACCCTCCACCACGTTGTCGTTCAGCCCGACGTGGCTGACCTCGACCTTGCCGTAGCCGTTCGGGCTGTCGAACGAGCCCTCGAGCGGAGCCTCGACGGCGAAGCCGTGGTTGTGTGCGGTGATCTCGACGCGCCCTGTCGACTTGTCGAGCACCGGCTGGTTGATCCCGCGATGGCCGAACGGCAGCTTGTAGGTGCCGAGGCCCAGCGCGCGGCCGAGCAGCTGGTTCCCGAAGCAGATGCCGAAGAACGGCAGGCCGTCGTCGAGCACCGCGCGCAGCAGCTCGACGTGATCGCCCGAGGCCGCCGGGTCACCGGGACCGTTCGAATAGAAGACGGCGACCGGGTCGATCGCGCGGATCTCGTCGATCGTCACGTTCTGCGGCAGCACGTGCACGTCGAATCCCCGAGCGGCGAGATTGTCGATGGTCGCCTGCTTGACTCCGAGGTCGAGGACGGCGAGATTGCCGACCCTCTCCCCCATCGCCGTCGTCACGGTGGCCACATCGACCGAGACCTGCGCCGAGAGGTTCTGGCCGGCCATCTGCGGGGCTTCGCGCACGAGGCGCAGCTGCTCCTCCGCACTCAGTCGGGCCGCATCGCCGGAGAAGATCCCGCCGCGCATGGAACCGGCAGACCTGATGTGCCGTGTGATCGAGCGGGTGTCGATGCCGCTGATGCCGACGATGCCGTCCTGCACGAGCACGTCGTCGAGCGACGCGTTCGCGCGCCAGTTGGACACGACGCGCGAGGGGTCGCGCACGATGTACCCGGCGACCCAGATGCGGCGGGACTCGGTGTCCTCGTCGTTCATGCCGGTGTTGCCGATGTGCGGCGCGGTCTGCAGGACGATCTGTCCGGCGTACGACGGATCCGTGAGTGTCTCCTGGTATCCGGACATCCCGGTCGCGAAGACCACTTCGCCGAGGGTAGTGCCGAGGGCGCCGTAAGCGCGGCCGGTGTGCCGGGTCCCGTCCTCGAGGACGAGCACGGCGGGTTCGGGGAGGGCTGTCATGACGTTGCTCCTGTGTCGGGGGCGGCGGTGTCGTCCGAGATGCCGGAGGCGGGGACGAGTCGCTGCAGTTCTGAGATGAAGTTCTGAGGGTCGCCGTCGGTCAGACGGAGGTAGGAGTCGACGACGGTCTCATCGTCGGCGCTCCAGGCCACTCGGACGAGTCCGCCGGGCTCGACCACGCGGTCGATGGTCACCGTCGCGCGATCGACGTTCACGAGGCGCGAGGCGGCCAGGAACACGGTCGGCGCGCCGTCGAGGCACAGCGCGAGTCCGCGATCGGTCACCGCCGCCTCTCCTCTCGCGCGATATGCGAGCGGAGACAGAGTGAGGCGCTCGAGGGGCTGGTCGTGCCTCGTGGTGGAGACATACAGCACCTCGCGTCGTTCGATCACCTCGGCGTGCTCCGGCACCCCGAGCGGCGCGGCGAGCCCGGCGTCACGTCGGAGTCGTCGTCGCCAGGCGAACAGCATGGAGAGCAGGATCAGCACCGCGAGCGCGATCATCAGTGCGATCGCGAGATCTCTGGGGATCATGCGCGAAGCTCCTCGACGACGTCGCCGGCGTCGACCGTGAGCATGCCGCCGTGCAGCGTGTACTCGACACGGCCCGGCAGATCGCGACCGAGATACGGCGAGTTGCGGCTGCGTCCGTGCAGGTCGGCTTCGGTGAAGACACCCGCGACCGACTCGTCGTAGAGGGCGAGATGAGCCGGCGCGCCGACCTCGAGCGGGGTGCCGTGTCCGTCCAGGCGGCCGATGCGGGCAGGCGCCGCGCTCATGACGCGTGCGATGTCGCTCCAGCCGATCAGGCCCGTGGCGATCATCGACTGGTGCACCACACGCAGAGCGCTCTCGAGGCCGACCATTCCGTTCGCCGCCGCCTGCCATTCGCAGGACTTGTGCTCACTGGGGTGCGGCGCGTGATCGGTCGCGACGATGTCGATCGTCCCGTCGGCCAGCCCCTCGCGCACGGCCAGCACGTCCTCCTCGCGGCGCAGCGGCGGGTTGACCTTGTACCGAGCGTCGTAGCCGCGGACGAGTTCGTCGGTCAGGAGCAGGTGGTGCGGCGTGACCTCGGCGGTGACCGCGATGCCCCGCTTCTTCGCCCAGCGGATGATGTCGACCGACCCCGCCGTCGACAGATGGCAGACGTGCAGGCGCGAGCCGACGTGCTCGGCGAGCAGCACATCGCGGGCGATGATCGACTCCTCGGCCACTGCGGGCCAGCCCGCGAGCCCCAGCTCGGCCGACACGACGCCCTCGTTCATCTGGGCGCCCTCGGTGAGCCGCGGGTCCTGCGCGTGCTGCGCGATCACACCGTCGAAGGACTTCACGTACTCGAGCGCGCGGCGCATGATCAGCGGATCGAAGACGCAGAAGCCGTCGTCGCTGAACACACGCACCTGAGCGCGCGACGTGGCCATCGCACCGAGCTCGGCGAGACGCTCGCCCTTCTGGCCGACGGTCACCGCCCCGATCGGCTGCACGGTGGCGTATCGCGCAGCCTCGCCGAGAGCGAGCTCCTGTTCGACGACACCCGCCGTGTCGGCCACCGGAGAGGTGTTGGGCATCGCGAAGACGGCGGTGAACCCGCCCGCTGCAGCGGCTCGAGTGCCGGTGAGGATCGTCTCGGATGCCTCGTAGCCCGGCTCACGCAGATGCGTGTGCAGGTCGACGAGACCCGGAAGCGCGATGAGTCCCGCAGCATCCAGCACCCGCGCACCCGCACGGCTCAGACCTGTGCCGATCTCGGCGATGCGGCCGTTCTCCACGATGATGTCGGCGCTGTCCGCGCCGAGAAGCCGTGCGCCGGTGATGACGAGGGTCTCGCTCACTGGTCTCCCCCTCGTTCGTCGTCTCGTTCGCCTGCAAGCAGCAGGTACAGCACTGCCATACGGATGGACACCCCGTTCGTCACCTGCTCCAGCACGGTCGAGCGCGGGGAATCGGCAGCTTCGGAGGATATCTCCAGACCCCGGTTCATGGGTCCGGGGTGCATCACAATGCTACCGCCCGGAAGCCCGGCGACTCGCAGTGCGTCAAGACCCCATCTGCGTGAATACTCCCGCTCAGTGGGGAAATACGCCGCGTTCATGCGCTCGAGCTGGATGCGGAGCATCATCACGGCGTCGGGCCCCTCGGCGAGAGCCTCATCGAGGTCGTACAGCACCCGGACGGGCCAGAGCGAGACGTTCTGCGGCACCAGAGTCGGCGGAGCCACCAGCGTGACCTCCGCCCCGAGGGTCGTCAGCAGCCACACGTTCGATCGCGCGACCCGAGAATGGAGCACATCTCCGACCACCACGACCCGGGTGCCCGCGAGATCCCGCCCACGGCTGTCGGCGCCGAAGCGGCGCTTGCGCATCGTGAAGGCATCCAGCAGCGCCTGCGTCGGATGCTCGTGCGTCCCGTCTCCCGCGTTCACGACGCCGGCGGAGATCCAGCCGCTCGTCGCCAGCGTCTGCGGAGCCCCGGACGCGGGGTGCCTGATGACCACCGCATCGGCGCCCATCGCCTGCAGCGTCTGTGCGGTGTCCTTGAGGCTCTCGCCCTTCGAGACGCTCGAGCCCTTGGCTGCGAAGTTGATGACGTCGGCAGACAGGCGCTTCGCTGCGGCCTCGAACGAGATGCGCGTGCGAGTCGAGTCCTCGAAGAAGAGGTTCACGACCGTCTTGCCGCGCAGCGTCGGGAGCTTCTTGATCTCGCGCGACTGCGTGTCGGACATGTCCTCGGCGACGTCGAGGATGCGCAGGGCCGTCTCGCGATCGAGTGAACGGGTGTCGAGGAGGTGTCTCATGCTTCGATCGTCACCTCTTCGGCGCCGTCGTCTTCTCGCAGACGGACGTTCACGCGCTCCTGCCGGGACGACGGGATGTTCTTGCCGACGAAGTCCGGGCGGATCGGCAGCTCGCGGTGGCCGCGATCGACGAGGATCGCGAGACGCACGACTGCAGGGCGACCGATCGACTGCAGCGCGTCGAGTGCCGCGCGGATGCTGCGCCCGGAGAAGAGCACGTCGTCGACGAGGACGACGGTCTTGTCGTCGATGCCGCCGGCGGGGATCTCGGTCCGACGCGGCGAGCGGGTCGGCTGCGAGGCGAGATCGTCGCGGAACATCGTGACGTCGAGCGCGCCCACGGCCACGGTCGTCGACGCGATCTCTCCGATGACGGACGCGAGTCGCCGTGCGAGCGTCACGCCGCGGGTCGGAATGCCCAGCAGGACGAGGCTCTCGGCACCTCGATTCGACTCGAGGATCTCATGTGCGATGCGGGTCAGAGCCCGCGAGATATCGGCTTCGTGCAGGACGGTGCGTGCACTCATGAGCCGCTCCCTTCTCCGCCTCACAGGACGGTGTTAAAGGTTGCTTGGTGCGTCCAGTCTAGCGGGTGGTCATCGCCAGCCGAGGACGTCTCGCACCACGGCCTGCGAGAACGGGGCTCCGTCGTCGGGCACTCCGCGGAGGTGCTCGTGCGAGAGCATCGCTCCCTCGGCACCGGCCGCCTCGGTGATGCCCTCGAGCGCGGCACGGATCCGCGGGGCTGCGGCACGCGAGTACTCGGCGTCGCCGCGGCGCGAGATGTGGGGGAAGACGACGAGTTCTGCGACACCCGACGCCACGCGCCGGGCGGCGACCACGACGAGTGTGGGCGGGATGGCGCGCTGCAGCGCCCGCGGAAGCGGGAACGGCAGGTCGTCGGTCAGCAGGCCCTGCCAGAATCCGCGCCGCGACCGCTTCTCGTCGCCGATCTCGAGCGCCGTCGCCGTCCACTCCGACTCCTGGGCGCGCAGGGAGGCCCCGATGTCGTCGCTGCGCGGTTCGAACCCCTGCTCCTGCAGGAACTCCGTCGCGACGCGCACCAGGCGGTGGGCGTCCGACCGCACGACCCAGCGGGCGCCGCGCAGCGGCCCGTCGAACCGCACACGCGAGGTGCGGGCATCCCTTCCCGACCCCTGAGGGTGCGAAGAGCGCACCACGTCAGCTGGCCTCGCTGAGAACAGCCTCGGTGACATCGTCGATCTTGGTCGCGCGGATCGGATGACCGCTGGTCGACAGGCAGCGGCCGGACTTCAGGTCCCACTTCCAGTCGTGCATGCTGCATGTGAGGATGCCGTCCTCGTCGACCTTTCCGGTCTTCGTGAGGTCCGCCCGCAGGTGCGGGCACCGCCGCTGCACGACCCAGTCGCCGACCTCGGCGTCCTCCGTCTGGTCGGTCTGCTCCTGGTACCAGTTCTCGACGTACTCGATGCGGTCGACCGAGAGGCACTTGAGGAAGGTCGTGAGGAACTCGTTGAACTTGCCGCTGCGGCCCACGCTGAACTGCATGGAGAGGAAGATCGAGTTCGACCAGTCGATCTCGTGGTCGCGGATGTTCGTCGACACGAGATCGGCGGGGATCGTGTACCAGTAGATGCACTCCTCGCCCGCGTACTCCCGTACCTTGGCGCGCGGGAAGTCGACCACCATGTCGAGATCGCCGATCTTGAACCGCACGCATCCCCCGACCCCGAGCCGGATCGTGCGGGACTTCTTCAGCAGCGGCTCCCACCAGTTCTTGAGCTCCTCGAGCATCTGCGCCGGAGGCAGCACATCTGCACGAGTGGCCACCTCATCGGTGATCTCCTCCTGACGGCTGGCCCGCTGCTCTTCGAGATAGTCCCACTTCTCGTCGAAGATGTGAGCGAGCTCGGCCTCGGAGTAGAGCGACTGCCGGGTCGTGACCTCTCCCCCGTCGACCGTGACGACGGTGCCGGGGACGAACAGGTGGCCGGAGTACTGCGGAGAGAGTTCCTTCATGTGCTCGAGGAACTGCTTCTGATCCGTGAAGATCGATTCCCCGTTGCGACCGACGCCGTTGAAGTCGAACAGGTCGTCACGAAGGAACATGGGCGGTCCCGCCATCGGGAACACATGCGGCGCGTCGACCTTGTCGATGTAGTACATCGCCCGCTTGTTCTGTGCTTCACGCTTCAGACGCGCGAAATTCTGCTTCGCGTCGAGCGGGAGGTCGTAGACCATCGGCCACCAGATCGCACCCGAGACCTGCGTGAAGTACGCATCGGGCTTGCCGAAGTGCAGCAGGCTGTCGAGATCGAGCGGGTGGGAGTCGTTCTGGTTGAGCACGGAGCCGGTGCCGTCGTCGACGCTCAGCGAGGAGTCACCGATGGGACCGTCGCTCGGCGCGCGCAGCGGGGTGATCATGATCTTGAGCTCACCGCGCTCGATGATCTCGCCGGCCGGCGCGTACGTGATGTTGGTGTACCCGAGCGCTCGGATGTCCTTCTCGAGGTCGTCGATCGGATACTCCGGCAGCAGGACCTCGATGTCCTTCCGGATGTATCGCTCGAGCAGCGCCGGGTCGAAGTGGTCCCGATGGCGGTGGGAGATGTAGAGGAAGTCCGCGTCACGGCCGAAACGCTCCCAGTCCAGCCCTCGGTTGTCGGGGAACGGGAACCACGAGCCGAAGAAGGACGGCCCCAGCACCGGGTCGCAGATGATGTTTCCGCCGACCGTCTCGATGAACATCCCGGCGTGGCCGAGTCCGGTGATCCGCATGCATTCCTCCTGAAGTGAACCGTTCGATTCTACCGGCGGCCCCCTGTGCGGCTGCGGTGACCGGCCGGGAGTAATCAGGTGCCGTCGAAGAGACCGCGGATGTCGTCGGCCGTGAGCGACTGGGCGAACAGCTGCTCATCGTCCATGACCGCGGTGAAGAGTCGCGCCTTCCGGCGTTGGAGCTCGAGCACCTTCTCCTCGATCGTTCCGGTCGAGATCATCCGATACACGAAGACCTGGCTGGTCTGGCCGATGCGGTGCGTGCGGTCGATCGCCTGCGCCTCCGCCGCCGGGTTCCACCAGGGGTCCAGCAGGAACACGTAGTCGGCCTCGGTGAGCGTGAGACCGAATCCTCCCGCTTTGAGGCTGATCAGGAACACCGGCTGCTGCCCCGATTTGAACGAGTCGATGACGTCCGCCCGACGGCGTGTCGACCCGTCCAGGCGCGCGAACGGGATGCCCGCCTCTGCGAGTCGCGCCTCGGCGAGATCGAGGAACGAGGTGAACTGACTGAACACCAGCGCACGATGCCCCTCGGCGTGCAGCTCGGTGACGCGATCCAGCAGGATGTCGAGCTTGCTGGACCCGATCTCCCCGTCGTTCTCATCGATCAGCGCCGGCGCGAGACTGAGCATGCGCAGGAGCGTCAGCGATCGGAAGACGATGAAGCGGTTGCGGTCGAGATCGTCGAGGAGCCCGAGCACCTTCTGTCTCTCGCGCTGCAGCACGACGTCGTACAGCTCGCGGTGCGCGGGACTGAGCTCGACCTCGAGGAGCTGCTCCTGCTTGGCGGGCAGGTCTGCGGCGACGAGCTCCTTCGTCCGCCGGAGCATGAGAGGGCGGATGCGCCGTCGCAGCTGGGCGAGCCTCCGGGCTCGATACTCCCCGCCCTCTTCGTTCTCGGGGACCTTGCCCTTCTCGATCGGCTGGATGTAGCGGTCACGGAACTTTCGTGCGGAGGGGAAGAGACCGGGGGCAGCCAGCTTCAGCAGTGACCACAGCTCCGACAGGCTGTTCTCCATCGGTGTGCCCGTGACGGCGTAGACGGCATCGGATCGGAACGTGGCGATCGCGCGATGCAGCTTGGTCTTGGGGTTCTTGACGAACTGCGCCTCGTCGAGGATCAGCCCGGCCCACTCGACCTCACGGAATGCCTCCTCGTCGAGCCGTGCGACCGTGTACGAGCTCACGATGACATCGGCCGAGGCGGCTGCGTCGCGGAGCGCATCCGATCGTGACGAGCTGGTGGTCGCGACGACGGCGACCCGCAGACCGGGCGTGAACCGCGCGGACTCCGTGCGCCATGTGCTCAGGACCGAGGTGGGAGCGAGTACCAGGAAGGGGCGGGTCTCGCCGTTCTCACGTGTGTGCTGGATGAACGTCAGGAGCTGGAGCGTCTTGCCGAGACCCATGTCGTCGGCGAGGATCCCGCCGAGGCGATGCTTCCAGAGGAACGCGAGCCAGTCGAAGCCCGCCTTCTGATACGACCGCAGATCGGCACGGAGTCCCGTCGGCACCGGCGTGGGGGGCACGCCGTCGGCGCGCCGCAGCCCTTCGGCCGTCGCGCGCCAGCTGACAGCCGGCTGCGCCTCGTCGGCGAGGTCTTCGAATTCCTCCCACAGATCCACCTGATAGCGGTTGATCCGCGGCCCCGTCTCCCACTCGTCCAGCTCCCCCGCTTCCTCGATGAGCTCGCGGAGTCGGTCCAGCGCCGGGTGGCTGAGGGAGAAGTAGCCGCCGTCGGCGAGGAGCAGTTTCTTGCGACCCTTGCTGAGCGCGGAGAACAGCGGGCCGAAGGGGATCCGGCGTCCGTCGATCGAGACCAGGATGCCCAGGTCGAACCAGTCCGAGTCGGTGGATTCGACACTCGTGACGGTGACCTGGGGGTCGCCGGTGAGCTCGCGGTAGTCCTTCCGCGCTCCTTGCGTGTCGACCCGAACGCCGCTCGCCTCCCACGCCGGCACGAGCTGCGCGACGAAGTCGGCGGCGTCGATGTCGTGCAACGACCCGGACGGGCGGAACCTCGTGACCCGATGCTCCTGCCAGATGGCCTCGATCTCCGATCTGCGAGCACCCTCGGCGTCGGCGTCGCGCACGGCAGAGGTGGTCCACGCGAACGGCACGGTGCCGAAGCTGCCGTACGACCAGCGGAAGTCGTAGCTCACGACATCGCCCCGTTCGAACACGACCGTGAGCACGGGCGTCGGCTCGGGAACCTCCGGCAACGTCACCGGACCCACCGGTCGCACGGAGGAGCGTCGAGCCAGCAGCGGATAGGCGTCGTCGATGAAAGCCTGCTCCTCGCTCGCCGGGACGACCACGGGTGCCGGGGCTGCGAGCAGCGTGCGCGTCTGCTCGCTGAGCGGGACCTCGGCGAGGACGATCTCGATCCGGTTCCCGGTGAGTCGAGCGGTGTAGACCCCGGTTCTGCCGATGGGGTGCGTGTCGCCGGCGTCGACCGGACTGCCGTCGACCGTGACCTCGGCGCCGATCGACAGCGAACCGTCGTCGGAGCGGGCGATCGCCGCCGTCACGGCTGCCGCATCCGCCAGGCGCACCGTCGAGTTCTTCTGGCTCGTCACGAGCGGGATGCCGAGCTCGGCCCCCGCCCGCAGCTGTCCCCACAGGAGGGCCGACTCGATCTGATCGACGATGAGCCACTCGCCCGCGTTGCCCGACAGGAGCGAGTCGCGCGAGATGCTCAGGAGATCGCCGAACCACCGGGTCTGCGCGCGACCGAACTGCGCGGCGTCTCTGCGGACGGCGTCCCATCCGGCGTGTCCCTGGATCCACGCCCCCGTCTGAGCGCTGCGCATGAGCGGGCGGATCCCCAGCAGCAGCTCTCCCGAGGGGCGCGCGAGATCACGGAGAGTGGCCGCGCGCATCGGGCGCGGCCCCCAGTGGCTCTCGGCGCGGGACTCGCGGTGACGCAGCTCGACACCCACCGCGAGCGGCATCGCGTGACGGGCGGCTTCGGGTTCGAGCAGCGACCGCCACGAGGTCGCGGCGGGCCGGGGAGGGGTCTTCGACGGTTCGGGAGCCACTTCGAGTGCGGCGGCCTGCTGGGAGTACTCGTGCACGTTGGAGGCCAGAACCGTCGCGACGACGTGCTTGCATCCCGTTCGCACGGGGCATGAGCACCTGGTCGTGCGCATCCGGCGTCTGCCGTTGGACGAGATGAAGGTGATCTCGGTGAGATACGGCTCGTCCTGGCCGCCGCGTACGTGGCCCTCCAGCTCGAGAAGGTCTTCGTGCCAGACCACGTCGAGCACATTGCCCTCGCGGAAATACGACAGACCCCTCTTGTATCCCCCGGCATCCGTGATCTGCATGATCTCACGGAGATCGACGTGCGGCGCGGACATACCCTCATCCTTCCCGCAGGTACCGACATCGGCGATGTCGGACCGCGGCTCGGCCCTCAGACGGCGCGGGCCACGCGTGCGAGCACGCCGTGCACGAAGGCGCCGGAATCGTCCGTCGAGAACTCCTTGGCGAGCTCGACGGCCTCATCGATCGCGACCGCCGTGGGGACCTCCGGGTTGAAGAGGATCTCCCACACACCGATGCGCAGGAGAGCGCGGTCGACGGCAGGCATCCGTTCAAGCTTCCAATCACGGCTGTGGGTCGTGATCTGCTCGTCGATCTCGTCTCGGTGGTCGACGATCCCGTCGACCACTTCGCGTGCGTAGAGCCACGACGCCTCGCGCGCAGGCTCGGACGCCGCACGCTTCGCCTCGGAGGCGAGCGCCACGGCGACCTCGTCGCCGCGGACGTCCGCCGAGAACAGGATGTCGAGTGCGCGCTTGCGCGCCTTCGTACGGGCGCTCACGCCTTACTTCTCGCGGCCGAGGTAGTCGCCGGTGCGCGTGTCGACCTTGACCTTCGTGCCGGTCTCGACGAAGAGCGGCACCTGGATCTCGTAGCCGGTCTCGAGGGTCGCGGGCTTGGTGCCGGCCGACGAGCGGTCGCCCTGCACTCCGGGCTCGCTGTACGTGATCTCGAGCACGACGGATGCGGGCAGGTCGATGTACAGCGGGTTCCCGTTGTTGAGCGCGATCGTCACCTGCTGGTTCTCGAGCAGGAAGTTCTTCGCGTCGCCGACGGTCGCGGCCGGGACCGTGATCTGGTCGTAGTCCGTCTGGTCCATGAACACGTATCCGTCGCCGTCGGTGTACAGGTACGTGTAGTCGCGGCGGTCGACGTTCTCGATCTCGACCTTGGCGCCGGCGTTGAACGTCTTGTCGACGACCTTGCCGCTCATCACGTTCTTGAGCTTGGTGCGCACGAACGCACCGCCCTTGCCGGGCTTGACGTGCTGGAACTCGACGACGCTCCAGAGCTGCCGCTCGATGTTGAGGACGACGCCGTTCTTGATGTCTGCGGTAGATGCCATGCGCTGAGAGTTCCGTTCGTGGGTGAAAGTTCTGGGGGCGCCGAGCCTGTGCGGGCGCGGGCCGACAGTCGATTCTACGGGATGAGGGCCGCGAGCTGCCTCACAGCGCTCGAGTAGCCGTCGACGCCCTGGCCGATCACGCGCACCGCGGCGACATCGTGCAGGTACGAATGGTGACGGAACTCCTCCCTCGCGTACACGTCGGAGATGTGCACCTCGGCGAAGGGCAGGGCGACGCCGGTGAGCGCATCGCGCAGCGAGACCGAGGTGTGCGTGAGGCCGCCGGGGTTGATCACGACCGCCGCGCAGTCCTCGCGTGCAGCGTGGATGGCGTCGATGAGCACCCCCTCGTGGTTGCTCTGGATCGCCCGCAGCTCGAAGCCGCATTCGCTCGCAGCCGCACGCGTGAGAGCCTCGACGTCGGCGAGGGTGGCGGTGCCGTAGACCTCCGGCTCACGGGTGCCGAGCAGGTTCAGGTTCGGGCCGTTGACCAGCAGCATCCGCCTGGTCATTCGCCGATCTCCTGGTAGGCCGCGAAGAGCAGCGACTCGTCGGGGGCCTGCAGCACGGTCGGCTTCGCGACGTCGTCGAGCACGATGAAGCGCAGCATGCCGCCCCTGGTCTTCTTGTCCCTCTGCATCGTGGCGAGCAGCTGCTGCCACGCCCCTGCACGGTAGGAGACCGGGAGGCCGAGCGACTCGAGCACAGTGCGATGCCGCTCGGCAGCGGCGTCGGACAGCCGTCCGGCGAGCCGGGAGAGCTCGGCCGCATAGAGCATGCCCACCGAGATCGCGGCGCCGTGCCTCCACCGATAGCGCTCGGAGTGCTCGATGGCGTGCCCCAGCGTGTGCCCGTAATTGAGGATCTCGCGGTGTCCCGCTTCACGGAAGTCGCCCGAGACCACGGTCGCCTTCATCTGGATCGCCAATTCGACCGCGCGACGGAACTCCGAAGTGGTGGTGTCGACGGCTCGGCTCGGATCCGCCTCGATGATGTCGAGGATCTCCGGCTCCCAGATGAAGCCGGCCTTCACGACCTCAGCGAAGCCCGCCGTCGCCTCGTTCGGGCTGAGGCTCGCCAGCTCGTCGAGATCGCCGATCACCGCGCGAGGGGCCCAGAACGCTCCGACGAGGTTCTTGCCCTCGGCGGTGTTGATGCCTGTCTTCCCACCGACGGCCGCGTCGACGAGCCCGAGCACGGTGGTCGGCACGTGCACCACCTGGACCCCGCGCAGCCAGGTCGCCGCGACGAAGCCGGCGAGGTCGGTGACCGCCCCGCCGCCGTAGCCGATCACGGCATCCGTGCGCGTGAAGTCGGCCTGCCCCATGACCTGCCAGCAGAAAGCCGCGACCTCGATGCGCTTGCCCTGTTCGGCGTCGGGCACCTCGGCGAGCAGCACCTCGCGCGGGCCCTCGCCGACGTCGGCGAGCAACCGGTCGCGCAGTTCCGCGGCGCGGGCGGCGAGGGTCGGCGGATGCACCACGAGCACCTTCCGCACTCCCGGTGCGAGCGCCGCGGACACGCGGTCGAGGATGCCTCGTCCGATGGTGATGTCGTACGGGGTCTCCCCCGTGACGGTGATGGTCGTCGTGCTCATCCCTGTTCCCTCCTCCATGCCACGATGTCCTCGGCGATCCGCTGCATCGGCCGCCGCGACGTGTCGAACGTCGCCGTCGCCACCTCGTCGTACCAGGCTCGGCGCTGCGCGAAGATCTCTGTCCACCGAGCGACCGGGTCGTCGCCCTCGAGCAGCGGGCGTCCTCCTGCGGCGATCCGCTCCGCCACTGCGGCCTCGCTCACAGTGAGGAAGACCACGGGGTGCTCGCGCAGCAGAGCGCGGGTGGCTTCGTCCGTCACGGCGCCGCCGCCGAGGGAGATCACTCCGCCCTCTGCGAGTGCCGCCGCCACCGCGGAACGCTCCAGGTCGCGAAAGTACTGTTCACCGTGCGCCGCGAAGATCGACGGGATCGGCCCGTGCTCGGCGGCCACTCGCTTGTCGGTGTCGATGAAGGGCTGCCCGAGCGCACGCGCCACGCGTCGCCCGATGCTGGTCTTGCCGGCCGCCATCGGGCCGACGAGCACCAGCGTCAGCCGCTCAGCCGCGCTCGTCATGCGCGATGAGCGCGGCCTCGGACGCGGGGGTCGTGCGCAACTCGGCGGGGATGCCGTCGAGGTACCCCTGGAGGTTGCGGCGGGTCTCGCGGACGCTGTCTCCCCCGAACTTCTCGAGCACGGCGCGGGCCAGTTCGACGGCCACCATCGCCTCGGCCACGACACCTGCCGCGGGAACCGCGCACACGTCGGACCGCTGGTGGTGCGCCGTGGCATCCTCACCGCTGGCGACGTCGATCGTCCGCAGCGCGTGCGGGACCGTCGCGATCGGCTTCATGCCCGCGCGGACCCGCAGGACCGTGCCGGTCGACATGCCGCCTTCTGTGCCGCCTGCACGATCGGAGCCGCGGGTGATGCCCTCGGCGGTCGCGAACAGTTCGTCGTGGGCGGCGGATCCGCGGCGGCGGGTGGTCTCGAAGCCGTCACCGACCTCCACCCCCTTGATCGCCTGGATGCTCATGAGCGCCTGAGCGAGACGGGCGTCGAGACGACGATCCCAGTGCACGTGAGAGCCGAGTCCGGGAGGCAGGCCGTACGCGAGCACCTCGACGATCCCGCCGAGCGTGTCGCCGTCCTTCTTCGCGTCGTCGACCTCGGCGACCATGCGCTCGGAGGTGGCGGGGTCGAAGCATCGCAGCGGATCCGCATCCAGAGCCGCGACGTCATCGGGCGTCGGCAGCGCCGCACCCTCGGGAACACGGACAGGACCGATCGACAAAGTGTGGCTGACGAGACGGATGCCGAGTTCGCCCAGGAACGATCGGGCGACGGCGCCGAGAGCCACCCGCGCAGCGGTCTCCCGTGCACTGGCGCGCTCGAGGATCGGGCGCGCCTCGTCGAAGTCGTACTTCTGCATGCCCACGAGGTCGGCGTGCCCGGGGCGCGGTCGCGTGAGCGGCGCGCCCCTGCCGCGCGACTTGTCGGTGAGGTCGACGGGCTCGGGGTTCATGACCTCGATCCACTTGGGCCATTCGGTGTTGCCGATGCGCAGCGCGATCGGGCTGCCGAGGGTCTTGCCGTGGCGGACGCCGCCCGAGATCGTCAGTTCGTCCTGCTCGAACTTCATGCGGGACCCGCGCCCGTATCCGAGCTTGCGGCGCGCGAGATCGGCTTGGATGGCCTCGGACGACACCGGGACGCCGGAGGGAAGACCCTCCATGACGGCAATGAGTTCTGGGCCGTGCGATTCGCCGGCCGTGAGCACGCGGAGCATTGCTCTAGTCTCCCATGCGTTTCGGGCGGTCACGTGCCGCGTGTCGCCTTACGACGCGAGAACGGCGCGCATCGCCGCCACGACGGCGTCCTCGTCGGGCAGTCTGCGAGAAGGGTCTCCCGAGAGGAACACGCGGATCTGACGCACAGCCTGGTGCAGCAGCATCCCGAGCCCCGAGATCGCGGGTCCCCCGCCCCATGCCGCCGCCAACGCTGACGGCCACGGAGAGTAGGCGACGTCGAACAGCGCCCCGCCTGTCGTCGACAGCGCCCGCACTGCATCCTCATCCACGCTCGCGCCGCCGGGAAGAGCGGCGATCGTCAGATCGACCGGCTCCGCATCGGCCCGCAGATCGCGCGCCGAGACATCGAGGCCCAGCCGGTGGCCGAGAGCGACGAGCGGCGCCGCACGGTCGGGGCGGCGGGCACGCACGTCGACGGCGGCCGCGCCCATCTCGGCTGCGGCGACCAGCGCCGACGCCGCGGTGGCGCCGGCCCCCAGGATCCGCACGCGGTCGACAGCCGTGAGTCCCTCATCGCCCAGCGCGTCGACGATGCCGCCGACGTCGGTGTTGAAGCCTCGGAGGGTCTCGTCGAGCAGCAGGGTGTTGACGGCTCCCGTGAGTTCGGCATGCGGGTCGAGAGATTCAGCGGCCAGACGCGCCTGCTCTTTGAGCGGCATCGTCAGCGACAGACCCCGCCATGAGCCGTCGAGTCCCCCGAGAGCCTCAGCGAATCCGTTCTCATCGACCTGCCGGCGCGAGTACTCCCAGTCGAGTCCGAGGACACGATAGGCCGCGGCGTGCAGCTGGGGCGACCTCGAGTGCGAGATCGGGTCGCCCCAGACCGCCAGACGGTGTGCCGTCATCAGCCCGAGCATCCGCCGTCGGGATTCGCCTTGCACCACTGGTCCCACTTCTCGACGCCCTGGAGGTGCTGCTCGTAGGTCTCGGAGAACTGCGTCTCGCCGGTCGCAAGGTTGACCGTGACGAAATACAGCCACGGGCCGTCCGCGGGATGCATCGCAGCATCGATGGCCTTGTCGCTCGCACTCGCGATCGGCGTGATCGGGAGCCCCGTGTGCACGTAGGTGTTCCAGTCGTTCGGATCCTCGAGCGCCTCGGCCGAGCTCGACACCACGCCCTCGTGCAGGGAGCCGTATCCGTACTGCGCGGTCGAATCCATCTGGAGCTTCATGTCGATGTCCAGGCGGTTCTGGATCACGCGGGACACCTTGGGGAAGTCCGCGGTCAGACCTTCGCGCTGGATGATCGATGCGATGGTGAGGATCCGCTGGGCGTCTTCCGCGGGGACACCGGCCTTGTCGAGCGATTCGTGCGTGCGGTCGACCATCCGCTGGATCACCTGCTGGGCGGTCACCCCGGGATCGAACGTGTACAGCGCAGGGAACAGCCATCCTTCGAGCGTCTGCGCGTTCACGCCGTAGACCGAGGGGTCGGCCACGGCCGCCTCGAGATCAGCCAGCGGGATGCCGAGTGATTCGGAGATCCCCGGCAGCGACGAATCGA
The DNA here is from genome assembly GCF_963521645.1 of uncultured Microbacterium sp. GTDB lineage: Bacteria > Actinomycetota > Actinomycetes > Actinomycetales > Microbacteriaceae > Microbacterium. The sequence goes on along the minus strand of NZ_CAUQVQ010000010.1, from coordinate 573 downwards.
TGGTCGCCCCCTCTCCCACGTTCGCCGAGTTCTCGAGCTTGTTCTCGGGATTCCGCAGCGCCTCGAGCGCGGCCTCCGCGGTCATCTTCTCCTGCAGACGGTAGTTGCCCGGATAGAACGTGACGGCGATGCCCTCCTCGACGAGATAGTCGTAGAAGACGGTCTCGGTGCGGGTGACACCCGCTTCGTAGAGCGCGGAGGAGACCGGAGATCCGGTGTCGCCGTCCTTGACGGTGACGATGACTTCGCCCGAGGCGAGGCCGGGCTCCCAGTCGTCGGGCTCGCCCCAACCGAGTGCGTCGCTGATCCTGTCGCCGTAGGTGTTCATCGCCCAGACTCCCGTGGCCGCGAGACCACCGACGACGGCCAGAACGATGATCAGCGCGATCAGACAGCCCGTGCGGCGGCGCCTTCTCTTGGGCGGTGCCGCGGCGGAGACCTCGTCGACGTGCGTGTGGAACAGGTCTTCGAGGCGACCGCCTGAGGCGTCGGGCGCGGTCGAGCGCGCAGGGCTCGGCGCGTCCGCGGCGCCCGCGGCGTCGCCCTCCGGCGTCGCCTCGCCGCGCTCGGGAA
>NZ_CAUQVQ010000009.1:0-60494 GCF_963521645.1 uncultured Microbacterium sp. | reverse complement strand
CCTATGGCATCGACGGCGCAGCCCATCGTGCCGCACTCGCCGTCGACGGTGCCACGGTGGCGTTCCTCGCCGGAGGCGTCGATCGGCCCTACCCGCAAGGGCATCAGCAGCTGCTGCGTCGGATCGTCGACACGGGAGCGGTCGTCAGCGAGGTGCCGTGCGGTGTCGCGCCGACGAAGTGGCGCTTCCTGTCCCGGAATCGGCTCATCGCTGCCCTCGGCCACGCCACGGTCGTCGTCGAGGCGGGGTGGCGCAGTGGCTCGCTCAACACGGCCGGTCACGCCGCGTCGATGGGAAGGCCGCTCGGTGCGGTTCCTGGGCCGGTCACATCGGCGTCGTCGGCGGGATGTCACCGTCTGCTCCGCGAATATGACGCGAGATGCGTGACGACTGCCGGCGAGGTGCGTGAACTGTGGGGGAGCGCGGCCGACGCGTGGCCCGCGCCCGAGGTTCCGCTCGATGCAGAGCAGCGCCGACTGCTCGATGCCATCGGGACGCGCACCTGGGTGACTGCGGCCGAGATCGCCGCTCGTGCGGGACTCGCCCCGGGACAGGTGACCGCGCTGCTGGGTGTCCTGGATCTCGACGGTGTCGTGGAACGTTCGGAGAGTGGATGGAGGCGCAAGCGCGCTGCAGGGCGGCGCGGCTGACGCCTGCCGGCGCACCGGTCGTGCAGGCTGGCAGCGTGGAGTTCTCGGTCGCGGCGGATGCGTTCACCGAGCACCTGTCGACGGTGCGACGGCTCTCCGCCGCGACCGTCCGCGCCTACCGCTCGGATCTGCGCGATCTCGGCTCGAACGTGGGCCACTCGGCCCTCGAGTCCATCGACCTGGATGCCCTGCGGGACTGGCTGTGGTGGGCGACGCAGCGGGGCGATGCCCGCTCCACGCTGGCGCGGCGCACGGCAGCGGCTCGATCGTTCTTCGGGTGGGCGCACGAGCAGGGGTTCATCGACGTGGATCCGAGTCTGCGTCTCATCAGTCCGAAGAAGGCCAGAACGCTGCCCACGGTCGCATCCCATGACGCGATGGAGCAACTGCTCGACGCTCAGCGCATCGCCGCGGAGTCGGGCGAGCCGATCTCGATGCGAGACCGCGCGATCCTCGAGCTTCTCTACGGCGCGGGTATCCGTGTCTCCGAACTGTGCGGAATCGATGTCGACGACGTGGACCTCGATCGCTGCACCGCTCGCGTGCTGGGCAAGGGCTCGAAAGAGCGGGTCGTACCCTTCGGGATGCCCGCACGGGCTGCGATCGGTGACTATCTCACGCGTTCGCGGCCCGCCCTGCTCGCTCGGTCATCGACCTCCACGGCTGCCCTCTTCCTCGGCAGTCGCGGCAGCCGCATCGGGACGCGAGCGGTGTACGGCCTCGTCGCGGACGTGCTGTCCCCGTTCGTCGGCGCGGAGACTGTCGGCCCGCACGCTCTCCGCCACACGGCGGCGACACATCTTCTCGACGGCGGAGCGGATCTCAGGGCCGTGCAGGAGATCCTCGGCCACGCGAGTCTCGGAACGACGCAGATCTATACGCATGTGTCGACGGAGCGGCTCGCTGCCGCGTACAGACTCGCGCACCCCCGCGCCTGAACGGGACCCGCGAGCAGGCTCGACCCGCGAGCGACTCCCGATCGGGAGGGTCAGAGAGGATCGCAGCAGGGGAGCAGCACTGCGCGCGGCACGGGGCCGAAGAGCAGCAGCGGATTCAGGTACACGCCGTCGAGTCGCACACCCACGTGCAGAGTCCCCGTCGCGGAGTGTCCGCCCCGCCCGACGGTGCCGAGGGGGTCGCCCCTCGTGACCGCCTCGCCCGGAGAGAGCTCCGACACGACCGGTTCGAACGTCGAGACGTAGCCGCCCGGATGTTCGACGGTGAGCAGAGGGCGGTCGACGACTGTGCCCCGGAATGCCACCACGCCGTCATCGGGGGCGCGAACGATCCCGCCTCCCTGACCTATGTCGACGCCGCGATGCCCCGCGGCGAAGTCGTGGGCCGGCGCCCGATACGGGTTCAGGATCTCCCGCGGGCCTTCCACGGGCCAGTCCCACACGGGAAGCGACGATCCGCCCACGGAGCCGACGGCGAGTGTCGCAGGCACACCCGAGGCTGTGCAGACGATCGTCATCATCACCACGATGATCGCAAGAAGGCGGACAGGGCGTGGGTGGCGACGGCTCTGCATCGGTCGATCCTCGGGCATCCGTTCGCGGTCGGGCGCGTCGTCCGGGGAGCCGCGCGCGGCGGCGGTGGACATGTCGGCGATCGTGATCGCCGTGCAGAGCAAGCTGCGCACGAGGATCCTGTATGATTGACGAGCACCTCGATCTCGGGGTGACTACGCGTGCCCAGAGCGACTCCGGTCGTGGCATCCACTCCCACAGGTCCTGCTCCACGCAGGTGGGCGTGCGCCGGGCACCAGGAAGTTCGATCGTCCGATCGACTTGACAACCTCAATGGCGCAGGAATGCGCCGGAACAAGGAGACGACCATGGCTGTGGTCACCATCCGCCAGCTGCTCGACAGCGGCGTGCACTTCGGACACCAGACTCGTCGGTGGAACCCGAAGGTCAAGCGCTTCATCCTCACCGAGCGCAGCGGCATCCACATCATCGACCTGCAGCAGTCGCTGGGGTACATCGACAAGGCGTACGACTTCGTCAAGGAGACCGTCGCGCACGGCGGCACCATCCTGTTCGTCGGAACCAAGAAGCAGGCGCAGGAGATCCTCGCCGAGCAGGCGACCCGCGTGGGCCAGCCCTACGTCAACCAGCGCTGGCTCGGCGGACTGCTCACGAACTTCCAGACGATCGCGAAGCGTCTCGCCCGTATGAAGGAGCTCGAGGAGCTCGACTACGAGAACCCGGCCGCTTCGGGCTTCACCAAGAAGGAGCTCCTGCTCAAGAAGCGCGAGCTGGACAAGCTTCACAAGTCGCTCGGCGGTATCCGCAACCTCACCAAGACGCCGTCCGCCCTCTGGGTCGTCGACGCCAAGCGTGAGCACCTCGCCATCGACGAGGCCAAGAAGCTCGGCATCCCCGTGATCGGCATCCTCGACACGAACGCCGACCCGGACGACTTCCAGTACCCGATCCCCGGCAACGACGACGCGATCCGCTCCGTCTCGCTGCTCACCCGCATCATCGCGGACGCAGCCGCCGAGGGTCTTCAGCAGAAGCACAACCCCGAGACGGGCGACGCTGAGCCGCTCGCCGACTGGGAGAAGGAGCTTCTCGAGGCTCCCGCCGAGTCGACGACCGAGGCTCCGGCCGCCGAGGCTCCGGCTGAGGACGCCGCGACCGAGGCTCCTGCAGAGGATGCCGCCGCAGCCGACGCTCCTGCCGCAGAGGCCGCCGAGGCCCCGGCCGAGGCTGACGCCAAGTAATTCCGCGACCACCACACACATCACGAAGCAAGGAGCCACCACACATGGCCAACTTCACCATCGCCGACCTCAAGGCGCTGCGTGAGCAGCTCGGCACGGGAATGGTCGACACCAAGAAGGCGCTCGAGGAGGCTGACGGAGACGTCGAGAAGGCCACCGAGATCCTGCGTCTCAAGGGTGCCAAGGGCAACGCGAAGCGCGCTGACCGTTCCACCAGCGAGGGCCTCATCGTCGCTCGCGAGCAGGATGGCGCTGTCACCCTGATCGAGCTCGCCTGCGAGACCGACTTCGTCGCGAAGAACGAGCGCTTCATCGCGCTGGCCGACAAGGTCGCGGACGCCGCCGCCGCCGTCAAGGCGGAGTCGGTCGAGGCCGCTCTCGCCGCCCAGGCGGGCGACAAGAGCGTCGAGCAGGTCATCTCGGAAGAGGCTGCGATCATCGGCGAGAAGGTCGAACTCCGCCGTGCACGCACGATCTCGGGCGACAAGGTCGAGGTCTACCTGCACCGCACGAGCAAGGACCTGCCGCCGCAGATCGGCGTCGTCGTCGCCTACACGGGTGACGACGCGGAGACCGCTCGCAGCATCGCGCAGCACATCTCGTTCGCGAACCCGTCGTACCTGTCCCGCGAGGACGTCCCGGCTGAGGCTGTGGAGAAGGAGCGCGAGATCGTGACCGAGATCTCCCGCAACGAGGGCAAGCCGGAAGCGGCCCTGCCCAAGATCGTCGAGGGCCGTGTCTCCGCGTTCATCAAGCAGGTCGCCCTGCTCGAGCAGGACTACGCGAAGGACAACAAGCTCTCTGTCGCCCAGGTGGCGAAGGACGCCGGTATCACCGTGACGGACTTCGCGCGCTTCAAGGTCGGCGCGTAACATCGTCGAAGGGGTTCGGATCACCGCGATCCGGACCCCTTCTTCATGCCCAGAAGGCACTATCTTGAATCGGGACGAGAGGATCACCCCCATGACCGACCGCACAGGACGCCGCCGCGTTCTCCTCAAGCTCTCCGGCGAGGCGTTCGGCGCCGGCCAGCTCGGCGTCAATCCCGACGTCGTCAGCCAGATCGCACGCGACATCGCCGCGGCGGTCGACCGCGTAGAGATCGCCATCGTGGTCGGAGGAGGCAATTTCTTCCGAGGAGCGGAACTCAGCCAGCGCGGCATGGACCGCGGCCGCGCGGACTACATGGGCATGCTCGGCACCGTGATGAACGCTCTGGCGCTCCAGGACTTCCTCGAGCAGGCGGGCGCGCCCACGCGCGTGCAGTCGGCCATCTCGATGACTCAGGTCGCGGAGCCGTACATCCCGCTGCGTGCGGAGCGTCACATGGAGAAGGGACGCGTCGTGATCTTCGGCGCAGGCGCGGGTCTCCCGTACTTCTCGACCGACACCGTCGCCGCGCAGCGCGCACTCGAGATCGGCGCACGGGAAGTGCTCGTCGCCAAGAACGGCGTCGACGCGATCTACACCGCCGACCCCAACAAGCACGCGGACGCCGAGCGGATCGAGCGCGTGACCTATCGCGACGCTCTGCAGCAGGGCCTCAAGGTCGTCGATTCGACCGCCTTCAGCCTGTGCATGGACAACAACATGGACATGCGGGTGTTCGGCATGGAGCCGGTGGGCAACGTAACCCGCGCGCTCCTCGGCGAGCCCATCGGAACTCTCGTCACGGCCTGAGCGCCTGACTGGGCTCCCGTGCCCAGGCCGATAGAATTGCTTCACACCCCGACGATAGGAGTCACCGTGATCGCGGATGTCCTCGCAGATACCACTTCTCGTATGGCCCGAGCGGTCGACGCAGCCAAGGAGGACTTCTCCACTGTGCGCACGGGGAGGGCGAACCCGCAGCTGTTCCAGAAGCTGCTCGTGGACTACTACGGCACGCCCACGCCTCTCGCGCAGCTTGCCTCCCTCGCGAATCCCGAAGCTCGTTCGCTGCTGATCACGCCCTATGACAAGTCCGCGCTCAAGGCGATCGAGCAGGCTGTGCGCGACATGCCCAACCTGGGTGCCAACCCGACGAACGACGGCAATGTCGTCCGCGTCACGATGCCCGAGCTCACCGCGGAGCGCCGCAAGGAGTACGTCAAGCTCGTCAAGTCCAAGGGTGAGGATGCGAAGGTGCACGTGCGCGGCATCCGTCGCAAGGCGAAGGACGAGCTCGACGCGCTCAAGAACGAGGTCGGCGAGGACGAGATCGCCCGTGGCGAGAAGGAACTCGACGCCCTCACGCGCCAGCACGTCGACCTGATCGACGACGCACTCAAGCGCAAAGAGGCCGAACTGCTCGAGGTGTAGGCGGGATGTCAGACGATTCCACCGGTGCTGGTGCCGATCAGCCGAACACACGCCGCGAGGCGCGTGACTCATCGGCGCCGGCCGGCGGCGTCACCGGCGGCGAGGGAACAGACCCGGTCTTCGACACCGGGAGCGTTCCGCCCCGGCCGCCTCTGCCCGGCGGCGAGCCACGTGCGTCCGCATCGGTTCTCGACACCGCCGATCACAAGGTCATCAGAGACCAGTGGCGCATGGCGCGGGACGAGCTCGGCACACACGTCTCCTACGCTCGAGACCAGTTCGATCAGGCGAACGAGAGGATCAAGGAGCGTACCGGTCGCGATCTGGTCCTCGCCATTCTGATCGGTCTCGCGTTCGGGGGCGCTCTTCTCGCGTCTCTCCTGTTCATCAAGGTGCTCTTCGTGCCGTTCGCCCTCGCGGCGGCGCTCCTCGGCGTGTACGAGCTCGCGCTGGCGCTGCGCACGTCCGGACGGCGAGTTGATGTCGCACCGCAACTGGGCGCCGCTGCTCTGGTCGTGCTGACGGCGTTCTTCGTCGATGTGTGGCTGGTCTGGGTCATGCTCTTCATCGCGGTGGCTGTCGTGATCGTGTGGCGGCTGGTCGCGCAGATGATGACGCAGGACGGACGCACGTACGGCGATGTCCTGACGGATGTCGTCGTCGCCGGATTCGTCCAGATCTACGTGCCCTTCCTCGCGGCGGTCGCGCTCATCCTGCTGAAGCAGGACGGCGGGCAATGGTGGGTGCTGAGCTTCATCGCGATCGCGGTCGTCGCAGACACGGGAGCCTATGCCGCGGGCCTGGCCTTCGGTCGTCATCCCATGGCGCCGAGGATCAGCCCGAAGAAGACGTGGGAGGGTTTCGGCGGCGCCGTGGTCGGGTCCATCACCGCCGGCGTCCTCCTCGCCATCTTCCTGCTCGGCCTGCCCTGGTGGATCGGGGTCATCTTCGGTGTCGCGATCCTGCTGTCCGCGACCCTGGGCGACCTCGGCGAGTCCATGCTCAAGCGCGATCTCGGCATCAAGGACATGAGCTCGTGGCTTCCGGGGCACGGCGGACTCCTGGATCGTCTGGACAGCATCCTGCCGTCCACGGTCCCCGCGCTCTGCCTCTACTTCCTCTTCTCCTCCTGGACGGTGCTCTGATGACTTCCGACAACGCGTCGATCCGAGAGAGCGGTGCGCGCACGACCCCGGCGTTCTCCGTGACGAGCGGACGCGACAAGGGATATCACCGCGCGGCCGTCGACACCTTCCTCGCTGCGGCCCGCGCCGCGTTCGAGAACTCGGACGGCGAGCTCACCGCCGCGGACGTCAGGGTCGCGTCGTTCCCGCTCGTGAAGGAGGGGTACGACGTGACGGAGGTCGATGCGGCGCTCGGTCGGGTCGAGGATGCTCTGGCAGCCCGTGAGCGTGATCGGGCTGTGCGGTCGCGGGGGGCGGGGGTCTGGGTGGACCAGGCACGCGGTGACGCGCAGGTGATCCTCGATCACCTGGCTCGTCCGGCACGCCACAGGTTCGCACGCACCAACGTCCTCACCTTCGGTTATCGCGTCGACGAGGTCGACCATGTCGCAGGCCGCATCGTCCGATATCTCCGTGACGGCGAGGCGCTGACGGCTGAGCAGCTCCGCTCGGCGGCCTTCCGCATGCAACGCGGCGGGTATCGCGAGGAGCAGGTGGATGCTCTCCTCGATGCGACAGTCGACGTGATCCTGGCCGTTCGCTGAACGTTCTCCGTGGTCGAGCGCCTGCTCACCCGGTAGACTCCCTCGTATCGTGAACACCCGAGACGACATGCTCCTCACGCGCGAAGACGAGACGCCGGTCCGCGCGACGCCGGCGCTTTCGGTGCGCAAGGGCTCGCGCAAGCACACCGTCGCCGGAATCGTGAGCGCGCTCGCGGTGATCGGATTCGCGGGCGCCATGGTCGCGCCGACCGGGGTGGCCCTCGCGCAGCAGCCCGATGAGGCGGCTCCGGAGTCCGCGTACTCTCTCGCTCTCGCGGACACGCAGAACCTCACGGTCGCGTCCGACGGTGCGGCGATCGCACCGGTGCAGCGCGGAACGTTCACCGTCTACGTCACTCCCACGCCGACTCCGACACCGACGCCGACCGAGAAGTCTCCGTCGGCCCCGTCGTCGCCCGGCGGCGGAGGGGGACCGCTGTTCTACACCGGCGGGGGCGCACCCGCTGAATGGATGGCGGCCGCGGGTATCGCGGAGGGTGACTGGGGATACGTCGACTACATCGTCTCTCGGGAGAGCGGCTGGAACCCGAACGCGACGAACAAGTCCTCCGGAGCGTGCGGACTCGTCCAGGCCCTGCCCTGCAGCAAGGTGCCGGGCAACGGCTACGACCCGATCGACAATCTCAGGTGGGCGACCGGATACGCCACCGGTCGCTACGGCAGCTGGGCCGGCGCACACGCGTTCTGGACGAAGAACCACTGGTGGTGAGCGGCGGTCATGCCCCGCTCACATCGCCGCCGTCAGACGCGCCCCGAGTCTGAGGACTCCCTCGACCGTCTGCTCGCATCCTGGAAGCGCACCGAGGTGCGCCGGGGGGCCGAATGGACCGTGCAGCCGGTGTCTGCCGTCCAGGCACAGAAGGAGTACAGCTGTCCGGGATGCAGCCGGATGATCGAGCCCGGGACACCGCACGTCGTCGCCTGGCGCGCAGACGGGGTACTCGGCGACGCTGCCGACCTGGCAGCGCGGAGACATTGGCACACCCACTGCTGGAGGTTGGCATGAGCACAGAGATCCGTGGACCGATCGAGCTGCCCGCCCGGCGGGAGGCCATCGAGCTCATCACGGCCGACGAGCTGACGCTGGTGGGAGAGCTCGCCGTGCCCGAGTCTGCTGCGCCCGCCGCGACACTCGTCACGCTGCATCCGCTGCCGACGGCCGGCGGATTCATGGACTCCCACATCCTCCGCAAGGCCGCAGCACGACTTCCTGCCATCGCAGACCTCGCGGTGCTGCGGTTCAACACGCGCGGTACCAGCTCGCCACACGGCACGAGCGAAGGCCAGTTCGACGGGGGCGGAGCCGAACAGTTCGACGTCGCCGCGGCCATGGACTTCGTCCGAGACCGAGCCCTTCCGCGTCCCTGGCTCCTCGGGTGGTCCTTCGGCACGGAGCTCGCCCTCAAGTACGGGCGCGATCACGACGTCGAGGGCATCATCCTGCTCTCCCCGCCGCTGCACCGCGCGACGGATGCGGAGGTCGCCGCGTGGGCGGACTCGGGTGTCGAGGTCGTCATCCTGGTGCCGGAGCTCGACGACTACCTCCGACCCGACGAGGCCCGCGTGCGCTTCGCCTCGATTCCCCACGCGACGTTGATCGCCGTCGAGGGCGGGAAGCACCTGTGGGTGGGGGAGGCTCAGACCCGCCGTGTCCTCACGGAGATCGTCGCGGCCGTGAATCCGGCTGCTCTCCCGCTCCCGACGACGTGGCCGGCTGACTAGAGGTCGTTCATCCGCGGGATCAGGACCTGACGGTAGATGATCAGGATGCTCGCGGCCACAGGGATGGCGATCAGCGCACCGAGCAGACCGAGCAGGCTGCCCCCGGCGAGAGCGGCGACCACGACGACCGCCCCGGGAACCGACACGGCTCGGCTCATGATCCTCGGCGAGATCACGTACGCCTCGATCTGCATGTAGATCAGGTAGTAGATCGCGGCGGCGATCGCGGTCCCGGTCGAACCGAGGCCGGGGATGAGGCAGACGAGCACGATGATCGTCGATCCCGTCAGAGTGCCGACGAGGGGGATGAGCGAGAAGAAGAACGCGATCACGGCGAGCACCGCGGGGAACGGGGCGTCGATGATGGTGAGGAACACCATGCTCAACACGCCGTTGATGACTCCCTGCGACACCTGTCCCATGACGTAGTAGCCGACCGAGTCGGTGATCTGCTCGGCCAGATCGATGAACCGTTCGCGCTTGGAGGCGGGGGCGAGCTGATAGACCGCCCTCTTCAACGAGGGTGTCGACGCCGTGAGGTAGATCGTCAGGATCAGGACGATGAAGGCACCGAACAGCCCGCCCACGACCGCGCCGCTCACCGCGAGCACTCCCTGGCCGATCGATCCGCCGATCTGCGCCACATTCGTCTCGAGCCAGTTCGCGACGTAGGCGAAGACCTCGTCGACCTTGAGGTTGGGGAAGGTGTCGACCATCCATTCGCGCAGGTCGTCGAGGAATGTGCCGCTCTGCACGATGGCGGTGATCTGCGCGATCAGCTGGGAGATCTGGTCGACGAGCACCGGAAGGACGATCAGCACCACTCCCGCGAACACGCCGAGCACGGCGAGGATGGTGATCAGGACCGCAAGCCAGCGCGGAAGACGACGGCGCTCGAGGAAGGTGACGAGAGGGTCGAGTCCGAGGCTGAGGAACAGGGCCGTGCCGACGTAGAGAAGGACGGTCGAGAGGCTCTGCACGCTCCCGATGAGGAGGACACCCAGACCGACGCCGAGCGTGGCCACGAGGGCGGTGCGGAAGGGGTTGTGGATCTTCATCTCACGGCTCCTCGGGAAAAGCGGATGCTGCAAGGGTATCCACCGGGGCGACCGTGACCGTTCGCGACGTGCCGCAGCGAGGGCCTCGTGGGCAACACACAGGTGGTTTCGCTAGTCTGAAATGTCGAGTGTTGCGACTCGGGCGAGCGTCCGGGCCGCGTGAGGAGACTATTCGTGCGTTTCGTATGGGCCGTGGTGGCCTTCGTGCTGGCCGCGGGACTGATCGGTGCAGGCATCGCCCAGCGAACCATCTTCCAAGGACCGTCGACCGAGAAGGTCGCGGTCGACGTCGCTGAGCCGGCGCCTTTCGTGCTGATGGACGGCGAGGTGCTGCGGGAGAACCCCGGTGCCCAGACCCTCCTGATCCGGGGCGAGGGCGACATCTTCGCGGCGTATGGCCGCACGGCGGACATGGAGGCGTGGCTCGCGGACACCGAGTACAACCACGTGACCGCCGGCGACGCGGGCGAACTGGACGTCGAGTTCGTCGAGCCCTCGGTCGATGCCGCTGCGACCGAGCCCGCGCCGGGAGAGGTGCCTGCCGAGGGAGCGACCGGCGAGGCTGTCGAAGGCGACGGGACTTCCGTCGAGGCCGCGGGCCGCAACCCGGCCGGTTCGGATCTGTGGCTCAACTCCTTCACGGAGACGGACTCCCTGATCACGGATCTCCAGCTGCCTGAGGGCGTCAGCGTCCTCATCGCATACGACGGCACGCAGGATGCCCCTGACGACATCGTCCTGTCATGGCCCCTCGACAACTCGACCCCTCTCGCGGGACCGCTCATGGCGGCGGGAGCCGCCGTGCTCGTGGTGGGGCTGATCCTCTACGTTCTCGGCATCCGCCACCAGCGTCGCGGTCGGGGACCGCGCCGAAAGGGTCCTGGACCGCTCCCGGTGACCGAGCCGATCGACCTGGCACAGCTGCCGCCGTCGGAGCGCGCCGCGATCGAGGGAAGGGGCTCGTCGGCAGCCTCCGATCCTGCCGACGGGGAGCAGACGCCCGCCGATGCCGACGCGAGCGAGGAGACTCCCACCGGGAACGCGGCGAAGTCGAGCGAGATGCGCGCCGCCGCACCTTCTCGACGACGACTCCTCGCAGTTCCGGCGATCGCGCTCACGGCGCTCCTCGCCACCGGATGCTCGGCTGATTCCTGGCCCCAGATCGGTGAGGCGTCTCCGTCGCCGACGCCCACGGAGACGGTGATCGCCCCCGACAATCAGAAGCCCCCGGCAGTGACCGAGGCGCAGGCGAAGAAGATCCTGCAGAGTGCGGCCGCGACCATCGGTGAAGCGGATGCCACGATGAACCTCGACCTCGCCGGAACGCGGCTGGACGGGCCGGCGCTGACGGCGCGCACGACCGAGTACGCGCTGCGGACCGCGCTGCCCGAGACCGCACCTCCGGCTGCGATCCCCACTGAGGACGTCGAGGTCGTGCTGCCCGAGGCGACCGATCGCTGGCCGCGCACAGTGCTCATGCTCTCGAAGAGCGAGGGCGATGACACCGTGCCACCTGTGATCCTCACGATGACGCAGCAGGATCCATGGTCGAACTACCGGATCACCAACATGGCCGAGATGTCGGCCGATGCGGTGTTCCCCGATGTCGCAGCCACCTGGCTCGGAACTTCGCTCGTCCCGGACGATTCGGCGTTCCTCAGCATCCCCCCGGCTGAGCTCGCCGAGACGTTCGCTGACGTGGTCGATGCGGGGGAGCAGAGCGCGGCCTACGGTCTCTTCGACGATCTGGCGCTCAACCTCGCGAAGTCCATCCGCGACAGCCGCCAGGCCGTGGTCCAGAACCTCGCCGACAACGGGGCTGCAGAGACCTCGCAGACCGCCTTCGACATCGCCCCTGCAGACACGGCGCCCGTCTCGATGGCCACCCTCGGCAGCGGAGCGATCGTCGCGGTGTCGCTCATCGACAATGAGACGGTGACCCCGACATCGGCGGACGCCGTCATCCGCTTCGGTGAGAACGCCCAGGTGAAGGCGCTCACGGGCGTCACCGAGTCGGCCAAGGGCGTGACCACGCGTTACGAGTTCCAGCTGTTCTTCTCGGTCCCTGCTCAGGGGTCGTCCGAACAGATCCGCCTCCTGGCTGTCCGCCAGGACCTTCTCTCCGCAGAGGTGCTCAAGTGACCGATATCTCTCCTGCGGCCCTCCGAGGCGCCGTCGATCTCTCCAGTCTCCGCAACCGACCTACCGCGCCCCCTTCCGGTTCTGAGGCGGCGGCCGCAACACCGGACCTCGTGGTCGATGCCACGGACGAGACGTTCGGGCAGATCCTCGAGATCTCGCGGACGGTGCCGGTGGTCGTCGACCTGTGGGCCGAGTGGTGCGGTCCGTGCAAGCAGCTGAGCCCCATCATCGAGAAGGTGACGCGTGAGCTCAACGGCAAGGTCCTCCTGGCGAAGGTCGACGTCGATGCCAACCCTCAGTTGGCGCAGGGTTTCCGTGCGCAGTCGATCCCGATGGTGGTCGCCCTCATCGCCGGCCAGCCCGTGCCCATGTTCACCGGTGCTGTCCCCGAACAGCAGGTGCGAGAGGTCTTCGCCCAGCTGCTGCAGCTCGCCGCCCAGAACGGCGTGACGGGCACGCTCGACGTCGGTGAGGCGCCCGAGTCGCAGCCGGCGGCTGAGGAGCCGCCCATGCCGCCGCTGCACGCCGAGGCCTTCGCCGCCATCGAGAGCGGAGACTACGCCGCAGCGGTCGTGGCCTACGAGAAGGCCCTCGCAGAGAATCCTCGCGATGAGGATGCGCTCGCGGGCCTGGGCCAGGTGCGACTGCTCGACCGTGTGCAGAAGCTCGATCTTCAGGATGCCAGGGCGGCGGCCGCCGCGGGGCCGCTCGACATCCAGGCGCAGTTCGACGTCGCGGACCTCGATCTCGCGGGTGGCCACGTCGACGACGCCTTCGGTCGACTGCTCGACCTGTTCGCTCAGCTGCCCTCGGATCAGCGGACACCTGTGAGGGAGCGTCTCGTCGAGCTGTTCGGGCTGATCGGCGCGGCAGATCCGCGAGTGATCGCGGCACGCAACAGGCTGTCGTCCCTGCTCTTCTGAGCCGACCGCACCTCACAGCCCCGGCTCACGATGGCCGGGGCTGTCTGGTGCGTGGGGTGCCGGATCAGCCGTGGCTGATCGTGGGCACGTGCGGGTCGCTCTCGTAGCGAAGCCAGATGGTCGACAACGCAGGTATCGTGAGGGTCGCCGTCGCAGGTCCCTCGTCGTCCGAGTGGGCGACGACCATTCCGAGGTTTCCCGACCCTCGTCCGCCGAACTCCGCGGCATCCGTGTTCAGGATCTCCTGCCATACGCCGGCGACCGGCATCGCGAGCCGATATCCGCTGCGCTCGACTCCGGCGAAGTTGCTGATCACGACGAGTCGACCACCATGAGCGTCACGGCGCTCGAACACGATCACGTTCGGGTCCCAGGTGGGGGCGCCGAGACGGGAGAACGCGGACCCGTCGTTGTCCCGCTCCCACAGCGGAGCCTGAGCACGATACGTGTGATTGAGCTGGCCGACGAAGCTCTGCAGCTGCGCGTGCGACGGCTGGTCGAGCAGCCACCAGTCGAGTTCGCGGGACTCGGACCACTCCGCCAGCTGTCCGAACTCCTGCCCCATGAAGAGCAGCTTCTTGCCCGGGTGGCCCCACATGTATCCCAGGTAGGCGCGGGCGTTCGCGAGCTTGTGCCAATGGTCGCCGGGCATCTTCGAGAGCAGGCTGCCCTTGCCGTGCACGACCTCGTCATGGCTGATGGGGAGCAGGTAGTTCTCCCCGAACGCGTACACGAACGAGAACGTCATCTCACCCTCGTGGTGGGCACGGTACATCGGATCGCGTTCGATGTACTGGAGGGAGTCGTTCATCCAGCCCATGTTCCACTTGAACCCGAAGCCGAGACCGGCATGGTCGGTCGTCGCCGTCACTCCGGGGAAGCTCGTCGACTCCTCGGCGATCATGAGCACGCCGGGGTGCAGGCGATAGGCGGTCGCGTTGACCTCTTGGAGGAACCGGATCGCCTCGAGGTTCTCCCTGCCTCCGTGGATGTTCGGCTCCCACTCGCCGGCGTTGCGCGAGTAGTCGAGGTAGAGCATGGAGGCGACGGCGTCGACCCGGAGGCCGTCGACGTGGAACTCGCTCAGCCAGAACAGCGCGTTGGCCACCAGGAAGCCTCGCACTTCGGGGCGGCCGTAGTCGAAGATGAGGGTTCCCCAGTCCTGGTGCTCGCCGCGGCGGGGGTCGGGGTGCTCGTAGAGCGGCTGTCCGTCGAACTTCGCGAGGGCGAAGGCGTCCTTGGGGAAGTGCCCGGGCACCCAGTCCATGATCACGCCGATGCCCGCCTGATGGAGCCGGTCGATCAGGTACCGCAGGTCGTCGGGGCTGCCGAAGCGGCTGGTCGCCGCGTAGTATCCGCTGACCTGGTAGCCCCACGAGCCACCGAACGGGTGCTCGGCGAGCGGCATGAACTCGACGTGCGTGAAGCCGGCCTCGGTCACGTGTGCGATGAGCGGGTCGGCGGCTTCGCGGTAGCCCAGGCCCCCGCGCCACGAGCCGAGATGGATCTCGTACACCGACAGCGGCTGCGCGACGGCATGCGTCGCCGCGCGGCGGGTCATCCACGCACCGTCCGACCAGGCGTAGGTGGATGCGGTCACGACGGATGCCGTCTCGGGCGGTGTCTGCGCCGCCTGGGCCATCGGGTCGGCCTTGAAGATCCACGCGCCGCCGCGGGTGCGGATCTCGTACTTGTAGCGCGTGCCGACAGCCAGATCGGGGATGAACAGCTCCCAGACCCCGCTCACACCCATCGAGCGCATGGCGTGCGATTCGCCGCTCCAGCCGTTGTGATCGCCGACCACGCGGACGGCCGTGGCATTGGGGGCCCAGACGGCGAAGGCCACCCCGCTCTCGCCGCCGCTCACTCGTGGATGCGCTCCCAGCACCTGCCAGAGCCGCTCGTGACGCCCCTCCGCGATCAGGTGCAGGTCGATGTCGCCCAGCGTGGGGAGGTGCCGATACGGGTCGCCGGTGATGGTCTCGTCATCGTCGCCGTACGCGGCGGCGATCCGATACGCCACGGGGGCGCCGTCATGCTGCGCTTCCCAGATGCCGTGCGCGACATGATCGAGCGGCAGCCGGCTCCCATCTTCGAAGACAGCGGCGACCGAGGAGGCGAGAGGGCGGCGCGCACGGATCACGGTCACCGTGCGGTTGCTCCCGTCCTTGGCGGGATGCGAGCCGAGCACCGCGTGCGGGTCGTGGTGGGCGCCGGCGGCGACAGCTGCCCAATCCGACGATGTTGCGGCATCTTCGACGTAGCTCATGCTCGTCTCCTCACCTTCAGGATGTGCACAGGCTCGGCGAAGGCGTCGAGGCGCACGTAGTTGTGATCGGCCCACGTCCACACGGCCCCGGTCAGCAGGTCCTCCACCTCGAAGGGCTCGCCGGGCGGCACGCCCCAGATCGTGGTGTCGAGGTGGACGGTGGTCTCGCGGACGGAGTGCGGATCGACGTTGGCGACGACGAGGATCGTGTCGTCGTGGCCCGTGCCCGTGAACGCGGCGTCGAGGTGCTTGCTGTAGACGAGCACCGAGTCGTCGTCGCTCCAGTGCACGGAGAGGTTGCGGAGTTGCCGAAGAGCCGGGTGATCGCGACGGATCTCGTTCAGCCGACGCAGAAGCGGTGCGAGCGAGTCACCCGATGCCTCCGCGCCTTCCCAGTCGCGGAACTTGAACTCGTACTTCTCGTTGTCGATGTTCTCCTCGGAACCGGGCCGCGCCACGTTCTCGAAGAGCTCGTATCCGGCGTACACGCCGTAGATCGGGGCCGCGGTGGCGGCGATGCAGGCGCGGATCCGGTAGGCCGCACGTCCGCCGAACTGCAGGTACTCGGTGAGGATGTCATGCGTGTTCACGAACAGGTTCGGCCGCATGTAGTCGCTGGTCTCATGGGCGACGCTGGTGAGGAACTCCTCGAGCTCGGCCTTCGTGTTGCGCCAGGTGAAGTAGCTGTAGCTCTGCTGGAACCCGACGGCCGCGAGCGCCCGCATCACCGCGGGTCGCGTGAATGCCTCGGCGAGGAAGATCACATCGGGGTCCTGGGCGTTCACCGTCGCGATGAGCCACTCCCAGAACTGCAGCGGCTTCGTGTGCGGATTGTCGACGCGGAAGATCTTGACGCCCTCGCGCACCCAGTGCTGCACGATGCGCAACATCTCCTGATAGATGCCGGCGGGGTCGTTGTCGAAGTTCAGGGGATAGATGTCCTGGTACTTCTTGGGAGGGTTCTCGGCGTAGGCGATGGTGCCGTCGGGGAGAGTGGTGAACCACTCCGGGTGCTCGGCGACCCACGGGTGGTCGGGCGACGCCTGCAGAGCGATGTCGAGCGCGACTTCCAGGCCTTCGTTGCGGGCGGCGCGGACGAACGCGCGGAAGTCGGCAGGCTTGCCGAGCTCGGGATGGATCGCGTCGTGCCCTCCGTCGGCGGAGCCGATCGCGTAGGGCGAGCCGGGATCACCGGGCTCGGTCGTGAGCGTGTTGTTGCGGCCCTTGCGGTTGGTCGTGCCGATCGGATGGATCGGCACGAGGTAGATGACGTCGAACCCCATCGCGGCGACCGCGGGGAGGCGCTTGGCCGCAGTGCGGAACGTGCCGCTCTTGATAGAGCCGTCCTTGAGACGCCGGGCGCCCTCCGAGCGCGGGAAGAACTCGTACCACGCTCCCACCCCGGCAGCGGTCCGTTCGACGAGGAGAGAGCGTGCGGGAGCCGCCGAGCGCAGCGTCGTCAGTGGGCGATCGTGGAAGATCTGCGCGAGCTCCGGATCGGTGGCCGCCGCAGTGGTCATCGCCGCATCACCGGTCGCCAATGCCGTCGCGACCTCGCCGAGACGTCGGCGCTGAGCGGCCGGGCGGTCCTTCTCGCGCGCGGCGCGGGTGAACAGCTCTGCGCCGAGGGCCGCCATGACCGGCACATCGACTCCGACCGCGACCTTCACCTCGGCTGCGTGGGCCCAGGTCGCGTAGTCGTCGGAGAAGGCCTCGAAGCGGAACGTCCAGCGCCCCTGCAGGTCGACGGCGAGCTCCGCGCCCCAGCGATCGGTCCCGTCGAGGAACGGGGCGAGGCGGTGCAGCGTCTCCTCCCCGTCGGGCGACGTCAACCGGAGCTGTACGCCGATCAGGTCGTGCCCTTCGCGGAAAGCGACGACACTGAACGGCACCACCTCGCCGACGAAGGCCTTCGGAGCGAAGCCGCCCGGAACGGACGGAGTGCCGGCGAGGAGGGGGATGCGCGTCGCGACGAGCGCCTCGCCGTCGGAGACGGGGCCCCACGGGCGCGTCGGGATCTGAGAGGGGCTCCGAAGAGCCTTCGGACGGATGCTGCTCATACGTGCGGCCACTACCCGAATGTACCGCGACGGCCGTACCGCGGGTAGCTCGCGGAAGGCACCGGCGCGCCGCTCGTCATTCGACGCGGAAGAGTCGCATGGAGGTCCCCGCGATGGGCAGGATGTCGCCCGGTGCGAAGACCTCTCCACCGGCTTCGGGACGATCGTCGGCACTCGACCACAGCGAGATGAAGCGCGTCGCGTCCTCGAGCTCCTCCGGGAGTCTGACGTCGATCGGCGACTCCGTGCCGTGCACGATGAGCAGGATCCGGTTGGCGGGCTCGCGGTCGGGCGTGGAGGCGGCCACGTACTGCAGCGTGCGGTTGCCGGGGTCCGCCCACTGCTCGCTCTCCATGGTCTCGCCGTTCTGGTCGAACCAGTCCATGACGGAGGCGTTGGGGATGTGCTCGCCGAGGCGGGCATAGCGACTCGGCCGCAGCGCAGGGTTCTCGGCACGGAGCGCGATGAGTCGGGCTACGTGGGCGCGCAGGTCCTCCTGCCACGGAGCGGGGTCCCAGCCGAGCCAGGTCAAGGACGAGTCCTGCGCATAGGCATTGTTGTTGCCTCGTTGTGTGCGGCCGACCTCGTCGCCCGCCGTGAGCATCGGGATCCCCGCCGACAGCAGGAGAGTGCCCAGCAGGTTGCGCATCGCCTTGCGTCGGGCCGCGAGGATGCGCGGGTCGTCGGTCGGACCCTCGATGCCGTGATTGAACGCGCGGTTCATGTCGGCGCCGTCGCGGTTCTGCTCGCCGTTCGCCTCATTGTGCTTCACGTCGTACGACACGAGGTCGTGGAGGGTGAATCCGTCGTGCGCCGTCACGAAGTTGATGCTCGCGAGCGGCCCTCGTTCGTCCGCGAAGGTGTTCGATGACCCGGCGAGTCGCGTGGCGAAGCCGCCGATGCCGACCGGAGCGGACGCGCGTCGCGCGTAGTCGATGTCACTCAGCCAGAAGTTGCGCACCCGATCGCGGTAGCGGTCGTTCCACTCCATCCAGCCCTTGGGGAAGTTGCCCGTCTGCCATCCGCCCATGCCGACGTCCCATGGCTCGGCGATGAGCTTGGTCTCCCGGAGGATCGGATCGTTCGCGATCGCGGTGAGCAGCGGGTGCTCGGGAGTGTAGGCATGCGAGCCGTCGCGTGCGATCGCCGTGGCGAGGTCGAAACGGAATCCGTCGATCTGCATCTCCTGCGCCCAGTAGCGCAGCGAGTCGAGCACGAGACGAGCGCCGGCATCCGTCGAGGTGTCGAGGGTGTTGCCGCACCCTGTGGTGTCGATGTACGCCCCCGAGGCCTCCTGTCGGTAGTAGCTCGCGTTGTCGATGCCGCGGAGACTCGAGCGAGGACCGCCGAGCCCCTCTTCGGAGGTGTGGTTGTACACGACGTCGAGGATGACCTCGAGCCCTGCTTCATGCAGCAGGCGCACCATGCCCTTGAACTCTGCGAGAACCGCCTCGGGGCCGCCTTTGCGCGCCTCCTCCGTCGCATATGCGTTGTGGGGAGTGAAGAAGTTGAGGGTGTTGTAGCCCCAGTAGTTCGTGAGACCGCGCTCGAGCAGCCGGGGCTCGGGGACGAAGGCCTGCACGGGCAGCAGCTCGATCGACGTGATCCCGAGCGAGTGGAAGTACTCGATCATCGCCGGGTGGGCGAGCCCCGCGTAGGTCCCGTGGAGAGCGGGGGGAACGTCAGGGTGGCGCTTCGTGAGCCCCTTGAGATGGCCCTCGTAGATGACGGTGCGGTCGAGCGGGATACGCGGCTTCGTGGACTGACCCCAGTCGAAGCCGTCGACGATCACCACGGAGCGCCACTCCTCGTAGCCGTCGCCCTGGGCCAGTCCGCGGGCATAGGGGTCGAGCAGCAGCGTCTCAGGATTGAACGTGTTCCCTGGTCCGTGAGGGCCTCCGACACGGATCGCGTATCTGGTGCCGGGCTGCAGCAACTCGGTCGTGACCTCCCAGACGCCGCCGGGCAGTCGTTCCAGGTCGACCTGATCGATGACCCAGTCGAGGTCTGTGGCGTCGAAGACGACGAGCTCGATGGACGAGGCGTTCTGCGACCAGACGCGAAGGGTTCCGACGCCGTCATGGAGGCGGACGCCGAGGTTGTCGAGTGCAGTACCGCCGGGCACGGTGATGTCTCGGATCGCGGGCATGAGTACACCATAGAGGTCTGCGCTCGGGTCTCAGGACAGCGTGCACTCAGTTCCATGTGCGTCCCGGCGCGCGGAAATGGGGGAGAGTGGAAGGATGCAGCACTACCTCGATCACGCCGCGACCACTCCGCTGCGCCCCGAGGCGCGCGAGGCCTGGCTCGACGCGAGCGCAGTCGTCGGCAACGCCTCGTCGACGCACGGAGCCGGCCAGGACGCGCGCCGTCTGCTGGAGGAGTCGCGGGAGCGCGCCGCAGCGGTGCTCGGGTGCGATCCGATCGAGGTGGTCTTCACCTCCGGCGGGACGGAGTCGATCAACCTGGCGCTGCAGGGGCTGTGGCACTCGCGACCCGAGGGGACCGACGCGATCGTCATGCCGGACGCCGAGCACCACGCGACGGTGGACACTGTCGAGGCCCTGATCGCATCCGGAGCGACGCTACGCTCTGTTCCGGTATATCGCACAGCGGCGATCGATCTGACCGAATTCGCGGCACAGCTGCCCGGCGCGGCTCTGGCGACCGCGCTCGTGGCCAACAACGAGGCCGGGACGATCAACGACGCCGAGGCTCTGTCGTCGTCGGCCGCTGCCGCGCGCGTTCCGCTGCACCTCGATGCCGTCTCGGCGCTCGGTCATGTGGCGCTGTCCTTCCGGGGCCTGAGGGGAGACGCCCCCGACGCTGTGGGACTCGTGGCGATGAGCGTCGCCGGACACAAGATCGGGGCGCCCGTCGGGGTCGGTGCCCTGATCAGCGCGCGCACCGCCCGGATCTCGGCGATCCTGCGCGGAGGCGCGCAGCAGCGGGGGCTCCGGGCCGGAACACAGGACGTCCCCGGAGCAGCCGCGTTCGCCACGGCGCTCGAGCTCGCGGAGAAGGAACGCCACTCGGAGAACGCCCGCCTCAGCGCGCTGCGGGATCGCCTCATCGACGGCATCCTCCGACGTGTTCCGAGCGCGGAAGTGCTGGGCGACCGCGCGGAGCGGCTTCCAGGCAATGCGCACATCCTGTTCCCGGGGGCGGTGGGTGAGAGTCTGCTGTTCCTGCTCGACATGGCGGGCATCGCCGCGTCGACCGGCTCGGCCTGTCAGGCGGGTGTCGCGGAACCCTCGCACGTCGTGATGGCCATGGGCCGCAGCGAACAGGATGCACGCAGCGTGCTGCGGTTCTCGCTCGGCCGCACCTCCACCGACGCGGATGTCGACGCCGTGCTCTCCTCGATAGCCGATGCGTACGCGAGGGCATCCGGCTCCGGCTCAGCCGAGCGCTCGTAGACTGGCTGCATGAGGATTCTTGCGGCCATGAGTGGCGGGGTGGACTCCGCCGTGGCGGCTGCGCGCGCCGTCGAGGCGGGCCACGACGTCGTCGGTGTCCATCTCGCGCTCTCGCGGGCCGGCGGGACTCTGCGGACCGGAAGCAGGGGCTGCTGCACGATCGAGGACGCTCTCGACGCCCGACGGGCAGCCGACCTGCTGGGCATCCCCTTCTACGTGTGGGACTTCTCCGAGCGGTTCCGCGAGGATGTGATCGCGGACTTCGTCTCGGAGTATCAGGCGGGGCGCACTCCGAATCCGTGCATGCGCTGCAACGAGAAGATCAAGTTCGCCGCCCTCCTCGAGAGGGCGATCGAGCTCGGCTTCGACGCCGTCTGCACAGGGCATTACGCGACGCTCATCCCCACGGATGCCGGCCTCGAACTGCACAGGGCGGCCGACAACGCGAAGGACCAGTCCTACGTGCTGGGTGTGCTCACCGCCGAGCAGCTCGCTCACACCTACTTCCCGCTCGGCACCACACCCTCCAAGGCCGTGGTCCGTGCCGAGGCGGAGGCACGCGGGCTCAGCGTCGCGCAGAAGCCCGACAGTCACGACATCTGCTTCATCCCCGACGGCGACACCCGAGGATGGCTCGCCGAGAAGGTCGGCACGGCCACCGGTGAGATCGTCGATCGCGCGGGCGAGGTCGTGGGGTCGCATGAGGGCGCGCACGCCTTCACGGTCGGTCAGCGGCGCGGACTCAAGCTGGGCGTCCCTGCGGCAGACGGCAAGCCCCGCTTCGTCCTGGAGGTGCGTCCCGTCTCGAACACGGTCGTCGTCGGCCCGAAGGAGGCGCTGGCGACGCGTGAGATCTCCGGTGAGCGCTTCAGCTGGGCGGGCGCCGCACCCGAGGAGCCCGACTTCGACTGCGAGGTGCAGATCCGCGCTCACGCGGATCCCGAGCCGGCCAGGGCGTTCGTGTCGTCGGAAGGCGTGCGGGTCGTGCCGGAGCGGCCTCTGGACGGCGTCGCCCCCGGACAGACCGCAGTGCTGTACGTGGGCACGCGGGTGCTGGGCCAGTTCACGATCGATCGCACGGTGTCGGCAGTCCCAGTCGACGCGTAGCGCCTCGCTCTCGATGTCGGTGCCCGCTCGTAGACTGGCGGGGTGCCGGAGAACATCTCGTTGGAAGACGCCCGTGTCGAAGCGGAGGAGCTGACCACCCGCATCCTCGAGGCGAAGGACGCGTATTACGGACGCGACACGTCGCTGGTGGACGACTTCACGTACGACGGGTGGATGCACCGGCTCGAAGAGCTCGAGCGCCTCCATCCCGAACTCCAGGGGCAGGATTCGCCGACGCAGATGGTCGGTGCCGCGGAGGCGACCGGTCTCGCGACCATCGAGCACGCCGAGCGGATGCTCAGTCTCGACAACGTGTTCTCGATCGACGAGCTGCGGGAGTGGGCGGCGAAGACCCGGGCCGCGGCAGGGCGTGATGTCGATTGGCTCACCGAGTTGAAGATCGACGGGCTCGCGATCAACCTGCGCTATGAGAACGGCCGCCTCACGTCTGCGGCCACGCGAGGCGACGGACGCGTGGGGGAGATAGTCACCGAGAACGCGCTCCGACTCCCGGAGATCCCACGCGAGCTGTCGGGCTCCGGACACCCCGAGATCGTCGAAGTGCGCGGGGAGGTCTTCATTCCCGTGGCCGCTTTCGAGCGCCTGAACGCCGCGCA
This sequence comes from uncultured Microbacterium sp., assembly GCF_963521645.1. Classification (GTDB taxonomy): domain Bacteria; phylum Actinomycetota; class Actinomycetes; order Actinomycetales; family Microbacteriaceae; genus Microbacterium. Next base: position 37,745 of record NZ_CAUQVQ010000009.1, on the reverse strand, counting down.
GGCGGAGTTCCGCGATCGCGCCTACGCGGACGCTCTGGCGCGATGGGAGGCTCGCGCGGGGGCCAAGAAGCCCTTCGACGAAGAGAAGGCCCGCACGGCCGCAGCGCGACGCTTCCCGTCCTTCGCGAATCCACGCAACGCCGCGAGTGGCGGGCTTCGTCAGCAGATCGAGAAGAAGAACGGGCTCGAACTCGAGGCGGGTCTGCTGCGCATCGAGTCGCTCGCGCTGTACGTGCACGGAGTCGGGGCATGGTCGAATCCGCCGGTCGCCGCGCAGAGCCAGGTCTACGAGCTGCTCGCGGAGTGGGGTCTGCCGACGAGCCCGCACACGAAGGTCTGCACGAGCATCGATGAGGTCACGTCGTTCGTCGAGCACTTCGGGGAGCACCGGCACGACATCGAACACGAGCTCGACGGCATCGTGGTGAAGGTTGACGAACTGTCGCTGCACGACGAGCTCGGCGCGACCAGTCGCGCCCCACGATGGGCGATCGCATACAAGTACCCGCCCGAAGAGGTGCAGACGAAGCTCCTCGACATCGTCGTCTCGGTCGGCCGCACAGGACGAGCCACTCCGTTCGCCGTGATGGCGCCTGCGCATGTCGCGGGGTCGGTGGTGCGGCAGGCGACGCTCCACAATAAGGACGTGGTGAAGGCCAAGGGCGTGCTGATCGGAGACACGGTGGTGCTCCGCAAGGCGGGCGACGTGATTCCCGAGGTCCTGGGTCCGGTCGTCGAGAAACGCGACGGCACAGAGCGTGAGTTCGTCATGCCTGCCGAGTGTCCGGAGTGCGGGACACCCCTGCGCCCCATGAAGGAGGGCGACATCGATCTGCGATGCCCCAACGCCCGCTCGTGTCCGGCACAGGTGCGAGGACGGGTCGAGCACATCGGGTCGCGCGGCGCTCTCGACATCGAAGCGCTCGGGGAGGTCACGGCCGCGGCGCTCACCCAACCCACGTCGCCTGCCGTTCCGCCGCTCGAGACGGAGGCCGGTCTGTTCGCGCTGACCCTCGACGAGATCGTGCCGATCGAAGTCGTCGTGCGCGACTCCGAGACCGGGCTGCCGAAGGAGGACGACGAGGGCTTGGTCAAGACCAGAGCTCCGTTCCGCCGCAATCCCACAGCCGCCGAGAAGAAGTCCGGTCTCGAAGGGCCGCAACCGTCATCGCAGGCGGTGACTCTCCTCGCCGAGCTCGAGAAGGCGAAGACGAAGGACCTGTGGCGACTGCTGGTCTCGCTGAACATCCGTCACGTCGGACCCGTTGCGGCGCGAGCGCTCGCGCAGTGGTTCGGGTCGCTCGAGGCGATCCGCGCGGCGACTCGTGACGAGCTCGCCGCCGTGGAAGGGGTCGGAGCGATCATCGCCGATTCGCTGCTCGACTGGTTCGAGGTCGACTGGCACCAGGAGATCGTGCGGCAATGGGCCGAGGCCGGCGTGCAGTGGGCCACGCCCGGGCACCCCGGTCCGGGTGCCGCGGTGGCGGAGGGCGGCGTGCTCGACGGATTGACCGTCGTGGCGACGGGGTCGCTCGACGGCTACACGCGCGACGGAGCGCAGGAGGCGATCATCAGAGCGGGAGGCAAAGCGGCGTCGAGCGTCTCGAAGAAGACCGATTTCGTCGCCGCCGGTCCGGGCGCGGGGTCGAAGCTCGGCAAGGCCGAGGAGCTCGGCATCCGCATCCTCGACGCGGCGCAGTTCCACATCCTCGTGACAGAAGGGCCCGACGCTCTCGGATGACCGTCACGTCCGCCGGTCGCCCTCGCCGGCACTCTGGCCGTCGGTGATCCGAGGCGGAACCACCGCCTTCCGCTGACGCTCGCTGCCGCGGTCTTCTCGGGCGGTTCGACCGGATACGCAGAACGCGCCGCATCCTGACATCGTCGGGGGTGCGGCGCGTTCGATGCGGTACTGCTGATCAGCCCTTGTGGCGCGGCTTGCGGAACGGCTTCTCCGCACGCTCGTCACTCCGCGCCGGACGCTCGTCGCGGTCGTAGCGAGGGCGGTCGTCGCGTCGATCGAAGCCTCCGCGGGGGCCGTCGGTACGGCGGTTCGCGGGTCCGCGGTCGGGCTTGATCTCGATCAGACGACCCGAGATGCGCGTGTCCTTCAGCTTGTCGAGGACAGACGAGTCGAGGTTCGCGGGCAGTTCGACCACGGTGAAGTCCGGGCGGATGTTGATCGCGCCGAAGTCGTCGCGACCCAGGCCGCCCTCGTTCGCGAGCGCTCCGACGATCTGCCGGGGCTCGACCCGGTGGCGGCGGCCGACCTCGATGCGGTACGGCTTGTAGTCGCCGCGGCCACGGCGCTCCCGCGGTTCGCGGGTCTCGCGGCGGTCACGGGTGTTGCTCTCGCGCGGCGGCCGGTTGTCGTACTCGACGGCCTTCGACAGTGCATCGTCGGCGGGGTCGAGCAGCAACGGAGTCTCTCCCTGTGCGACGACCGCGAGTGCCGCTGCGACATCCGCCTCGGGCACGTCGTGGTTGCGCACGTAGTGGTCGATGATGTCGCGGAACTTCTCGATGCGCGCGGCGTCGCTGAGCGCCGTGGTGATCGCGTCGTCGAAGCGGGCGAGACGCGTGGTGTTCACGTCGTCGAGGCTCGGCAGCTGCATCTGGGTGGGCTGCTGACGCGTGGCCTTCTCGATGGACTTCAGCAGGTAGCGCTCGCGCGGGGTGATGAAGCTGATCGCATCTCCCGTGCGCCCGGCACGCCCCGTGCGGCCGATGCGGTGCACGTACGACTCGGTGTCGGTGGGGATGTCGAAGTTGATGACGTGGCTGATGCGCTCGACGTCCAGACCTCGAGCGGCCACGTCGGTCGCGACGAGGATGTCGAGCTTGCTCGCCTTGAGCTGGTTGACGCTGCGCTCGCGCTGCACCTGAGGCACGTCGCCGTTGATCGCGGCGGCGGAGTATCCGCGGGCGCGCAGCTTCTCGGCGAGCGTCTCGGTCTCGTTCTTCGTCCGCACGAACACGATCATGCCGTCGAAGTTCTCGACCTCGAGGATGCGCGTGAGCGCATCGACCTTCTGCGCGTACGACACGACGAGGTAGCGCTGCGTGATGTTCGTGCCGGTCGCGGTCTTCGACTTGATGCTGATCTCTTCGGGCTCGCGCAGGTACTTCTGCGCCAGACGACGGATCTGAGGAGGCATCGTCGCCGAGAACAGGGCGACCTGCTTCTCTTCGGGCGTCTGCGCGAGGATCTGCTCCACGTCTTCCGCGAAGCCCATCTTGAGCATCTCGTCGGCCTCGTCGAGCACCAGGTACTGCAGCTGCGAAAGGTCGAGAGTGCCCTTGGCGAGGTGATCCATGATGCGGCCGGGGGTTCCGACGATCACGTGCACACCGCGGCGGAGCGCCGACAGCTGAACGCCGTAGCCCTGCCCTCCGTAGACCGGGAGGACATGGACGCCCTTCATCTTCGATGCGTAGGACTCGAAGGCCTCGCACACCTGCAGGGCGAGCTCGCGCGTCGGTGCGAGCACGAGAGCCTGCGGAGTCTTCTGCGACACGTCGAGGCGCTCCAGGACGGGGAGCGCGAAGGCCGCGGTCTTTCCCGTGCCGGTCTGGGCCATGCCGACGACATCGCGACCGGACAGCAGGGTCGGGATCGTCGCGGCTTGGATGGGGGAGGGGGTCTCGTAGCCGAGATCCTTGATGGCCTTGAGGACGGGGCCGGTGATGCCGAGCGCCTCGAATCCAGGGGTCTCGGGGGCGTCGGTGGGCACAGCGTCTTCAGGAGTCACTGACCAAGGGTAGCGCGTCGCAGTCGCCCGTGCCTGTGAGAGCGTCTTCACTCACCCGAAGTCAGCGCGACGAGCTTCTCCTTCACCTGTCGTCTGAGCACCTTGCCGATCAGCGAAGTGGGGAGCTCGTCGACGATGAAGATGCGGCGGGGAACCTTATAGGGCGTGAGGATGCCGCGGGCATGGTCGCGCACCGCCTCGACGTCGACCTCGGCTCCCGCGGCGATCACGATAGCCGCGACGACCTCTTCGCCCGAGTGGTCGCTCGGAAGACCGACCACCGCGGCGTCCGCCACCTGCGGATGCTGCCGCAGAGCATTCTCGACCTCGGTCGGGGCCACGTTGAAGCCGCCGGTGATGATGAGCTCTTTGATGCGGTCGACGATTCTGATGAAACCTGCATCGTCGACCGTCACGATGTCGCCGGTGCGGAACCAGCCGTCGACGAAGACGGCCTCGGTCTCCTCCGGCTTGCCGTAGTAGCCGGAAAAGACCTGCGGCCCTCGCACCAGAAGTTCACCCGCGGTGCCGGGGGTCACATCCCGCGTCGGATCATCGGGGTCGACCACGCGGCACTCCGTCCCGGGCAGCGGCAGTCCGACCGTTCCCGGTACCCGGTTGTCTGCCACGGGGTTCGCCATCAGCACGGGGGAGCATTCGCTGAGCCCGTATCCCTCGACCAGGAAACCGTTCGTCGCGGCCTCGAACGGCACGACGAGCTCATGCGGCAGGGCCATCGCTCCCGAGATCGCGACCTCGATGCCGTCGAGCGAGACTCCCTTGGCGTTCGCGGCTGCCAACAGGCGATCGGCGATGGGCGGGACGAGCGGGAGGAAAGTGGCCGGATGCTTCTTCACCACGTCGAGAACGAGATCCGGATCGAACTTCGGGAACAGCACGAGCCGCGCGCCCATCGACATCGCGAACGTCAAGCACAGCGTGAGTCCGTACGCGTGGAACATCGGCAGCACGGCGTACACGACGCAGCCCTTGCCGCGCTGGATCGACGGCACCCAGGCCTGCGACTGCGCGGCGTTCGCGAGCAGGTTGCCGTGCGTGAGTGCCGCGCCCTTCGGAGTTCCGGTGGTCCCCGACGTGTACTGGATGATCGCGAGATCTTCGGTGGCCGGCCGGGGATGCGTGTCCGGAAGCGGGGTCGATCGCGTCACCGAATCCCACGTGATCGTTCCCCGCACCTTCTCCGTCAGCGCGGCGCGCGACTCCCGCGCCTTGGCTATCGGCAGCCGCAGCGCGGCGCGCGTGAAGAGGGGCATGGCGCGGGTCACGTCGACGGAGATCAGATTCGTCACCGCGAGGTCGGCCGGGAACTCCTGCACGGTGGAGACGACCTTGTTCCACACGATCGCGTGCTTCGCGCCGTGGTCCTCGAACTGCTTGCGCAGTTCCCGCGGGGTGTAGAGCGGATTGTGCTCGACCACGACGGCCCCGAGGCGGAGCACGGCGTAGAAGGCGACGATGTGCTGCGGGCAGTTCGGCAACACGATCGCGACAGGATCACCAGCGCGCACGCCGAGGTCACGCAGTCCCGATGCTGCCCGGGTGATCGCATCCTGCAGATCGGAGTATGTCGTCTCGCGCCCGAAGAACTGCAGCGCGGGTGCATCCGGGTAGTCGCGCGCCGAGGCGGCGACGATGTCGATCAACGAGCCGGACACGGGGGAGAGGTCCTGGGGGACTCCCGCGGCGTAGCTGGTGACCCATGGGCGAGGAGGCTGATACGAGCTCACCCGCCCAGCATAGGGCGGCGTCACCGGACCGCAGGGACCCTGCCAGCGCGGCAACTAGACTTGAGAGCGTGTCTGAAATCACCCCTGATCTCGTGCGTCATCTCGGCGTGCTCGCGCGCATCCAGCTCAACGACGACGAGGTGACCCGGCTGACGGGCCAGCTCGACGCCATCGTCGACAACATCGCGAAGGTGTCGGAGGTCGCAAGCCCCGACGTGGCCGCGACGAGTCATCCCATACCGCTGAGCAATGTGTATCGGCCCGACGTCGTCGGCGAACCTCTCACGCACGAGCAGGTCCTTCAGAATGCGCCGGACCAGGCAGACGGCCGGTTCCGCGTCACCGCGATCCTGGGAGAAGAGCAGTGAGCGACATCATCCGCCTGACCGCCGCCGAACTCGCCGAGAAGCTCGTCAGCCGCGAGATCTCGAGCGTCGAGGCGACTCGCGCGCACCTCGACCGGATCGCGGCCGTCGACGGCGATGTCCATGCCTTCCTGCACGTCAACGACGGTGCTCTCGCGGCTGCTGCCGCCGTCGACGCTCAGCGCGCAGCGGGCGAACCTCTCGGCCCGATCGCAGGCGTGCCGTTGGCCATCAAGGACGTTCTGGTCACGACGGATCAGCCGACGACGAGCGGCTCGCGGATCCTCGAGGGCTACCGCTCGCCCTACGACGCCACGGTCGTCGCGCGATCACGCGCCGCAGGCATGATCCCGCTCGGCAAGACCAACATGGACGAGTTCGCCATGGGATCCTCCACCGAGCACTCCGCATACGGCCCCACCCGCAACCCGTGGGACCTCGATCGGATCCCCGGCGGTTCGGGCGGGGGGTCGGCAGCGGCCGTCGCCGCGTTCGAGGCGCCTCTCGCACTGGGCTCCGACACCGGCGGCTCGATCCGTCAGCCCGCGCACGTGACCGGCACCGTCGGCGTCAAGCCGACCTACGGCGGCGTGAGCCGCTACGGCGCCATCGCGCTCGCCTCGAGCCTCGACCAGGTCGGACCGGTCACGCGCACCGTGCTCGACGCCGGTCTCCTGCACGACGCGATCGGCGGCCATGACCCGAAGGACTCCACCTCGCTCCGCGATGAGTGGCCGTCGTTCGCGGAGGCCGCCCGGGAGGGTGCGCGCGGAGATGTCCTCAAGGGGCTCAAGGTCGGCGTCATCCGGGAGCTGCCCGACAGCGGCTTCCAGCCCGGCGTCGCCGAGTCGTTCCGCAGCGCACTTGCGCTGATGGAGGCTCACGGCGCAGAGATCGTCGAGATCGGCGCGCCGCACTTCGAGTACGGCGTGGCTGCCTATTACCTGATCCTGCCCGCCGAGGCGTCCAGCAACCTCGCGAAGTTCGACTCGGTGCGCTTCGGCCTCCGCGTCACGCCGAACGGCACTCCGACGGTCGAGGACGTGATGTCCGCGACGCGTGACGCCGGTTTCGGCGATGAGGTGAAGCGTCGCATCATCCTCGGTACGTACGCGCTGTCGGCCGGGTACTACGACGCGTACTACGGCAGCGCGCAGAAGGTCCGCACGCTCATTCAGCAGGACTTCGCGAACGCCTTCGCCGATGTCGACGTCATCGCGACGCCGTCGGCCCCGACCACGGCGTTCAAGATCGGCGAGAAGATCGACGATCCGCTGCAGATGTACCTGAACGACATCACGACGATCCCCGTGAACCTCGCCGGCGTCCCCGGGATCTCGGTTCCCAGCGGACTGGCAGCGGAGGACGGGCTGCCGGTCGGCATCCAGTTCATCGCCCCCGCGCGTGAGGACGCGCGGCTCTACAGAGTCGGCGCCGCGGTCGAGACGCTGCTCGTCGATTCGTGGGGAGCACCGCTCCTCACGCGTGCACCCCAGCTCGTGGGAGGGACCCGCTGATGGCCACCGCCAAGCTCATGGACTTCGACAAGGCCCTGGAGATGTTCGAGCCCGTGCTCGGGTTCGAGGTGCATGTCGAGCTCAACACGCACACGAAGATGTTCTCGGACGCGCCGAACCCCGCGAACGAGCTGTATCACGCCGCCGAGCCGAACACGCTGATCGCCCCGGTCGACCTCGGGCTGCCCGGTTCACTGCCTGTCGTGAACGAGACCGCGATCCGTTCGTCGATCAGCCTGGGCCTCGCCCTCGGCTGCTCGATCGCCCCGTCGAGCCGATTCGCGCGGAAGAACTACTTCTACCCGGACCTCGGCAAGAACTATCAGATCTCGCAGTACGACGAGCCGATCGCGTTCGAGGGATCCGTCGAGGTGGAGCTCGAGGACGGCACGATCGTGCAGATCCCGATCGAGCGCGCCCACATGGAGGAGGATGCCGGCAAGCTGACCCACATGGGTGGCGCGACCGGACGCATCCAGGGAGCCGAGTACTCCCTCGTCGACTACAACCGTGCGGGTGTTCCTCTCGTCGAGATCGTGACCAAGACGATCTTCGGCACCGAGCACCGCGCTCCCGAGGTGGCGAAAGCCTACGTTGCGACGATCCGTGACATCGTGCGCAGCCTCGGCATCTCCGAGGCACGCCTGGAGCGCGGCAACCTCCGCTGCGACGCCAACGTCTCGCTGCGCCCCCGCGGTCAGGAGAAGCTCGGCATCCGGACCGAGACGAAGAACGTCAACTCCATGCGTTCGGTCGAGCGTGCCGTGCGGTACGAGATCCAGCGTCAGGCGCAGATCCTCGCCGACGGCGGCACGATCACGCAGGAGACCCGGCACTGGCATGAGGACACCGGAACGACCTCGCCGGGTCGCCCGAAGTCGGATGCAGACGACTACCGCTACTTCCCCGAACCGGATCTGGTCCCCGTGGAGCCCACGGCGGAGCTGATCGAGTCGCTGCGCGCCGAGCTGCCGGAGCAGCCGGTGGCTCGCCGTCGGCGTCTGATGGCCGAGTGGGGGTTCACCGACCTCGAGTTCCAGGATGTGCGCAACGGTGGTCTGACCGAGGTCGTCGAGGCGACCATCGCCGCCGGAGCGACTCCGGCGACGGCGCGCAAGTGGTGGACGGGCGAGATCACGCGCCTCGCCAACGCACAGGAGAAGGATGTCACCGAGCTGGTGTCGCCGGAGAACGTCGCCGCACTGCAGAAGCTCGTCGACGCGGGAACGCTCACGGACAAGCTGGCACGTCAGGTGCTCGAGGGAGTCATCGCCGGGGAGGGGACGCCTCAGGAGGTCGTCGACGGCCGCGGACTCGCGGTCGTCTCGGATGACGGAGCGCTGATCGCCGCTATCGACGAGGCCCTCGCCGCGCAGCCCGACGTGCTCGCGAAGATCAAGGACGGGAAGGTCCAGGCCGCCGGTGCCGTGATCGGCGCGGTGATGAAGGCCATGAAGGGCCAGGCGGATGCCGCCAGGGTCCGGGAACTCGTCCTCGAGCGCGCTGCGCAGTAACCCCCGCCCCCGGGCCTCGTGTCCGAGGTCCGGGGGAGAATGGTCTCATGGGACACGGCGACGGCAGAGGGCGCATCGTGTCGTCCGCCGATGCCGACGACACGGGGACGAGCATCCTTCATGTCGACATGGATGCGTTCTATGCGGCGGTCGAGGTGCTCGACGACCCCGGGCTTCGCGGTCTCCCGTTGATCATCGGGGCTCCGGACGGTCGGTCGGTCGTCTCCAGCGCTTCCTACGAGGCGCGCCGATACGGAGTGCGCGCCGCCATGCCGGTGTCGCAGGCGCTCAGGCTGTGTCCCTCGGCGAAGATCGTGCCTCCGCACTTCCACCGCTACCGGGCGGTCTCCCGTCAGGTGATGGCGATCTTCGAGTCGATCACACCGCTGGTCGAGCCGCTGTCGGTCGACGAGGCATTCCTCGATGTCCGGGGCGTGCGGCGCCTGTGGGGCAGCCCGGCACAGATCGCCCAGCTGGTGCGTGAGCGCGTGAGCGACGAGGTCGGCATCACCTGCAGCGTCGGCGTGGCGGCGACCAAGCACGTCGCCAAGATGGCGTCGACGATCTCGAAGCCGAACGGCATGCTCGTGGTCGCTGCCTCCGATACGCAGGCATTCCTCGACCCGCGACCCGTGCGGGCGATGTGGGGTGTGGGCCCGAAAGCCGCGGAGGCGCTGGAAGGGCGCGGAATACGTACGGTCCGCGACATCCGCACGTCATCGGCGGAGATGCTCGATCGCGCGGTCGGTCCCGCCCTGAGCGCCCGCCTCGCGCAGCTCGCCCGCGGGGAGGACGCGCGAGCGGTCGAGACCGAACGGATCGAGAAGAGCATCGGCCACGAAGAGACCTTCGACACCGACGTCTCCGATCGCACGTACCTCCGGGCAGAGCTGCTCAGACTCGCCGATCGTGTCGCCGCCCGGCTGCGGAAGGCCGAGTGGGAGGCCGCCACGGTGGCGATCAAAGTCCGCTTCGACGACTTCCGCACGGTGAGCCGCTCCCAGACCCTGCCGGAGCCGACCGCCGTCGGCCAGCGAATCGGCGAAGCCGCACAGACGTTGTTCGACCAGATCGAACGCCGCGATCCCGTGCGTCTCGTCGGTGTGCGCGCCGAGAAGCTCCGGCCTGCGGGCGGCGGCGGCATCGGTCTCTGGGACGATGATGAGGACTGGCGTCGCGTCGAGGGCGCGGTGGACGACGCCGTCGCACGTTTCGGATCGGCGATGATCGGTCGAGCCCGGCATATCGGACGGGGCGAAGGCCGCGGTGCCGCGCAGCATCCGAGAACGCACGGCCTGGATTGACCTCTCCGCCGATCGATTCCTGGGCTAGCGTGGAGCCATGCCCAACATTGCACTGGAACTCGGAAAGCAGACCGCCTCGTTCGGCGTGAAGAGCGCGTACGGAGAACCGCAGGATGTCGATGGCGTGAGCATCACCCCTGTGGCCTTCACATACTCGGGCTTCGGCGGCGGAAGCGGCGACGGTGCCGAAGGCGGTGGCGGCGGGGGAGTCTCCGTGCCCGTCGGCGTGTACGTGCGTCGCGAGGAGGGCCTTCGATTCGAGCCCAATATCGTCACTCTGCTGGTCGTCGCCGTACCGTTCGTCTGGGTGGCAGGGCGAGCACTCTCGCGCATCATCCGTGCCCTCAAGAAGTGATGACCCGGTCGCGGTCGCGCTCGAGCGCGCCGCGACGCTGATCGCCGCTGATATCCGCGGTCTCGCGGCGGCCAATCCGGTCGTCATCGTCGACGGACGCAGCGGAGCAGGAAAGACCACGCTCGCGCGCATGCTCGTCGAACGCTGGCCGATCGTCGGCAGGGTGCAGGTCGTCGCCCTGGACTCGATCTATCCGGGGTGGGACGGGCTGGAGAGCGGCGTCGAGCACGCCCTCGACGGCATCCTGAGGCCCCACGGCCGCGGGTATCTCGGAGAATGGCGCCGCTGGGACTGGGAACGGAATGTCGAGGCGGAGAGCCATGCCGTGGACCCGTCGCTCGGAGTGCTCATAGAAGGCAGCGGAATCCTGACACCGGCGACCGCGGCTATCGCGGACGTGCGCGTCTGGCTCGAGTCCGCCGAGCCGGGGCGCAAGGCGCGGGCACTCGATCGGGATGGCGACGCCTACCGCCCGCATTGGGACAGGTGGGCGGCGCAGGAGAACGCTCACATCGCTCGGGACGATCCGCGATCCCTCGCCACGCGCGTCATCGACGTGCCCTGAGGGCTCACAAGATCTCGTCGGCCGCTTCGATGATGAGTTCGAGCCGGTAGCCGAGCCAGTCGTAGACGCCGAACCTGGCGTCGTCAGGATCGTTGTCGTCGTCGCTCTCGATGCCCAGACGCTCAGCGATCACGAGCCGCAGCGCCGTGAGCGTGCGCAGCCAGGAGTCGACATCGGAATCCGGGATGTCCAGCGAATGTTCGGTGAATGCGTCGACCTGAGACATGGAGGCCACGTCGCCGCGGAGATCGGCGAGTGCGGCTCGAACGACATCCGCATCGAGTGCCCGTCGGTCGAGAGTGTCCTCCTGCGTCGCCTGTCGGAAGGAGCGCGAAGCCTCGTCGTCATCGGGGTACGGGTCGGGGACCAGACGCCTGATGGCCGGATCGGAGGCATCCCGGTCCGAGCCGACGAGCTCACGGAAGTCGTCGACGAGCTGGGCGAGCTGGGCGGCTTCCAGCCGCGCCATCCGCACGCGCACGATCGCATCGGTCATCGTGAGGCCTTTCGCACGGTCGCCCAGAGACCGTAGTCGTGCATGGCCTGGGCGTGGACCTCCATCGTCTCGCGTGGACCGCTGGCGACGACGGCGTGCCCGTCATGATGAACGGCGCGCATGAGCTGTGTCGCCCGTTCGAGCGAGTACCCGAAGTAGGTGCGGAACACACGCACGACGTAGCTCATCAGGTTGACGGGGTCGTTCCACACGACCACCTCCCAGGGTTCGAGGGGCGCAGCCGTGAGCTCGACGATCTCCTCGACATCGGGCGTCGCAAGGGGAGTCATGCCCACCCCAGCTCGTGCAACTGCGCGTCGTCGATGCCGTAGAAGTGCGCGATCTCGTGCACCAGGGTCGTGTGCACCTCGTCGCGAAGCTCGGTCTCGTCCTCGCAGGCCGCGAGATGCGGCTCGCGATACACGACGATCCGGTCGGGCAGCTCGCCGGAGCCGTACTGCATCCTCTCGGTGAGTGCCAGCCCGTCGTAGAGTCCGAGGAGGTCGAGGCTCCCGTCCTCAGGGCGATCTTCGACGACGAAGACCACATTCTCGAGCCCGTCGACCATCTCGTCGGGCAGTCGATCGAGCTCGTCGATCACGAGTTCCTCGAAGCGTGCGGCATCCATCTCCATCTCCTCCAGCCTATTGCCGCGAGAGCGGGCGACGCGTCAGTGAAGGAAGACCAGGAGCGCGGCAACCGCGATGAAGAGCGCGCCGAAGATGCTGTTCAACGTTCGCTGACCCGTCGCCGACCGGGTCAATCGACGGAACGGGCGAGCCGCGGTCGCGAAAAATCCCCACATCACGAGCACGTCGACGACCGTCACGGTGAGGATCAGCGTGAGGTACTGCGGCAACTGGGGCTCGTCCAGGCGTATGAACTGCGGGATGAACGCCAGGAAGAACACGATGGCCTTCGGGTTGAGCAGATTCACCCAGAACCCTCGTCGGATCATCGACCAGTGGCCCTCACGCAGGTCGATGTCGGGATCGACGTCGAGCTCCGCGGAGGCGGGCTTGGTCAGGATCAGCCGTAGTCCGAGGAACAAGAGGTAGGCGGCACCGGCATAGCGGATGACGGTGAACAGCACCTCGGACTGCGAGACGACGAGTCCGAGCCCGGCCGCGACGATGGCGACGTGGACGATGAGGGCGAGCTGCTGGCCCACGATTCCCCAGATGGAACGGCGCCACCCCTGGCTGAGGGCGTTCGACATCGTATTGATGGCGCCGGCGCCCGGAGTGAAGCTGATCACGACGCAGGCGGTCAGGAGCGAGAACCATACGGCGAGTGACACTCCGCAATCCTAGAGGCGAAGGCACCGTCGTCCGGACCGATCGCGCACAGATGCAGAAGAGGCCCGAGTCACATGACTCGGGCCTCTTATGAGCTGGGGTGAGTAACGGGACTCGAACCCGCGACATCCGGCACCACAAGCCAGCGCTCTACCAGCTGAGCTATACCCACCATGTACCAACCTGGGTTGGCGACCTGACAAGTGTATTACATGTTCGGAGTGAACTCTGACACGGTGCGGGTCGCGATGTCGCGCGCATCGTCACTGCTCGGCCCCGGCTCGTCGACGAAGACAGCTTCCCGGTAGTAGCGAAGCTCTCGGATCGATTCGAGGATGTCCGCGAGCGCGCGATGGCCCCCATCCTTCGCCGGCGCCTGGAAGAACACTCGGGGGTACCACCGGCGAGACAGCTCCTTGATGCTCGAGACATCGACGTTCCGGTAGTGCAGCCACTGGTCGACCTCCGGCATGTACTTCGCGAGGAACATCCGGTCGGTGCCGATGGTGTTTCCGGCGAGCGGTGCCTTTCGCTCGAGCGGAACGAACCGCTTGATGTAGGCGAGAGTCTGCGCCTGCGCGTCCTCGAGCGATACACCGTCGGGGATCTCGGTGATCAGCCCGGAGGTCTCGTGCATCTTCGCCACGAAGTCGTTCATGTTCTCGAGGGCGGCCGCACCAGGTCGGATCACGATCTGGAAGCCCGGATCGACGGGCTGCAACTCGAAATCGGTGATGACCACCGCGATCTCCACGAGCTCGTCCACGGCGAGGTCGAGCCCCGTCATCTCGCAGTCGATCCAGACGAGGCGGTCGTTCTCTGACGCAGATACCATGCGGCCATACTATCGACGGCACAGACATCAGCCTCTGGCGCGGTACGGTAGAAGTGCCCCGCCTCCGTAGCTCAGGGGATAGAGCAGGAGCCTTCTAATCTCTTGGTCGCAGGTTCGAATCCTGCCGGGGGCACCATCGGCGCGGCGTACCGAAGTGGCCGCGCTCAGCCGTTGCGCAGCGCCGCCACCGCGTCGTCGGCCCGCCAGAAGTCGCCGACGAGTCGGAACGACGCGCTCGCGAGGTGAAGTCGCTCTGCACGGTATCTGACGCCCAGAGGGTCGCTCATGAGGCGGAGATGGCCGATAGTGCGGCCGGACGAATTCTGGACCCGCCACAGGTGAGCGGCGGCGCGGATGAGACGCTCTCGCGGTGAGGCGAGTTTCGGCGCGGCGTAGGGAGCCTCGGGGCGGGGACTGATCAGGGTGTCGGACATCGGTTTTCTCCTCTCGATTCGAACATATGGGCGACCACCGACATCCGGCGCGCCGACGTTCGCGGGCCGTCCTGCACAGCCGACGGGTTGTGAGAATCCGTCCACGACCTGCGCCTCTGCGGGCGCAGCCGCGTCGCCCGTGCGCGCACTCTGGGTACATCCGGGCGCGGGCCCGGCACACAGAGGAGACGAGCAATGCACGACACCGTCACGATCATCGGCAACGTCGCGACCGACCCGACTCAGGGGCGGACCGCGAGCGGCATCCCGGTCACGAATTTCCGATTGGCGAGCACGCACCGGCGGTTCGATGACGCGACCCAGACATGGGTCGATGTCATCACGAACTGGTATTCGGTCGCGGCGTTCCGCCAGCTCGCGGAGAACGCGAAGGCATCGTTGAGGTCCGGCGACAGCGTGATCGTCACGGGCCGGTTGAAGATCCGGTCCTGGGAGAACAACGGCAAGCAGGGGACGAGCGTGGACATCGATGCGGATGCGATCGGCCACGATCTGCGGTGGGGGATGACCGCCTACCGTCGGAGCCCGCGAGCTGCCGGCTCTGAGCGAGCGCGCGACCAGGCACCCCCTGAGCAGCCGGATGAAGGGGGCGCTGGGCACCGGGAGGGACCCGACGATCGTATGGAGATCGACACGTCGTGGGCGACGGTGGATGAGCGCACCCCTGACTTCGACACCGATTTCGCGGCGGCGACCGGAGCCCGCTGAACCCCGTCAGCGCATGACGGGCGGAGGAGCCCGACGGCGGCGGCCGGGGAGTCGGCCCGTAGACTCGACCCGTGTTTCGACCCTCGGGCTCCTCCGTCCTCCGTCATGCGACCGCGTGCGCCGCCGCAGCGGCACTCATTCTGACGCTCGCCTCCTGCTCGCCGGCGGATCCATCCGGTCCTACTCCGGAGGGGAGCGCTCCCGCTGCGGGGCAGACGCCGACCCCGTCCGACGCGGGCCCTGCGCTCGTCCCCGACGGGACCGCGGAGGACAATCTGCCTCTCTTCAGCGCGGTGACCGCTCAGGTGTGGTCGTCCGAATCCCGTGGTTCCGGTCGCGCGTACGTGGATGCGCTGATCGCTGCAGGATTCGATCGCGCGGCGATGCAGGTCACGCAGGATGTCACGACCGTGGGCAACCCGGTCGAGAGTCTGCAGTTCTCGGTGCGATGGGGCGAGGCGGACTGCCTGATCGGACAAGTGGGCCCGTCGACAGGAGAACCCGTCACTGCTGTGCTGCCGCAGCTGGCGGAGGGCCGGTGCCTGGTGGGAACGACCCGCGCCATCGACTGGTGATCCGGACGGGGTCGAAGCTGTGATCGCTTACGGCGGGAGTCCGATACGGGGCCGGTAGGCTGGAGTGTCGATCCTCGACGCCAACAGAAGGAGTTTTTTCGGTGGCTGAGTACATCTACTCGATGGTCCGAGCGCGCAAGGCGGTGGGCGAGAAGCTCATCCTCGACGACGTGACGATGTCGTTCCTCCCGGGCGCGAAGATCGGCATGGTCGGGCCCAACGGCGCGGGTAAGTCCACGATCCTCAAGATCATGGCGGGTCTCGACACGCCCTCGAACGGCGAGGCGAAGCTGACGCCGGGATTCTCCGTCGGGATCCTCATGCAGGAGCCCGAGCTCGACGAGTCCAAGACCGTCATCGAGAACATCCAGGACGGCATCGCGATCAAGGCGAAGGTCGACCGTTTCAACGAGATCTCGATGCTGATGGCCGATCCGGACGCGGACTTCGATTCGCTCCTCGCCGAGATGGGAGCCCTGCAGGAGGAGATCGACGCTGCTGACGGCTGGGACCTCGATTCACAGCTGGAGCAGGCGATGGACGCGCTGCGCACGCCTCCCGGAGACGCGGCGATCGCGCCTCTCTCGGGTGGTGAGAAGCGCCGTGTCGCGCTCGCGAAGCTGCTTCTCCAGAAGCCCGATCTGCTGCTGCTCGACGAGCCGACCAACCACCTCGACGCCGAAAGCGTGCTCTGGCTCGAGCAGCACCTGCAGGCGTACAAGGGTGCAGTCATCGCCATCACCCACGACCGGTACTTCCTCGACCACGTCGCGGAATGGATCGCAGAGGTCGACCGTGGTCGTCTGATCGGCTACGAGGGCAACTACTCGACCTACCTGGAGAAGAAGGGCGAACGCCTCGAGATCCAGGGGAAGAAGGACGCCAAGCTCGCCAAGCGCCTCAAGGAGGAGCTGGAGTGGGTGCGGTCGAGCGCGAAGGGGCGTCAGACGAAGTCGAAGGCGCGTCTCGCCCGTTACGAGGAGATGGCGACGGAGGCCGAGCGCACGAGGAAGCTCGACTTCGAGGAGATCCAGATTCCTGCCGGTCCGCGTCTGGGCAGCGTCGTGATCGAGGCGAAGAAGCTGCAGAAGGGCTTCGACGGACGCTCGCTCATCGACGGCCTCAGCTTCAGCCTGCCGCCCAACGGCATCGTGGGCGTGATCGGACCCAACGGTGTGGGAAAGACGACGCTCTTCAAGACCATCGTCGGTCTCGAGCCGCTCGACGGCGGAGATCTGAAGATCGGTGAGACGGTCAAGATCAGCTACGTCGACCAGTCGCGCTCGAACATCGACCCCGACAAGACGCTGTGGGAGGTCGTGTCCGACGGGCTCGACTTCATCACTGTGGGCAAGACCGAGATCCCGTCGCGCGCGTACGTGTCCAAGTTCGGCTTCAAGGGACCCGACCAGCAGAAGAAGGCAGGAGTGCTCTCGGGCGGTGAGCGCAACCGCCTGAACCTCGCGCTGACCCTCAAAGAGGGCGGCAACCTGCTCCTGCTCGACGAGCCCACGAACGACCTCGACGTCGAGACTCTGAGCTCGCTCGAGAACGCCCTTCTCGAGTTCCCCGGGTGCGCCGTGGTCATCACGCACGATCGATGGTTCCTCGATCGCATCGCGACCCACATCCTGGCCTACGAGGGCACGGACGAGAAGCCCGACCAGTGGTACTGGTTCGAGGGCAACTTCGAGGCCTACGAGGAGAACAAGATCCAGCGTCTCGGAGCGGATGCCGCCAAGCCGCACCGCTCCACGCACCGCAAGCTGACCCGCGACTGATCCTCGTCGTGTCGGAATCATCACCGGGAGCCCGGCTGCACATCCCGATCCACCTCCGCTGGGGGGATCTGGATGCGTTCAACCACGTCAACAACACCTCGATGCTCAAGCTGCTCGAGGAAGCGCGCGTGCGCGCGTTCTGGCGTGCGGGCCCCGGTGAGGAGGCCCCGTCGACGGCCGTCCTGGATTCAGGGCTGGACGAGGGCATCCTCACACTGATCGCACGGCAGGAGATCGAGTACCTGGCTCCTGTGCCCTACCAGCGGCGTCCGCTCGAGGTCCAGATGTGGTTCGGCAAACTCGGCGGCTCGAGCGTCGAGGTCTGCTACGAGGTCCACAACGATCCCGAGGTTGAGCCCCGAGTCGTCTACGCGCGTTCGACGGCGGTCATCGTCCTGGTCGATGCCGCCACGGGGCGACCCACGCGGCTGACACAGGAGATGCGTGACGCGTGGGAACCGTACATGGGACCCTCGATCGAGTACGCACACCGCTGAGCAGAAGCGCGACTCGTCACTCCGGCGTCGGCACCCTCACCATGATCTCCTGTGCCACCGAGGCGATGAGATCGCCGGTCTGCGTGTAGATCCGTCCCTGAGCCAGACCGCGTCCGCCCCGCGCGTTCGGCGATTCCTGCAGGTAGAGCAGCCACTCGTCGACGCGAGCGGGACGATGCCACCACATCGCGTGGTCGAGACTCGCGACCTTGAGTCCCGGGAGCCCCCAGTGCACACCGTGCGCGCGGAGGATGGACTCCTGGATCGTCATGTCGCTCAGGTAGGCGAGAGCGGCCCGGTGGATGCGCTGGTCGTCGGGGAGCGGTGCCTTCATGCGCATCCAGACGCCCTGCTGGGGGACGCGGGCGTCGTCGCTCGGAAGGAACAGCGGAGAGTCGACATGTCGCACGTCCGCGGCGCGATCGCTGAGCATCCGCACCACCCCGGACGGGACCCCGTCGATGCGCTGTTCGTCCGGGAGCAGCGAGTCCGGTCCGGGAACATCGTCAGGCATCGGGACGGCGTGTTCGAGGCCAGGATCGTCGTCTTGGAAGGAGGCGATCATCGAGAAGATCGGCACGCCGTTCTGGTACGCCTGCGAGCGACGGGTCGAGAACGAGCGTCCGTCGTGGATGCGATCCACCGCGATCGTGATTCCCTGACTCGCATCGCCGGGCCGCAGGAAGTAGCCGTGCATGGAGTGCACGGCGCGATCCTCCGGAAGCGTCCGCTCCGCGGCGAGGAGGCTCTGCGCGAGCACCTGGCCGCCGTAGATCCGCCCCGAGGGCATGGGATGCGATGAACCGGTGAAGATGTCCTCTGTGGTGCGCGCCTGCGTCGAATCGAGGTCGAGAACATCGAGGAGCTGTTCGACGGTGCGGATCGCGTGGGCGTCGGCGGTCATGACTTCCTTCCCGCGACAGCGGAGGCATCTGGCGTTGCTAGTTTAGAGGGTGTGCCACACCAGCTTCTTCTTGCAGACGCCGAGACGGCGAAGGACGTCCTGACCTTCGTGGGACGAGCGACCCGCATCTCCGACGAGGGGGTCCGGCTGCAGGCGGCGCGTGGCGTTCTCGCACTGACGAGTGCTGCGCTGGCGCCCCACGGCCTGTTCGATCAGACGCCCACGGTGCTGGCCATGCGCGTCGTGCAGGCCGACCCCGAGCTCGAGTGCGACATCGTCGTCTCCGCGCTCTCTCCCACCGACGACGAGCGGGCGCTGACCCTGCCCGAGACGGGGCTCTCGCCCGCGTGGGCAGGCGTCGCCCCGCCTCGGGGGGAGTGGCAGGCGACGTCGACGCTGGCGGCGTCCGCGATCGCTCAGCGCGCGCAGTGGGGGATCAGCGCGGTGGCGCGGGGAGCGACACCGGGGTCAGGTGAAGAGGCCGTCAGAGCGCTCCGTGCCGCCATCTGGGGAGAGCCGGATGAAGACCTCGGCGGGCTGCCGCGCGGCGTCGCGTTCGCGGCCGACGCCTTCGGCTTCATCTCCGGGGAAGAGGACGTCCCCGTGATGCAGTCCGGTCGGTGGACGCGGCTGGCGTTTCGTCGGGGCCATGTTCTCGCTCGTGGACCCGTGGCCTCGGGGCTCACTGCCGTCAGAGGAACCGGCGCCGCCGCGTAGCCTCCGCTCAGGTGCTCGCAGCGCGCCCTGCCTGACGACCCGAGAAGAGGCAGCCGCCGAGGAACGTGCCTTCGAGAGCCCGATAGCCGTGCATGCCGCCGCCGCCGAAGCCACTCGCCTCACCCGCGGCGTACAGACCGGGGATCGGATCCCCGTCGTCCGCGAGGACGCGGCCCTCGAGATCGGTGTTGATCCCGCCGAGCGACTTGCGCGTGAGAACGTGCAGCTTCACAGCGATGAGCGGGCCGGCCGCCGGATCCTGGAGACGATGAGGGGCCGCCGTGCGGATCAGTCTGTCACCCCGGTATCCGCGCATCGAACGCAGCATTCCGATCTGAGCGTCCTTGGTGAACTCGTTCTCCATCTCCAGGTCTCGGGCCACGATCTCCCGGCGCACGTGATCGATGTCGAGCGATTCCCCGCCGGGATGCCGCTGCATCTGCTCGAGCAGGGACTCGAGGTCGTTCTCGACGATGAAGTCCTCGCCCTCGTCGAGGAACGCCTGGACGGGACCCGTCGGTCCCTTGGCGAGACGCGATCTGACGAGCAGTCCGATGTCCTTCCCCGTGAGATCCGGGTTCTGCTCGCTTCCGGACAGCGCGAACTCCTTCTCGACGATCCGGCGTGAGGTGACGAACCAGGAGTGGTCGTGACCTGTGCCTCGAAGGTGGGCCAGTGTGCCCAGCGTGTCGAAGCCCGGGAAGAGGGGCACAGGCAGTCGTCTGCCGGTCGCGTCGAGCCAGAGCGACGAGGGGCCGGGGAGGATGCGGATCCCGTGCGACGGCCACACCGGATCCCAGTTCGTGATGCCCTCGACGTAGTGCCACATGCGGTCGCCGTTGATGAGTCGGGCACCGGCGGACTCGGAGACGGCATGCATCGATCCGTCCACGTACGCCGGTACTCCCGTGAGCATGTGCTCCGGCGGTGCGCCGAGCCGCGCGGGCCACGCCGCGCGCACGAGTTCGTGGTTTCCCCCGATGCCGCCGGAGGCCACGACGGTCGCGCCGGCGCTGATCTCGAAGTCGCCGATCGCGCGGCGCGACGATTCGACCCCCCGCTCGGCGGGACTCGACTCGAGGATCACCCCGCGTGCGCCGCTGACGGCTCCGTCGCTCGTGATGAGCTCCGTCACGCGATGGCGGGGGAGGACCGTGATCCGACCCTCGCGCTCGCCCTGCTCGATCGCCGCCGCGAACGGTGCGACGACGCCGGGCCCGGTGCCCCATGTGATGTGGAACCGAGGGACGGAGTTCCCGGGACCGAGCGCTCCGTAGCCGCCTCGTTCCGCCCACCCGACCACCGGGAAGAACCCGACGCCCCGTTCCCGCAACCAGGAGCGTTTCTCTCCCGCCGCGAACTGCAGATAGGCCTCTGCCCACCGTCGCGGCCAGTGGTCTTCGGGGCGGTCGAACGTGGCCGTTCCGAACCAGTCCTGCGTGGCGAGGGCGAGCGAATCGCGAATGCCCATCCGTCTCTGCTCAGGGGAGTCGATGAGGAACAGCCCCCCGAACGACCACCACGCCTGTCCACCGAGGTTCGTGCGCGGTTCCTGGTCGATCAGGATCACACGCCGTCCGGCGGCGAGAGCCTCGCCGGCGGCGACGAGACCGGCGAGCCCCCATCCGATGACCAGTACGTCTGCGGACACGGGCGTGTTCGTCATGTCTTCTCCGTTGATTCCTGACGTGATCGCGTCTCGAGCGTGGGGCGCCCGGCAGACGGTGCACCGATGCCCGACGGCTCGAATGTGTTCACCATGGCATACGCGGCGCGTTCGAGGTAGTCCCACAGGGTCGATTCGTGGAGGGGCGACAACTGGGCTTCGTCCACAGCCGTCCGCATGTGCCGGAGCCATCGGTCGCGCGCGTCGGGGTCCACATGGAACGGCATGTGGCGCATCCGCAGGCGCGGATGCCCGCGCGTCTCTCCGTAGGTGGTGGGGCCGCCCCAGTACTGCTCGAGGAACATCAGCAGGCGTTCTTCCGCAGGACCGAGGTCGTCTTCGGGGTACATGGGTTTCAGGACCGGATCGAGTGCGACCTCGCGATAGAACACCGAGACGATCTTCGCGAAGGTCTCGCGACCGCCGACTTCGTCGTAGAACGTCACTTCTTGGTGCTCCCGTCGTCGTTCGTCTTCTTGCGGCGCCAGATCCCGCGGTCCGGTATCACCGGCACGCCCGTCACGGCGTTCGGCCTGGTCCTCGGCGGGTTCGCCCCGCGGACTCGACGAGCGCCGTCGAGACCCGTGGGGATCACCGTGGTCATGCTCGGCAGCGTGATCTCATTCTCGAGCATGGCCGCCCGGAGGCGCTTGCGGAGCTCTTGCGCGACATCGTCCTTGGCGTTGGCACGGGCCTTGATCACGACACGGACCACGAGGGCGTCGCCGTCGATCGACTCGAGGCCCCACAGCTCGGGCTTCTCGATGATGCGGGTGCGCCACTTGGGATCCTTCGCGAGGCTCTGAGCGGTATCGAGCATTATCTGCTCGACCTTCTCGAGATCGCAGTCCGCGGGGACGCCGAGATCGATGATCGCGCGCGCCCACCCCTGGGACATGTTGCCGATCCGGAGCACCTCGCCGTTCCTCACGTACCAGAGCGTTCCGTTCACGTCGCGCACCTGGGTGATGCGCACGCTGACGTACTCGACCACACCTGAGGCGAGGCCGAGATCGACGACGTCGCCGATGCCGATCTGGTCTTCTGCGACGATGAACATGCCGTTCAACACATCCTTGACGATGTTCTGCGCGCCGAAGCCGAGGCCCGCACCGACGGCGGCGGTCAGCAGCGTCAGCGATCCGAGCAGGCTGTTATCCAGGGCGTTCACGATCAGGACCAGGGCGATGACGACGAGCATCACGTTGACGATGTTCTGCAGAATCGTGCCCAGCGTGCGGGTGCGCTGCACGAGTCGCATGTCGGCGAGAGGTGAACGCTCGAGCGCCTGAGTGTCGTCGACGTCGGCCTTGTTCTTGGCCGAGTCGACGATCCGATGCACGACCCTGCGGATCACCACGCGCAGGACGAGGGCGATGACCACGCACGACACGATGATCACCGCGACATGAAGAGCCTTCAGGCCCACGATGCCGAGGATGTTGAGGACGTCCGCCCACCACTTCGGCACCTCGGCGACGGTCGGCGCGGGAGACACTTCGAACGGGAGCATGATCATCCCCTCCAGAGTAGCGATCAGGCCTCTGTGCGGGCTGCATGCGCCGCACAGAGGCCTGATCGGAGAAGCGGGCTCAGTCCTCCGCGTCGCGCGCCTGCGCCGCGAGCGAACGCTCGACGTCGGCGAGGTTCTCGAGCACGAGGCGACGCAGTGCCGGCGCTGCATCCTGGTGTGCCGACAGCCAGGCACGGGTCGCGTCGCGCAGCTCGACATCCGCGATCGCGGTGGGGAACAGACCGACGATGAGGTACTGGGCGATCTGGTAGGTCCGGGACTCCCAGATCCGCTCGAGCATGTCGAAGTACGCGGGCACGAACGGCCGCAGAGCGTCGACGCCGGCCGGGTGCACGAAGCCGAGTGCGGCGGAGCGCACGATCGTGTTCGGGGCATCGTCGCTCTCGATGAGCGAGGCCCACGCCGCCTTCTTCGAGTCGGCATCCGGCAACGCGGCCCTGGCCTGCGCCGCGAACTCGCCGCCCTTCGAGGTGTTGTCGGACGCGAGGGCCGCGTCGATGGATGCCGCGTCCGTGGCGCCGATGGTGGCAAGACCGACCAGCAGCTGCCAGTTGAGGTCCGCGTCGATCTCGAGCCCTGGCAGCGTCTCTTCTCCCGAGCGCAGGCGACCGACGATGCCCGCGTGCTCCGGGGTGACCAGCGCATTCGCGAACGCCGTCACGAACTGCAGCTGGCTGTCGCTGCCCGATTCCGCGGCCTCGGCGAGCGCCCACAGGCCGTCGGCGACCTTCTGGCGGGCGGCGAGACGGGCATCGGGGCGAACGTACAGTGTCGCAGCGGTGCGCAGCTGTGCGAGCGTGGTGCGGACCGTGGTCGACTCGGTCTCGCGTCCGATGTTGCCCAGGACCAGGTCGATGTAGTCCGATGCGGCGGTCTCGGCGTCGCGCGTCTGGTCCCATGCCGCGCCCCATACCAGGGAGCGGGCGAGAGGGTCGCTGATGTCCGCGAGGTGCGAGATCGCGGTGGCGAGGGAGCGCTCGTCGAGGCGGATCTTGGCGTAGGCGAGGTCGTTGTCGTTGAGGAGCACGAGGTCGGGACGCTTCAGGCCGTGCAGCTCGGGGACCTCGGTGCGGTCTCCGTCGACATCGACCTCGGCGTAGTGCGAGCGGACGAGTGCGCCGTCCTTCAGGTCGTAGAAGCCGATGCCGAGGCGGTGGGGACGGATCGTCGGGTAGTCGGCCGGAGCGGTCTGGGTCACGGCGAAGCGCGTGATGGTGCCGTCCGCGTCGTCGGCGATCACCGGCTCGAGGGTGTTGACGCCTGCTGTCTCGAGCCACTTCTTCGACCAGGTGCTCAGATCCCGGCCACTGGTGGCTTCGAGCTCCGTGAGCAGGTCGCTGAGCTCGGTGTTGCCCCAGGAGTGCTTCTGGAAGTACTGCGACACACCGGCGAAGAACGCCTCGATGCCGACCCAGGCAGCGAGCTGCTTGAGGACCGAGCCGCCCTTGGCGTAGGTGATGCCGTCGAAGTTCACCTGCACGTCTTCGAGGTCGTTGATCTCGGCGACGATCGGGTGGGTCGAGGGGAGCTGGTCCTGACGGTACGCCCAGGTCTTCTCCATCGCATTGAACGTCGTCCACGCCTCGGTCCACTCGGTGGCCTCCGCGGTGGCGATCGTGGACGCCCACTCGGCGAACGATTCGTTCAGCCACAGGTCGTTCCACCACTTCATGGTGACGAGGTCGCCGAACCACATGTGCGCGAGCTCGTGGAGGATCGTGACCACGCGGCGCTCCTTGACCGCGTCGGTGACCTTGCTGCGGAACACGTAGGTCTCGGTGAAGGTCACGGCGCCCGCGTTCTCCATGGCCCCCGCGTTGAACTCGGGGACGAAGAGCTGGTCGTACTTCGCGAACGGATAGGGAACGCCGAACTTCGCCTCGTAGTAGGCGAAGCCCTCACGCGTCTTGTCGAAGATGTAGTCGGCGTCGAGGTGCTGCCAGAGGCTCTTGCGGCCGTAGACCCCGAGGGGGATCACACGGCCCGAGGCGCTGGTGAGCTCCGAGAAGGTCGATTCGTAGGGGCCGGCGACCAGAGCAGTGATGTACGAGGAGATGCGAGGCGTGGGGTCGAATCCCCACGTCGCGACCGTGTCGTCGTCGTGGACGATCGGCTCGGGAGTGGGGGAGTTCGAGATCACCTTCCACGAGGCCGGTGCCGTGACCGTGAACTGGAACGTGGCCTTGAGGTCGGGCTGCTCGAACACAGCGAACACCCGTCGGGAATCGGGCACCTCGAACTGGGAGTACAGATAGACCTCGCCGTCGACGGGGTCGACGAAGCGGTGCAGCCCCTCGCCGGTGTTCGTGTACTCGCAGTCGGCATCCACCACGAGGACGTTCTCGGCGTGCAGGCCGTGCAGTGCGATGCGCGAGTCCGCGAAGACGTCATCGGGGTCGAGCTGTTCGCCGTTCAACGAGATCTCGCGCACGTCGCGTGCGATGAGGTCGATGAAGGTGGTGCTCTCCGGCGTCGCGGTGAATCGCACGACGCTGCGGGAGCCGAAGACCTCCGCACCCTTCGTCAGGTCGAGCGAGACCTCGTACGACTGGGTGTCGACGACGTCACGGCGCTCCTGCGCTTCGATGCGGGTGAGGTTCTCTCCAGGCACAGCGGTACTCCCAGGGGTGAGGGGATGTTGCCGCAACCCGGCGCAGTTGGCGCCCACGGCAACCATGACAGCCTACGCCAGCCATGCGGCCTGTCTCACGTCCGGAAGGTGAAAGGATGGAGTCGTGACCGCAATCGAGCCGAACCACGTCCTCTTCGCCTCTCCGGCTGCCGCCACCGGCGTGCCCTATGTGACGGCGCCCACGGCATATGACGCGATCCTTCTCGCCGGGTTCGGAGGCCCGGAGGGGCAGGACGACGTCATCCCGTTCCTGCGCAACGTGACGCGCGGGCGAGGGATCCCCGATGAACGCCTCGAGGAGGTCGCCCATCACTACCGCCACTTCGGGGGTGTGAGCCCGATCAACGGTCAGAACCGGATCCTCAAGGAGGCGCTGGAGGGCGAGCTCGCGCGTCGCGGGATCGACCTTCCCGTGTACTGGGGCAACCGCAACTGGAGCCCCTACCTCGAAGAGGTCGTCACCGAGGCGGCCGCGGACGGCAACACGACGTTGCTCGCGTTCGCCACGAGTGCGTACAGCTCCTTCTCCAGCTGCAGGCAGTACCGGGAGGACTTCGCTCGCGTGCTCGAGGAGACGAAGCTGGGCGACACGGTCACGATCGACAAGATCCGCCCCTTCTACGATCACCCGGGCTTCGTCGAGTCGTTCGAGACCGGCGTCCGTGAGGCCGTTCAGAACTTCCTGAGCGAGGGGATCGCCCCGGCCGAGATCCAGATCCTGTTCTCGACCCACAGCATCCCCACGGCGGACGCCGAGCGCTCGGGGGCGCGAGACATCGAGTGGGGCGAGGGCGGAGCGTATGCCGCTCAGCACCTCGCCGTCGCCGCCTGGGTGATGGATCGGGTGCGCGCGAGCATCCCCGAGGCCGCCGAGATCTCGTGGGAGCTCGTCTACCAGTCGCGTTCGGGCCCGGCCTCTCAGCCGTGGCTCGAGCCGGACGTGTGCGACGTCATCGCCGAGCTCCCCGAGCGCGGCCGCCGGGCAGTGGCGGTGGTCCCGGTCGGGTTCATGAGCGACCACATGGAAGTGCTCTGGGATCTCGACACCGAAGCGGCGGAGGCCGCAGAGGAGGCCGGGCTCGCGTTCACACGCACGCCGACCCCCGGGGTGGCGCCGTCCTTCGTCACAGGGATCGTCGACCTCATCGTCGAGCGGCTCGAGGGGCGCCCCAACGAGGAGCGTCCCCATGTGACGTCCCTCCCCGGCGCGTTCGACGTGTGCCGTCCCGGTTGCTGCGAGAACGTGCGTGCCGGTTTCAAGCCCGCAGCGGCGGGTGTCGCTCCGTGAGCATTCGCTCACCCCGTCGCTTCTAGGATGGATGCCATGCGCATCCATATCGCCACCGATCACGCCGGTCTCGATTTCTCGACCCAGCTGCAGGACCATCTGCGCAGCGCAGGCCATGAGGTCGTCGATCACGGGCCGGTGGAGTACGACGCCCTCGACGATTACCCCGCGTTCTGCATCCGTGCGGCGCAGGCCGTTGTCGCGGATCAGGCGTCCGGCGTCGAGACGCTGGGCGTGGTGTTCGGGGGCTCCGGGAACGGAGAGCAGATCGCCGCGAACAAGGTCCGCGGCGTGCGCGCGGCACTGGTGTGGAACATCTCGACGGCGCAACTCGCCCGCGAGCACAACGATGCGAACGTCATCTCGATCGGGGCGCGTCAGCACACGTTCGACGAGGTCACCTCGTTCATCGACACGTTCATCGCGACGCCGTTCTCGCACGACGAGCGCCATGTCCGTCGTATCGGTCAGATCGCGGACTACGAGCGCGACGGCTCGCTCCTCCCGGATCCTCGGGCCTGACATGCCCGAGGGCCACTCCGTCCATCGCATCGCCCGGCAGTTCGATCGGAACTTCGTCGGCAAGACCATGTCGGCCTCGAGCCCGCAGGGACGATTCGCCGAGGGCGCGGCAGTGCTGGACGGACGCGAGGCCGTCAGCGTGCAGGCCGTGGGGAAGCAGATGTTCCTCGAGGCCGAGGGCGATGTCTGGCTGCGCGTTCACCTCGGTCTCTACGGTGCGTGGGACTTCGCCGGGGAGATCCTGGTGGACCCCACGATCGCCTCGGCGAACGGGCGCATGGGACAGACGAATCAGCGGGGCACCGTGGTCGACGAGGAGATCCTCGACGACGCCGGAGAGAACTCGCTCGCCTCGATCGGCGCGCCGCGTCGCACGCGCGTGCACGTGCGCATGTCAGAACAGACGAAGGGACTCGCCGACGAGGGGCTCGAGTGGCCTCCGCCCGTGGTCGGGCAGGTCAGGCTCCGTCTGATGACCGACATCACCGCTGCAGACCTGCGCGGCCCGACGGCGTGCGTGCTGCAGACCCCCGAGGAGATGCTCGCGAGCGTCGCACGGCTCGGACCCGACCCGCTGGTGGGGGATCCCGTGCAGAACGAGGAGCGGTTCGTCGCGGCGGTCCGCAAGAAGCAGACGGTGATCGCACTGCTGCTCATGGACCAGGCTGTGGTGAGCGGCATCGGCAACGTGTACCGGGCCGAGATGCTGTTCCGGCAGCGGCTGAACCCGCACACGCCCGGTCGCGAGATCCCCGAGGAGATCGTGCGGGCTCTGTGGCACGACTGGGTCCGGCTGCTCGCGATCGGCGTGGAGACCGGTCAGATGATGACCATGGACGACCTCGCGCCCGACGCGTATCGGGCCGCGATGGCCAGCCGCGACGATCGGCACTGGGTCTACCACCGCGCCGGGCTTCCCTGTCGTGTCTGCGGAACCGAGATCGCTCTGGAGGAGATCGGCGCCCGCAAGTTGTACTGGTGCCCGCGCTGTCAGGCGTGATCGGTCGACCCTAGGCTAAGAGGATGCGTCAGAACCCCAGTTTCACGCTCGCTGATGTCGCCGAGATCCGCCGGGTCGTCGATGCGAATCCCTGGGCGACCATCACGAGCCACGGCCCCGAGGGTCTTGTGTCCTCGCACTACGTCGTGCTGCTCGACGACGAGCGAGACGACCTCACTGTGGTCGGTCATGTCGGCCGCCCGGACGACCTGATCCACGGCCTGGGCGAGCGGGAACTCCTGGTCGTCTTCCAGGGTCCGCACGGCTACATCTCTCCCGGCTGGTACGGTGACGTGCCCTCGGTCCCCACGTGGAACTACACCGCGGTGCACCTCGCGGGTGTTCCCGAGATCCTCACCGACGAGGAGAACCTCGCTGTGCTCGACAGGCTGGTCGACCGCTTCGAGGGGCGCATGCCCGAACCCCGCCGCATGTGGGAGCGACCCAACGACCCGGCGTTCATCGCGCGGCTCGCGGCGGGGACAGTCGGCTTCCGACTCACCCCGAGCCGCGTGGTCGCTAAGCGGAAGCTGAGTCAGAACAAGCCGGGTGAGACGGTGGATGCCGTGATCGCAGAGCTCGAGGGAGAAGGGCCGTACGCGCAGCCCGAGCTGGCGGCGGAGATGCGTCGCGCACAGCAGCAGCGAGCCGGAGCGACCCCGTGACCGCCGTCGGAACCCGGATCGGCACAGTCGCGGGCGTTCGCGTGTCGGGTCCGGGGTGCGAGTTCCTCATGGACGACGAGCCGGTCGACATCTTCATCGATGACGGTCGCATCGTCGACATCGCACCCGCGGGCGCGCTCGCACCGAGAGGCGAGGTGCTCGATGGCGGCGGCACCTGGGCGGTGCCCGGTCTCTGGGACAACCACGTGCACACGGTGCAGTGGGCGCTCGCGACCGAGCGGGTGACGCTCGGGAGCGCCTCCTCCGCGAGCGAGGCGGCGGCGATCATGGCCGCTGCGGCACCACTGCCGGACGGGCGCAGGGTCGGCAGCGGGTTCCGCGATGCGATGTGGCCGGACGCCCCGAGCCTCGAGCTGCTCGATGCGGCGACGGGTGGCGTGCCGACGTACCTCATCAACGCCGACGTCCACAGCACCTGGCTGAACTCCGCAGCCCTGCGGCTGGAGGGGTTCGACAGTGTGGACGGCATGCTGAGGGAGGAGGACGCGTTCGAGATCTCTCGTCGCCTCAACGCCGTCGATCCGGAACGCGGCGACATCGCAGTGCGAGCAGCGGGGGAGCGCGCAGCCTCACGCGGCGTCACCGGTCTCGTCGACTTCGACATGGCGTGGAACGCTGACGCGTGGCCCCGGCGAGTCGCGGCGGGCTTCGCGGCGCACCGCGTGGAGTTCGCGATCTATCCGTTCGATCTCGACCGTGCGATCGGCGCAGGACTGCAGACGGGAGACCTCCACGAAGCCCCGGACGTTCCGACGGCGGCCGCCGGGCTCATCCGGGTCGGGCCGCTGAAGATCATCAGTGACGGGTCCCTCGGCACGAGGACAGCAGCGTGCTCTCACTCGTACCCCGGCGACCCCGGCAACTTCGGTGTCCTGACCGTCCCGCCGGCGGAGCTCAGCGAGCTGCTGACCATCGCGACCGGTGCGGGCCTGGCGGTCGCCGTCCACGCCATCGGCGACCGCGCGGTGACGGGCGCACTCGACGCCTTCACGACGTCGGGCGCAGTGGGCACGATCGAACACGCGCAGCTCGTGCGGCACGCGGATCTCGCCCGCTTCGGGCGGCTAGGCGTGGTGGCGAGTGTGCAGCCGCAGCACGCCCTCGACGACCGCGACCTGGTGGGACGCCACTGGGCGGGACAGACCTCGATCGGCTATCCGCTCGGGGCCCTGCGCGACGCCGGAGTGGAGCTGCGGTTCGGATCCGACGCACCGGTGGCGCCGCTGGATCCGTGGCAGGCCATCTCTGCGGCTGTCACGCGGACGGATGACGAGCGGGAGCCATGGCATCCCGAGGAGCGGCTCACGCGCGAGCAGGCGCTGCGGGCCAGCGTGCGCACGGCTCTGCGACCGGGAGAACCGGCCGACATCGCGCTGTGCGGTCTGGACCCGCTCGTCGCCGCCGGGCCCGAGTTACGCGGGACGCCGGTCGTGGCCACCCTGCTCGCGGGGCGTCTCACCCACGGCGTCTGATCGTCGGGGACGCAGAGAAGGGCACCGGGATGACCCGGTGCCCTTCTGCGAGATCGCGGTGGTGGATCAGGCGGCGATGTGGGAGACGAGGAACCAGCGGTCCTTCTCGAGTCCGCGCATGATCTCGATCGCGACGTCCTGGCTGGTGAGGTCGACCTCGTCGAGGCCGTCGATCGCAGCCTTCACGTCGACGAGGATCGCGTCGATGTCGGAGATGACGGCGCGAACGAGCTCGTCCGACTGAGTGAAGCCGGCCGGGACCGAGGTCGATCCGCCCTTCGCCGCCACGGCGCTGATGCGAGCGTCGATCGGAAGGCCCAGGGCCACGATCCGCTCGGCTGCGGTGTCGGCGAAGTCGCCGGCGTGCGCCACGATGGTGTCGAGCAACTCGTGAACCCCGACGAAGTTGGCGCCGCGGACATGCCAGTGCGCCTGCTTGCCATCGATCGTCAGCGCCTGGAGACCGAGGACGACGGGGGAGAGGAACTGGGCCGCTGCGGCTGCGACGGTCGGGTCGCTGGCGGTGGTGGAAACGATGTGTGCCTTGCTCATCTTGGCTCCTCCGAGTGGTGTGCTTCGTGCCTGATGATGACAACGTTACTCAGCGTGAAACATTCCGCAAGCAAGCGAAGGCTCGGCTTAGTCCCGCGGAATCACGCGGCTGAACGGCGATTGCAGGGTAGTCTCGCGTCATGCCGATCGCACCCGGAGCATCCCTGTTGGCCCTTCCTGCAGCCGTGCCGTCGATCGACGACCACGCCTACGTCGCCGACGGTGCGAGGATCGTCGGCGACGTGACGCTGGCGGAAGGATCGAGCGTCTGGTACAACGCCGTGCTGCGGGCGGACTCGGCGGGCATTCGGATCGGACCGCACAGCAACGTCCAGGACAATGTGTCGATCCATGTCGACGCAGGGCACCCTGTCGTCGTCGGGACCAAGGTCTCCATCGGCCATAACGCCGTGGTGCACGGATGCTCGATCGGCGATGGATCGCTCATCGGAATGGGGGCAGTGATTCTCAGCGGGGCAGTGATCGGAGCGGGTTGCCTCGTCGCCGGCGGCGCCGTGGTGCTGGGGGGATCGGTGATCCCCGACGGTTCTCTCGTCGCCGGCGTTCCCGCCACGGTGCGTCGCGCGCTGACCGAGGAGGAGCGTGCGGGACTGATCAGGAACGCGGACACGTATCTGGCCCACTTGGAGACTCACACCCAGGCGCGTCCGCTCTGAGGCTCGACGGGCTCGCGCTAGGCTGGTTCCACGGGGCGGTGGCCAAGCTGGTTAAGGCAGTGGGCTCATAACCCAACGATCGCGGGTTCAAGTCCCGCCCGCCCTACTCGAACTCTTCCGGTCACGGCCGGCCCCGGCGCGTATCGATCGAATCCAGCAGTCCGCCGCGTGCGGGGACGTGCTCGACGCTCAGGGGGTGGCTGAGTCGGCCGGAACGGACGATTCCACGTGTTCGGCGATGAGGGTGATCCCGCCGCTCGAGTTCGCCGAGTGTGCGAGCTCCTCGATCCAGCGTCGGCTCAGCTCCGGTGCTTCGGGCTCGTCGAAGACGAAGCGCAGCGGGATCGAGGGGTGCAGCCACACGGTGGAACGCCCCTGCTGGTCACCGTCGTCGTGCTGCCACGAGAGCGTGAAGCTCTCGTTGCGACGCAACTTGGTGGCGACGACCACCTTGAGGTGCGCGAGCGCACGATCCTCTATCGAGATCGGCGCGGAGGCGCCGTAATACAGGGAACCCATGATCGGAATCTACGGCGTTCGGATCATGTCGCCGCGCCACCCGCACGCGACGCGCGCTCGGTGCGAACATCCTGTGCGCGTGGTGTCATCTGCGGTGTCTGGCGGCCGTGACGGAGGGCAGGACGCCGAATGCGTCCCGGTACACCGCGGCGAAGCGCGAGGGGTGGGAGAAGCCCCACCGGCGGGCGACCGCAGCGACGGACGTCGGTGCTCCCGACCGCAGTTCGCGGTGTGCGCCATCGAGGCGCGCTTGACGGAGGCACTCGGCGGGAGTCACATCGAGAGCGCGCCGGAAGGCGTATTGGAGTCCCCTGGTCGAGATGTGCACGGACGCCGCGACGTCGTCGACCGTGATGGGGCGATGCGCATTCTCGGCGATGTAGGCGAGTGCCCGCCGCACGGTCGCCGGAGCCGGGGTCGACTGCGCCGCCCTGTGGGGCACCTGGGACATGGACGTCGCAAAGGTCGACAGGGTCGTCACGCCCGCGTGTCGTGCGAGCTCTGCCCTGAGGAGCGCATCATCGTCGCTCAGGGACCCGGCGTTCTGCTCGAGGTACGCGAATGTCCGCATCCAGCGCGCGGCCGCATCGGCGGAGCGGGCGGAGAACTCCTCGACATGCAGCGACATCGTGTCCAGCCCGCTGATCTGCTGCGCGAGACGCTGGAGCCGATCGCGTTCGAAGATCAGGGCGGTCACCCGCGCGCCGTCATGCCACCGGGCGTGCACGCTCGGTCCGTCGGAGATCCACGGCCGCGTCGGGTCGAGGTCGTGGCGGTCGGACCACACCGAGGCATCCGGCCCCTCCACCCTGCAGGCGAGGAACTGGTCGGAGGGGATGGCGGTGGAGAGGATCTCGGCTGCCATGTCGTATCGCACGAGACTGACGCCGTCGAAATCCGTCGAATGCCAGTCGAAGTGGAAGCGTTCGGGATCCACATCGTGCAGCACCGCCCCTGCCACGAACTGCTTCCAGGTGCTCTCGACTCGAGCCACGTCGCGAGTACGGAACCTCATCTGCTCTGACTGTCTCCTTGTACACGGGGGGAGCGCACAGGCCAGCTCCCGTCGAGTCGCTCTTCGGGATCCAAGCGCCCGACTCTGATGAAATACTCTGTCAGGCTCGCCGCTTGGGAACGTGCCCAACCGATCTGACGGGTGTGCAGATCGGTCAGCCTCTCCGGCAGCGCGAACTGCCGGGCGAGCGCCTGTGCGATCCGCCCCGCTGCGACGGCATCTGCGGAGGCGTCGTGCGCGGCATCGAGGGTGACCGCGTACAACGCGGCGACGACCGCCAGCGTGCGTTTGCCTGGACGGTATCGATCGTAAGCCTTGTCGATCACGAGCGGATCGATGATCGGCTGGGGGTCGAGCAGAGGGACGATGCCGCAGCGGCGCGCCTCGTGCGCGAGGAGGGAGAAATCGTACGAGGCGTTGTAGGCGACGACGGGGACGCCCTGCGTCAGGAGAGCGCGCAGCGCGGCGATGATCTCGGTGACCGCGAGGACGGATGGACGGCCGTTGCGCCGGGCATGCTCGGTGGTGATCCCGTGGATGGCGGTCGCGCCTTCCGGAATGTCCACTCCCGGATCCACCAGCCAGGTCTTGGAGACGATCTCCCGCCCGTCGCCGTCGAGAAGACCGACGTGTGCGGAGACGATCCGATCCGTCTCGACGTCCACTCCCGTCGTCTCGAGATCGAAGACGCCCACTCGTCGTGTCCATGGGGGAGCGTCGGAAACCGCGGTCATGGGTTCAGGCTAGAGTCACCTTCCGACATGTGCGCGCAGGCTCACGGTGATCGTCGATCGAGCGCTCCTACACTGGAGGCATGACCGTGCCCTCGCCGTATGCCGACCGCCTGAGCCGCCTGCCGGTCGTCCGCCGCGAGGTCGAGGTGCGCGGGGGCAAGACCGCGTTCTGGGAGTACGGACCGGCCGACGCCGAGACCACGGTGATCGCCGTCCATGGATTCCGAGGGGATCATCACGGCCTCGAGCCCGTTCTCGCCTTCCTCCCCGAGGTCAGGGTGCTCGCGCCCGATCTGCCCGGTTTCGGCGAGTCGGAGCCCGTACCGGGACGCACCTACGATCTCGACGAGTACGTCGCGTGGCTCTCCGAGTTCGCAGCCGAAGCGGCGCCGGGAGCCGTGATCCTCGGGCACTCCTTCGGATCCATCGTCACCTCGGCGGCTGTCGCTCGCGGACTGGAGACGCCGCGACTGATCCTGATCAACCCGATAGGCGCGCCCGCTCTCGAAGGCCCCAAGGGGATCATGACGAAGCTCGCCGTGCTGTACTACGCACTCGGCGCACGACTTCCCGAGAGGGTGGGCACCGCTCTGCTGCGGAACCGGCTGATCGTCCGCGTGATGAGCATCACCATGGCCAAGACCACGGACCCCGAGCTTCGGCGCTTCATCCACGACCAGCACGACACCTACTTCTCGCGGTTCTCGGATCGGGATGTGCTGCGCGACGCCTTCGTGGCGAGTGTGTCGCACGACGTGAGCGAAGTGGCCGACGCCATAGATGTGCCGACTCTGCTCATCGCCGCGCAGCGCGACGACATCACGCCGATCGAGGTCGAGCGCGTGCTCGCGACGCGTTTCTCGGATGCCTCCCTCGTGGAGATCGCCCATGTCGGCCACCTGATCCACTACGAGACGCCGGCTGAGGCCGCCGGTGCGATCCGCCGTTTCCTCAGGATTCCCGTCGAGCGACACCCATGAGACCGGCCACGCGGAACGGGATGACCTCGCCCATCGCGAGAGACGTCTCGGTGCGCTCGACCCCGTCGACCGAGAGGATCCGCGCATCGGTGTCGAACAGGTGACGAGCGTCGCGGCACGCCACTCGTGCGAGCAGATCGACTGATCCGCTGAGGCCGTGCGCCTGCACGATCTCGGGGATCCGGGCGAGCTCGTTGATGATGCGCGGCAGCTCGGTCTGCCGCACACCGATGCTCACGAAGGCCTGGAGTGGGAAACCGAGGACATCGGGCGAGAAGGATCTCTCGTAGGAGAGGAAGATGCCCGTCTCCTCGAGACGCGCCATTCGCGCCTGGATGGTGTTGCGCGAGAGGCCGAGGTTCTCGGCGAGCGCGACTATCGTGATTCGCGGATCGTCCGCGAGCGCGGCGAGCAATTCCAGATCGATGCGGTCTAGTCCGGCCATAGTGCCAAAGAGTAGCAGCGCTCTGAGCTCGTTGATTTGGCAACATGCTCAATGGCATGCCCATTGCTTGAGCGGGCTGCTGACCGGACGTACTCTCGAAGTGCCCGGCGATGACGCCGGCGGACGCGTGCGTCGCCTCACGAGGGCGTCCACGAACGAGGAGGACGATGATGTCACCGCAGAGCACTCCGACAGTCGATACCGCTCAGGATCTCGAGCTCACCGAGCGGATCCTGGCACCGGACGGCGCGCGGGTCGCGCACCCGGAGCTCGACCCCTACGTCGCGGACGTCGATGCAGCGATGTTGAGGAGCCTGCTGCGCGACATGATCATCCTGCGGCGGATCGATGCAGAGGGCGTCGCCCTGCAGCGTCAGGGCCAGCTCGGGCTGTGGGCACCGTGTCAGGGCCAGGAAGCCACTCAGATCGGCACCGCCCGGGCCCTTGCCCCTCGGGACTACGTCTTCCCGAGTTATCGCGAGACGGGAGTCATCTACGCGCGGGGCGCTCAGCCCGCCGACTTCGTCAGGATGTGGCGCGGTGAGGAGGGGGCAGGGCATGATCCCGCGGCCCTCCGCGTCGCCCCGCTCCAGATAATCATCGGCGCCCAGACCCTGCACGCGGTGGGCTACGCGCTCGGCATCCGGCACGACGGAGCCGACGAGGTCGCCGTCACGTATTTCGGAGACGGCGCGACCAGTCAGGGCGATGTCAATGAGGCGATGGTCTTCGCCTCGTCCTATCGTGCGCCCGTGGTGTTCGTCTGCCAGAACAATCACTGGGCCATCTCGGAACCCGTCGCGGTGCAGTCGCAGTTCCCGATCGCCGGACGCGCTCCGGGGTTCGGCATCCCCAGCCTGAGGGTCGACGGCAACGACGTGCTCGCATGCATGGCGGCGATGCGCTGGGCCCTGGAACATGCGCGGTCTGGCAAGGGCCCGGCGTACATCGAGGCGGTGACGTATCGCATGGGCCCGCACACGACGGCCGACGACCCGACCAGGTACCGCGCAGACGAAGAACTGGACGCCTGGCGACGTCGCGATCCGATCGCGCGCGTCGAGGCGCACCTGCGCTCCCTCGGTGAACTCAGCGACGAGCACATGTCCGAGGTGCAGGCCGCGGCGGACGCGATGGCGAAGGAGATGCGATCGCAGTGCCTGGGGATGGTCACGCGTCCGCCCCTCGCCGTGTTCGACGGCGTCTACGCCGAACCGCACTCGGGCATCGAGCGTCAGCGCTCCGAGTACGCGACCTACCTCGCATCCTTCGACGGGGAGCGCTGAGATGACCGAACTGACGGTGGGCAAAGCTCTCGGAGCAGGACTCCGACAGGCGATGCGAGACGACGACCGCGTCGTGCTGCTGGGCGAGGACATCGGCCGTCTGGGCGGCGTGTTCAGGATCACCGATGGGCTCCTCGACGAGTTCGGCGCGCAGCGCGTGATCGACACGCCGCTCGCGGAGTCGGGGATCGTCGGCACCGCGGTGGGGCTCGCATTCCGCGGCTATCGCCCCGTGGTGGAGATCCAGTTCGACGGCTTCGTGTATCCGGCCTTCGACCAGATCGTGGCTCAGGTGGCCAAGCTGCACTATCGAACCCAGGGTCGGGTGAAGATGCCGATCACGATCAGGATCCCGTGGGCGGGTGGGATCGGCGCGGCAGAGCATCACTCCGAGTCGCCGGAAGCCTACTTCGTGCACACCGCGGGACTGCGTGTGATCGCCGTCTCCAACGCGGAAGACGCCTATCGGAGCCTTCGTCAGGCCATCGCATCGGACGATCCGGTGATCTTCTTCGAACCGAAGCGGCTCTATCACCACAAGGGCGAGGTCGACCTCCAGGCACCGCTCGCCGATGCACCGCCCATGGGTCTCGCACGCACGGTGCGCCAGGGGAGCGACGTGACACTCATCACCTACGGTGCCATGACGACGACGGCCCTCGATGCGGCGGAGGCCGCCGAGGACGAGGGGATCTCGATCGAGGTGATCGACCTGCGCTCCCTCTCGCCCGTCGATTACGGCTCCGTCGCAGCGTCGGTCCGCAAGACCGGTCGAGTCGTCGTCGCCCACGAGGCCTCGCGCGAGGCCGGTGTGGCGGCCGAGGTCATCGCGAGTCTCACCGAGCTCTGCTTCGAGTACCTGGAGGCCGCGCCGCTGCGCGTGACGGGGCACGACGTGCCCTATCCGCCCGCGAAGCTCGAGAGATACCATCTGCCCGATCTCGATCGGATCCTGGATGCGGTCGACCGTGTGCTCGACCGACCGAACAGCCTCACCGGAGCGGACGCATGATCGCCGAGTTCCGCCTTCCCGACCTCGGCGAGGGCCTCATGGAGGCGGAGGTCGTTCAGTGGCTGGTCTCGCCGGGCGACAGCGTCTCGCTCAATCAGACGCTCGCCGAAGTGGAGACCGCCAAAGCGATCGTCGAGCTCCCCTCACCCTTCGAGGGCACCGTCTCCACGCTGCATGCCGCGGCAGGCGAGACCGTGGCGGTGGGGGCGCCGCTGATCGCGTTCGATGTCGACGACGCGGGCTCGGCCGCGCCGGACTCGGCGAGTGGGAGCAGTGGCGCCAGTGAGCCCAACCTCGTCGGCTACGGGGCTGCTCCGGCAGCCACAGGCCGCCCCGCCC
>NZ_CAUQVQ010000008.1:0-74055 GCF_963521645.1 uncultured Microbacterium sp. | reverse complement strand
TCCGCCCGAAGCAGAAGCCGAACGACCCCGAGATCGTCGGCGCGATCGAAGCCGCCCTGACCCGCTAGAACGTCTCCGAACCGGGTCGCGACGGCGTATGGATCACGAGCAGGAGCTGCCCGGCGGCAACGCGAGCGGCTCTGTCGTCAGAGTCGGTGACACGGTCCGCAAGCCGTGGACCGCCGCGACCCCGAGTGTCCATGCGTTCATGGCGCATGTCCGCCGCTGCGGAGTCGACGTGCCATCGGCGCTCGGTCGGGACGACCGGTCACGTCAGATCCTCGAGTACGTCCCCGGACGGCTCGCGATCGACGCGCCGCCACTCGGCGACGACGGACTCCGCCGAGTCGGAGCGATCGTGCGAGCGATCCACGACGCGAGTGAGAGCTTCTGCGCGGCGCCGGACGCACAGTGGGAGACGGCGATCCCCGGTCCGGCCGACGACCTCGTGTGCCACAACGATCTCGGTCCGTGGAACCTGGTGATCGGTGAACGATGGGTGTTCATCGACTGGGACGCCGCGGCGCCGAGCACGAGACTCTGGGATCTCGCGTACGCCGCGCAGGCATTCACGCTCTCCGACGTCGAGGTTCCCGTCGAGCGGTCGGCGGCCGGGCTGCGCGCGTTCGTCGACGGCTACGGTGCGGACGTGGGACTGCGCGAAGAACTGCCGTCAGCGATGCAGCGGCGGGCCGAGGCGATGCTCGAGCTGCTGACGACCGCCCACGACGAACGCCGCGAGCCGTGGGCATCCATGTTCTCGGATGGCCACGGCTCGCACTGGACGGCTGTCGTCGACTATGTGCACGACCACCGAGGGCTCTGGCTGGACGCGCTCACGCACTAGACCCCGGCGGTCTCGGCCTCCGCCTCAGGCTCGGTCTCACCGCGCTTGGCCCAGAGGTCGCGCAGGACGTTCTCGAACGCGGCCGGCGGCTGCGCACCGCTGATGCCGTACTGGCCGTCGATCACGAAGAACGGCACGCCCTGGATGCCATAGGCCTGAGCCTGCGCCTGGTCCTGACGCACATCGGCGAGGTGACGGGCGGAGATCAACGCGTCGCGCGTGTCGTCGGGGTTGAGGCCCACCTCGACCGCGAGTTCGACCAGATCGTCGATGCGTCCGACGTGCTTGCCCTCGGTGAAGTAGGCGGACATCAGCCGCTCCTCCATCTCGTGCTGCACGCCCTGGGCCTTCGCGAAGTGCAGAAGCTCGTGCGCCTTGACCGTGTTCGTGTGCTGGAGGAGGTCGAACCGGTACTCGAGCCCCGCGTTCTCGGCGACGCCGGTGACGTGAGCGAGCATCTGCTCGACCTGCTCGCGCGGCATCCCCTTGTGACCGGAGAGGAAATCGACCTCATCGCCGTCGAAGTCGACGGGAGTGTCGGGCGAGAGCTCGAAGGAGTGGAAGGTGATGTCCACCTGCGGGGCATCGTCGTCGTTCGCTACGGCTTCGAGTCCCTTCTCGAGATTGCGCTTGCCGATGTAGCACCAGGGGCAGGCGATGTCGGACCAGATGTCGATCGAGATGGCTTCACTCACACTCACATCCAACCGCATCCGCCTGTGCGCTATTCCGTGGTGAGGAATCCTGCCGGTGTCGGCCGTCGTCAGGGAGGTGGCTGCGCGCTCAGGCTGAAGCGTCAGGCGTGTCGATCGCCCCGCCGAAACGTCGGTCTCGCGACAGGTAGACGTCGATCGCGCGCCACAGCTCTTCGCGGGAGAAGTCGGGCCAGAGCGTGTCGAGGAACACCATCTCGGCATACGCCGCCTGCCACAGCAGGAAGTTCGAGGTGCGCTGCTCGCCCGAGCTCCGCACGAACAGGTCGACGTCCGGCATGTCGGGGACGTAGAGGTTGCGACGGATCATCTTCTCGCTGATCGCATTCGGCTTCACGCGGCCAGCGGCGACATCGGCGGCGATCGACCGCATCGCGTCGACGAGCTCGATGCGTCCGCCGTAGTTCACGCACATCGTGAGCGTGAGCACGTCATTGTCCTTCGTCAGCTGCTCCGCATACTGCAGCTCCTTGATGACGCTGCCCCAGAGACGCGGCTTGCGACCGGCCCATCGCACACGCACGCCCCACTCGTTGAGCTGATCGCGTCGACGGTGCAGGACGTCACGGTTGTACCCCATGAGGAAGCGCACCTCCTCGGGCGAGCGTGCCCAGTTCTCGGTCGAGAAGGCGTAGACGGACAGGTGCTTGACCCCCGCCTGGATCGCGCCCGCGACGACATCGAGGAGCACCTCCTCCCCCGCCTTGTGCCCTTCGACGCGGTTGAGACCGCGTCTGTTCGCCCATCGACCGTTGCCGTCCATCACGATCGCGACGTGCTCGGGGACGGCACGGAAGGACGGCGGATAGACCCCTGTCCAGTCGAGCGGTCGGTACGCCACCGCGTCCTTGTGCGTATAGGGCTTGGGACTCACCGTGCTCCTTCTCGAGGTTCGTCGGCCACCAGGTGCGCGAGCGAGCGGATGCCGCGCTCCAGGTGCCATTGGGCGTAGGCCGCGACGAGTCCGGATGCTGCGGCGTTGTCGGCGTGCGGGGCTGCGTCGATGGTGTCCCACTCACCGGCCATGAGCGACCGCAGCAGCGACAGAGTCCTCTCCGCGACCTTCGGGCTGCCCGCGGGCGCACAGTTCACGCACACGGCGCCGCCGAGCTGTCCGACGAAGTGCGCATGGGGTCCCGGGGCGGCGCATCGAGCGCAGTCTGCCAGCGAAGGGGCCCACCCCGACAGCGCCATCACGCGGAGAAGATACGAGTCGAGGATGCTGCGTGGCGAGTGCTCGCCTCGTGACAGCGCGCGCAGACCACCCACGAGCAGGAGATACTGCTGCGGTGTGGCCTCGGAGTCGGTGAGCCGATCGGCGGTCTCGACCATCGCGTTGGCCGACGTGAACCGGTCGTAGTGTGCCACGATGTCCGAGCCGTACGAGCCCAGCGACTCGGCCTGCTGGACGATGTCGAGCGAGCGCCCCTGGTAGAGCTGCACATCCGCGACCATGAAGGGTTCGAGACGAGAACCGAACTTCGACGAGGTGCGCCGCACTCCCTTGGCCACAGCGCGTATCTTGCCGTGGCGGCGAGACAGCATCGTGACGATGCGATCCGCCTCGCCCAACTTGTGGGTGCGCAGGATCACCGCTTCGTCTCGATAGGTGGGCACTCATCGATTATCCTCCGTGCGGGAGAATGGAGGGGTGACCGAACCGCTCTTCATCATTCCGCTCTGGGCGGACCTGCTCGGCGTCGGCCTCGGTGGAGTGCAGGGTGCGATGTTCGCCTCGGGGTTCCAGGGTCAGCGACGGCTCGACTGGCTCGGCGTCGCGATCATCGGCATCATGATCGGAATGGGCGGCGGTCTCATCCGCGACATCCTGCTCGGCCAGACCCCGGCCACTCTTCAGAACAACTGGTACTTGCTCACCGCCACGGGTGCCTCGCTGTTCGGGATGCTGCTCGCCGGGCTGTTCAATCGCCTCAACCGAGTGATCGTCGTGCTCGACGCGGTCGTCATCGGGATGTTCGGCGCCTTCGGCACCAGCAAGGCCATCGCGTTCGGCATCCCGCCGGTTCCCGCAGTCTTCATCGGTGCGTGCGCGGCGGTCGGAGGCGGAGTGCTCCGAGACATGCTCATGGGCCTGCCGACCGCGATCATGCACGTCGGATCGCTCTACGCGGTCGCAGCCGGGGCGGGATGCACGTTCATCGTGATCGCGAACGCCTTCGGGATGCCCATCCCCCTCGCGGCGCTCCTCGGCATCGTGCTCACC
Organism: uncultured Microbacterium sp.; assembly: GCF_963521645.1. Lineage (GTDB taxonomy): Bacteria > Actinomycetota > Actinomycetes > Actinomycetales > Microbacteriaceae > Microbacterium. Next base: position 70,271 of record NZ_CAUQVQ010000008.1, on the reverse strand, counting down.
GCCGTCATCCGGGTGCTCGCCGTCAGCTTCGACGTGTCCCTCCCCGAGCAGCGGCGGCTCTATCGCCGCAAGGTGGCAGCCGAGACCGGGGTGATCCCGATCATCAAGCCTTCCACGGACTGACCTGCGCACGCAGGCTCGCTAGCATCCACCACCTGTCACGCGCCGCTGCCGGTTGGCGCCTGCTGACGCAATCTGCGCCCGATACCGACCACAGGCGCCACGCCACACCAACGCACACACGCAGATGGCACCTAAGGTCGCAATCCGCCCCGGATACCGACCACAGGCGCCACGCCACACCCAACGCAGATGGCACACACCAACGCACCCACGCAGATGGCACCTGCTGTCGCAATCTGCGCCCGATACCAGCCACAGGCGCCACGCCACACCCCAACGCAGACACGCAGATGGCACCTGTTGTCGGAGGCGCGGGCGCATTCCGACAACAGGTGCCAGGTGAGCGTCAGACCGCCGCCAGCTCCTGCTGACGCGAGCGGATCGAGCGGTTCACGCCCGACACGATCGCCTTGAGCGACGCGGTCGAGATGTCGCCGTCGATGCCGACGCCCCACAGACGCTGATCGCCGACCTGCAGCTCGACGTAGGCCGCGGCCTGCGCATCGCCGCCGGCGCTGAGAGCGTGCTCGACGTAGTCGTAGACCGTGATGTCGAAGCCCTGACCGCGCAGCACCTCGACGAAGGCGGCGACCGGACCGTTGCCGTTGCCGGCGACGGCGACCTGCTGGTCATCGTCGCGCAGCACGACGTCGAGCACGACATCACCGGACATGTCGCTGCGGGTCTGTGTGGCGAGGAGCTCGAAGCGGCCCCACTTCGCAGCCTCGTCGGTGGCGGGCAGATACTCGTCGGTGAAGATCGACCAGATCTGCTCGCTCGTGACTTCGCCGCCCTCGGCGTCGGTCTTGCTCTGGACGACGCCCGAGAACTCGATCTGCAGCTTGCGCGGCAGGTCGATAGCGTGGTCGGCCTTGAGCAGGTAGGCGACCCCGCCCTTGCCCGACTGCGAGTTCACGCGGATGACGGCTTCGTACGAGCGGCCGAGATCCTTCGGGTCGACCGGCAGGTAGGGCACGGCCCACTCGATGTCGTCGACCGTGACGCCCTCGGCCTCGGCACGGGCAGCCATCGCCTCGAAACCCTTTTTGATCGCGTCCTGGTGCGAGCCGCTGAACGCGGTGAACACCAGGTCGCCCGCCCATGGGCTGCGCTCGGGCACAGGCAGCTGGTTGCAGTACTCGACCGTGCGCTTGACCTGGTCGATGTCGCTGAAGTCGATCTGCGGATCGATGCCCTGTGTGAAGAGGTTGATGCCCAGGGCGACGATGTCGACGTTGCCCGTGCGCTCGCCGTTGCCGAACAGGCATCCCTCGATGCGGTCCGCGCCGGCCATGTATCCCAGCTCGGCTGCGGCGATCGCGGTGCCACGGTCGTTGTGAGGGTGAAGCGACAGGATCACGTTCTCGCGGTGCGCCAGATTGCGACTCATCCACTCGATCGAGTCGGCGTAGACATTGGGCGAAGCCATCTCGACCGTCGCGGGCAGGTTGATGATGACCTTGCGATCGGGCGTGGGCTCGAAGACTTCGATGACCTGGTTGCAGACGTCGACCGCGAACTCGAGCTCGGTGCCCGTGTAGCTCTCGGGCGAGTACTCGTAGTACACCTTGGTGTCGGGGATCGTCTTCTCGTACTCACGGCACAGGCGTGCACCCTCGAGGGCGATGTCGATGATGCCCTGCTTGTCGGTGCGGAAGACGACCTCGCGCTGCAGCACGCTGGTCGAGTTGTACAGGTGCACGATCGCCTGCTTCGCGCCGGCGATCGACTCGTAGGTCCGCGCGATGAGGTGCTCACGAGCCTGCGTCAGCACCTGGATCGTGACGTCGTCCGGGATCAGGTTCTCCTCGATGAGCTGACGGACGAAGTCGAAGTCGGTCTGGCTCGCGGAGGGGAAACCGACCTCGATCTCCTTGTAGCCCATGCTGACGAGCAGCTCGAACATGACGCGCTTGCGCTCGGGCGACATCGGGTCGATGAGCGCCTGGTTGCCGTCGCGGAGATCGACCGCACACCAGCGGGGCGCCTCGGTGATGCGGGCGTCGGGCCACGTGCGGTCAGGCAGGTGGACGGTGATCTGCTCGTGGTACGGCCGATACTTGTGGATCGGCATCGTCGACGGGCGCTGAGTGTTCTGCATGATGGGGCTTCTTCTCTTCGTCAGATATGTGAACGGGCCAACACAAGCGCCGCGACGAGGAAGGCCCTAGCTTCAGGACTCGTCGCGGCAGCTAAGAAGAAGCAGACCGCCGAAAGGCATGCCGCCATGCTAGCAGGAAGGGGCGCGGGGACCGCACGGTGAGACGGTTGCGCCACCCGCGACACTAGGAAGTATGACGATCTCGCGCACTCTCGCGTCAGCCTCCGCCACCGTCGCTGTGACCGCGCTCCTCGCGCTGTCGGGGTGTGCGACGGATGCGGGCTCCTCCCCTGCCCCGACGAGCGCACCGGCGGGACTTCCGTCTTCTCCGCCGGTCGTCGCTCCACCCGAGGGTCCGGTGACCGCAGCCGGCATGGTGATCGATGCGGCCGGAGACGTCGAGATCTGCCTCGGCGGCGTGATGGAGTCGTACCCGCCGCAGTGCGTCGGCGTGCCGGTCGACGGGTGGACGTGGGATCAGGTCGACGGCAGCGAGTCGATCGGTGAGGTCAGATGGGGCTCCTACGCCATTCGGGGTGCGTACGACGGCGAACGATTCGCGCTCACGGATCCGCCGACCCTGCTCGCGCTGTACGACCCGATGCCGATCGAAGACCCCACGCGCGGAGTGCCGGGGACCAGCACCGACCGCGAGTTGTCGCTCGTACAGGACGAGGTGTTCCCGTGGCTCGGCGCTGACGCGCTGACCGCCGGACCCGAGCGAGGCTACGTGTGGGTGCAGGTGGTGTGGGATGACGGCACGCTGCAGGATGCCGTCGACACCGCGTACGGGAAGGGCGTCGTCATCGTCACGTCAGCCATCCGGACGGCCGGCTAGGCGGCGGAGATCAGGGAATGAGCGCGAGCTTGCCGCCCGGGTGCCCTTCTGCCAGGAGGGCGAGCGCCGCCGGCGCCTCGTGCAGCGGGAACGTCTGCGCCACCGGTACGACCAGATCGCCGTTCTGCGCCAGTGCCACGAGCTCCCCGCGTATCTCATCGCGAAAGCGCGCGCTCGCAGGCTGAGAGCCCGCGATGGCGAGGATGCCCTCGGCGGCGGCACGGGCGGCAGCGGCGATCGTCACGACGCGATTCCTGTCGGCGACGAGCTCGAGCGAGACGTCGATCGCCTCATCCGTTCCCACCGCATCGAGCGATGCGACGACGTCGTCGCCCACCAGAGCACGCACGCGGTCGGCGAGACCGGTGCCGTAACGCACCGGGATCCCGCCGAAGTCGCGCACGACCTGCGCACGCGCTTCGCTCGCTGTCCCGATGACGGTGATGCCGCGGAGTGCGGCCTGCTGCAGAACGCTGACGCCGACCGCGCCCGACGCGCCGTGGAGCAGGATCGTCTCCCCCGGCGCGGCACCGGTCACGTGCAGCATCTCGGCCGCGGTGGTGCCGGCGAGCAACAGGTTCGCCGCCTCGGCGTGCGTGAGAGCGGTGGGTTTCGCGAACGCCTTCTCTGCGGGGATCGTGATCTCCGTCGCGTACCCACCCTGCACCCGGAATGCGATGACCTCGTCTCCGAGCTCGACGAGCCCGGAGCCGATACGCGTGTCGGGCCCGATCGCGGTCACGACCCCCGAGATCTCGTAGCCGATCGGGACGGGGAGTGCGACGCCGTCGCGCGGCGCGGCGACGTGCTTCGCATCCGCCGGGTTCACCCCCGCCGCCCTGACGCCAACCGTCACCTCACCGGTCTTCGGGGGTCGCACTTCGGTCTCGATGAACTCCCACCCCGCGGGGCCACCCCACGAGGTCGCGATCCACTGCATAGCCACGGTCGTATCCGTTCCCTTCTCAGAGGACGCAGCGGACGTTGTTGGCTGTGCCCGAGACGTTCGCCCAGCCGTTCGCAGGTGCCGTAGCGAGAACGGTCGAGCCGTTGCGAGCCTGGAGCGAGCCGGTGGATCGGGCGTCCGCGATCGACCTCGTGACGAAGCTCGACGGGATCGCGTGGGTCGCGCACGCGCTCCAGCTCAGTTTCGCTCCGGTCACGGATCCGCCCGTGAAGGCGCAGACCTGACCGGTGCCGCATGATCCGACCGCGGCGCGCATCGCGGTCTCCCCCCTGCCGGGCACGGTGAGCGTCATCGCGAGTTCGGGCCACACCGCATGGTTCCTGTCGAGGATGATCCCGCCAGGCACTTCCTCCATCACGTCGATGATGAGGGGCGCGACTTCCTCCTGGCCGAATCCGTGGGCGTGCGCGGCTGCTCCGGGACCTCCCGTGAGCAGCACGCCGATCACGATCCCCACCGCGATCCGCGCCGCTCTCATCGGACCAGGCTCTCGTCCACGTCCCAGAGCGTGTACGACACGACCGCGCCGGCGTCGATCAGGTCGGTGTCCTCGATGTTCGTCCGCTCGATCCCGATGATGCGACCGGTGTCGCCGGAGACGAGCACGACGTCGCTCGCGGAACCGTCCGTCGACACGACCCGCAGACCCGAGGCCGGCCGGCCCAGGCGATCCACGGTCGTCCCCAGCCCTTCCGCGTCGTCGGTCGCCTCGAGGATCCCGAGGAGCTGCGAGTGCTGCGCGTTGGTGAGGGTCCACTGCTGCAGCATCGTGGTCATGGCCGTCAGCACATCGGCGCCCGTGGGGTCGGTCGGCATCCCGAATGCCGTGAGCGCGGCCTCCACCTCGCTCTCGGTGCTGCCGAACGGGTCGGGGACGGGCGTGGTGAACTGCCCCGGCTCGATCGTGAGGTCGACGGCGACCTGACCCGAACTGCTCACTTCGGCGCCCATGTTGGCCGACGCGTCGGCGGGGTCGTACGGCACGCCGAGAACACTCGTCATCCGACCCGAGAGATCCGCGTTCCACTGCAGAAGGGTCAGCTGCGGCACCACCTCGGTCTCGCCCGTGTTGCCGTTGATGTCGAACGCCCAGTTCGCCGAACGCACGAGACGTTCGGGTGCCGCCGGGCCCGGAGCCTGCGCGAGCGCATCCTGCGCGGTCGCCACCGTCGTCTCCGCACTCATCGCAGACGAGAAGTCGAGCGGATCGAGCCCGTCGGCGACCGCCTGACCCTGCGGCATCAGCACCGCCACAGCCACCACGGCGGCTGCCGCGACGGTGGCAAGCCCCGCAGCCCAGCCGATGACCACGGAGCGGCGGCGCCGTGACGCTCGGGCGTTGCGGATGATCCGGTCGCGCACCATCAGGGCGGCGGCATCGGGGGGCGCGTCGCGCGGCGTCCTCGCAGGATCCGCATCCGTCAGGACCTGGTCGAGCAGAGCATGCTCTCCCATGGGCGTCACCCTGCCTCCTCCAGTCCCAGCGCCGCTCGCAGCTTCCGCTGTGCTCGACGCAGGCTCTTCCTCACTCGGATCTTCGGGCTGCGCAGCATTTCAGCGATCTCCCCCACTGCGAGCCCATCCCAGTATGTCAGCATGATGATACGCCGCTCAGTCCGGGAAAGGACACCCAGAGCCGTCAGCACGCGTACGCGCATGGTGAGATCCGTGCGTCCCTGCACCCCCGACATGCCCTGATGCACGGCGTCGAGAGCGGTGCGTCGCATGACCGATCTCGCCGGCCGGGAACGCAGCACACGATCAGCCGTACGCAGAAGCCACAGGCGGTCCACCGGCCTGGCCGGATCGAGCCGCGCCCACGCCATGAGGAAGACCTCCGACACGATCTCCGTCACCTCCGCGTCGTCGTCGACGACGCCCTCGACGTGATGGCGCACCCGCGCCCAGTTCGCATCGAAAACCGCACTGAAAGCGGCATCCTTCTTCTTCTCGGCGTCGTCGCCGCGGGTGCTCATCTCTGCCGTCCGGTGGAGCACCCGACCCGCCCAGCGCGTCGGTTCCCCATGTCAGAAGCCGAGTCGACCGAGCTGCTTCGGATCGCGCTGCCATTCCTTCGCGACCTTCACGTGCAACCCCAGATACACCCGTGTGCCGAGGAGCTCCTCGATACCCACGCGAGCCCGGCGCCCCACATCCGCGAGCCGCTTGCCCTTGTGACCGATGATGATCGCTTTCTGGCTGTCGCGCTCGACGACGATCGATGCGTGCACATCGGTCAGGTCGCTGTCCTCGCGCGGGGCGATGTCGTCGATCACGACGGCGATCGAGTGCGGAAGCTCATCACGGACCCCGTCGAGCGCCGCCTCGCGGATCATCTCGGCGATGCGGTCCTCCTCCGACTCGTCGGTGGTGACGCCTTCGCCGTAGAGGGCGGGGCCCTCCGGCATCAGCGAGAGCACCTCGTCGGCGAGCACCTCGAGCTGGTCGCGCGTCAACGCGGACAGCGGGATGACGGCCGCCCAGTCCTCGCGCAGAGCATCGACCTCCATCAGCCGCTCTGTGATCTCATCGCGTCCGGCAGCATCCGTCTTGGTCACGATCGCCACCTTCTTGGCGCGCGGATAGCCGTCGAGCGAGGCAGCGATGCGGCGGTCGCCGGGTCCCACCTTCTCGGTCGCCGGCACGCAGAATCCGATCACGTCGACATCGCCGAGAACCTGCTCGACCAGGTCGTTCAGCCGCTCGCCGAGCAGCGTCCGGGGCTTGTGGATGCCCGGTGTGTCCACGATCACCAGCTGTCCGCGCGGTCGGTTGACGATTCCGCGGATCGCGCGCCGCGTCGTCTGCGGCTTCTCGCTCGTGATGGCGATCTTCTCACCCACGAGCGCGTTGGTGAGGGTCGATTTGCCGACGTTGGGGCGCCCGACGAAGGTCACGAACCCGCTTCGCATCTGCTCAGTCATCGTCCGGGTCTCCTTCGTGGCCTGCTCCCGCAGGATCGTTCGCGGCGCGCTCGACGAAAACCGTCGCGATTCCGCGTCCGCGCCCTCTCGATGCGCCCCCTGTGAGGTTCAATCCCTCGACGGTCGCCATCGATCCCGGTTGCGGCACCTGGCCCAGGGCCTTGCCCAGCAGTCCGCCGATGGAGTCGACATCCTCGTCCTCGAGTTCGAGTCCGAACAGATCGCCGACGTCCTCCAGCGAGAGTCGGGCGCTCACGCGGTATCGTCCGTCGCCGAGCTCGACGACTTCTGCTGCCACTCGATCGTACTCGTCGGAGATCTCGCCGACGAGTTCCTCGATGAGGTCCTCGAGAGTCACGAGTCCCGAGATGCCGCCGTGCTCGTCGATCACGAGGCACACATGCACCGCGTCGCGCTTCATCTGCTGCAGCAGCGTCTCGGCGCGCATCGACTCGGGGACGAAGGTCGCAGGGCGCGAGATGGAACTGATGGATGCCGCCCGCCAGGCACTGTCATCGCGATACGCGAACTGCACGAGGTCTTTGAGGTACAGCACGCCGACGACGTCGTCGGCATCGTCATCGACCACGGGCATGCGCGAGACACCGCGCTGCAGGAAGAGCGTCATGGCCTCGTCCATCGTCGCCGTCGCATCGACCGTGACCATCTCGGTGCGCGGCACCATGACGGCACGGACGAATTGGTCGGTGAAGTCGAAGACGGAGTGGATGAGGTCGCGGTCGTCGGCCTCGATGAGGTCGTTCGACGCCGCCTCGTCGACCATGCTGAGCAGCTGCTCCTCCGAGGTGAAGGAACTGCGTCCCGTGCCGGGTGTGACTCTGTTGCCCAGGAGGACGAGCCCCTGGGCGATGGGCCCCAGGATGATGCGCAACGCGCGCACGATCGGAGCGTTCGCGCGGAGGATGCCGTCTGCATGCTGACGCCCGAACGACCGCGGACTCGCACCGACGAGCACGAACGTGATGCCGGTCATGAGCACCGCGGCGGCGAGCATCGCCCACCAGATGTTGTCGAACAGGATGCTGAACGCGACCGTCACCAGCACCGCGGCCGCAGTTTCGGCGAGGACTCGGATGAACGACACCGAGTTGACGTGCGCGTCGGGATCGACGGCGATCCGCGCGAGCTGTCGGGCATTGCGCCCTTCGGTGCCCATCTCCGCGATGTCCGAACGCGAGGTGACGCCGAACGCGGCGTCGATCGCCGCCATGAGCCCGCCGAATGCGACGAGCAGCACTGCCCCCGCGAGCAGGAGAGCCGCGGTCATCGTCGACGTTCGGCCGCGGCGAAGCCCTGGATGAGCTCCTTCTGCAGTCCGAACATCTCACGCTCCTCGTCGGGCTCTGCGTGGTCGAAGCCCAACAGGTGGAGCAGCCCGTGCGTGGTCAGCAGGATGAGCTCGTCCATCAGCGAATGCCCCGCGGCCTGCGCCTGCGTCTCGGCGACCTGCGGACACAGCACGATGTCTCCGAGCAGGCCGGGAGCCGTGGGGCGATCCTCGGTGCCCGGGCGCAGCTCGTCCATCGGGAAGCTGAGCACATCGGTGGGTCCCGGCTCGTCCATCCACTGCACGTGCAGGGCTTCCATGGCTCCCTCGTCGACCAGGACGATCGCGACCTCGGCGTCGGGACTCACGTGCAGCTGACCGAGGTTGAAGTCGGTCAGGCGCTGCAGCACGGTCTCGTCGACGTCTATCGCCGACTCGTTGTTGATCTCGATCATGGCTGTGCTCGTTTCATCAGGAGAGGCCCCGTTTCGGCATCCGGTCGCGGGGTCCCGGACGTTGTGCGCCCCGGCGCTCCGCGCGGTTGGCGAACTCCGCGGCCTGCTCGCGCTCGAAGCGCTGCGCGGTGCGGCGCTCGTCGTACTCGCTGTAGGCGTCGACGATGCGGCCGACCAGCGAGTGACGCACGACGTCGTCGCTCGTCAGCCGGGCGAAGTGGATGTCGTCGATGCCGTCGAGCACGCGGGTGACGAGTCGGAGCCCCGAGGATCCCTGCGGGAGGTCCACCTGGGTGATGTCGCCCGTCACGACCATCTTCGAGCCGAAGCCGAGCCTCGTCAGGAACATCTTCATCTGCTCGGGAGTGGTGTTCTGCGCCTCGTCGAGCACGACGAACGAGTCGTTGAGGGTTCGTCCGCGCATGTATGCGAGAGGGGCGACCTCGATCGTGCCCGTCGCCATCAGCCGCGGCACGGTCTCGGGGTCCATCATCTCGTTCAACGCGTCGTAGAGCGGACGCAGGTACGGATCGATCTTGTCGGTGAGCGTTCCGGGCAGGAACCCGAGACGCTCTCCCGCCTCGACCGCCGGACGCGTGAGGATGATCCGGGTGACCTCCTTGCGCTGCAGCGCCTGGACGGCCTTCGCCATGGCGAGGTAGGTCTTGCCCGTACCCGCCGGACCGATGCCGAACACGATGGTGTTCTCCTCGATCGCGTCGACGTACTCCTTCTGCCCCAGGGTCTTCGGGCGGATGACCTTGCCCCGCGTAGACAGGATCGCCTCGCCGAGGACCTCGCTGGGGCGCGGACCGCCGTCGGTCCGGAGCAGGCGCGCGGAGCTGGCGACGTCGCTCGGGGCGAGATCGTGCCCCGCTCTGGTCATGGTCAGCAGCTCGTCGACGAGGTTCTTGGCCTTCCGCACCGCATCCGCGGTCCCGGTGAGGGTGATCTCGTTGCCACGCACGAGCACCTGCACGTCACGATGCTCCTTCTCGAGCATCCGCAGGAGGCGATCCTGCGGGCCGAGCAGCTGCACCATGGCGACGCCGTCGGCGTATACGCGTTCGGTGATGATGTCTTGATCGTCAGAAGCCAACGAGCTTGTTCTCCTCGATATTGCCGAGCACATGGGCGTGCACGTGGAAGACGGACTGCGCGGCGCTCGCGCCGTTGTTGAAGATGAGGCGGAACTCGCCGTTCGCGTGCTCATCGGCGATCTGCTTGGCTGCCGCCACCATCTCAGCGAGCAGACCGGGGTCGCCTGCGGCCAGTTCCGTCACGTCGCGGTAGTCCTCGGTCTTGGGGATGACCAGCGCATGCAGCGGCGCCTGCGGGTCGATGTCGCGCACAGCGAAGACCCGACCGGTGTCGAGCAGGATCTCACCGGGGATGTCACCGTTCAGGATGCGCGTGAAGATCGATGGCTCGGACATGCCCCCAGTCTACTGACCGGGCGCCGCAACAGGCGGCGAGGCGCCTCGCGTCCGGTCACCACCGCCCGAGGGCCGCCGACAGGACGGCGATCGCCGCAGGTCCCGCTGTCGACGTGCGCAGCACCGTGGAACCCAGCAGCACCCGCTCGGCACCCGCCTCGACAAGCCGAGACAGCTCGTCTTCGGAGATGCCTCCTTCGGGCCCGACCACCAGCACGATGTCGCGCCCATCGGGCGTCAGCCCCGAGAGTCTCGACGGCGCGGTCGGGTCGAGGAGGAGCACTCGCTGCTGCGATGCCCGCACTGCGAGCTCCTTCGTGGTCACCGGGGCGTACACCTCGGGCACCCATGCGCGATGCGCCTGTTTGGCGGCCTCACGGACGATGCTGGCCCAGCGCTCGCGCCCCTTGATCGCCTTGACACCCTCCCAGCGCGAGACGCTGCGGCTCGCCTGCCAGGGGATGATCTCGTCGACGCCGAGCTCGCACGCCGCCTGCACGGCGAGCTCATCACGGTCTCCCTTGGCGAGGGCCTGCGCGAGCACGATCCGTGGAGTCGGCGCCGTTTCGGAGGCCCGCTGCACGACGCGAACCTCGACGCGGGTCGGAGACACGTCTTCCACGACACCGTCGAGCCACACACCTGCCCCATCGCCCACCGTGACCGACTCGCCGACGCGCAGCCTCCGCACGACCGCCGCGTGCTTGGCCTCGGCCCCCGTCAACGTGACAGTGTCGCCGACGACCGCACCCGAGGAGGATTCGTCGAGGAAATGCAGTGCCATGGGATGCCGATCAGTGCGAGCGGAAGCGATCGCGGAACTTCGAGAACAGCCCCTGCTGGAACTGCGCCAGAGCAGGCGCGGGCGCCTTTGTCTTCTTCGCGAAGTCCTCGATCAGCCGGCGCTGCGCCGAATCGATCTTGGTCGGAGTCAGCACCTGCACGCCGACGCGGAGGTCGCCGCGCTGGTTCCCGCGCAACGGGGTGATGCCTCTGCCCTTGATCGTCAGCACGTCGCCGGACTGCAGGCCGGGCCTGATCTCGAGGTCGACCTCGCCGTCGAGACCCTGGATGGTCGTCTCGGTACCGAGGATCGCATCGGTCATCGCCACCTCGAGCGTCGCCAGCAGATCGTCGCCGTCGCGGCTGAATGCGGGGTGCGGGTTCACCGTGACCTCGACGTACAGATCGCCGTGGGGGCCGCCGGCCTTGCCGACCTCGCCCGAACCGGGCAGTTGCAGACGCAGACCGGTCTCGACACCCGCCGGGATGTCGAGCGACACGGTGCGGCGCGAACGGACGCGACCCTGTCCACCGCACGTCCCGCACGGATACGGGATCGTCGTGCCATAGCCTTCGCAGGTGCCGCACGGCTGAGAGGTCACGACGTTGCCGAGAAGGCTGCGCACCTGACGCTGGACGTGGCCCGACCCGCCGCAGATGTCGCACGTGACGGGCGAGGTGCCCTCCTGGCAGCACGATCCGTTGCACGTCTCGCACAGCACCGCCGTGTCGACCTCGATGTCGCGGTGAGCGCCGAAGACGACGTCGCCGAGATCGAGGGTGACCCGCACCAGGGCGTCCTGCCCGCGCTCGCGACGCGACCGCGGGCGCGCACCGCGCCCTCCGCCCTGCGCAGCTCCGAAGAACGTCTCGAAGATGTCCCCGAAGCCGCCGAATCCGCCGAAGTTGCCCGCGGCTCCGTCGCCCCCGCCCATGTCGTAGCGACGCCGCGAGTCGTCGTCGCTGAGCACGTCGTAGGCGTGGGTCACGAGCTTGAACTGCTCGGCGGCATCCTCACCCGGGTTCACATCCGGATGGAGCTGTCGTGCGAGGCGTCGGTACGCCTTCTTGATCTCGTCGGTGGAAGCGTCGCGCGAGACGCCGAGTACCTCGTAGTGATCCGCCACAATGGCCCTTCTGCGTGTTGTGTCAGGTCGCCCGCGTCAGCGAGCGGCCTCGTCTTCGTCGAGCATCCGCGACAGGTAACGGGCCACAGCCCGTGCCGCCGCGAGGTTGCTCGGATAGTCCATGCGGGTCGGCCCCATCACGCCGACTCGAGCGGTGCCGCTGGGAGCGGCGTAGTTGCTCGCGACGATCGACGCCTCACCGAGCCCGAACGATGCGTTCTCCGTGCCGATGCTCGCCGCGAGGCCGTGGGCATCGGTCTCCATCTCGCTCATCAGGCGCAACAGGGTCACCTGTTCCTCGATCGCCTCGAGGAGCGGATGGATGCTGCCGCGGAAGTCCTGCTCGCGGCGGGCGAGGGTGGCAGCGCCCGCCATGACGAGACGCTCCTGCCGGAACTGGCCGAGCTCGTCGATGATGACGGTGGCCAGCGCGCGCAGCACGTGGTCTGCCGCATGCTCGTCGTCTGCGAGGAGCGCCTGCAGCCGATCGGCGGCGTCGCTCACCGCCCTGCCCGTGATCAACGCCGACAGCCTCGCACGGAGCACCGCCATGTCCGCCTCGTCCACCACTGCGGGCAGCGGAGCCATGCGCTGCGACACTCCACCCGCATCGGTCACGAGGACGATCAGCAGCCGCGTGGGCGCCAGAGCGACGAGCTCGATGTGCGTGAGGTGCGCGCGGGCGAACGAGGGGTACTGGGCGAGCGCGACCTGACCGGTCAGCTGCGTGAGCACCCGCACCGTGCGCACCATGAGGTCGTCGAGATCGGCCGGGTCCGTGAGGAACGACTCGATGGCCGTTCTCTGCGCCGCGGACAGCGGCCGCAGCTGCGCGAGGTGATCGACGAACACCCGGTAGCCCTTGTCTGTCGGGACACGACCGGATGAGGTGTGGGGCGCCGCGATCAGCTCTTCGTCTTCGAGCAGCGCCATGTCGTTGCGGATCGTCGCCGCCGACACTCCGAACGAGTGGCGATCGACGATCGATCGACTCCCGACGGGTTCATGCGTCTCGACGTAGTCCTGCACGATCGCGCGGAGGACCTGAAGGCCTCGTTCGCTGACCATCGCATCTCCTCCCTCTGGCACTCGCCTACTACGAGTGCCAATTCTACCCGCCGTCGAGGGCACGCGCTGATCTCCGACGATGTGGACCGCGTGTGTCGGCCCGCCCGAGGCGCGCGCTCGGAGATCGAGGGCCGGTCGCTCGGCGATGATCAGTCGGTGAGCTCGCGCACCACCGCGTCGGCGAGCAGGCGCCCCCGCAGCGTGAGCTGTACACGACCGCGCACCGCCGCTCCCGCATCGACGAGGCCGTCGGCGATGAGGCCGGCGACCCGCGTGCGCTTGTCGGGCTGCAGATCGGCCACCGCGATGCCCTCGCGGATACGGCTCAGCAGCAGGATGCGCTCGAGCATCCGCGACTCCTCATCCGGCCGCTCGGTGCCGGCCGCGGGCGACTCTCCCGCGGCGAGTCGCTGCGCGTAGGCAGCGGGGTGCTTGACGTTCCACCAGCGGAGACCGGCGACGTGACTGTGCGCTCCGGGACCGAAACCCCACCAGTCGCTCCCCCGCCAGTACGCGAGATTGTGGCGCGACCGCTGCGCGACGGAGCGCGACCAGTTGCTCACCTCGTACCACTCGAAGCCCGCCGCCGCGAGTCGGGCATCCGCGAGTTCGTACATGTCGGCCTGCAGGTCGTCGTCGGGCGTGGGCACTTCTCCCCGACGGATCTGCCTGGCGAGCTTCGTGCCGTCCTCGATGATCAGCGCGTAGGCCGAGATGTGATCCGAGTCCAGCTCGAGTGCCGCGTCGAGCGACGATTCCCAGTCGGAGAGCGACTCCCCCGGTGCGCCGTAGATCAGATCGACGCTGACGTCGAGACCCGCCTGCTTGGCTGCGGCGACCGCCGTCACGACGTTCTCGGGACGGTGCGTGCGGTCGAGGGCTGCGAGGACGTGCGGAACGGCCGACTGCATGCCGATCGACAACCGCGTCACGCCGGCATCGGCGAGGATGCTCGCGACCTCAGGAGTGACCGTGTCGGGGTTCGCCTCGACCGTGACCTCGGCGCCGTCCACGAGACCGAACGCCTCGGTCGCGGCGCGCAGCATGCGAGCGAGATCCCCCGCCGGCAGCAGCGTCGGCGTGCCGCCGCCGAAGAACACGGTGTCCATCGGACGCAGGGCGCCGGCCCCGTCGAGAACCCGCTTCGCCAGGTCGATCTCCGCCAGCAGCGTCGAGGCGTAATCCTCCTGACGCGCGCCGCGCAGCTCTCCCGATGTGTAGGTGTTGAAGTCGCAGTAGCCGCAGCGCACACGGCAGAACGGGATGTGCAGGTACGCCGAGAACGGCACCGTGCGGTCGATCGGCAGATCGGCGGGGAGACGGCCGTCGGCCGGGGCCGGATCGCCGAGAGGCAGAGGTCCGGCCATCAGAGGGCTGAGTCCATCAGACGGGCGTCGCGTAGAGCGGTGAGATCGCACGCAGGTAGCGTGCGAAGAGCTCGCGGCGACGGCGCTTCACGAGGGCGGGGATCGTGCGATAGAGCAGCGAGTTCGGTGCATCGAAGGCCCGCACCGTGAACCAGACCTCGTCGTTGTCCTCGCGCCAGTCGATGTCGAAGGACTCCTCGCCGCGCACGACCGAACCGCCGACCGTGCCGAGGACGAATCCGATCCGGCGCTTCTCCTCCGTCACCGAGATCACGCGCAATTCGGCGTCGGCCCGCATGCCGGAGACCCGGCCGTGCACCCGCAGGGTCATTCCGGGCCCGGCGAACGGAGTGCCCTCGGCATCGAAGCGCTGCTCGACGTCGTTCTTGCTCGGGGCGATCGGATTCCCCTCGGCGTCGAAGCTCACCCCGGCATAGGCGGGACCGGGAGCCGGACGGACGTCCTCGACGGTAAGACCCGACGCACGCTGAGCCGTCCAGGTGAGGAGCGACTCGCCCGCGGACTGGAAGCGCTCGATGCCGCTGCCGATCCGCCAGGAGCTCTCCGCCGGGATGCTGCGCTCCGGCGGGTACTGCATCAGATCGGGCGCGTGGGTCGCACCCACGGCCGCATAGTCCACCGTGTCGTCTCGGAAAGTCCCGCGCCGCATGATTCTCAGCCTACTTCCCGTTCCCTGGACGATCACCCTCCACGCGCCGAGCAGAGCCCGACTCGCGGGACCCTACTTCTTGTCCTTGCCCTCGACGTCGCCCGACAGCGCGGCGATGAACGCCTCCTGCGGCACCTCGACGCGGCCGACCATCTTCATGCGCTTCTTGCCCTCTTTCTGCTTCTCGAGGAGCTTGCGCTTGCGGGTGATGTCACCGCCGTAGCACTTGGCGAGCACGTCCTTGCGGATCGCGCGGATGGTCTCGCGGGCGATGATGCGTGCGCCGATCGCGGCCTGGATCGGCACCTCGAACTGCTGGCGCGGGATCAGCTTGCGCAGCCGCTCCGCCATCATCGTGCCGTAGGCGTACGCCTTGTCACGGTGCACGATCGAGCTGAAGGCGTCGACCTTCTCCCCCTGCAGCAGAATGTCGACCTTCACGAGGTCGGCCTCCTGCTGTCCGGCCGGCTCGTAGTCGAGCGAGGCGTAGCCCTGCGTCTTCGACTTGAGCTGGTCGAAGAAGTCGAAGACGATCTCGCCGAGCGGCATCATGTACCGCAGCTCGACGCGCTCCTCGGAGAAGTACTCCATGCCGAGCAGCGAGCCACGACGCGACTGGCACAGCTCCATGACGGTGCCGACGTAGTCCTTGGGCAGCAGGATCGCCGTCTTGACCATGGGCTCCGAGACCGAACCGATGCGACCGTCCGGGTATTCGCTCGGATTGGTCACGGTCACGGTCTCACCCGTGTCGCTGGTGAGCACCTCGTAGATCACGCTGGGCGCCGTGGTGATGAGATCGAGTCCGAACTCGCGCTCGAGGCGTTCGGTGATGATCTCGAGGTGCAGCAGTCCGAGGAAGCCGCATCGGAAGCCGAATCCGAGCGCGACCGATGTCTCGGGCTCGTACTGCAGGGATGCGTCCGAGAGCTTGAGCTTGTCGAGAGCCTCGCGAAGCTCGGCATAGTCGCTGCCGTCGATCGGATAGATCCCGGAGAAGACCATCGGCTTCGGGTCGGTGTACCCGGCGAGGGCCTCGGCCGCAGGCTTGCGCGCCGCGGTGATCGTGTCACCGACCTTCGAGAGACGCACGTCCTTCACACCGGTGATGAGGTAGCCCACCTCGCCGACGCCCAGCCCCTTGGTCGGGATGGGCTCGGGGCTGGATACGCCGATCTCAAGCGCGTCGTGGGTGGCACCCGTCGACATCATCTGGATGCGCTCGCGCGGCGACAGACTGCCGTCGACCATGCGGACGTAGGTGACGACACCGCGGTAGGCGTCGTAGACGGAATCGAAGATCATGGCGCGTGCCGGTGCGTCGGCGTCGCCCACGGGAGCGGGGATCTCCTTCACCAGGCGATCGAGCAGCTCCTCGACGCCGGCGCCGGTCTTGCCCGACACGCGCAGCACGTCTTCCGGCTTGCCTCCGATGAGGGATGCCAGTTCCTTCGCGTACTTGTCGGGATCGGCCGCGGGCAGATCGATCTTGTTGAGCACCGGGATGATGTGCAGATCGTTCTCGAGCGCGAGATAGAGATTCGCGAGAGTCTGCGCCTCGATGCCCTGCGCCGCATCGACGAGCAGGATGGCCCCTTCGCAGGCTGCGAGCGAACGTGACACCTCGTACGTGAAGTCGACGTGCCCGGGGGTGTCGATCATGTTCAGCGCGAAGGTCTCACCCTCGATCTCCCACGGCATCCGCACGGCCTGACTCTTGATCGTGATGCCGCGTTCGCGCTCGATGTCCATGCGATCGAGGTACTGCGCACGCATGTCGCGATCCGCGACCACGCCCGTGATCTGGAGCATGCGGTCGGCGAGCGTCGACTTGCCGTGGTCGATGTGCGCGATGATGCAGAAATTGCGGATCTGCGCCGAAGGCGTCGCGGCAGGCTGAAGCGGAGTGAGGGCGCGTGGTGACATGTCCCGTCGATTCTACGGTGAGGCGACACGATTGCCCGATTCGCCGCGAAAGACACCCCCTCACCCTGGCCTTTACCAGTTAGCAACGATTCACGCAATCATTGCGTTGGGGGTCGACAGATGGCAGGCTCACTCAACACGCGGGTGGCACATCGCAATATCACCCGCTCAAGCACCCAATGCCGAGTCACCTGCCACATCGTTGACAAACAAACTAGGAGTAGATATGCGTCTCAAGCGTGTCTCCGCGGCCATCGCATCCCTTGCCGCCGTCGGAATAGTCCTCGCAGCCTGTGCCCCGCCGGAGGGCGAGGTGGACGGCGACAGCAGCTCGTCCACGTCGGTGTCCGCATCGGTCGGCCCCAACGACTTCATCAGCTACAACGGATACACGCCCGAGACTTACAGCACGTACAACAGCGCGATCACGGATCGCATCAAGGCGAGCTTCTTCTACTTCGACGCGAAGGGCGAGGTGCAGCCGTACGAGGAGCTGGGCACCGCCGAGGTCCTCTCGGAGGAGCCGCTCACGATCGAGTTCACGATCGCGGACGACGCGGTGTGGTCCGACGGCGAGCCGATCACCGTGGCCGACGCCGTCCTCGCCTGGGGCGTGCAGAACGTGAACATCGCCGACGCGGAGGGCGCTCCGCTCTTCAACTCCGTGTCGCAGGACCTCGGAGACACGATCCCCGCCGGCCCCGAAGGCGACTTCGACGGCAAGACGTTCACGGTGCAGTACGCGAACCCCGACCCCGACTGGAAGATCCAGACGTACCTCCTCGACCCCGCGCACGTCGTGGCCGAGCAGGCCGGCATGAGCGTCGAAGAGCTCACCGAGGCGATTCTGGCGAAAGATGCGACCGCGCTCGCCGACGCCGCCGAGTTCTGGAACACCGGCTGGATGACCGAGCCGGGAACCGTGCCCGAGGAGTCCCTGATCCCCTCGTCCGGTCCCTACAAGATCGACTCGTGGCAGGCCGGAGAGTCCGTCACTCTGGTCGCGAACGACGAGTTCTACGGACCGAAGCCCGAGACCGACCAGCTCGTCATCCGCTTCGTCGCGCAGGATGCGATGGTGCAGGCACTGGACAACGGTGACCTCGACGTCATCTCGCCGCAGCCGACCGTCGACACGCTGAGCCAGCTGGAGGACCTCGGCGACAAGGTGACGATCTACGACGGCGACACCCTGACCTGGGAGCACCTCGACTTCAACTTCATGCCCGGTGCCGTCTTCTCGGACAACCTCGAGCTCCGCAAGGCGTTCGCCATGTGCGTGCCCCGCCAGCAGATCGTCGACAACCTCATCAAGCCGATCAACCCGAACGCAGAGGTGATGAACGCCCGCGAGGTGTTCCCGTTCCAGGACACCTACCAGGAGGTCCTCGACGCGTCGTACGACGGCGCATACGACGAGGTCGACATCGAGGGCGCGAAGGCGATCGTCGAGGAGCAGGTCGCGACCGGCACCGAGATCCGCATCGGCTACTCGGCACCGAACCCCCGCCGTACGGAAGAGGTCGCGATGATCAAGTCCTCCTGCGACAAGGCGGGCTTCAGCATCGTCGACGCCGGCAACGAGGACTTCTTCGCACCGGGCGGAACGCAGGAGCGCGGCGACTACGAGGTCGCGCTGTTCGCCTGGGCCGGATCCGGCCAGATCACGTCGGGCCAGAACATCTACTCGACGGGCAAGCCGCAGAACTACGGCCAGTACTCGAACCCGGAGGTCGACGCGGCCTGGACGACCCTCGCGACGAGCATGGACCCGAGCGTCCACCTCGAGCAGACCAAGGTGATCGAGAAGCTCCTCTGGGATGACCTCTTCGGCATCCCGGTGTTCGCTCACCCGAGCCTCGACGCCTCGTCGTCGGATCTCGAGGGTCTCGAGCACAACGTGACCCAGCAGGGCATCATCTGGAACGCGGAGGCCTGGCAGCGGGCTGAATAAGCTCCCTTCCGCTTGCACGTGCGATCGCGCGGGTTCGGCACCGGAGTGCCGGACCCGCGTGGTCGTGACCGAACGATGAGGCCCCAACCGTGATCAAGTTCATTCTCCGGAGGTTCGCCGCCGCCATCGGCATCCTCCTCGTCGCCTCGGTGTTGATGTACGTCCTCGTCATCAACGCGGGTGACCCGCTCGCAGATCTGCGCGAGAGCCGCGCGAAGAATCGCGAGCTCCTCATGGAGCGCCGTATCAGCTTCATGAACCTCGACCAGCCCTGGTACCTGCGATACCTGACCTGGCTCGGCGGCGTCGGCAGATGCGTGATCGGCCAGTGCGACCTCGGCAGGGATCGCACGGGGGTCGAGGTCAGCACCCTTCTGGGACAGGCGGCATCATCGACACTTCGACTCGTGTTCCTGGCCACGGTGATCGCCCTGGTCATCGGCGTCGCGGTCGGCATCCTGACCGCCATCCGCCAGTACTCCGGCCTGGACTACGCGGTGACCTTCCTGACCTTCGTCTTCTTCTCGCTGCCCGTCTTCTGGGCAGCTGTGCTCCTGAAGGAGTATCTGGCGATCGGGTTCAACGACTGGATCGCGGAACCCGAACTCCCACCCCTGCAGATCTTCCTTATAGCGGTGGCCTTCGCGTTCGTGCTCCAGGTCGTGCTCGGAGGATCGTGGAGACGACGCGCTCTCACGTTCCTGGTGACCGCGGTCGTCATCGGCGGCGGCCTCGCCGCCATGCTCGCGACGGACTTCTTCCGCGCCCCGCAGCTCGGCTACGCCGGCGTGGCCGTGCTCACCGTCGGGCTCGCACTCAGCACGACGGCGATGACCGTCGGACTCGATCGACGCGAGGTCCTCATCCCGGCGCTGATCACGGCCGGGTTCGTGGTGGTGCTGCAGTTCGCACTCGTCAACGTGTTCGTGTACTACATGAACTGGTGGATCCTGATCCTCGGCGCCGTCGCGGCGATCGCGGTGCCGTGGGTGATCGGCTCGCGGCTCGGCGGGCGCTATCGCAGCGCGGCGATCGGAGTCAGCATCACGACAGGTCTGGGCGGTGCCGCACTGACCGTCATCGACCACCTCTTCCGCAGCTGGCCCGGATTCCTCGACAAGAAGCCGCGGCCGATCTCGACGATCGGATCGCAGACGCCGAACTTCGACGGAACCTTCTGGGAGACCTTCCTGGACCTGTCGACTCAGCTGCTGCTGCCGACCCTGCTTCTCGCACTCATCTCTCTCGCGAGCTACAGCAGGTACACCCGGTCGTCCATGCTCGAGGTCGGGCGCCAGGACTACATCCGTACGGCTCGCGCGAAGGGAGCGCCGGAACGGATCGTGATCTTCCGGCATGCGTTCCGCAACGCCCTCATCCCGATCGCCACGATCGCGGCGTTCGACTTCGCCGGGCTGATCGGTGGAGCCGTCATCACCGAGACCGTGTTCGGCTGGAAAGGCATGGGTGAGCTCTTCCGCACCGGGCTCTCCAACGCCGATCCTGCGCCCGTGATGGCGTTCTTCCTGGTGACCGGGGCCGCGGCCATCTTCTTCAACCTTCTCGCGGACATCTTCTATGCCGTGCTCGACCCCCGGATCAGGGTGTGAGGAAAATGACTGACAACTCTCCACGCACGACCCCCGTCGAGATCTACTCGCTCGCCGAGGCGGAAGACGTCGCGCTGCTCCGCGAGGATGCCGCGCCGTTGTCGCAGGGTCAGCTCGTGCGGCGCCGGTTCTTCCGGCATCGCGGGGCGCTGATCTCGATCATCACGCTCGCCATCATCACCGTCGTCGCCTTCTCCTCCGTCGGATTCGCCGGGATTCCCGGCTGGTGGGGGAAGAGCTATCTCGACGCAGCCGACGTCGTCAACGGCGGTCGGCCCACCCTGAGCCTCATCCCGGAGTGGCTGGGAGGCGCCGGGATCGTCTGGGGCGAGCACCCGTTCGGTCAGGACTCGACGGGCAAGGACTACTTCGCCCTCGTCATGAGCGGCACGCAGAAGTCGCTCATCATCGGTCTCGTCGTGGGACTGGTCGCCACCTGCATCGGCTCGGTCGTGGGAGCGGTCGCCGGATACTGGGGCGGCCGCATCGACTCCTTCCTGATGCGCGTGACCGATCTGTTCATCGTCATCCCGCTTCTCGCGCTGGCGGCCGTGCTGGGCAAGATCGCCGGCAACCTCGGCGATTCCATCCTGCCGCTCGCGCTGGTGCTCGGGCTGCTCACGTGGACGGGCCTCGCGCGACTCGTGCGCGGCGAGGTGCTCAGCCTGCGGGAGCGGGAGTTCGTCTCGGCAGCCCGATCGATGGGTGCGGGCTCGGGGCGCATCGTCTTTCGCCATCTGCTCCCCAACGCGGTCGGGGTGATCGTCGTGAACGCGACGTTCGGCATCGCCGGGGCCATTCTGCTCGAGAGCTCGCTCAGCTTCCTCGGCTTCGGAGTGCAGCCGCCGGAATCCTCACTCGGTCTTCTCATCAGCCAGTATCAGAACGCCTTCACCTCACGCCCCTGGCTGTTCTGGTGGCCCGGAATGCTGATCCTCGTGATCGCCCTCTCGGTGAACTTCATCGGCGACGGGCTACGAGACGCCTTCGATCCCCGCCAGACGCACAACGCTCGACGCCTGCTCAAGGCGAGGAGGAACGACGCATGAACGATCCGGCGATGTCACGCCCGCTCTCCCACGAGCCGGCCGCCCTGTCCTTCACCGACCTCCGCGTGCGGTTCGCCACGGAGAGCGGGATCGTCGACGCGGTCAAGGGCATCTCGTTCGACGTGCGGCCGGGCGAGGTCGTCGCTCTGGTCGGCGAGTCCGGGTCGGGGAAGAGCGTCACATCCTCTGCGGCGATGGGGCTGCTTCCCGACAACGCGCTGATCAGCGGCTCCGCGAAGCTGGGCGAGGTGGAGGTCGTCGGCCTCCCCGCCGCGCAGATCAACCGACTGCGTGCGACCGAGGTCGCGATGATCTTCCAGGAGCCGATGACGGCACTCAACCCCGTGCTCACGATCGAGCGCCAGTTGACCGAGATCTTTGAGATCCACGACATCGCGTACGGCAGCGACGCGAAGCGACGGGCGCTGGATCTCCTCAACCTCGTCGGGATCCCCGACGCCGAGAAGCGCATCCGGCAGTACCCGCATCAGTTCTCCGGCGGCCAGCGTCAGCGCATCGTGATCGCGATGGCGATCGCCTGCTCGCCGAAGGTGATCATCGCCGACGAACCGACGACCGCGCTCGACGTCACCGTGCAGGCCGAGATCCTCGATCTGCTTCGTCGACTCAAGGACGACCTCGGCGCCGCGATCCTGCTCATCACGCACAACATGGGCGTGGTCGCCGATCTCGCGGACCGGGTGGAGGTGATGTTCCGGGGACGCATCGTCGAATCGGGCGGCGTCGACGCCGTGCTCGAGCGGCCCGAACACCCCTATACGCAGAAGCTGCTGAGCGCGGTCCCCCGCCTCAGCCCCCTGGATATCGACGCCCCGCCCATCGACGAGAGCACGCCGGATCACGACGACACGAGCACTCTGGTCCTCGAGGCGAAGGATCTGGTGCTCGAGTACGATCAGCGCGGCAAGATCTTCCGCGCGGTCGACGGGGTGAGCTTCACCCTCTCGAAGAAGAAGATCCTCGGCATCGTCGGCGAGTCGGGATCAGGGAAGTCCACCATCGCGAAGGCCACTCTGGGCCTGCTCGCGGTCGCCGACGGAAGCCTGCGGGTGCAGGGCATGGATCTGGCGAAGCTGCGCGGGCGTCATGCCAAGGCCGCGAGGGCGAAGATCGGAGTGATCTTCCAGGACCCGGCCGCCTCGCTCAATCCCCGGTTCCCGATCGGCGACTGCATCATCGAGCCGATGGTGATCCACAGGGTCGGCACACGCAAGGCACGTCTGGAGCGGGCACAGGAGCTGCTCGAGGCGGTGCGTCTTCCGCGCAGCGTCATCAACCGGTATCCGCACGAGCTCTCCGGCGGTCAGCGTCAGCGCGTCTCGATCGCACGCGCGCTGATGCTGCGGCCGGAGCTCCTGATCGCCGACGAGCCGACGTCGGCGCTCGATGTGTCGGTGCAGGCGGCCGTCCTCGACATGATCAAGGACCTCCAGGAGCAGTACGAGTTCGCGTGCATGCTGGTCAGCCATGATCTGGCCGTGATCGATCTGCTCGCGGACGATGTGCTGGTCATGAAGAACGGCGTCGCCGTCGAGCAGGGGCCGACTCGGGGCGTGCTCCACGCCCCGCAGCACGAGTACACGAAGACGCTGCTGGCCTCGGCGCCGGTTCCTGACCCCGTGGAACAGGCTCAACGGCGGGTCGCGCGGCACGCTCTCCTCGGAAGCGGGCTCTGAACCACGGCCCTGATTTCTTATGCTGAGGGTGTGACCGTTCAGATCGTCCTCGTGCACGGCATCCGCACGTCCGCGACGATGTGGAGGTCCCAGCTGCTGTTCCTCGAGCAGGCAGGGATCCCCGCCACCGCTGTCGACCTTCCCGGGCACGGCACCCGGATGCGGGAGGACTTCACCCTGCACGAGGCCCTGCACACGATCGACGTCGCGGTTCGCGAGGCGGCCGAACGAGGCCCTGTGTTGCTCGTCGGGCACTCGATGGGCGGGCTGTTGACGCTGGCCTATACAGGAGGAGCGCAGCGGCCCCCCGTGTCAGGCCTGATCGCCGCCTCGTGCACCTCGCTTCCCCGCGGCACGGGGCTCGCCGCCTATCGAGTGCTCGCGCGCGCGGTCGACCGCCTGCCGGACAGGGGGATGTGGCTCACCCAGCGGATCCTGGAGGCGACGATCCCCGAGGACACCCGCTTCGACTTCGCCGCCGGGGGCTACGCACTCGACACGCAGGACATCGCTCTGCGCGCTCTCGCCTCGCTCGACATCGCGACCGCGCTCGCCCGGATCGAGGTGCCGCTCTGGTTCGTCAACGGTCAGTACGACCAGCTGCGCCTGAACGAGGGCCTCTTCCAGCGCCTCGCCCCGCACGCCGAGCTGATCGTGGTTCCGCGGACGACGCATCTCGTGACAGCCATGCGGCCGGATGTGTTCAACGCCGTGCTCCGGCTCGGCATCGCCACGGTCGAGGCCGAGGGCAGGGCCGAGGTCGAGGCCGAGGGCGGGACCGCACTCGGCGAACCTGCCGAGGAGCGTGCGGAGTGAGCCCCCTGCCGGTCGTTTAGGGCGAACGGCCGGACTGCTGGTAGAGTTGGTTCTTGGCTTGCGTGTGGGTTCTTCCCTCACGACCGCCGTGTGGAAGCCCTCTTCTTCTGCCGGCACTCCGAATATCTCCTGTACAGAAAGTGTCCACACGTGGCAAACATCAAGTCGCAGATCAAGCGCAACAAGACCAACGACAAGGCTCACGAGCGCAACAAGGCCGTGAAGAGCGAGCTGAAGACGCACATCCGCGCAACGCGCGCCGCTGTGGCCTCCGGCGACAAGGCTGCCGCCGAGGCCGCCCTGAAGACCGCCGCCCGCAAGCTCGACAAGGCCGTCAGCAAGGGTGTCATCCACCAGAACCAGGCTGCCAACAAGAAGTCGGCCATCGCGAAGCAGGTCGCAGCTCTCTGAGCGCACCCCGCTCGCAGATCAGCGCCCACCGGCGTGAAGAAGCCCGTCCCGTTCGCGGGGCGGGCTTCTTCGTGCGCGCGCTCCTTGCCGAAGGGCGAAGAGCAGGCTCTTCCTGCGCGTCCTATTCGCCGAAGGGGCGACGGGTCGCGACGACGGTCAGCATGCGTTCGAGCGCGAAGATCGGATCCCGTGACGCACCCTTGACCTCGGCGTCCGCGCGCGCCGTCGCCTGGATCGCGAGGCCGAGGGATCGTTCATTCCAGCCTGCGAGATCTCGACGAGCGCGATCGACCTGCCAGTCCTTCATGCCCAGTCGCTGAGCGAGCTGCCTGCTGGGCTCGCGGATGCCGGCGACGCGCGCCATGGTGCGGAGTTTCATGGCGAATGCGGCCACCATGGGCACCGGGTCGGCGCCGGACGCGAGCGCGTGCCGCAGGGCGACGAGCGACTCTCCGTACCGGCCGGCGATCGCGGTGTCGGCGACGACGAACGCCGAGACCTCGACTCGACCGCCGTAGCACTTCGTGACCACCTCTTCGGTGATGTCGCCTTCGACGTCGCCGATCAACTGCTGGCATGCCGCGGCGAGCTCGGTCAGGTCGTCGGCGAAGGCCGACACCAGCGCGCGCAGTGCCGCCGGCGCGATGCGCTTGCCTGCGGCCTTGAACTCGCCCGCGGCGAAGTCGACCCGGTCACCATCGCGCTTGATCGCGGGGGTCGCGATCTCTATGCCGTCGCCCACTCCTGCCCTGAGCGCATCGAGCAGCTTCTTGCCGCGCACGCTCGCACCGGTGTGCCGGAGGATGACGGTCGCGCCCTCCTGCGGGTGATCGAGATAGGAGACGGCCTCAGCGAGGAACGCATCCGAGCACTTCTCGACGCCGGACACCCGCACGAGCCGCGGTTCGCCGAACAGGGACGGCGACGTGAGCGCGAGGAGAGTGCCGGGCGCATAGTCGTCTGCGCGCACATCGGTGACCTCGAGCGCTGGGTCCTCGGTGCGGAGGTAGTCGCGGACGCCGGCGATCGCACGCTCAGCGCACACCTCTTCCGGGCCGAACACGAGCACCACGGGTGCAGGGCGCGGGTCACGCCACGAGACCTGCGGGATCTTGGACGCCTTCGCACCACCACGGGACGGGGTACGCGAAGCTGCCATACCTCCAGCCTACCGGCGAGGTCCGACACGGTTCCCTCGCGTGGCGACCAATGCCTGAACGGGCATTCAGTTGTTCTCTCGGGACACTCACTCTTCGCTCCACACCTGCAACTCGCCGTCGCGCTTCGTGAACAGGACGCGACCGCTCTCGTCGGTCCGCACCACGTGGGCGCCGACAGCCTCCAGAATCGACAGCATCTCGGTGCGCGGGTGCCCGTAGTCGTTTCCGCTCCCGACGCTGATGAGCGCGGCCGTGGGACTCAGGCTCTCGTAGAGCCCGGCATCCTGATCCGCACTGCCGTGGTGCGCGACCTTCACCACGGCGAACTCACCGCGGATGCGCACAGCGCGCACCAGCATCCGCTGCGCCTGTGCCGACAGATCGCCGAGGAACACCGCTCGGGGAACCTCTCCCCCGCCGATCTCCAGGACAACGCTCAGATCATTGCCCGGCGGGAATGCCGCCACCCGGCGCTCCGGCCACAGCACCTTCCATTCGGCGTCACCCAGCGCACCCCGCATACCTGCGACGGCGGGTGTCATCGTCGCGCCTCCCGCGGCGAGGCGAGCGAGCAACCGGTCGTCAGCGCTCTCTCCGACGACCCCGTGCACGACGGCACCGACGCGGCCCTGGACCGCCTCGACGCCTCCCGCGTGGTCGAGGTCGAAATGCGTGAGCACGAGAAGATCGACCCTGTCGATCCCCAGCGACCTCAGGCACTCGGCCAAGAGCTCGGGCTCAGGCCCCGTGTCGATCAACGCCACCTCTCCCGCCGAGCGAACGAGCAGCGCATCGCCCTGCCCCACATCGCACGCGGCGATCGACCAGCCGTCCGGGGATGTCGAACTCGCCAACGGACCGTCGAGCAGCATGCGAGCTCCGGCTGCAGCCACGACGATCGCGACGACCATTCCCGCGAAGGCTGTGAGCCGACGACCACCCGTGCTCGCTGTCCCGCCGATCAGCACGATCGCGATCGCAGCGCTCACGACACCGACCACCGCGGCACTCGGAACGCCCGCCGGCACCGTGATCTGTGCGAGAGGCAGCGCAGCACTCACCTCCGCCGTGGCTGCGATCCACGATGCCGGGAGCCACGCGGACGCGGCAAGGAGATCCGCCACGGGCGGGATCGGGGAGGCGAGGCAGGCCAGCATCCCGATCACGGTCGCGATGGGCGCGACCGGAGCAGCCAGCAGATTCGCGGCGAGACCGACCAACGACTGCGCGTCGGCGAACAGAGCGATGATCGGGCCGCACGCGAGCTGAGCGGCAAGGGGCACGGCGATCGCGAGGGCCAGCGGTCTCGGCATCCACCTCTGCATCCCCCGCGCCAGGTGCGGCGCGAGCAGTATCAACGCGCCCGAGGCCGCCACCGAGAGGGCGAAGCCGGGAGTCGCCGCCAACCACGGATCCGCGAGCAGGATGACCGTCGCGCTCAACGCGAGCAGCCCCGCTCCCGCGCTGGGTCGCCCGAGCAGCAGAGCGAGCATCGCGACTCCCGCCATCACCCCCGCACGGATCACACTCGGTTCGGGAGTCACGAGCACCACGAAACCGCTGAGCGCCGCCGCGGCGACGAGCACCCTGATGCGTCTCCCGCCGCCGCACAGCGCCGTCAGCCAGAACATGGCGCCCACGACGATCGCGCAGTTCGCGCCGGAGACCGCGGTCAGGTGGCTGAGACCGCTGGTGCGCATGTCGTCGTTGAGCTCGGTCGAGACCGCGCGCGTGTCGCCCACGGCGAGTCCCGGAAGCAGGCCTGCTCCAGGTCTGGGGAGACGTGTCGACCGCTCGATGAAGCCGCTGCGCAGATCCGCGGCCACCGCGAACACTCCGGATGCCGGAACCTCGACCGTTGCAGTGCTCGCGAACACCACTAGCGCGGACTTCTCCCCCGGGTCCGTCGCCGCCGCCTCGCCCTTCACCCTGATCGTCGCACCGAGATCGAACCCCTCAGCCGGATCGATGCCGACCCGCACCGGAGCCGATGCCCCCTGCACCGCCCCCGGCGACCCGATGCCGGTCAGCCGCACCTCCATCCACAACCGTCCGTCCCGACCCACCGACGCCGACGACGCGACCTCCCCCGTCGCCTCGACCACACGGCCATCCCACGACGCCGCACTGTCGCGACCCGGCGACGCGGCCACGACGGTGATCGACACCGCCGCCATCGCCGCGAGGAGCACCACCACCAGCCCGCCCCTCGACGCCGTGGGTTCGGGGCGCTTCCGCACGATTCCCAGCACGGCGACCGCGCCGAAGCCGCACACTCCTGCACACCACCCCGATGCAGCCGGGACGAACACGCAGAAGAGCGCGACCATCCACACACCCGCCGCGATCGGCAGCAACCGCAGATCACGCCTCATGACCGCACGACATCACGGAGGGAGGTGAGCGTCTCACGGTTCCTCACGCTCGTCGCGGGTCTTCGCATCAGAAGAACCTAGGATCTCCCGACGCGGTCATGCAGGCATCACCACGAGCGCTGTGCACAAGCGGCCGAGATGCGACAGCGTGCAGAACACGGCGGACACCCCGGCGGATCACGCACCACCTCGACGCGGACGCGGCATCGCGTCAGCACACCGGGCTCCGTCGGCACCAGGGGAACGATCATCGGGGATGCGGCGTCTGTCGTCGAACCAGCCATGAAGGGTGCGTCAGCGCCGAGGACGCCGCCCGTATGCTGATGCGGTGCGAGTAGCAGAATCAGCTTTTCGATTCGACGCTGCGCTGTACCGAGGGGATGGCCGCGGCGCGGCGCTGATTCGTCGTGCGGAGGCGGCCGGCACTGGGCCGTCGTGGGCGCGCGTGATCACTCCGGGCGCCGGCATCGACGCGGAGTACCTCTTCATCGAGTACCACTCGGGGGACGCGATGGTGTTCGCCGTCGACGGGGACGCCGACGCGCGGTTCCCGAGTGAGGCGTATCTCGACGCGCGCTTGCGGGGGCTCGGTGCGTTCACTCAGGTGGACGATCTCGGGACCGCTCTCCGCGAGGACGAACTGTCGCACCGCAGAGCTCAGGCAGTGCGCGACCGCGACCGCGACCGCGACGGGAGTTCAGTCTCCGTCCGCGCCGAACGAGCAGCTGCTGATCTCCTCACGCCCACCACCGCGAGCAGGCACCTGATCGAATACGCGGTGCTGCGCACTGCAGGTCTGGGGCGCCTCGCAGACGAGCTGGTCGCGCAGTCCAACGGCGTGAGTGCTCGTGCGCGCCGCACGGTCACCGCGCTGCTGCGTGAGCGCTACGGCGCCCGGCGGCCACAGCTGAGCGGCGCGCATTCACTGGCGGTGTTCCTGCTCACCTTCGCCGGCATCGTGCCCGCAGGCCTGCTGGGCATGACCCGCTTCGGCGCGCAGGAGATCCTTCTGCCCGCGGCAGTGGCTGCGTGCGTCGTCGGTGTGCTGCAGCTCGTGGTCTCGCTGCTGGTCGTGGGCAAGCCTGTACCGCGGAGCACGCTCATCCAGGCGCAGGTCTCTGCGGTCTTGTCGGTGGGCGTCGGTGTCATCGGCACAGGGTTCTCCGGTGACAGTCCGGCTCACCAGCGATGGCTGTTCCTCATCGGTGCCGCAGGTGCTCTGCTGGCTCTGGTGCTGTACCTGGTGGGCCGGCGGGACCGCGTGCAGCGTCAGCGGATCGACGACGCTCTCGAGACGGCGTACCTCGACGTCAGCGCCGACGTCGAGGTCGAGCGCAGACGGATCCTCGACGCGTTCGCGCGGGAACTCGAGAACGACGACGTGGATCTGGATGAGCTGCGCGCGGTGCGCGCGGTCTCGTTCCGGCTCTTGCAGGAGTCGGGAAATCCCGTCGTCGACGACCAGCCGGATTCACTGCCGGGCTACTACCTGGTCCTCGGCCACACTGAGGCATGGCTGCCACCGTCGCGCATGCGATGAGGCTCGTGCGATGATGCGTCGGTGAAGCACAGCGCCCTGTCAGCCGCCCTCACGATCGACCGCATCGAGTACCTCGTCGACGACGCGGACTACCCCGACTCTCAGGCGGCGATCGAAGACTCGTGGCGGGTGGCGCTGCTGGCGGTGTCCCGGAGAGCCGCGCGCGAGCATGATCTTCTGCGCCAGGCGGTCTTTCGAGCCTCAGCCCAGCACCCGACCGGCGCGACCACGGGCTGGCATCGCGGGACATTCATCGCCGCACTCGTTCTGGGCATGGTGGCGGTCGCACTCGTCACGGTCTCGCCGCGCACAGGGGGCGCTGCGCTGTCGCTGCAGAGCGGGATGCTTCCGGCGGGTCTCCTGGCAGCGTGCTCTGTCGGTGTTCTGGCCTGGCTCGAGCCGCGTCGAGCCAGCGGAGCCCTCTGGGGATCGCATGCACCCGCTCGGATCCATCCCGTGCTGGCTGGGGTCTGGCTGTTGTTCTGCACCGGCGCGATCATGTTCCGTTGGGACGAAACCGACAGGCACCAGCCGCTCCCGGTGATCGCCGGATTCGTCTTGTTCGTGATGTCCAGCGCTGCGGCCCTGGTGCTCTGGTACCGGGGACGCGTCACCGCACGATCAGGGCAGCCGCTCCGCGCCAATTCGACCGAGTCCGCTGACGTCGGTGGACAGGATCCGGTGTTCACAGAGCTCGACCAGTGGTGGGCGAAGGCCGGTCCGGAGTACTTCGAGAACGATCATGAGAAGGTCATCTCCGCGAGGAGATCAGTGCTCGCGTACCTGCACAAGACACTGCTGATCACGGAACGCGACCGGCGCCGGGCCCTCCGCGAGAGCACCCCGCCGCCATGGCGGGAGCGCCGACGCTAGCGGTGTCGCCCGGTCAGCCCTGGAACTCGCGAAGCTCGTCCGCCGTCAGCGACAGCGTCGAGCCGAGATAGGTCCCGACCGGGAGGTCGATCACGTCGTCGTAACTCTCCAACGTGATGATCACCAGCTCGGGGGGAGCGTCTTCGCTGTCCGAGACCGTGCCATCGGCTTCCGGTGCGGTCACTTCGAAGTCGTAGCTCTGGTAGTCCCCCGGATCCGCCGCCACGACCCTGATCGTCTCGTGCATCACGTCGCCGATGTCTTCAAGGCCCTTCTCGTCGACCGTGAGCGACACGTTCACCGCGAACGCACCAGGAACTCCCGTGTTGTACGAGCCGATCCCCGCCTCCACGACACCCGGGATGCCTTCGATTCCGGCGATGACCGCGGCGTCGTCCATCTCCGCGCCGGCGGATCCGCTCGACGGGACCGCGCATCCGCCGAGAAGTACGCCGAGTCCCAGAAGCACGGCGGTCGTGGACAGTGGCCTGCGGCGATGGGTGAGCACCCCTCGACTCTAGGGTTCGACGAGCTCTCCGATCGTGCGCACCAGCGCGGAACACCGATGTTCCGGTCACCGGAGATTCGCCTCGCCCATCGCATTCCCTTCCGGGCTGCCTCTGTCCGCACGGAGGCAACCGTCGTCGGATCGACCCGGGACCTTCGACTCTTCAC
Source organism: uncultured Microbacterium sp. (assembly GCF_963521645.1). Lineage (GTDB taxonomy): Bacteria > Actinomycetota > Actinomycetes > Actinomycetales > Microbacteriaceae > Microbacterium. The sequence continues at coordinate 39,038 of NZ_CAUQVQ010000008.1, read as the reverse complement.
CTCTGATCACACATGCCGGACCATGGCTCGAACCTGTTCTGATCCGAGGAGACGGTGGACCATGCCTGCACGATATGTCCTCGGCGTCGGCGATCCGCAGGCGGCGAACGGGGCCGAGGCATGGGCGGAATTCCACGCCTCTCAGGCCGGAGTGTCTCTCGTGCGGGTGCATGTCGGCCCTGTCGACGTCGCCGACGCGTCGCGTCGGGTGTCCGACCCCGCGTCACGCGAACTCGTTCACCTCGCCGGGGCGGTGCCGGAAGCACTCGCGCGCTTCCTGAACACCGATGACACCCTCGTGATCGGCACAGGGAAGACCGGATTCATCCGCAGCCGTGTCTTCGGCTCGTTGAGCCTCCAGATCGCCGCCGAGGTCGACTGCACGGTGGCGGTGGTTCCTCAGGTGGATCTGCGCTTCCGGCGCGGAGTCGTCGGGGGAGTCAAGGACGACGACCTGCTGGTGCCCATCGTTCGTGCGTGCACCGACGAGGCCCGCGCGCTCAACCAGCCGATGCAGTTGATCCACTCCTCGTTCACGGGTCTCGTGCCCGCCGATGTCGAGACGCGCGAGCGGGTGCTCGACCGTGCGGCTGTGGTCGCGAGCGCCGGTGTGGACCGCGCGAACATACGCACGCGCACCACAGGTCGTCCGCCGGCAGAAGCGCTGCTCGACGCGTCGAGGAATGCGTCGCTCCTCGTCGTCGGATCGGGTCAGCGGCGCGGAGCCGGCCACGCACTCGGGTCTGTCACGCACGATGTGCTTCTGAACATCAACGCGCCCGTCCTCATCGTCCGCCGGCTCTGGACGGATCGCGCCGAACCGTGAGCGGTTCCGCCCACGGCCGTGCGCTCGAGGTTCGAGGTGCTGTTGTGGCGAGACTTTCGACCCTACCGACGCCGGACGGGAGGACAAGGGTGGCGATATGACAACGAACACAGAGTCCCTGCCGATCATCGTCGGCGTCGACGGCTCCCCCTCCTCGATCGCTGCCCTGCGCCGTGCCGCGGAGATCAGCGCTGCCCTCGGCATCCCGCTTCGGGCGATCACCACCTGGGAGTACCCGGCGATGTTCGACACGTACTACCCGATCGACGACTGGTCGCCCGAGGGCGATGCGGAGAAGGTGCTCGCCGACTCCGTCGCCGAAGCGTTCCCCGCTTCCCCACCATCAGGGTTCACCCAGTCGGTGATGCAGGGGCCAGCGGCGCGGGTGCTGATCGAGCAGAGCGAACGCGCGTCGATGCTCGTGCTCGGCAGCCGGGGTCACGGCGGCTTCGCCGGTCTGCTGCTGGGATCGGTCAGCAGTGCATGCGCCGCGCACGCGCATTGCCCGGTGCTGGTCATGCACTCCCCCAAGATCGCCGCCGACCCAGCGACGTGAGGATCAAACAGAGGGGCCCTCGGCCCGGAACACGCCCCCTGGATCGCGCGGGACGACCTGTAGGACGGAACGAACAACTCGACTCGAGAGGGAGCGTCATGATCGAACGGTTGCGGGTTCTGTCGTTCTGGTCTCTGGTCGCGCTGGCGATCTTCCAGGCCGTATCCGCGTTCGCCGGCGGCATCGGTCTCGTGGCGACGGCCGGACTCGGAATGCCTCAGTCCGCTCTCGACGACGGTCCGTTCAGATCTTTCGTATGGCCTGGGGTGATACTCGTCGGCGTGGTCGGAGGATCCCAGGCTCTTGCGGCCGGACTCTTGTTGGCGCGCAGAGAGTCCGCTCTGCTCTGGTCTGCGGTGGCCGGGTTCGGCATGCTCGTGTGGATCTTCACCGAGACCGGGATGATCCGCGGGATGCTCTGGCTGCAAGCGCTCTACTTCTCGACAGGCATCGCCCAGTTGGTGGCCGTGATGGCGATGCTCGGCGTCGCGGCGTGGCTCCCGCGCACCTCGTTGGCATCCCTGAGCACGCCAGAGATCATCGAGCCGCAGGATCCCTAGGCCGGATTCGCGGTCGGGAGTCGGACTCGTCGCGCCGGGATCCGCACGCGACGTCGACGTCGGGCTCGGCCGCGGCGGTGCAGGGAGCGGCGCGGTCGGTCTGCGCCGGGGGCGGCGGCGACGGGTCCGCTCCTCAGCGAACCACGACCGCGACGGCACCGAGCCGGTCGAGCACCTCTTGACTGGTCGATCCAACCAGGAGACGCGCGAGAGCACCGTGTCCGCGGGAGCCGACCACCACGATGCGAGCGGTCTCTGCGTGACGAGCGATGATCGCTGCCGGGTGACCGCGTTCGACCACACGGACGACCTCCAGCTCCGTGTGCAGCCGGGTCACCCCCGCCACAGCATCGTCGAGCGTTTCCCGAGCGAGTCTCTGCATCCCGTCGATGTACGACGGAGGGTATTCGTGCATGCCCAGCGGTAGCGGAAGAGGGGACCATGCCGTGATCGCGGTGAGTTTCTCGCCCGTGCGGGCAGCCTCGACGGCGGCGAATTCGAGTGCCCGTGCGGAGAAGACGGATCCGTCCACTCCGACGACGACGCCGTGGCGGCTGGCGATGTCCACGTCCGGAACAACGGCGACGGAGCAATGCGCGCCCGCGGCTATCCGTGGTCCGTGAGAGTACCGGTCGGACGCAGCGCTCCGACCTCGGTCGGCGCCGCCGATCACGAGGAGATCGAAGAGCATGCTCGCGTCGACGATCTCGCCCACGGGATCACCCCTGCCGATCCTCGTGTCCACGGTCAGGCCGCCTGCGCGGAGGTTCTCAGCGACGCCGTCCAATGTCCTGCGTGCGGACTGGAGCAAGGCGTCGAGGACACTGCCCTCCCCGACCGCTCCCACCGCTCCCCCGACGATCGATATCAGCTCGATCCTCGCGTGGCGGTCATACGCCCTGCGGGCTGCCCAGGCCGCCGCTCGTCGCGATGCGGCGGATCCGGTCACTCCGACCAGGATGCTCTCCGTCACGTGTCAGCTCCGATCACGTCGATTCTCTCGATGGCCGGCGAACGGCTGTCAGTGCCTCTGAGGGTCCGACCATCTGCTCGTCGTCAGAAACCGCGGACCGAGATGCGATTGTCGACATCCGACACGTGCGGGGGACGACCACGCTGTGTTCGCCGCCTGACGGCGCTCGGCCCAGGTCTTGACGGTTCCGCGCAGGATCACCCTGTTGCCGTCCACCTCCACATGGATGCCCTGCGCATCGAGCTGGGCGTTGCGAGTGAACGCATTGCGCACTCCGACCACGATCGTCCAGGTCCTCGGTCTCGATCAGAGCATTAGGTCCCATGCGTCCGTCCGTCGCCGACTCGACACAGGAGATGCCGGGCATCCGAGCCGCCGCGTGCCGCGCAGCGCACGTTCCGATGCGCTAGAGCGAGACTGAGCTGGGGTCACGAACCGGTACGACGTCGGCGGTCTGATACTCGAAGACCAGTCGCGCCGGCACCGTTCCGGCGAGCACCTCGTCGACCGAGGAGTTCACCTGGTCGAGCTCCCGGGTTTCTGTGACGACTCTGGTGCGACCCGCAGCGTGAAGCGCGAAGACCTCAGCCAGATCCTGCCGTGTGCCGACGATGGAGCCGATGACGCTGATGCCCTTCAGCACGGTGTCGAAGACAGGTATCGTCAGTTCACCGCCGGCAGGCAACGAGACCAGGATCAGGCGTCCTCCGCGGTTGAGCGCGGTGAAGGCCTGCGTGAACACGGCGGGGGCGACCGCGAGCACCACGGCGACGTCTGCCCCGCCGAGGTCGTGGATCGCGTCCACCGGATCCACCTCCGCGGCATTGATGACGTGATCCGCCCCGAGCTCCGTCGCGAGCTCGAGCTTCTCGGTCGTCACATCTATCGCGATCACCTTCGCGCCGACCAGGCGTGCATACTGCACGGCGAGATGGCCCAGCCCGCCGATCCCGAAGACGGCCACGGTCTCGCCCGGCGTCACATGCGCGTTCTTGATGGCGGCGTACGTCGTGACTCCCGCGCATGTGAGCGGCGCGGCGTCGAGCGCCGTCACCCCATCGGGAACGAGGGTGGCGAAGCGGGAATCGGACAGCATGTATTCGCTGAAGCCGCCATCGACGGTGTAGCCGTTGTTGTACTGCTGCTCGCAGAGATTCTCGCGGCCGCTGACGCAGTATCGACATTCGCCGCATGCGTGCCCGAGCCAGGGCATCGCGACTCTCTGACCGACCGTGCGATTCGCGACTCCGGGGCCGATCGCCTCGATGATCCCCACTCCCTCGTGACCGGGCACCAACGGGAGAGCCGGTTTCACAGGCCAGTCGCCGCGCATCGCGTGGATGTCGGTATGGCATAGTCCGCATGTCTCCAGGCGAATCAAGACCTGACCGGGACCGGGCTCCGGAAGCGGACGCTCGTCCACATGGGCACTCTCACCGGAATTCGAGACGACTGCTGTTCGCATCTTTCCTCCTTGACGACTGGATACATGAAGTCTTGAGGGGGTGCTGTGCCGAGATCGGGTCCAAGGTCCCGCCGTCGGCGTCACCCCGCGTGCTGCTCGGGTGACAGTTCGCGGTCGTTCGCGAAATGCACCTGTTGCTCGTGATCAGGCACCTCAGCGGTCCACCCCAGCTCGCGTTCGATGCGGAGGCGGAGGGTGTCGGCGGCTGAGGGCTCGCCGTGGGTGACGTACACGGCGCGTGGCGGTCGCGGAGCGCCACTCATCCACGCGAGCAGGTCGTCCGCGTCGGCGTGTGCGGACATCGAGTCGATGACGGCCACTTCCGCCCTGATGGGCACGTCATTGCCGAAGATGCGCAGCGAACGCTCTCCCGCCAGGAGGCGCGCACCTCGTGTGCCCGGAGCCTGGAATCCCGTCAGGACGATGGTGTTCCGCGCCTCCGGGCCGTACGCCCGCAGATGATGCAGGATGCGTCCGCCCGTGAGCATCCCGCTCGCGGAGATGATGATCATCGGCCCTCCACGGAGGTTGAGGAGCTTCGACTCGTCCACGCTCCGGACCGGCGTGGCGAGTCCGTACATCCGTTCCACCTCATCGAGCGAGATGCGGTGCTGATCGGGATGGCTGCGGTATACATCGGCGACGCTCACGGCCATGGGACTGTTGACGTGCACAGGGACATCGGGAAGCTCGCCGCGCTCCCGGAGCCTCGACAGGTGCAGGAGTATCGTCTCGGTGCGCCCGACCGCGAAGGCGGGGATGAGGACCACGCCACCCCTGTGGACGGTTCGTCGGACGATGTCCGCGAGCTGGTCCTCGGGGTTCACTTCGCTGTGTCGGCGCTCCCCATACGTCGATTCCGTGACGAGCACATCCGCGCCGTCGAAGGGGTGAGGCGGTCGCATCAGCGGGTCGTCGGGACGTCCGAGGTCGCCGGTGACGCACAGGCGCTGCCCTTCGACGTCGAGGTAGGCGCTCATGGCGCCGAGGATGTGACCGGCACTCGAGAAGCGCAGGTTCATGGAACCGGGCAGCGCGATCTCCTGACCGTCGCGGACAGCGACGAAATGGTCGAGCGAAGCCCTCGCGTCGTCGACCGTGTACAGCGGGCGAGGACGCTCGTGTCGGGACCATCCGTGTCGCGCGGCGTGGCTCGCTTCCTCTTCGAGAAGGTGAGCGCTGTCCAGCAGCATGATCCGACAGAGGGCGATGGTGCCCTCACTCGCGTAGATGCGGCCGTGGAAGCCGTCGCGCACGAGGGCAGGGATGTATCCGGAGTGATCGAGGTGAGCATGCGTGAGAACGAGCGCGTCGATCGAGCTCGGCGACACGGGGAACGGAGAACGGTTGCGCTGACGCAGCACCTTGAAGCCTTGGAAGAGGCCGCAATCGATCAGGGTTCGCGTTGTCGAGTCGGTCACCAGGTATCGGGAGCCCGTCACCGTACCGGCGCCGCCCAGGAATGACAGCGTCGCGCCGCGGTCCCTGCGCGCGGGACGCGGAGTGGTCGCGGTCATCGTGGGATCCGTGCCGTCTCGTCGGTCAGGGCGAGAGCGGCCTCCGCGATCTCGCGACCCCAGCGCACGGCTCGGTCGCGCTCCGTCGACAGCAGACGGCTGTGCGAGTCGACGAGGAAGCTCTCGGGCGCGAGGATCTCACGCAGTCCGTACTTCTTCAGACGCCGCCCGATGGCCGTCGCCGCCGAGCCGGTGAAGATTCGTGGCATGTCGACTCGGGTGTCGAACGCGACGTACCCGAGCCGCGCTGTCGGACGCCGTTCCAGCCATTCCCTCATGCCCGTCGTGTGGGGGGAATCGTCCAGGGTGAGGTGCCGCGCCCGATCACGCGCCCACCGCTCGGCTTCCGCGCGCGATGCGGGGGTGCTCAACGAGTGGGCGTGCGTCGGCGCCCCGACGACGAGGATGTCGCAGTCCGCGCTGGGCGAGGCGAGGCTGATCGGCGTCACGGTTGCCAGGAGTTGCTCTCGGATGCCTTCCGTCAGCGACTCCGCCACGCTGCGGGTGCTTCCGAACAGCGATTCGTAGACGACGGCGACTGCGGGTGGGCGGGCGGGGGTGAGAGTCGAGTCGTTCATGGCGCTCCTTGGCTGACGATGTGGTCTCCCTCTCCCCCATCGTCTCGGTCGAGAGCATCGCCGTCAGGGCACAAGGTCCCTCGCGGCGGCGGAACACACGGGGAACACCGCCTCGTTCGCGAACTCCGGGGCGAGAGGAGGAGGTCGTGCGTCCCCTGGCCACGCCCGCCCTCACAGAAGCGTGCGGCCCTCGCCTTCCCGGGCCGCGTACACCGCGGCCTGAGTGCGGCGTTGCATGCCGAGCTTGGCGAGAAGACCGGAGACGTAGTTCTTGACCGTCTTCTCGGCGAGACCGAGTCGCTCGCCGATCTGCCGGTTGGTCAGGCCCTCGGCGATCAGTGTGAGCGCCTGACGCTCTCTCAGCGTCAGCTCCGCAGACGGCCCGTCCCTCTCTTCGACCCGAGCCTCGAGGCTGCGGCGCACGCGTTCGGAGACCTCTCCGGGCACGAGGCTCTCTCCCCTCGCGACGCGATGGATGGAGTCGATGAGCGCCGATCCGTGAATGGTCTTCAGCACATAGCCGGACGCACCGGCCACCACCGCGGCGACGCTGGCCGCATCGTCGTCGAATGCGGTGAGCATGAGGCAGCGGATGTCGGGATGGCTCGATCGGATGAGACGGCACACGTCGACCCCGCCGCCGTCCGGGAGGTTCACGTCGAGGACGACGACATCGGGAGAGGTCGCCGCGACTCGCCCGAGAGTCCCCTTCGCGGTCGCGGATTCCCCCACGACCTCGAGGCCGGGATCGGCATCGATCAGGCGAGTGATCCCTCGGCGAACGATCTCGTGATCATCGACGACGAAGACCCGGATCACGATTCCGCCGCTTCCATCGATGCGAGCGGTGCGTGCCAGCGCACCCGCGTGCCTCCCTCACTTCGCGCTTCGACACGGTACACGCCGCCGTGCGTCCGCGCTCGGGTCGCGAGATTCACGGTGCCGCTCTGCCGCGCCGGTCTCGCCGGCATTCCGATCCCGTCGTCATCGATGACGACCGTGATATGCGACGCGCTGGCGGAGACGGTGACCTCGGCGCTCGTGGCTCGTGCGTGCCGGGCGACGTTGCTGAGAGACTCTCGCACGACCGCGACGACGTCGTCGGCGAGCGCACCCGTCACCAGGAGGTCGATGGGCCCGGCGAAAATGACGCGCGGCGAGACGCCGAGCAGCGGTGCGAGTTCGTTCGCCACATCGAGCAGTCGATGCCTGACGGATTCGGGATCGGGAGTCTGCAGGGCGAAGATCGCGGTGCGGAAGTCTGCGATCGCGGCGTCGATCTGCTCCACCTGTGCGGCGATGAGTGCCGCATGATCGGGGATCTTGGCGGCGAGCGCCTGGAGGCCGAGTCCTGCGCCGAACAGTCGCTGGATGACGTTGTCGTGGAGGTCTCTGGCGATGCGAGCTCGATCCTCGATCAGATCCAGCCGTTGACGATCTGCGCGGGCCTGGGCGACCGCGAGCGCCAGCCCCGCCTGTGCCGCGAACTCCGCGAGTGTCGACAGGTCGTCGGGAGAGAACCTGCGACCGCCCGCGCCCCGCGTGACGCAGAGAGCACCCGCCGATACGCCGGCGACGATCAGCGGCACCGCGATGGTCCAGCCGTCCGCGATGTCGGCGTCCTCCGACAGGGCCCCGAGCGTCCCGTCTGCTTCCATCACCCCGCCGCTGGCCATCGCGCGCGAGACGACCGTGTTGTGCTCGGGCACGTCGGTGCCCTCGAGCGATTCGGCATCCGTTCCGCGCGCCGTCTGGATCCGGAAGCGCTCGGTGATCGGATCCGGAATCACGATGCAGACGATGTCTGCGTCGACCAGCGATGCCACCCTCTCCGCGAGAACACCGAAGACGTCACCGACATCGGGCGCGAGCAACGCTGCGGTGATCTCTGCCAGTGCGCTGCTCAGTCTCTGCCTGCGCCGCGACTCCTCGAACCGTCTCGCGTTGTCGATCGCGATCGCCGCGGTGGATGCGAGGGCGAGTACGAGTTCCTCGTCTTCGACGGTGAAGGTGCCGCCGGCGCGGTTGGTGAGGTAGAGGTTGCCGAAGATCTCGCCGCGCACTCGGATCGGCACACCCAGGAATGTGCGCATGGGCGGATGGTGAGCCGGGAATCCGACCGCGCGCGGGTCGCTGCCGAGGTCGTCCAGCCGGATCGGATGCTCGCTCTCGATGACCGCTCCGAGGATTCCGTGTCCTTCGGGGAGGTGTCCGATGCTCTGCGCCACGTCAGCCGCCATCCCGACGTGGATGAACTGTTCGAGGAGGCCGTCGCGATCGATGACGCCGAGGGCACCGTATTCGGCGTCGACGAGTGCGACCGCCGCCTCGGCGATATGGCGGAGAACCTGCTCGAGTTCGAGGTCCTCGACGACGGCTTGGCTCGCGCGCAGGAGACTGCGGAGCCGCCCCTGAGCCCCGAGAACTCGGTGCGCACGATCCACCAGCTCCCCGATCGTGCGTTCTAGCTCGGAACGATGCTGATCCGGGAACTGGAGGTGCTCGTCGTCCATCGCACTCCCTTCCGGGCCGTCACTGGTGACGAGGATACTCCCGCGCGGGCTCGTGGGACCATCGGCTCCGCGCATCGGCGAGCGGAGGCCCACGGCCCCATCAGAGAGGGATGGTGCGGCCTGACGCACCATCCCTCTCCGTCTCCCCCTTCACACCACCGCCCTCGGCTCGCTCGCAGGTCCCCACACCTGACGAGCGACCGACCCCCGCACAGGCGGCTCGCGCCCGTTCCCTCGGGTCGGGACGGGGCTGCGGCAGTCGCATCCCGTCAGTCGTTGCCCCACGGCTGCAGATGCGGGATGGGTTGCGGTTTGTCGACCGTTCGTCGAGGCATGCTGCGCCGCCACGCGCCACGGTCGCTCGCACTGGCGCTCTCCTGCGTCGCGCGGTGCCCGTCAGTCGGCGGCGCACCAGGGGGACGCGCAGGGAACCGGCGACCCGTGACCGTCGCGGGGACGAGTCGTATGTAGTCGTGTTTCGCAGTGGGACTGCTCGACACCAGATCGAGTATCCCGGACGCCTCGATGAGAGCGTCGGTGTCCAGGCGCTGCGCGACGCCCCTGATCACGACGCTCCAGTGGAACCCGTCCTCGGTGCCGTCCACCTCGAGGGCCACGTCGGGATGGGCGACGATGCTCCGCAGCTTGGCACCGGGAGCGGATCGCATGTACACGCTTCCCTCGTACACGAGATAGTTGAGGGGGAACACGTCGGGGTGACCATCCACGTTCTGCAGCGCGAGCCGTCCCAAGGAGTGCGCTTCCACGAGTCGCCAGCATGCCGACGTGCCGATCTCCTCGACGCCGAGCGCGTCGTCGACCGCCGCAGACGCCGCGGGCTCTCGGGCTTCGTGTGTCGTGTCTTCGTTCGCCACGATGATGTCTCCTGGGTATCGTCTGCCGGACTGCGTCGAGAATGCACCGGATGTCCTGTCGGAACGCGTACAGTCAATGGCCCCGCGGTCGCGGTCGACAGGGCCTAAAGTCCCGACGGCGTGCGGAGACCGCGCGGTACCCTGGTGCTCACGCGCAGACGGTCGGGGAAGGGTGGCCGAGATGTTCCGGATCTTTCTCGTCGATGATCACGAGGTCGTTCGTCGGGGCGTCGCCGATCTCCTCGCCGCCCAGCCCGACATGATCGTCGTCGGTGAATCGTCCACATGCCGGGATGCCGCGTCCGGCATCGCCGCGACCGCTCCCGATGTCGCGGTTCTGGATGTGCATCTCCCCGACGGCAGCGGGATCGATCTGTGTCGTGAGATCCGCCAGACGCACCCGCGCGTGCAGTGCGTGATGCTCACCGCCTTCGACGATGTCGACGCCCTGTTCGCCGCGATCCTCGGCGATGCGGCCGGCTACCTGGTGAAGACGCTGCGCAGCGACGAACTCGCACAGGCGGTCCGTGCCGTCGCTCAGGGTCGCCGACTGATCAAGCCGTCGATGATGCGCCATGTCTCCCGGAGCGTCGGAGACGCGGACGAGGACGACCCCCGATTCGGCGCTCTCAGCCAGCGCGAGAAGCAGGTCCTCGCCCTCATCGCCGAGGGGATGTCGAATCGGCAGATCGGCGATCGGCTCGGCCTGGCGGAGAAGACCGTCAAGAACTACGTGTCGTCATTGCTGAGCAAGCTGGGCCTGGAGAGGCGCACACAGGCGGCGATCATCGAGGCAGGGAGAGCGGGCCGTGCGGTCGTCAGCCCGGGCTCGGCGACCACTCCCAGTTCCTGATCTCGGGTGGGTCCTCCCCATGGCGCCGGGTGTACGCCCGTGCGCGCACCCGCGAATCCTGCATCTCCTGACGCAGGACCGCTTCTCGAGCGCCGAGGCGCGGAACGTGATCGATCACGTCCATCACCAGGTGAAAGCGATCGATGTCGTTCATCATCACCATGTCGAACGGAGTGGTCGTCGTTCCCTCTTCTGTGTATCCGCGAACATGGAGTTGATCGTGACCGTGTCGCCGGTAGGTCAGGCGATGGATGAGCCAGGGATAGCCGTGGTAGGCGAAGATCACCGGCCTGTCCGTGGTGAAGATCGCGTCGTACTCGCGATCGCTCAGCCCGTGCGGATGCTCGCGCTCGCTCTGCAGGCGCATGAGGTCGACCACGTTCACGACGCGCACCTTCAGGGCGGGGATGCGTCGACGCAGGATCGACGCCGCCGCGAGGACCTCGAGAGTCGGCACGTCGCCGGCTGCGGCGAGAACCACGTCCGGGGTCTCTCCGGCAACTTCTGTCCCCGCCCACTCGAAGATGCCGAGTCCGCGCGTGCAGTGCTCGACGGCAGCGTCGATCCCGAGCCAGTCGGGTGCAGGCTGCTTTCCGGCGACCACGACATTGACGTAGTCGCTCGATCGCAGGCAGTGATCGTACGTGGACAGGAGCGTGTTGGCGTCGACGGGCAGGTAGACCCGCACCACATCGGACTTCTTGTTCACGACGTGGTCGATGAATCCGGGATCCTGGTGGGACAGTCCGTTGTGGTCCTGCCGCCAGACATGCGAGCTGAGAAGGTAGTTCAGCGACGATATCGGCCGCCTCCACGGAATCCCTCTCGCGGTCTTGAGCCACTTGGCATGCTGGTTGAACATCGAGTCGACGATGTGGATGAACGCCTCGTAGGAGTTCAGCACACCGTGGCGTCCGGTGAGCAGATATCCCTCGAGCCATCCTTGGCACTGATGCTCGCTGAGCATCTCGACCACCCTGCCGGCGTGCGACAGATGGTTGTCGGCGTCCATCGGCAGCGACTCCGCGTTCCACTGCTTGTCCGTCACCTCGAACACGGCATCGAGTCGATTGGACGCCGTCTCGTCGGGACCGAAGATGCGGAAGTTGTCAGGGTTGGCCGTGATCACGTCGCGAAGCCACCCCCCCAGCACACGCGTCGCCTCGCTCGTCGTCGCACCCGGGCTCGGCACGTCGACCGCGTGCCCTCGGAAGTCCGGCAGACGCAGCTCGCGCCTGAGCAGCCCGCCGTTGGCGACCGGGTTCGCGCTCATGCGGAGTTCGCCGTCGGGCGCCAGCGCCGTGATCGATTCCCTGACCGCGCCGCGCTCGTCGAAGATCTCGTCCGGGGCATAGGACCGCATCCAGGATTCGAGCAGCCGCGTGTGCGCATCGGTGTCGCGCGCGTCGCGCAGAGGCACCTGATGCGAACGCCAGTTGTTCTCCGCCGGGTGTCCGTCGATCGTCTCCGGGCAGGTCCAGCCCTTCGGCGTCCGGAGGATGATCATCGGCCATGCGGGTCTCGTCCGCAGAGCGCCGGCTGCCGCATCGGCCTTGATCTGTGCGATGTGGTCGAGCACTCGGTCCAGCACGATCGCGAAGCGTCGATGCACCTCCAGCGGATCCTCGTCATCGAATCCTCCGGAGACGATGTGAGGGGTGTACCCCAGACCACGCATGAGCGAGAGGAGCTCCGGCTCGGGGATGCGCGCGAGCAGGGTCGGGTTCGCGATCTTGTATCCGTTGAGATGCAGGATCGGGAGCACGACGCCGTCCTGCCGCGCGTCGACGAACTTGTTGCCGTGCCAGCTCGTCGCAAGCGGCCCCGTCTCCGCCTCGCCGTCACCGACGACCGCCACGGCGAGAAGACCGGGATCGTCGAACACCGCGCCATAGGCGTGGGAGAGCGCGTAGCCCAGTTCTCCGCCCTCATGGATCGATCCGGGCGTCTCCGGGGCGACATGGCTCGGGATCCCGCCGGGGAACGAGAACTGTCGGAACAGGCGACGCAGGCCGTCCTCCGAACGATCGATGCTGTTGTAGACCTCGCTGTACGTGCCGTCCAGGTAGGCGTTCGCCACCATCCCCGGCCCTCCGTGCCCCGGACCTGCGATGTAGATCGTGCGGAGGGAACGCTCCCTGATGGCGCGGTTGAGATGGGCGTAGACGAACTTCAGTCCCGGAGTCGTGCCCCAGTGCCCGAGCAGCCGCGGCTTGATGTGCGCAGGCAGGAGCGGTTCGCGGAGCAGCGGGTTGTCGAGGAGATAGATCTGCCCCACCGACAGGTAGTTCGCCGCGCGCCACCATGCGTGCACCGTCTCCAGGGTCGACGCCGTCGGAGGTTCGCCGCTCCCGAGCACCCAGGCGCCCGCGCTCCCGGTGTCGTCGCGGTCGGCGGCCGGCGCCGCGGTCGAGGGCGTCCACACTGCGCTCATGCCCGCAGTCTCTCCGCAGCACCGGCGGGTGACAGAGCCGAAGGTCCCATCCCGAGCGCCGCGACGCCTGGCGCGACGACAGGACTTTCGGCCCGCTCTCCCCGGCCGCGCGTCCAGGACGATGAGCACGACGACGTCGTCTGGAACGGAGGTCATCATGACGGAGATCGAACGCTCGCTGACGCGACCTCTGAGCGAAGACGAGTGCTGGGCGCGCCTCGCGAGAGCTCCCTACGGACGGATCGCCTGCGGCGCAGCCGGCGAGATCGACATCTTCCCCGTCAACCACAAGACCGATGGGCGGGCGATCGTCTTCCGCACGTCCGCCGGGACAAAGCTGCTCGAACTGACCATCCACAGCTCGGTCGCCTTCGAGGTCGACGGATACGACGATGACGAGGCTTTCAGCGTGGTGGTGAAGGGAACGGCGGAGGAGTTCGACCGGGATGCCGACGTGCTCGCGGCGGAACGCCTCGGCGTGCGCCCCTGGGCCCCCGAGGAGAAGGATCGCTGGGTCAGGATCGTTCCCACCGGGGTGCGAGGTCGAGTGTTCGAGCTCGCACCCCGGTAGTCCTCGTGACGAGGTGTCACCGGGCGCCTCTCGCCGCGCTCCGGGAGATGCCCACGGCTCGCGAGGGCACAGGGTTCCGCAGCGATGCAGCACGCGTATGACCTTCGACCCGGTGACCCCGACGCCTGGGCAGCACCGTGGACGTATGGAGAACACGCACGCACACCGCATCGTCGTCGGCGTCGACGGATCCCGCTCCTCCGTCGCCGCCCTCCGCTACGCTGCCGACATGGCTGTGGCGCTGAAAGAGCCTCTGCACGTCGTCACGACGTGGACCGCTCCCCCGATCGAGCCGTACCTGGCGATCGAGTGGTCACCCGCAGAGTACGCCCGCGAGATCCTCGACGAGTCGATCGCGGAAGCATTCGGAGACGAGCCGCCAGGAGACCTCACCAGCGAGGTGCTTCTCGGACCGGCAGCGCGCACACTGATCCGGCTCAGCGACTCGGCCTCGATGCTGGTGCTCGGCAGCCGCGGACATGGCGGCTTCGTCGGACTGCTGCTCGGATCCGTCAGCGCGGCCTGTGCGGAGCACGCGCACTGCCCTGTGCTGATCGTGCACACGAAGACCGCGAGCGACGGCGAAGCCGGCCCTCCGCCCGGCGACGAAGAGCTGAACCCTTGAGATCCGCGGATTCGCGATATCTCATCGTCGCCGTCAGTGCGGTGGTGCTCGCCGTCGTCGTCACCGCATCCCTGATCGGCGGCGGGAGCGAAGGCCGATGGATCGCCACGATCTACGTCGGTGCGTTCATCGTCTGGACTCTGGCGAGGATGGTGCGCGACGTGCTCCGTGGTCACGTCGGTCTCGACATCCTCGCGCTGGTCGCCATGATCGCCACACTCGCGGTCGGCGAGTTCGTCGCATCGCTCATCATCGTGCTCATGCTCTCGGGCGGAGAAGCGCTCGAGGACTTCGCCGGGCGACGTGCCGCGCGCGACCTGTCGGCGCTCCTCGACCGCTCTCCGCGCATCGCGCATGTGCTGCGGCATGCCGCCACGGGTGCCGAGGACGACGTTCATGATGTTCCCGTGCACGACGTCGAGATCGGGGACGTCCTGGTGATCCGGCCCTCCGAGATCGTGCCGGTCGACGGGAGCCTGCTCACCGAGGCCGCCTCTTTCGACGAGTCTTCACTGACGGGTGAGAGCATGCCGGTCGCCCACTCGGAGGGCGACGAGATCTTCTCAGGCGCGATCAACGGGAATCACGCCGTGCTGGTGAGGGCGACACGCACCAGCGAGAACAGCCAGTATCAGCAGATCGTCGCGCTCGTGAAAGCCGCCGAGGAATCCCACGCGCCGGTGGTGAGACTGGCCGATCGATTCGCGATCCCCTTCACCGCGGTCTCGATCCTCATCGCAGGTGCAGCCTGGGCGCTGTCGGGCGATCCGACGCGGTTCGCAGAAGTCCTCGTGCTCGCGACACCCTGCCCGCTCCTGATCGCTGCACCCGTCGCCTTCCTCGGCGGCCTCTCCCGCGCTGCCAGAGCGGGGGTGATCATGAAGGGCGGTGCCGTGATCGAGCAGATCGCCCGGGTACGGTCCGCCGCTTTCGACAAGACCGGCACCCTCACCCAGGGGCGACCGGAGCTCGTCGATGTCCGTCCCGCCGAGGGCTTCGACGCCGACGAGCTGCTGATGCTCGCGGCATCCGCCGAGGGATACTCCTCGCATGTGCTCGCCGAGGGGATCCGCCGCGCCGCTGCGGATCGCGGCCTCGGTCTGCGTGTTGCCAGCTCCGCGCGCGAGGACGCGACGAACGGCGTGGTCGCGATCATCGACGGACGCACCGTCTCGGTGGGGAAGCCCGCGTACATCGCCGCGATCGCACCGGATGCTGTGCGCACCGCGCTCTCCACAGGAGAAGCCGCCGCCTACGTCGCGGTGGACGGACGCTTCGCCGGCGCTCTCGTGTTCGCCGATGACCCCCGCGCCGACGCCGCCGCGGTCGTCTCGTGGCTCCGATCCAACGGCGTCGAGCGCATCGTGATGCTCACCGGCGACGTGCGCTCGACAGCCGACGAAGTGGGCAGGCAGACCGGGATCCACGACATCCACGCGGAGCTCCTCCCGCCGGAGAAGGTGCGACTCGCGCAGGAGCTGCAACCGCGTCCGGTGATGATGATCGGCGATGGCGTGAACGATGCGCCTGTGCTCGCTGCAGCGGACGTCGGCGTCGCGATGGGCGCGAAGGGAGCCACAGCGGCCGGAGATGCCGCCGACATCGTGATCCTCGTGGATTCCCTGGCGAAAGTCGTGGACGCCGTATCGATCGGACGACACACGCTGCGGGTCGCCCTGACCGCGATCTGGATCGGGATCGCCCTGAGCCTCGCGCTCATGATCATCGCGACGACCGGGATCATCCCGGCCGTGGTCGGCGCCGTCACGCAGGAGTTCGTGGACCTGGCGACGATCCTCTTCGCCTTGCGGGCGCTTCGCGGACCCAGCGATGCCCCTGGCGACGTGCGGAGGAGGCCGTAGACCCCGCATCCGCGGAGGCGACAGCGGTGTAGATCCGACCCTCGATGCTCAGCGGAACGAATCGCACCCACTTTCGTCCGTCGACGCCGCGGGGCAGCGTCGGATCCCGGCGCAGGGACGCTCCGTCCTCCGGCGTCGGCTCATCGGCGTACCCGATCAGCGCGACGCTGAACGCCTCCGTGGCGTCATAGCCGTCGATCTGCACGGTCATCAGGCCATGAGCATCGCCCCCATCCGGCGAGCCGCCCGACGCCGTCGCGAACAGCAGTCCGCCGTTCTCCACCACATGAGGCACGGGTTTCGCCTCCCGACCGTCCATCACGTGCGCCGCGATACGGATGTCTGCGTGGGCGAACCTCTCCCAGCACTCGCCCTCGCGCAGCCGCCTGCACCGCACACCGCCTCCCCACGGGGATCCGGACCACTCCGTCGTCGCCATGCAGAGAGCGTGGCCTGTGCGGCGCGGGTCCTCCGGGTCGAAGGTCCCGCGCACGACGATCCCCGCACCTGAGGTCGGCTGCGCCTAGAGGACCTTCGACCCGGCTCCCGCGCACACGATCGTTCACGCTGAAGTAGGGAAAGGAGTAGAGCATGTCCACGAACCCTCCTCCGGTCGGCGCACGTGACACAGCCGTTCCGCTCGCCGCCACGGATCCTTCGACCCGGTCGTTCGTCGCCACCTGGATGTTCGCCTGGCTTCTCGGGTTCCTGGGGGTCGATCGGTTCTATCTCGGCAAGACGGGCACCGGCATCCTTGAACTGCTCACGGTCGGCGGCTTCGGCATATGGTGGCTGATCGATCTCATCCTCACGCTCGCCGGCGTCCAACGAGACAAAGAGGGCCGACTCCTTCCCGATTTCGCCGAGCACAAGATGATCGCGTGGACCATCACGGCCGCAGGCTTCGGGCTCTGGCTCCTCACTGCCGCCATCTCCGGAGTCTTCGACCGGATGCCCGAGCAGTTCTGGCCGATGATGCCCTGGTGGTACGTCCCCTGATCCGCAGTACGGGTCGCCCTGTCAGGGCTTCCCTGCTCGGGCTGCGACCTCATACCCGTACGCCGTCGCGGATGCCTGCCAAGAGCTTCTCTCCGATGCCCGGCACCGCCAGGAGATCGTCGACGGAGGAGAATCCGCCGTTCTCCTCGCGCCACGCGACGATCCGCTCGGCGAGTGCCGGACCGATGCGAGGCAGCGTCTCGAGCGACGTCTGATCCGCCGTGTTGAGATCGATCCGCTCGTCGCCCGGCGGAGCGGGTGCCGCTCCGGTCACCGCGCCCGGCGCAGCCAGAGTGGGCACGATGATCTGCTCGCCGTCGTCGAGCACTCTCGCCAGATTGATGCCGGCCAGATCCGCGGCCTTGGTCGTGCCTCCTGCCGCAGCCACCGCGTCGACCATCCGGGAATCGAGATCGAGGACGTACAGCCCCGGATGCTCGACCGCGCCGAGCACATGCACGTAGAGCTCTCCCGACCCGGCCGAGTCACCGGCATCCTCTGTCAGCGCCACCGACTCCGTGGGCGCGGCCTGCCCCGACAGGAGGCCGAAGCCCACGGCTCCGGACAGCACGACGAGACCGACGACGACCGCCGCTCCGATGCTCACCCGCATTCGGTGAGGTCGCTGTGGGGGCGGTGACTGCTCAGGCATCACGCCACGCTACGGCGCTCGGGAAGCCCGCGGACCGCAGGGGGCCGCAGCCCGTGGACAACGACGTGCCGCGGCATGCTGTGCAGAAATCGCTCAGCGCCTCGCGCGTTCACTATGCCGCGCTGATGACCGTCGACCGTGCGCCGCCGAGACGGACGATCGCTCAGAGCACTTCGAGCGAACTCGCCTCAACTGGCGAGTTCATCGATCCAGCTCGATCGCATCCGCAGGGCTCGCTCCGTGCTGCCGACGACAGCCGCGAGTCCGATGAGGAGATTGACGTGGAGAGGCAGCTGGATCGGAGAGGTGAAGGTGCCGATCGACTCCGCGATCGGCGGGATCTGCGACAGGGCCGCGATGATCTGGGGAACCTCGACGCAGAGGCCCACGGCGACGAACAGCACGGAGAGGATCCCGATTGCCCGGCTCGTCGCGGGATGCCGCTGGTGCAGGCGCGCGCGACGCCCCTCGGCCGATCGCGGATCGGGAGACAGCTGCTCCTCGGTGCCGTCTGCCCGCACGTAGTGGCATCGCTTGAGACCGAAGCCGGTGATCGCCACCTCGATATGGCCGCCCGGCACCACGAAGCGGGTCGGCATCTTCGCGTATGACTGCAGCGCGCCGTCGACGTAGAGGCGGGCGCGGACCTCACCGTCGGTCGCATCGCCCCCGTGGCGCACGTCGACGGCGTAGGTGGACGTCCGGCCGTCCTCCGACGTGAGCGTGATCGAGCGCAGCGAGCGGCTGAACACCTGCCACCAGCGGTAGCGCTGCACAGGCTCGCCGGATCCGGCATGGACACGGCGGGTGCGCCAGCGTGAGATCCCCATTCACCCATCCCTTCGATTAGCACAGTGTGATAGCAGCGAACGACTCAAGCTAGCACACTGTGCTAGAAAGGTGTCACACACGAAGGGCGGACATGGACGCTGAATCGACGGAACCCGGGACCCGGGCCAAGATCCTCATCGCCGCGGCGACGATGCTCGGAGAGAACCCCACGGCGCGACTGAGTGTGAGGGCGGTCGCCGCGCGCGCCCAGGTGAGCACCGGCTCCCTGCGCCACTTCTTCCCCACGCAGCGCGAGCTCATCGACACGGTGATCGCAGCGATGTACGACCTGGAGATTCCCGACGATCCCATCACTGATCGCTCCCTGGCACCGCAGGAGCGCCTTCTCGCGTGCCTGCAGCTGATGCTCAGCCACGTGGGAGTCGGAAGTCGGGCTCGACAGCAGTGGGGCGCCCTCTACGAGGCGTATGTGGCGACCGCTCCGTCCGAAGACCAGGTCGCCACGTACCACGCTCTCGATCGCATGGGCCGCCACCGCATCGAGCAGTGGTTGACCGTCCTTGCAGACGAGGGCTTCATTCCCGCAGACCGGATCGAGGCGCGAGCCCGATTCCTCTCGACAGTGACCACCGGCATCATGACCGAACGAGCGCTGCCTTCCGAGGCGGTGCGCGTCGACACCGAGGAGGAGACCCTGCGTCTCGCCGTCCACGCGGTCGCAAGCGCATGGCCCACCGCATGAATCGGGTTCTCGACGAGCGCATCGCCCCGGGATCTTCGCGGGTGCCTGAGCGCATGCGCCGCCTCGGTCCCCTGGCTCTCGGCTGTCTCCTGACCGTCGTCGCGCTCAGCGGCTGCGTCGCCACGACGGCGGGGCCTCCGAGTGCACCGGTCGCCACACCCACGGCGACCGCGCCGTCGCCCGACGTCGATTCCGTCGTCGACGAGGGACTGACCGCACTCGAGCAGGAGTACGACGCGACCATCGGCGTCGTCACCCTCGACACTGCCACCGGCGCGTCCGTCGCCTACGGAGGTGACCGGCGGTTCGGCTTCGCGTCGACCATCAAGGCGTTCGCCGCAGCGGAGTTCCTTCGGTCGGTGCACGGATCGGATCGCGAGGAGCTCGTCCGGTGGACGACAGAGCAGGCCGCCGCGGCCGGCCACGCTCCCGTCACGTCGCAGCATGTCGACGACGGGATGACCTATTCGCAGCTCGCCGAAGCCGCTGTGCGATTCAGCGACAACGCGGCCCTCAATCTCATCCTCGACAGAATCGGCGGCCCCGCAGCCCTCGACGCCGCCCTCGCAGAACGAGGCGACACCACCACCGAGGTCGTGAACGACGAGCCGACGCTCAACACCATCGAACCCGGCAGCACCGAGGACACGACCACCGCGGCCGCGTTCACAGCGTCGCTCGCGGCGATCTTCGACGGATCCACGATGACGGCAGCAGACGAGGCGCTGCTGATCGGATGGATGAGCGACAACCGCACCGGGGACGCCCTGATCAGGGCCGGAGCGCCCGACGGCTGGGTGGTCGCAGACAAGTCGGGCGGAGCAGGTCCGATACGCAACGACGTCGCCATCGTCACGCCCCCCGAGCGCGAGCCGATCATCATCACCGTGATGACCTCGCGCAACGACCCCGACTCCGCTTTCGACGACGCGCTCGTCGCCCGGACCGCATCCATCGTCCTGAACGCGGTGGGAGGCGGCTGAGATTCCGAGGAGGCGACTGTCACGATGCCGATCTCACCCCCGCACCTGCGCTTCCGCGTGATCGCTTGCTGTCTGCGCGGCCGATCGCATCAGCGCTCTCGTCGAACACGGCGCGGGCGGCGTGCCAGCTGTTCTCGTCGACCCGCAGGGCGCTCCGCAGGTAGGCGGTGCTCATCCGCTGGATGATGGCGACGCGCTCCGGGTTCTCATCCGTGGTCTCGGCCACTTCGTAGCCGACGATCCCGCCGAGGGAGTGCTCCGCACCGAAGAACGTGAGGAGATCGGTGGCGCCGGGGCTGTGCGCGTAGGCATCGGTGAACCAGTCGGGCCCGCGGGTCGACATCTTCGACTGATCGCGATCTCCTGCGACGACGAGAGCGGGGGTGGTGAGCTCTTCGAACGAGGGGCGCATGAACGGGAAGTGCGCCTGTGCGAACGGATGCAGGTCGTCGCCGCCGAGCCCCGTTGCCGCGAACAGGATGCCGGCCATCACGCGACTGTCGGACATGTCGTCCCCGACCCGGCCCCCGTCGTCCAGGATCCGCGCACCCAGCAGCGACTGCACCGTCTGTCCGCCCCAGGAGTGACCGGCAGCAGCGATGCGGCTGCCGTCCATGCGGCCCGCGAGTCCCGGCACGGCTGCCTCGATGGTGTCGATCTGGTCGAGGATGCGGGTGAGATCCGCGATCCGTTCCGTCCAGATCCTGGGGAACACCGGGTGGTCGAACCCGAAGCCGTTCCGGCGCGAGTCGAGGTGCGTGGGCTGGACCACGACGAATCCTCGGGAGGCCCAGAACGCGGCAAGCGGCGCGTAGCCGTCGAGATTCCACCCGTTGCCGTGCGAGAACACCACCACGGGGAGGCGCGAGCCGGACGTCGGCGCGGACACGCGCACCTCCAGCGGGACCGGTCGACCGGGGGCCGACAGGGTGACGGGACTGACGGAGACGACCGGAGCCCCGGCTCCGATGATGCCGTCCAGTGCGTCGACGAGAGGCTGGGCCATTGCGATTCCTTTCTCCGGGTGCGCTCTGCGATACTGTTTATCGGAGCGACGTTCCGCAACGTTACGGAACTTTGTTCCGTTACGCAACCGCACGCTCATCGACCGGCGAGGTGGACCCATGGATGACACGGACAGCGACACAGCGCAGACCTCGCGGCCCTCGCAGGTGGGTCGGCCACGTCGAAGTCAGCAGGCGCTCCTCGACGCGGCGGCAGCGGTGTTCGCCACCTCCGGAGTCGACGCTCCGGTGCGAGAGATCGCCGCGAAGGCAGGCGTCGGCGTGGGCACGATCTACCGTCACTTCGCGACGCGACCGGAGCTCGTCGTCGCGGTCTACCGGCATCAGGTCGAGGCGTGCGCAGAGGCGGGACCACGGCTGCTCACCGAGAGCGCCACACCCGAAGCAGCCCTGCGATCGTGGATCACGATGTTCGTGGAGTTCCTCGTCACGAAGCACGGACTCGCCGACGCGCTCCGAGGAGACGGCGCGGACTCCGACGCGCTTCATGCCTACTTCGTCGGGCGCCTCGTGCCGGTGTGCGACGAACTGCTCGCGGCGGCCCGAGCAGGCACCGACGCGCAACCGCCCGTCGATGCCTACAACGTGCTCAAAGGTGTCGGAAACCTCTGCATCGGTGCGGCCCATGATCCCCGCTACAGGGCCGACACTCTCGTGCAGCTGCTGATCTCGGGCGTGCTGAACTGACTCCGGCCGCCCCAGGGAAGAACCCCTCGGGCGGCCGGATGTGCAGAGCCGGTGAGCCGGCGATGAAGGCGGCGGAGATCAGCCCTTGACGACGATGCTGACGATCTTCGGCGCGCGCACGACGACCTTGACGATCTCCCGATCGCCGATCGATCGGATCACGCGCTCGTCGGCACGCGCGAGCGCCTCGAGCTCCGCCTCGCCGATGCGCGCAGACACCTCGAGCTGCGCACGGATCTTGCCGCCGACCTGCACGACGGCCGTCACGGTGTCTTCGACCAACAGCACCGGGTCGGCGGAACGCCAGGTGACGAGTCCGACGGAGGGCTCGTGCCCCAGCGCCTCCCACATCTCCTCCGCGGTGTGCGGGGCGATCAGGTCGAGCATCACGGCGACGGTCTCGGCGGCCTCGCGGACGGCGGGATCCCCCGCGCCCCCGGCGCCGTCGATCGTCTTGCGTGTGCCGTTCACGAGCTCCATCAGACGCGCGACCAGCACGTTGAACTTCGTCTGCTCCACGAGTCCCGGCGCCTCGGACAGCAGCTTGTGCGTGGTCCGGCGCAGCGTGGCATCGCCTCCCGCGAACACGACGTCGACCGGGCTGGAGACCTCGTGCGCGATGCGCAGCGCCCGAGAGAGGAACTTCTGCGCCCCGGTCGTCGAGACGTCGGCCCAGTCCTTGTCGTCCTCCACGGGGCCGGCGAAAGCGAGACCCACCCGCAGCGCGTCGGCGCCGTGGGCGTCGAGCTCCTCCTGGAACAGCACGAGATTGCCCTTGCTCTTCGACATCTTCTGACCGTCGAGCAGCACCATTCCCTGGTTGATCAGGTTCGAGAACGGCTCGGTGAAGTCGATGAGGCCCATGTCGAAGAGGACCTTGGTGATGAACCGCGCATAGAGCAGGTGCAGGATCGCGTGCTCGACGCCGCCGATGTACGAGTCGACGGGCGCCCACCGCGCGGCCTGCGCAGGGTCGAACGCCATGGTGTCGCTGTTCGGCGACAGGAACCGCAGGAAGTACCACGAGCTGTCGACGAACGTGTCCATCGTGTCGGGGTCGCGCAGCACCGGCTCGCCGGACACGGGATCGACCGTGCGCACCCAGCTCTCGGCGCCACCCAGGGGCGAGGTGCCCTTCGGCTTGAGGTCGAGGCCTTCCACACTCGGCAGCGTGACCGGCAGCTTGTCCTCGGGGACCGGGATGATGCTGCCGTCCTCCGCGTGGAGCATCGGGATCGGCGTCCCCCAGAAGCGCTGACGCGAGATGAGCCAGTCGCGCAGCCTGTAGTTCTTGGCGGCACGTCCGGTGCCGGATGCCTCGAGCTGCTCGATCGCGCGGGTGATCGCGTTGCGCTTCGAGAGCCCGTTGAGTGCGCCGGAGTTGATCATCCGTCCTTCGCCGGTGAGAGCAACGCCTGTCGTGGCAGGGTTCTGCTCGTCGAGGGCGGCACCGGTGTCGATCGGCACGCCCTCGTCGTCGACCTCGATCACGGGCATCGCTCCGGTGATCGGAGCGGTCGTGTCGACCACGACCTTCACGGGCAGGTCGAAGGCGCGGGCGAAGTCGAGGTCGCGCTGGTCGTGGGCCGGCACCGCCATCACGGCACCGTGGCCGTAGTCCGCGAGCACGTAGTCCGCAGCCCAGATCGGCAGCTTCTCGCCGTTGACCGGGTTGATCGCGTAGCGCTCGAGGAAGACGCCCGTCTTCGGTCGATCGGTCGACTGACGATCGATGTCGGTCGTCTTCTGCACGTCGCCCAGGTACTTCTCGAAGCGCTCGCGCACCTCGGCCGGGGCGTCGCCGGCCAGCTCGGCCGCGAGATCGCCGTCCGGGGCCACGACGAAGAACGTCGCACCGTGGAGCGTGTCGGGGCGGGTGGAGAAGACCGTGACGGGCTCATCGCGCCCCTCGATGCGGAAGTCGACATCGGCACCGATCGAGCGACCGATCCAGTTGCGCTGCATCTGCAGCACCTTGTGCGGCCAGCGCCCTTCGAGCTGATTCAGGTCGTCGAGCAGCCGGTCCGCATAGTCCGTGATCCGGAAGTACCACTGGGTCAGCTTCTTCTTGACGACCTCGTAGCCGCAGCGCTCGCAGCGCCCGTCGACGACCTGCTCGTTCGCCAGCACGGTCTGATCGTTGGGGCACCAGTTGACCGGGCTCTTCTTCCGATACGCCAGTCCGCGCTCCGACATCTTGAGGAACAGCCACTGGTTCCAGCGGTAGTACTCGGGGTCGGAGGTGTGCAGCACGCGGCTCCAGTCGAACGAGACGCCGTAGGCCTCGAAGCCGACCTTCTGCTGAGCGATGTTCTGGTACGTCCACTCGCGGGGGTCGGCGCCCTGGCGGATCGCCGCGTTCTCCGCGGGGAGTCCGAAGGAGTCCCACCCGATCGGGTTCAGCACGTTGTGCCCGCGGTGACGCCAGAAGCGCGCCACGATGTCGGAGTAGA
Organism: uncultured Microbacterium sp.; assembly: GCF_963521645.1. Classification (GTDB taxonomy): domain Bacteria; phylum Actinomycetota; class Actinomycetes; order Actinomycetales; family Microbacteriaceae; genus Microbacterium. The sequence continues at coordinate 14,497 of NZ_CAUQVQ010000008.1, read as the reverse complement.
GGTAGTTCTCCGCGTGCCCCATGTGCAGATCGCCCGAGGGATAGGGGAACATCGCGAGCACGTATCGGCGAGGACGGGTGTCGTCGTCGCCGCCGGTGAGGAACGTGCCGTTCTCCGCCCAGTACTTCTGCCACTTGGCCTGGATGGCGTGCGACGAGGAGGACTCCTCGTCGACGGGAGAGGTGGACAGGTTCTCAGACAACGAACACACGACCAATCTGAAGGGAAAAGGGGATCAGTTCAGGATATCGGAAGCCCAGGCGACAGGCATTTCCGCGCCGAGTGCGGCGAGCGGAGCGGTCGCCTTGGTGGCGACCTCGGCGACCTCGGCGGATGCGATCGATCGCCAGGTGATTCCGCCGCCCGCTCCGACCCGAGCGCCGTGCCCGTCGAGCACGATGCTGCGGATGACCATCGCGAGGTCGATCGCGCCGTCATCGCCCACGTAGCCGAAGCATCCGGAGTAGATCCCGCGCGGCCCGCCCTCGAGCGCGCTCAGTTCGGTCATGGCCGACAGTTTCGGGGCCCCGGTCATGCTGCCTGCGGGGAACGCGGCTGCGAGCAGGTCCCCGAACGTCGTCCCCTGCGCGGCCCTACCGCTCACCGTGCTGACCAGCTGATGCACGGCCGGATACGTCTCCACCGCCCAGAGCGCGTCGACGCGGATCGATCCCGGCTCGCAGACACGTGACAGATCGTTGCGCATCAGGTCGACGATCATGACGTTCTCGGCGCGTTCCTTGGGATCTGCCGCGAGCTCTGCGGCGAGCGCGGCGTCGTCTGCCGCATCCCGCCCGCGCGGACGCGTGCCCTTGATCGGGCGCGTGCTGATCCTTCCGCTCTCGGAATGCAGGAACTGCTCGGGACTGGCGCTCAGAAGGGCGACGTCCCCGATGCGCAGGAACCCGCCGTGGTGCGCGGGAGTGGCCGACCGGAGACGGCGATATGCTGCGACGGCGTCGTGGTCGCCGGGCACGGAGAAGCGAGTCGTGAGACAGAGCTGGTACGCGGTGCCCGCCCGGATCAGCTCACGGCAGCGCTCGATGAGCGCGGCGTACTCGCCGGGAGTGTCGCGTGCGACCGCCGTGCGAGACGGGGCCGGCGGGACGACGTGCATCGCCCCTTCCGACGTCATGGACGTCACGCAGGCGGCCCAGTCGTCGAGGCCCGATTCGTGGGCCATGGCCCAGACACGACCCGTCGAGTGGTCGAAGGCGGCCATCCGGGTGATGCGGAGTCCGGCCTCGTGCGGTTCGCTCCCGCTCTCGGCCGTCGGCGCACCAGCCGCACGTGCACCGGACTCGTAGTCCAGCCACCCGACCCAGCCGCTGTGCAGGGGCGGTGTCGCCGCGGCCGTCGTCGATCCGACATCGATGCGCACGCCGCGGGGAACCGCCGAGGGCTCCCCCGTGCCGACATAGCTCCAGCCGTCGACCGCCGATGCCCCCGCATCGAGCCAGAAGATGTCATCCGCCTCGGAGTGGAGCGCGAGGAACAGTGCCTCGGGGTCGACCGCGCGGGTCAGGATGCGAGCGGTCAGACGGTCTGGCACGTTCTCAGCCTAGGCCTCCTGTGCTCCCGTATTCTCAAGGAGTGGATGACCTGCTGCTGTGGCTGTTCGACCTGATCCAGTCGATCGACCCGGTCACGCGCACGCTGATCGCCGGGGCCGCCGTGATGCTGGAGACGAGCATCCTCATCGGTCTGATCGTTCCCGGCGACACGATCGTCATCATCGCCTCCATGGGTGTCTCCGGACCGATCGAGGCTGCCGCCATGGTGCTCGCCGTGGTGGTCGGCGCGTTGATCGGCGAGAGCATCGGCTTCTGGCTCGGACGCTGGGTCGGTCCGCATATCCGTCACTCGTGGATCGGCCGCCGCGTCGGCGAGGCGAACTGGGTGCGCGCGGAGAACTACCTCGCTCGTCGCGGCGGCATCGCCATCTTCCTGTCCCGCTTCCTCCCCGTGCTCCACTCGCTCGTGCCCCTCACGGTGGGCATGAGCCATTTCTCGTACCGTCGCTTCATCGCGTGGACGACACCCGCCTGTCTGCTCTGGGCGGCCGCATACGTCAGCATCACGTCGCTCGCGGCGGGAAGCTTCCGCGAGCTGGTCGATCGCGTGCATTTCGCCGGGTACATCTTCGTGGGGATCATCGCTCTCTTCCTGGTCCTGATCTACGTGGGCAAGAAGGTGCTGGCGCGTCTGGAGTCCCGCCACCTCGAGAGCGGCGAGACCGGCACGCAGAGCAACGCGGACATGAAAGACTGAAGCAATGGCTCCCGCACCCCCGGCGCCCCGGATCCACTGGTTCGCGCGTCTCGAACACCGCTTCCACGTGTGGCGGGAAGGACGAGCGCGCCGCCGTGGCCGTACGGCCACGATCCTGCCCTTCCCCGGTTACGGCGGCCCGGGGTGGGTCCGCGTCGTCGGACGCGTGCTCATCGTCCCTCCGCAGCGGCGCACGAAGAACGGCGAGCCCGCGAGCGTCCGAGGGTGGCGGAGCTTCGTCGGCATCCCGGTGAGCTTCGCGAAGGTCACCGTGCAGATCGGCGACTCGGTGCATCATGTCATCGCCGACCGGGGCGGGGTGATCGACTCGGTGGTCGAGTCGACGCTCGAACCGGGATGGCAGACCTTCACGTTCTCGGTCGAGGGCCAGGCGCCCGTCGAGACGACCGCATTCATCGTCTCGGAGTCCACGCGCTTCGGGGTGGTCTCCGACGTGGATGACACCGTCATGGTCACGGCGCTCCCCCGACCGTTCATCGCGGCGTGGAACTCCTTCGTCGTCGACGAGCACGCTCGCCTGCCCGTGCCCGGAATGGCCGTGCTCCTCGACCAGGTGCTGCGCGAGCACCCCGGGTCCCCCATGATCTACCTGTCCACGGGCGCGTGGAATGTCGCTCCCACGCTGACCCGGTTCCTCGGGCGGCACCTCTTCCCCGCCGGATCCATGCTGCTGACGGACTGGGGCCCGACGCACGACCGCTGGTTCCGCAGCGGTCGCGAACACAAGCTCACCAACCTTCGACGGCTGGCCGGCGAGTTCCCCGACATGAAGTGGCTGCTGATCGGCGACGACGGACAGCACGACGAGGCGATCTACTCCCAGTTCATGGACGAGCACCCGGATTCCGTCGCCGGTGTCGCCATCCGGCGTCTGCTTCCCGCCGAGGCCGTGCTCGCCGGCGGTCGTGCCGGGCGCGAGCCGCACTCCGAGGACGTCGCCCCGTGGGTGAGCGCCGAAGACGGCGCGGGTCTGCGCGATCTGCTCGGCGAAGCCGGCATCCTGCGCTGACATGATCCTGTCCCGGGCTGAGTGGCAGCGGCGCGAGGCCGCACACCAGGAGCGCGCCGACTCCCTCACAGCCGAGCACCGCGCACGATCGGCGCGCGGGGAGAAGCATCCGGTGTGGGATTTCCTCTTCACGTACTACTCGTACAAGCCGTCGCAGTTGAGGCGGTGGCACCCCGGCGCCGGCGTCGAGCTGGAAGACGCGGCCGAACGTGCGAGTTGGCGCTGGTACTCCCCCGGCGTCTCCGCGGGAGGAGCGGTGCCCGATGCCGAGGCCTTCGCCCGTGAGAAGCCGGAACTCGCCGCGCTCGTCGAGCGGATGCTGACACGCACAGCCTCCCGCCCCGGGCAGTTCGGATGCTTCGGCCTGCATGAGTGGGCGATGGTCTATCGCGCGGATGAGCATCGCCATGCCGTGCCCCTGCGCCTCGGTCAGGCGGGCACGGATGCGGTGGTCGAGCGCCATGAACTGCGCTGCACGCACTTCGACGCCTTCCGCTTCTTCACCGCGGAGGCAGTGCCGCTCAACCGCGCATCGCTGACCCGAGACGAACAGCCCCTCTTCGAACAACCGGGGTGCTTGCACGCCGGCATGGACCTGTACAAGTGGGCGCTCAAGCTCGGTCCGCTCGTACCGGGCGAGCTGCTGCTGGATGCGTTCGAGCACGCGAGAGAGATCCGACTGCTCGACATGCAGGCGGCGCCGTACGACCTGTCCGCCTGGGGTGTGGTCCCTGTTCGCATCGAGACCGCCGAGGGCAAAGCCGAGTACGTGCGTCGTCAGCGCGTCTTCGCCGAGCGGGGTGCCACGCTGCGCGCCGCACTGCTGGAGGCGTGGCGCGGAGCCGATCTGCGCACCGCATCCGCCTGAGCGCGCCCCGCGGGAAAGCCTCAGCCGACCGGTTCGCAGTCCTCGCAGAGGCCCCAGTCCGCGCCCGCCGCGCTGGACTGCAGCCGCAGCGCCATCACCCGTGTCGCGGCGTCCGCGAGCCGATCCGCGGAGAGTGCACCCGACTCGACCGCCGCTGTCACGCCGTCGGCGATCTGTCCCGCCGTCTGGTCGGTCGATCCCGCGATCATGAGCACCAGGTCCGTGCCGGCCGTGAGCGCCGCGACCGCATTCGCGACGGGATCCGCGTACGCGGGGACGCCCGAGGACTGCAGCATGCCGAGATCATCGCTCACGATCACCCCCTCGAAGCCGAGTTCGTCGCGCGCGATCTCATGCCACCGCGCTGACAGCGATGCGGGAGCAGCATCCACCGAGGTGTAGGCCAGGTGTCCGAACATCAGCAGCGAGGCGCCGGCGTCGATCCCTGCGATGAACGGCACCGCGTCGGAAGCTCGCCACTGCTCCCACGTCTCGTCGGTGCTCGGGATCGCGTGATGCGAATCGCCCGGCGCGGCGCCGTGCCCGGGGAAGTGCTTGAGCGTCGACGCGAGGAACCTCTCCTGCGCGACGGTGGCCGCGGCGACCCTTTCGGCGGCGGAGGTCTGATCGGTGCCCAGCGCTCGACCGTAGATGAACGACGAGGGGTCTGCGGTGACGTCGGCGACCGTGCCGAAGTTCACGGTGATGTCGTGCTGTGCCACGAGAGAGGCCCGGGCGGCGAAGGCGGCGGCCGTGCGATCGACCGGCTCTGATTTGAGCGTCCGGGATGCGGGGTAGTCATCGTCCGAGAGCCGGGAGACGATGCCGCCCTCCTGGTCGATCGCGATGAGCGGTGGCAGTTCGGAGTCGGCTCCGAGGGCAGCCGTGATGGCCCGCAGCTCGTCGTCACTCGCCGGGATGTTGCCGCCCATCAGGATGAACCCGCCCCACCCCTGAGCCATGTACGCGCGCAGCGCATCGGGGTCGGTCGTCGAGATGTGGCCCATCACGACGCTGGCCGCCTGCTCGCGCGTCGTCATGTCCGCCACGAGCTCGGCGGCGCGCTCTTGGGGACCGGGAGCGATCGTCTGCGGGATCCCGACTCCTGCCGGCGCTGTGCTCGAGGTGCCGGCGTGGGTCGCTGTCGTGGTCTCGGCGACCGCGGGGCCGCCCGACACCGCCGTCGGCATCGCGAGCGCGACGATCCCGAGCAGAGCCGCCCCGGCCGTGCAGATGCCGCGACGCGTCCGGATCCGACGCGTCATGATTCTCAGGCGCTGAGCAGATCGGCGATCGGAGCCGAGTCCTCGTCGCTGCCGTTGCCGAACCGGATCGTGCGCCCGAAGGTCGACGGGGTGCCCAGCGTGACGGCGATCACGCGCGCGACGTCGGCACGGGACACCTCTCCCTTGCCCTCGGGATCGAGGACGATGCGCCCCGTCGGCTCGTCGAACGTGAGCGTGCCCGGGCCCAGGATCGTTCCGTCGAGGTCTGCGCCGCGCAGGTGCTCGTCTGCGGCCCACTTCGCGTCGGCGTAGGGGAAGAAGTCCGAGTCCCCGGGCACGCCGTGGTCTGCCTTCGATCCGATCCACGACACCATCACGTAGCGGCGGACTCCCGCCTCGACGGCGGCGTCCATGGTGCGGATCGCAGCATCCCGATCGACCGCATATGTGCGCTCGGCGGACCCTCCGCCCGCCCCCGCCGACCAGACGACGGCATCATGGCCGCGGATGATCTCAGCGAGTTCATTCACCCCGAGAGACTCGACGTCGGCGACGAGCGCGTGCGCGCCCGTCTGCTCGACCTCCGCGACGTGGTCGGGGTTGCGGATGACGCCCGTCACTTCGTCGCCGTCGGCGACGAGGAGCGGTGCGAGAAGCAGTGCGATGCGGCCGTGACCGCCGAAGACGATGATGCGCGACATGTGTTCCACCCTACGCTCCGGTACCGACGGCCGCTGTGGGGTTGCGATCGGTGCGCGACCGTGCAAGACCGGACTCCGGTCGAGGTCGGCGGCATCCGAGAGCGACCGCGCTGCTCAGACCGACGTGCTGCGCTCGGATGCCTCGCGAAGGGCCCTCTGCACACCTGTCGCCGCCGAGCGTCCGGCCCGGTTGGCTCCGATCGTGCTGGCAGAGGGGCCGTAGCCGACGAGCTGGATGCGATGGTCCTTCACGGCCGTGGTGCCCCGCCCGGCGCGATCGAGCTGGATCCCACCCGACTCGCTTCGCAGGTGCAGCGGCGCGAGGTGGGCGATCGCAGGTCGGAAGCCGGTCGCCCAGAGGATCACGTCGACTCGTTCGAAGGATCCGTCGGCCCAGCGCACCCCGTCCGGCTCGATGCGTGCGAACATCGGGCGACGAGCCGCGTAGACGCCGAGCCGCTCGGCCTCGCGCTCCTGCTCGCGCAGCATGAGGCCGGTGACGCTCACCACGCTCTCCGGCGGCAGCCCGCGGGCCACCCGCTGCTCGACGAGCGCGACGGCGGCAGCGCCGGCCTCGGGTGTGAAGTCGTCGGTGCGCCACACCGGCTCTCGGCGCGTGACCCACAGCGTGTCGGTGATCGGCGCGAGCGCACCGAGGAACTGCACGGCGGAAGCGCCGCCTCCCACGACCAGCACCCGTTTGCCGATGAAGTGCTCGGGCCCCGGATAGTCGACCGTGTGCAGCTGCTCGCCGAGGAATGTCTCCATCCCGGGGTAGTGCGGGAGGAACGGATGCGTCCAGGTGCCGGTCGCGTTCACGAGAGTGCGGGAGCGCCACGTCCTCTCCCCGGCGTGCACGACGAGATCGCCCTGCTCGTCCTCGACTCGGTCGACGCGGACGGGTCGTACGACCGGCAGACCATGATCGCGCTCGTACGCGGCGAAGTACTCCGGAACCGCCTCATTCGCTCGGCGCCCGTCGCGCGGCGGCGCCACATCGCCGGGGAGCTCGGCGACCCCGTGCACGTCACGCATCGTCAACGCGTCCCAGCGGTGCCGCCAGGCTCCCCCGGGTTCGGTGTCACCGTCGAGCACGACGTGAGAGACGCCCAGGCGTGTGAGGTGGAACGACGCCGAGAGACCGGCCTGTCCCGCGCCGATCACGATGCTGTCGAGGAGGTTCACGCTCGGATCAACGCGTGCGGTGGCGATGTTGTTCCGCGGGCATCGACGGGAAGGATGTCAGAGCGTGATCTGGTAGTGCGTGAAACCGGTGTGGGTCGCCACGCGATCGTACAGACCCCGCGCCGCATGGTTGCTCTCCTGAGTGAGCCAGTACACCTTCGCGCACCCCTGCTCCGCGGCCCAGCTCCGCACGTGCGCGATCAGCATCCGACCGATGCCCGCGCCACGAGCGGCGGGATCGACGAACAGATCCTCGAGGTAGCAGTACTCCGATCGGCTCCACGTCGCCGGATGCGTCAGCCAGTGCACGAGGCCCACGGCTCGACCGTCGTCGTCGCGAGCGATCGCACCGTGCAGGTCGTCGTCCGCCACGAGACGGGCGAAGGTGTCCGCGGTGACGTCGCTCGCGATGTCGGAGCCGTAGAACGCGAGATACCCCGCCCACAGCCGCGACCACTCCGAGAGATCGTGATCCGCGATGGTGGTGATCGTCGTCATGTCTCCAGCCTATTCAGGCGAGCGCGGCGACGCGCCCGGGAGACGCGCGCGGATTGGTGCTGCGCGCGATCCGTGTAGTACTCTGTTCAAGTTGCTTCGAGAGTTCACGGAGCGATTCTGGGCCTGTGGCGCAGCTGGTAGCGCACCTGCATGGCATGCAGGGGGTCAGGGGTTCGAGTCCCCTCAGGTCCACAACGAAACCCGCGAGAGATCGCGGGTTTTCTTGTATCTCTCGGCGTCCGTGAGCAGGAGCCATCCGCGGACGCGACGACCCGCCGCCGCGGCGCTCCCAGGCGCTAGCGGCGCGACAGACCGTCGTCAACCCGGCCACGCCGATCCCGCATCCTCCGTAGGGTGGGACAAGAGCACGGGCGGACCTCCGTGTGGGCGACGTCACGGGAGGCGCACGGATGCCAGAGCTGTCGGTCGATGCGGAGCACCTCCGAACCTCCGTGGTCATCCCGGTCAAGGACGATGCCCCGCTGCTCGCCCGCTGCCTCGAGGCGCTCGCCGCGCAGACCGTTCCACCCGACGAGGTGATCGTCGTCGACAACGGCTCCACCGACGACTCGGCGGCCATGGCGCTCGCCGCAGGCGCCCGCGTCATCCCGTGCCCCGTGCCGGGCATTCCCGCCGCAGCGTCAGCCGGATACGACGCCGCGCGGGGAGCCCTCGTGCTGCGCCTCGACGCCGATTGCGTGCCGGCACCGACCTGGGTAGCGGAGGTGCGCGACGCCTTCTCGAGCGCCGAGCAGGTCGCGGCGTTCACGGGGCGTGCGCACTTCACCGACGGCCCCCGCGCTCTCCGCGCACCGCTCGCGCTGCTCTATCTCGGCACGTACGCGGCGATGACCGGCGTGGCGCTCGGGCATCTGCCGCTCTTCGGGTCGAACCTCGCCTTCCGCCGTTCAGCCTGGGACCAGGTCAAGGGTGACGTGCACCGCGAAGACGCCGAGGTCCACGACGACCTCGACCTCGCGTTCCACCTCGGCGACGCGTTCACGATCGCTCGGCTGCCTGGGTCGTCGATGGGCATGTCGATGCGACCGCTGACTCAGGGCGCCTTCGGCCGCCGCGTGCGTCGAGGTTTCCGGAGCGTGATGATGCACTGGCCAGAGGACTTCCCTCCCCGTCGCTGGCGTCGTGTCGTCGCGCGCCGTCGTCTCGTCGCGCGACATCGCCGCGCGACGCTCGTTCGCACATCGGCGAGGATCGCCGCATGACAGCATCCGACCCCGCGATTCCCACGAGGAGCGGCGGGACGCCGGTGGGACCGATGGATCCCGACGATCTGCACGTGATGACCTTCAATCTCCGTCGTCCGACGGACAGCGCCCTGCAGCGGCGAGCGGATCGGTGGAGCACGAGAGCTCCGGCGGTCTCGGCGCTGATGCGTGCCACCCGACCAGCCGTGCTCGCCCTCCAGGAGGCGCTGCCGCACGCCATGCCGACCGTGCGCGATGCGCTGGGCGACGCCTACCGCAGCCTCGGTCGCGGGCGCGGGCCCGAAGGCCGCGGCGAGGGCACTCCGCTGCTGTACGACAGCACCCGACTGACCGTGCGGACGTGGAGGCAGGAACCGCTGTCCGATGAGCCGGACCGTGAGGGGTCCCGAGACCGGGGAACCCCGTTCCCGAGGATCCTCGTGTGGGCCGAATTCGAGGACCGACGCACGGGGTCCGTGTTCCTCGTCGTCAACGCGCACCTCGATCCGATGTCCGCCCGCTCCCGCGACCGGTTCGTCTCCCGCACCCACTCGCTGCTCAGGGACCGGGCGCTGCCGACGATCGTGCTCGGGGATTTCAACGCCGGACCCCGCTCGAAGATCCTGCAGCGGATGCGCGACGGTGGGCTGTTGGTCGATGCGTGGACGACCGCGCACACGCGGCGCACACCGGAGTGGGGCACGCACCCGAACTACCGGCGGCCTCGCACCGGCGCGAGACGGATCGACGGGATCTTCACCACGCCTGACATCGACGTCCGATCGGCGGCCATCGACGCCCGGCGCTTCGACGGAGTCTCTCCTTCCGACCACCTGGCCGTGCACGGCATCCTGCGCATCGGAGGAACACGGTGAAAGACGACTTCCTCCGACCACCGGCGACGCCCGGCGACTGGCTCGCCGATGTGCTGCGCCTGATCGGCGTGCTCGGGACGATCGCCGCCGCAATCTGGTTGACACCCACGGATGCGGGGATCGCCGCGCTCGCTCTGCCCGCGCTCATGCTCCCCCGGATGCTGGGCCTCGCCGCCTGGTTCGACATCACCGCCTGTGCGACAGTGCTCGTCGCGGCGTGGAGCAACGTCTTCGACCTCTACCGCACCGTCACCGGCTGGGATCTCGTCCTGCACTTCCTCTGCACCGGAGTGCTGGCGGTCATCGCCGCCGTCATCCTCACCCGGACGGGCGTCGTCGCCCTCGTGGCGTCAGTCGACGACAGCGGGCCCTCGCGGCGGCGTCGAACACCGGTCACCCTCGTCCCGCTTGTCGCGCTCGCGATCAGCGCGGTCTGGGAGATGATCGAGTGGCTCGGCTGGAGATATCTCAGCGATGACATCTTCGTCACCTATGAGGACACGATCGGCGACATGGTGCTGGGAGGTGTCGGCGGTATCGCGGCCGGCATCCTTCTCGCGCTCGTTCCGGTGGGGCGGCGCGCACGGGTTCGCACTGCCGCGACCGCACCCCTCACCTGAACGAACCATCTCGCACCCGAGCGGTGCCGGTGTCGGCCACCGGCGAGACGCGCCTGTGCCCTCTGCCGTCGCCGCACAGGCGCCATACAGGAATGGCGCGACTTACGCGACCCGCGCGCCAGGGGCTTGCCATCGGAGGCAGGCCTGGATAGAAAGACGGGGCGATCGTTCGTCATTCCGGCGTCGGCGCGACCAGGAGGCGCACGCGATGGGACTGTTCCGACGACCGGAGCCGATGACAGCGGATTCGACGAGTCCGGTCGCTGACAGCCTCTGGGCCCGAGGCTTCGGTCTCGTCGCGACCCGCAGCGTGCAGATCCTCGCCGTGCTCGCCGTGGTGGCCGTCGGCGTGCTCGTGATCACGCAGCTGTCGCTCGTGTTCATCCCTGTGACGATCGCGTTGATCCTGGCTTCGGCCATCCATCCGCTGGTCGCGTGGATGCGGCGACGCGGCGTGCCGTCGATCCTTGCGACGTGGATCGCCCTGATCGGCATCCTGGCCATCCTGGGCGGTGTCGTCTGGGTGATCGTGCTGACCGTGAGATCGCAGTGGGACGACCTCGTCGAGTCGGCGTCCGACGGCATCTCCCAGGTGACGGCCTGGCTCGACACGCTGCCGTTCGACATCGCGGCGATCGATCTCGACGACCTCTGGGCGAGCGCGGGCGAGTTCCTCACCAGCGCCTCGTTCGGTCGCGGTGCGCTCGCGGGCGTCTCGGCGACGGCGAGCTTCTTCACCGGTCTCGCGCTGATGATCGTGGTCCTGTTCTTCTTCCTCAAGGACGGGCCGCGCATCTGGGAGTTCATGCTGCGACCCTTCACCGGTGCCAGCTACGCACGTGCTCGCCGCATCGGCGACAAGACCGTGGACGTGTTCGGTGGCTACGTCCGCGGAACCTCGATCGTGGCGGCGGCGGACGCCGTCGGCATCGGCGTCGGCCTCGCGATCCTCCAGATCCCACTCGCACTCCCGCTCGCCGTGATCGTCTTCCTCACCGCGTTCATCCCGCTGGTCGGAGCGACCGCCGCCGGCATCCTCGCGGCGCTCGTGGCGCTGGTGACTCATGGTCCGCTCTCGGCGTTGATCGTCGTCGGCATCGTCGTGCTCGTGAATCAGCTCGAAGGCAACTTCCTGCAGCCGGTGGTCATGGCCCGCTCTCTCAAGCTGCATGCACTCGTCATCCTGCTCGCTCTGACCACGGGGACCATCCTCGGTGGAATCGTCGGCGCGGTGCTGTCGGTGCCGATCGCCGCGGTCGCCTGGGGCATCATCACGGTCTGGGACGGGCCGCACCTGCCGGCCCGTCCGTTCCGGAAGAAGCGTCCCGAGACGGTCTGAACGGCCGGGGCCCGCATGCGTCGGCCGCCCGTTACTCCTTGCGGGCGCGGCGGTCAAGCATCTGCCGCGAGCCGCTCGCCGGCTCTACCGTGAGGGCCACCCACACGAGAGGAGACGACGATGTCCACACCCATTCCCCCACTGGTGCCGATCCCGGACGACGGCGACCCGAACGACAGCGTGCCGCGTCAGGACGTCGACGGAGAGCCCGCGCTCGACGCGGATGCGAATCCCGACGAGATCGACAGCGCTGACGCCGATCGGATCGCCGCGGAGCACGGCACGGCCGAGCAGCGCGACGTCTGAGACGACGACGAGGCAGGCTCCCCTGGAGCCTGCCTCGTCTCGTCATCTCGCCAGTAACGGCGGGAGATGCGGGATCGCGATCGGCCGCGTCGCGCGGCTCGAGTCCTGCACACGTGCCACTTCGTCGAGCACCTCGCGCGCGTTGGCATACCTCACGGCGAGCGGCAGGTCCCGCAGCCAGACGACCTCGACCTCCGTCTCGGCGTACTCGTAGACGCACGCGACGACATGACGAGGATCATCCGCGGCATAGCGCAGGTCGTTGATCACCCACTCCGAGGGCGTGATCCGCTTCAGGACATATCTGGGCTCTGGGTCTCCGGACATTCTTTGGCCTCCATGACTTTCTCCCCGCATGCAGCATGCGTGAACTCGAAGGCAGTCGATAGGGCCTTGACAGTTTGCGCTTGTCGCGCAGTCCTCGGGAGGTCAGCCTCTCGGGCGGATCGTCAGATCGGTCAATGCCGCGTCATCCGGGAGGTCGAGTGCCGTGAGGATGGTCGCCGCGACGGAGTCGGCGGTGATGAAGCGCTCGGGCTCATAGGAACGCCCCTCCTGCTGGTGCACGCGCTCCTGCATCGGAGTGGCGGTGCGCCCCGGATAGATCGAGGTGACGCGGACGCCGTGCTCCGCCTCCTCGGCCCTGAGCGAATCGGCAAGCGCCTTGAGTCCGTGTTTCGAGGCGGCATACGCAGACCAGCCGGCGTGGGCGTGCAGCCCTGCGCCGGAATTGACGAACACGACCCTCCCCCGCGAGACGCGAAGCAGGGGCAGCAGGAGCCGCGTGAGCTCAGCGGGACCGACGAGGTTCACGGCGAGCTGATGCTCCCACAGCGTCGCGGGCAGGTCGGCGACGGGGCCGAGGTCGACGACACCGGCCGCGTGGACGAGAGAGTCGATCCGCTCCGGCAATGCCTGCTTCGACAGAGCCCACGACAATCGGCCCGGTTGAGCCAGGTCCCCCACGATCGTGGACGCACCGGGAAGGGAGTCAGCGATCTCTCGCGCTCGTCCCGCATCACGCGCGAGGAGGAGCACCTGATCGCCTCGGTCGAGCAGGCGACGGGCGACGACCGCGCCGATGCCGGATCCGGCTCCGGTGATCAGGTGGAGGGGCACGTCAGGCGCGATCCGCGGCGGGATCCGCGACCTCGAACGGGACGACCGGGCAGTCCTTCCACAGGCGCTCGAGACCGTAGTAGACCCGCTCCTCCTGGTGGAAGACGTGCACGATCAGATCGCCGAAGTCGAGCAGCACCCACCGCGCTTCGGCACGGCCCTCGCGGCGGACGCGCTTGTGGCCCGCCTCGATCAGCTTGTCCTCGATCTCATCGGCGATGGCGGCGACGTTGCGCTCGCTGTTTCCGGTGACGAGGAGGAAGATGTCGACGAGCGGAAGAGGCTCCGACACGTTGAGCGCGACGAGGTCTTCACCGCCCTTCGAGACGGCGGCGTCTGCAGCGAGCTGCAGCATGTGTACGGCGTTTTCGGGTGACTGCATCAGATTCAGAACACATTCGTGGTGAAGGCCACGATCAGGGCGACGCCCAGCGCGAGCGCGAGACCACCCGCCACGATCGCGAGGATGAGCATGAGTTTGTTGCCCTTTTCCGGGGCCGGCGGTCGGATGACCTCTCCGGCGGGCTTGATGGTGCTGACCGCAGCACTCGCTGCGATCGGCGTCGGCGAGGATGCAGGCGGCAGCTCGCCGTCGATGAGCACGGCGTCCGCCTCCTTGCCGTCGGTCGTGCCGTGAGCATGTCCCTGAGAGCCGAGGCCCCGCGGAAGCTCGTACGAGCCTGTGACGAGGATCTCCCCCGTCGAGGCGACCGGTCCCGACAGCGAGCCCTCGCCGGGCGCCGGGTTGAAGATCAGTGTGTTTCCGCCGCGGTGCTGCGAGCCCGTCGAGTCGCCCACGGTGAGCAGCTCGTCGAACGACGGAGTGAACGGCTTCGCGGGTTCGGTCTCATCGCTCAGCACTGCCTGGCCGAACGTCGAGTTCACGGTGGGTCGCTCTTCGTCCTCCGCCTCGACGTCGGCTGAGGCGTCGTCTGCAGCGGCTGCGGCCGCCTCGGACTCGTCCACGGCCTCCGCCTCGGGGATCACCGACACCTCGTCGTCACGGTCGGCTCCGGACGATGCGCTCACGGGGGCGGCGACCACGATCTCCGCATCGACGTCGTCGTCCACGTCGTCGATGTCTGCGGCGGGCGACTGCGCGGGCTGGATCTCGGCGGGCGATTCGGCATCCGTCGCCTCGTGGGCGGTGGGAGCGTCATCGGAATTCTCGTCATCGCTGTCCGCACCGTCATCGGTGACGGGTGCGTCATCGGTGGCGGGTGCGACCGAGCCCGACCGCGCGCGCTCGAGCTC
>NZ_CAUQVQ010000007.1:0-76459 GCF_963521645.1 uncultured Microbacterium sp. | reverse complement strand
CACCGACACCGCATCGCACACCTCTACCGGGCCGGCGCAGCCGAGTCAGCGGGCGCTCGAGCTCGCAGCGTGCATGGACGACTCCGGCACCACACGTTGCCTCGACGCCACCGGTCCTCGCGAGCCGGCCCCGTCCCGAGACGGCGTGGAGCCGGGTGCGCCCGCGACGCCGCCGATCGCCATCACGGACCTCGTGCGGTTCGCACCGCCTCCCGTCACAGCGAGCGCGGACCCGGGGAACATGGGTATTGCCGACCTCCCCACGAACGTCATCGCCTCGGCGGAGGTGCACGTCCGAACCGGTGAGCTGTTCGGCATCCCTCTGACAGTGCGCTTCTCCCCCACCACGTACGTCTATGACTACGGGGACGGGAGCACGACGAGCACGGCCTCCGCCGGCCTCACCTGGGAGCAGCTCGGTCAGGCGCAGTTCACCCCGACTCCGACCAGCCACGTGTATCGCGACCGCGGCACATACGCCGCCCGCGCCGATGTCGTCTTCAGCGCAGAGGTCGACATCGGAAGCGGGTGGGTCCCCGTGTCGGGGCAGATCACCACTCCGGGAATCCCGCAGGAGATCCGCATCCTCGACGCCCGTACCGCTCTGGTCGCCCACACGTGCGTCGAGGATCCGCGGGGTGCGGGCTGCTGACGGTCCCCCTCACGACAGCGAGCCGCCCGGACCCGAAGGTCCGGACGGCTCGTCTGCTGGTGAGCGGATCCGCTGTGACGCGGGCGCTGCTTACTGGTACGACTCGACGATCTCGAGGAGGCTCGGAACGTTGGCGTATGCCTCGGCTGCGTTCTCCTTGGTCACGATGATCGGGTCGAGCAGGTATGCCGGAACGATCTTCGAGCCGTTGT
This sequence comes from uncultured Microbacterium sp., assembly GCF_963521645.1. GTDB lineage: Bacteria > Actinomycetota > Actinomycetes > Actinomycetales > Microbacteriaceae > Microbacterium. Next base: position 75,595 of record NZ_CAUQVQ010000007.1, on the reverse strand, counting down.
CGTAGGACTCCTCGTCGTTCACGTCGACGGTCTCGCCCTTCTGCAGCTGGCCGACCATGGTGATGGCCTGCTCGACGAGCAGCGTGGTGTCCTTGTTGATCGTGGAGTACTGCACGCCCTCCATGATCGACTTGACCGACTCGACCTCGGAGTCCTGACCCGTGACGACCGGGACGGGCTTGCCCGCCTGCTGCACCGACGTGATGATGGCGCGAGCGAGGGTGTCGTTCGGCGACAGCACACCGTCGAGGACCGTGTCACCGCTGTACGACGAGGTCAGCAGCGTGTCCATGCGGTTCTGCGCGTTCTCCGGGAGCCATCCCTCGGTCGCGGTCTGCGCGATCTCGGTCTGACCCGACACCACGTTCAGCGTGCCGTCGTCGATCTTGTCCTGCAGCACGCTCATGGCGCCGTCGAAGAAGACCTTCGAGTTGGCATCGTCGGGCGAGCCCGAGAACAGCTCGATGTTGTACGGAGCCTCGTGACCGGCACGCTCGGCGAGACCGTCGAGCAGCGCCTGGCCCTGCAGCTCGCCGACCTTGAAGTTGTCGAACGCGACGTAGTAGTCGACGGCCTCGGTGTTCTCGATGAGACGGTCGTACGCGATCACGTAGGCGCCGGCATCCTTCGCCGCCTGCACCTGCGTGGCCAGCTGCTTGCCGTCCTTCGCGCCGATGATGATGACCTTGGCGCCGTTGGTGACCATGGCCTGGATCTGGTTCTGCTGCTCGGCGACCGTGTTGCTGGCGGGGGCGTACTGCACGTCGGCCTTGAAGCCGGCCTCCTCCAGGCCGTCGGTGAACAGCTTGCCCGCGAGGACCCAGTTCTCACTGGTCTTGTCGGGAAGCGCGACACCGATCGACGAGTCGGCCGCGAAGCCCGCGGTCTCTTCGCCCGATCCCGAACCCGTGTCTCCGCCTCGCTCGGCCGAGCAGCCGGTGAGTGCGAAGGCAGCCGTCGCGACGAGCGCTGTCGCTGTGACGATGATCTTCTTCATGTGATCTCTTTCTGTGTGATGTTGACGGAACCCCCGCGCGAGCACTGCGCGAGGACTCCGCTTACTCGCTCCGCGTCTTTTCGACGGGCGGAGCCTGGTAAGTCTTGTTGGGTTCGAACACCGGTGACGCCTCGGGGTCGTCCTTGCGGCCGAAGCGACGCGTCATGAATCCGATGATCGAGGGGCGACCCTGCTGCTTGTTCCAGACGTCGATGCCGACCGCGAGCAGGAGCACGAGGCCCTTGATCATCGAGACGACGTCGGCGCCCTGGCCGAGCAGCGCGAGGCCGTTGTTGAGGAACGCCATGACCAGACCACCGATGATCGATCCGATCACCGTGCCGATGCCGCCGGCGACAGCCGCGCCACCGATGAAGACCGAGGCGATCGCGTCGAGCTCCCAGCCGGTGCCGTCGTTCGGACCGGAGGCCTGCGAACGGGCGACGAAGATCATGCCGGCGAGAGCGGCCATGACCGACATGTTCATCATCACGAAGAAGTCGACCCAACGGTCCTTGACACCCGACAGGCGAGCCGCCTGACGGTTGCCGCCGACGGCGTAGATGTGACGGCCGAACACGGTGTTGCGCGTGATGAAGGAGTAGACGATGACCAGGACCAGGAGGATGATGCCGGGGACCGGGAAGCTGGTGCCGGGTCGACCGGTGGCGAACATCCAGCCGGCGGCGAGCACCACGGCCGACAGGAGCACGACCTTGACCGTGCTGACCCACACCGGAGCGCTCTCGGAGCCCATCTTGTGCTGGATGCGGCGGGTGCGGATCTCCCAGAAGATGAGCCATGCGACTCCGAGCAGCGCCAGGATCATGGTCGGCACGTTGAAAGGCAGCGGCAGGGCGATCTCAGGCAGGTACCCGGTTCCGATGTACTGGAACTCCTTGGGGACCGGGATGGTCTGCGCGTCGCCGATGAACTGCTGCGCACCGCGGAAGAACAGCATTCCCGCGAGAGTCACGATGAAGGCGGGGACGCCGACGTACGCGACCCAAAAGCCTTGCCAGGCACCCACCAGAGCTCCGACGCCGAGTCCGAGGAGGATCGCGAGCGGCCAGGGGAGGTTCCAGTCGGCCATCGACTTCGCCACGATGATGCCCGTGAATGCGGCCACCGAGCCGACCGAGAGGTCGATGTGGCCCATGATGATGACCATCACCATGCCGATCGCCAGGATCAGGATGAACGAGTACTGGTTGATGACGTTGATCAGGTTGCCCGGAGTCAGCGTCGCTCCGGCGGGGTTCCTCAACAGAGTCATGATCTCGAAGAAGAGGATGATGACGATGAGGCTGCCCAGGATGCCGAACTGGCGCAGCGACGAAGTGCCGTTGCTTCCGAACATCTTGCGGATGTCGCCGAAGTGGAAGCCGCGCTTCGTTGTCGTGATGTCGGTGGTCATGCGGATGCTTTCTGAGTAGCGGAGGTCATGCTGCGCATGAGGGCCTCGGGTGTCGCCTGGTCGGCCGGGATGCAGTCGGTGACCCGACCTTCGAAGACTGTGTAGATGCGGTCGGAGATGCCGAGCAGCTCGGGCAGTTCGCTGGAGATCACGATGACACCCTTGCCCTGCGCGGCGAGTTCGTTGATGATCGCGTAGATCTCGTACTTGGCGCCGACGTCGATGCCGCGCGTGGGCTCATCGAGGATCAGCAGGTCGGGGTCGGTGAACATCCACTTCGCCAGCACGACCTTCTGCTGGTTTCCACCGGAGAGCTTGCCCACGCCCTCTTCGACGGACGGCGCCTTGATGCGCAGAGCCTTGCGGTACTGCTCGGCGATCGAGTACTCGGCCCGCTCGTCGACGACGCCGCGCTTGGAGATCTTGGAGAGCTTCGCAGCGACGGTCGAGCGCTTGATCGTGTCGAGCAGGTTGAGGCCGAGCACCTTGCGGTCCTCGCTCACGTACGCCAGCCCGTGCTTGATCGCCGAGGCGACGTCGGGCAGCGAGATCTCCCTGCCGTCCTTCACGATCGTGCCGGACTGGAAGTTGCCGTACGAGCGCCCGAAGATGCTCATCATGAACTCGGTGCGTCCGGCGCCCATGAGACCGGCGATGCCGACGACCTCGCCGCGTCGCACGTTGATGTTCGAGCCCTTGACGACCATGCGCTCCGACACCGTCGGGTGCTGGACCCACCAGTCCTTGACCTCGAAGAACACCTCGCCGATCTCGGGAGTGCGATCGGGGTAGCGGCTCTCGAGCGAACGCCCCACCATGCCGCGGATGATCCGGTCCTCGTTGATCTCGCCGCGGGAGACGTCGAGCGTCTCGACCGTGCGCCCGTCGCGGATGATCGTGATCTCGTCGGCGATCTGCTCGATCTCGTTGAGCTTGTGGCTGATCATGATCGACGCGATCCCCTTGGCCTTGAGGCCGAGGATCAGATCGAGCAGGTGCTGCGAGTCGTTCTCGTTCAGAGCCGCGGTGGGCTCGTCGAGGATGAGCAGCTTCACGTCCTTGTTGAGCGCCTTGGCGATCTCGATCAGCTGCTGCTTGCCGACGCCGAGGCTCTTGATCGAGACGTCCGGGTTCTCACGGAGTCCGACGCGAGCGAGGAGCTCGATGGCACGCTGTCGCTGCGCCTGCCAATCGATCCTGCCGAAGCTGCGGATCTCGTTGCCGAGGAAGATGTTCTCGGTGATCGACAGCTCGGGGATGAGCGCGAGCTCCTGGTGGATGATCGCGATGCCGGCCTGCTCGCTGGCGGCGATGTCGCGGAATCGCTGCTCCTCGCCGTACAGCAGGATCTCACCGTCGTACGAGCCGTAGGGATACACCCCCGACAGCACCTTCATCAGGGTCGACTTCCCCGCGCCGTTCTCGCCGCAGATCGCATGGATCTCGCCGGCTCTGACGGTGATGGACACATCGGACAGCGCTTTGACCCCCGGGAACTCCTTGGTGATGCTGCGCATCTCCAGGATGGGGCCAGACACGACCGGCAACGTTGCTGTGGTGCTCACAAGATCTTCCTCGCGACGGGCGGCCACAGACGATGTGACCGTTCACATTGGATTACATAGTCTACGCTCGCCGAAGCGGTGTCAAGACCACCCGCGAAAATGTGGCCTTATCGAGGTGCCGACGATTCCCGGGTGCGCAGGGTCGTCTGCAGGGGTCCGAACACCGGCGTCTCCTCGCCGCGGATCTGGGCGAGAAGCAGACGCACGGCGCGGCGGCCGAGCTCGGGGAAGTCCTGATGCACAGTGCTGAGCGTGGGCGCGACGTGCGCCGCGACCGGGATGTCGTCGAACCCCACGACGCTGACGTCGTCGGGCACCCGGATGCCGGCATCGCGGAAACCGTGCAGCAGACCGATGGCCATCTGGTCGTTCGCGACGAAGACCGCGGTGAAATCGCGTCTGCGCGACAGCTCCTGGCCGGCGAAGTATCCGAAATCGGCGGTCCAGTCACCGCGGATCGGGGGGAAGGTGGGCAGATCCGCCTCCCGCAGCGCATCGAGGTACCCCCGCATCCTCGACTCCGCCTCGACCCAGTCCTGCGGCCCGGCGATGTGGAGGATGTCGCTGTGACCCAGTCTGATCAGGTGCTCCGTCGCCGTGCGGGCACCGGTGACCTGATCGGCCGAGAGGCTCACGCCGTCGGAGCCCGAGGCCGTCTGCAGCGACACGAACGGGATGTCGACGGCCATCCCCCGCAGCACGTGGAACACCCGCACCTGCGGGGCCAGCACCACGATGCCGTCGACCTGCTCGCGCGTCAGCTGTCGGAGGGCGTTGCCGATCGCCTCGGGCGACGTCGCCGACAGATTGAGCGTCGAGACGGAATAGCCCTCTTCACGGGCGGCGTCCTCGATCCCGACGATCGATGACGTGGGTCCGAACTCCCCCACGGTCGCCGACAGGATGCCCAGCATGTTCGACTTGCTCGTCACCAGGGCCCGGGCCGCGAGGTTCGGACGGTAGTCGAGCACCGAGATCGCGTCGAGCACCTTCGCCTTGGTCTCGGGCCGGATGCTGGGGTGATCGTTGAGCACACGCGAGACGGTCTGGTGGGACACGCCGGCCAGACGGGCGACATCGCGGATGCTCGGCATCCTGGCTCGCTCAGAGGCGGTGGACATTGCATCGCCTCCTTGCATGTGCACGGTCACATCGTCATCTCATTATGTACGCACGGCACACCGAACGCACCTCGGGTGCCCGCAGAGGCTCAGCCGACGATGCGCGCGCCCGGCACGGGGCCGTGCACGTGCAGCGAGTCGAATCCGTGATCACGGAGCTCGTTCTGCACGCGCTGAGCGCTCTCGGGGCTGTCGCACAGCAGCGCCACGGTGGGTCCCGATCCCGACACGATGCCCTGCAGAGCGCCGGCATGGATGCCGCGCAGGATCGTCGTCTCGAGGTCGGGGCGCTCGTGCAGCGCCGCCTCCTGGAGGTCGTTGTAGATGCTCTCCGAGAGCAGCTCCGGATCGCCCGAGCGCAGCGCCTGGAGCACGGGCACCGGTACATCGAGCGAGAGAGGGGGGTCGTCGGCGAGCGCGCCCTGCTCATCGCGGAGCGCGTCGAGCCGGCCGTAGACGACGGGCGTCGAGAGTCCCTCTTCGCTCGTGACCAGCACCCAGTCGAACCGTCCGCGCGCGAGTGCCGGATTCAGCTGGTCACCGCGCCCCGTCCCCACGGCGGTGCCGCCGTGCAGCGCGAACGGAACGTCGGCGCCCAGCCGCGCCGCGAGCTCGTGCAGCCGCGCGGTCGAGAAACCGGTGCCCCAGAGGGCATCGCACGCGACGAGCGCAGCGGCGGCGTCCGCCGAGCCTCCGCCCATGCCGCCCGCGACGGGAACGCTCTTGCGCACCTCGAGCGCGACTCCCCCCTCGTACTGGGCCGCGGTCGCGAGGAGCTTCGCCGCCCGCATCGCGAGGTTGCGATCGTCGAGCGGGACGCTGTCGGGGTCGTCCACCCCGGACACCGTGATCGAGAAGTCGTCGGCGTGACGAGCGATCACGTCTTCGTAGAGCGAGACGGCCTGGAAGACCGTCGCAAGGGCGTGGTAGCCGTCATCGTGTCGCCCGCCGACCCCGAGATAGAGGTTGATCTTGCCGGGCGCGCGCACATGCACGGCGGGCGGCGAGGAGGCGAGACTCATGATGCGCTCCCGTCAGAGCTCCGTCGACGACGCCCAGAGGTCGACGTCGATCGACCCCGAGAGCTCGTCGATGCGGGCGAGCTCCTGAGGCGTGAACGCGGGACCGCTGAGGGCTGCGATGTTCTCGTCGAGCTGCGCCGGGCGCGAAGCGCCGACCAGCGCCGACGCGACCACCGGGTCGCGCAGCGTCCACTGCAGCGCGAGCTGAGCGAGCGACTGGCCCCGCTCGGTCGCGATGTCGTTCAGCGACCGCAGCGTCTGCACGGCGTCGTCGGACAGCGGAGCATCCGGGAGCGAGCCGCGCTTCTGCGCCCGCTGCGCGGTGCCGTCACCGAGGTACTTGTCGGTCAGCAGCCCCTGCGCCAGAGGCGTGAAGGCGATGGCCCCGACGCCGGACTGACGGAGCGTGTCTGTCAGACCGTCTTCCACCCACCGGTTGAGGATCGAATACGCGGGCTGGTGGATCACGAGCGGGGTGCCGAGATCCTTCGCGACCGCGAGCGCCTCGGCCGTGCGCTCGGCACTGTACGACGAGATGCCGACGTAGAGCGCCTTGCCCTGGCGCACGAGGGTGTCGAGGGCGGACACCGTCTCGGCGACCGGCGTCACGGGGTCGGCCCGATGCGAGTAGAAGATGTCGACGTAGTCGAGCCCCATGCGGGTGAGCGACTGCTCGGCGCTGGCCAGGATGTACTTGCGGCTCCCGTAGTCGCCGTAGGGGCCCGGCCACATGTCCCATCCGGCCTTGGACGAGATGATCAGCTCGTCCCGATAGGGACGGAAGTCCTCGGCGAACAGGCGCCCGAAGTTCTTCTCGGCGGAGCCGTACGGCGGGCCGTAGTTGTTCGCGAGGTCGAAGTGCGTGATGCCGCGATCGAAAGCGTGCCGCAGCAGCTCGCGCTGGTTGTCGAGCGGGATGTTGTCGCCGAAGTTCCACCAGAGGCCCAGCGAGATCGGGGGCAGGAAGAGCCCCGAGGTGCCGACCTGGCGATACTCGAACTGCGCGTAGCGGTTCTCGTCGGCCGTGTACGGCCGGTGCAGTTCGGGGATGTTCGGACGGAAGCGGGGCGAGTCGGTCACGGTGCCAGATTAGTCGGTGACGACGGCATCTTCGATCAGGGCGACGTGCTGCGCGATGCGGTGGTAGTCCTCGACCGTCAGGTCCTCGCCGCGGGCGGTCGGTGCGACTCCGGCCGCGAGCAGGATCTCGGATGCCGCGGCGGAGCTGCCGAGAAGACCCGACAGCGCCTGGCGCAGCATCTTGCGTCGCTGATTGAAGGCGGCGTCGACGATCGCGAACGTGCGGCGACGCTCCTCCTCCGAACCGCGTTCGCCCTCGGAGCGGTCGAAGCCGACGAGCAGGCTGTCGACGTTGGGCACCGGCCAGAACACCTGCCGGGACACGGTTCCGGCGAGGCTCCAGTCGCCGTACCAGGCGGCCTTGACGCTGGGCGATCCGTAGATCTTGGAGCCCGGCTCGGCCGCCAGACGCTCGGCGACCTCGGACTGGACCATCACGACGCCGCGCGTGAGGTACGAGAAGTGCTCGAGGAAGTGCAGCAGCACCGGCACCGAGACGTTGTAGGGCAGGTTCGCGATGAGCACGGTGGGCTCGCCGGGGAGTTCGGTGATGCGCAGCGCGTCGGCGTCCACGACCGTGAGCTGCCCCTCGGGGACCCCGTGCTCGACGACCGTCTGCGGCAGTCGGGCTGCGAGACGATGATCGATCTCGACCGCGGTGACCGATGCGCCCGTCTCGAGGATCGCGAGCGTGAGCGAACCGAGGCCGGGCCCGACTTCGACGACCCGCTCACCGGGCTGCACTCGCGCCGCATGCACGATCTTGCGCACGGTGTTCGCGTCGACCACGAAGTTCTGTCCGAGCTTTTTGGTCGGAGTGACGTCGAGCTCGGCGGCGAGGCGGCGGATCTCGGAGGCGCCGAGCAGGGTGACTGTCATTGCTCCATTCTCCCTCACCGCCCGCCCCTTCCACGCCTCCGCCGATGTCCGAACCGGCCAGTAGTCTTCTGTGATGCCTTCCCTCGGTGAACTGATCGCACCACGACGCATGGGCCGGGACTTCCGCTGGCTTCTCGCGTCTTCGTGGACGAGCAACATCGGCGACGGCGTCGCCCTGGCCGCCGCCCCCCTGCTCATCGCGTCGATGACGTCATCGCCGATCCTCGTCGCCGCGGGAGCCATCATGCAGTTCCTCCCCTGGCTGCTCTTCGGTCTGCACGCCGGCGCCGTCGCCGACCGCTTCGATCGACGCAGGCTCGTGATGTTCGCGAACGGCGCTCGAGCGGTCGTGCTCGCATCCCTGTGCGTGTTCCTGCTCACGGGCACCGCGAACATCTGGATCGTCCTGGCGGTCGCCTTCCTCTACGGCACGGCCGAGGTGTTCGTCGACACGGCGGGCAGCACGCTGCTGCCGATGCTCGTGAAGCCGGCCGATCTCGGCGTCGGGAATGCCCGCCTGCAGGCCGGATACCTCGTCGCGAACCAGTTCGCCGGCCCTCCCCTGGGAGCCTTCCTCTTCGCGGCGGGCACGGCGTGGCCCTTCCTGGTGGAAGTGCTCTGCGTGCTTCTCGCGGTCGCGCTCATCTCGCGCATGGCACGCACTCCCGTGCCTCCGCGCAGCGCCGGGGCGGAGAGCAGGACGCACGTGCACACCGACATCGCCGAAGGTCTGCGATGGCTCTGGCGCAACCCGCCCGTGCGGATGCTGGTGCTGATCATCCTCGTGTTCAACGTCACGTGGGCCGCCCCGTGGGGCGTGCTGGTGCTCTACGCGACCGAGCACCTGAACATGGGCGCGGTGGGATTCGGCGCCCTGACGACCGCGTCCGCGATCGGCGGCATACTCGCCACGCTGAGCTTCGGATGGCTCGAGCGACACGTGTCGTTCGCGACGCTCATGCGCGTGGTGCTCACGCTCGAGGTGCTCATGCACCTCGCCTTCGCACTCACGAGCACCGGGTGGGTCGCACTCGTCATCATGTTCTTCTTCGGGGCCTACGCGTTCGTATGGGGCACGATCTCGACCACCGTGCGTCAACGGCTCGTGCCGGCCGAGCTGCAGGGCCGGGTCTCGTCGGTCAACATGGTCGGCGTGTTCGGCGGCATGGTGATCGGTCAGGCTCTGGGCGGCGTGATCGCCCAGGTCTGGGGGCTGACCGCGCCCTGGTGGTTCGCCTTCGTCGGCGCCGCACTCACGCTGCTGCTCGTATGGAGGCCGATCTCGCAGATCGTGTCGGCGAAGCCGGTCTCCGACACGCAGGCGATCGAGGTTCAGTCGAACGAGCCGTAGACCCGCAGGGTGTTCTCGGCGAGCTGCGCAGACAGCTCATCGACCTCGATGCCCAGCTCAGCGGCCATGAACCGCACCGTGATCGGCACCAGGTAGGGAGCGTTCGGTCGGCCACGCAGCGGGGTCGGTGTGAGGAACGGCGCATCCGTCTCGACCAGGATGCGATCGAGCGGCGTCACCCTCAGCGCATCCCGCAGATTCTGGGCGTTCTTGAACGTGACGTTGCCGGCGAAGGACAGGTGGTAGCCCGCGTCCGCGCAGAGACGGGCCATCGCCGCATCGCCCGAGAAGCAGTGGAACACGGTCTTCTCCGGCGCCCCGACGCGCGTCAGCGTCTCGAGGACGGCGTCGTGCGCGTCGCGGTCGTGGATCTGCATCGCGATGTCGTGCTTCTTCGCGAGCGCGATGTGCGCCTCGAACGACTCGAACTGAGGGGTGCGACGATCGGGCTCTGTGCGGAAGAAGTCGAGTCCGGTCTCGCCGATCGCTCGCGTCCGGGGGTGAGCGGCGAGCTCGTCGATCACCGCGATGGCCTCGTCGAGACCGACGCCGCCGAGGCGCCCCTCCTCGGCATAGGTCGGCGCATCATTCGGATGGATCGCCACCGCGGCGAGCACGCGATCGTCCGACGCCGCCGCCTCGACGGCCCAGCGCGAGGACTCGATGTCGCCGGACGCCTGCACGACGCCCGCGATCCCGACCGCCTCGGCCCTGTCGAGCTGTTCGGTCAGCGACAGCGGCTCATCGCCGTCGAGGATCTCGAGGTGCGCGTGGTTGTCATACACGGGCACGGCGAGGGCCTCGGGAGCCGCGGGGTACCGCAGATCCCGACGCCCGTCGCCGTCACGTCGCTGCACGTACGTCTCGGGCATGGCTCAGGCGTTCGGCTCCACCCGCGGGAACAGCGGGCTGACGCTGGAAGAACGTCTGCACGTTGGTCTCATGGCGCTCCTGCGTGGTGCGGATGAAGTCGTCGTTCGCGACGTCGAGCGTCTTCAGGAGCGGGAACCACGACTCGGTCACGAGCTTGTCGACCCACTCCTGCGGGGTGACGTTGTTCGCCGCCGCGGCGCGGAGCATCTTCTGTCCGTGCTCGTCGGTGCCCGTGAGCATCCACGTGTCGTCGCCGCCCTGACGGTGCCAGCGCGCGAGCGCGTCGACCGCCACCGAGGTGTACCCATGACCGATGTGCGGAACATCGGAGGGGTAGTAGATGGGCGTGGTGATGTAGAACGACTCGCCTGCGGGCATGGGGACAATTCTAGGTGGGATGCCGGAGGTCGTGACGCTCAGCCGACCGACACCTCGATGCGGTGCCAGCCTTGGGCGCCGTCGGGCACGACGTCGGCCGGCTCGGATGTCTGCGTCTCGCCGTCCGCGCTGATCGCACGGCACTCGATCGTGTGCGCTCCGGCCTCGGCCCTCCAGTCGAGCCGCCACTGCACCCAGGTGTCGTCCGAGATCGCCGCGCCGAGCTCGGCTCGACGCCACTCGCCGTCGTCGATGCGCACCTCGACGCCCTCGACACCCACGTGCTGCTGCCAGGCCATGCCGGCGATCACGGCATCGCCCGACTCGAGCCGTGTTCCCCGACGCGGCACGTCGATGCGCGACTGCAGCTTGATCGGTCCGCGCTCCGACCACCCGCGGTCGGTCCAGTACGCGGTCGCCCTGTCGAACCGGGTGACCTCGAGATCGGTCACCCATTTGGTCGCCGACACGTAGCCGTAGAGCCCGGGCACCACCATGCGCACCGGGAAGCCGTGCTCGAGGGGCAGCGGATCGCCGTTCATGCCGACCGCGAGCAGCGCGTCGCGATCGTCGGTGAGCGCCTCGATCGGAGTGGAGGCGGTGAAACCGTCGGAGGAGCGGGACAGCACCATGTCGGCGCGCGGATCGACGCCGGCGCGCGCGAGCAGCTCGCGCACGGGATGGCCGAGCCAGAGCGCGTTCCCGATCAGATCACCGCCCACCTCGTTCGACACGCAGGCGAGGGTGACGTGAGACTCCTGCATCGGCAGGGTCAGCAGCTCGTCCCACGTGATCACGACCTCGCGATCGACCATCCCGTGGATGCGCAGCGACCAGTCCGCCGGATCGATGCGCGGCACGATCAGCGCCGTGTCGATGCGGTAGAACCGCGAGTTCGGCGTGACGACGGGTGCGAGGCCCGCGATGTCGAGCTCGGCCCCGGCGGGAACCGCCGCAGCGGGGCGAGCTGCGGCCGGCAGGCGCAGCGCCTCACGCACCGCCTCGATCGAGCGGGTCGCCCCACGAGCGACGTTGGCCACCACGAGCGCCGCGGCACCGGTGACAGCGACCCCGACTGTCCAGAGCAGGAACCGACGCCGCTCCTCGGCGTCCGGGCGCGCGAACGGAACGGGATGGAGTCTGCGCACGAGCAGGCGGAGCGCGACGACGGCGGCGATGCCCGCGACCAGTCCGGGGAGCCAGGCGAACGGCCCCGCACCCGGACGGATCATCGCGGCCACGAGCGCGACGAGGCCGAGCACGGCGAGGATCGCCGATCCCACGCCCGCCCTGAGGGACTCCAGGATGCCGGAGAGCGCGGCGACCGCCGCGAGGACCACCGCGATCCCGGTGATCAGCGCGATCTTGTCGGCGGTGCCGAACAGCGCGATCGCGGCATCCTTGGCCCAGCTCGGTGCGAGGTCGATCAGCGAGCCGCCGATCACTGCGAACGGGCTCGCCGCCGGTTCGACGAGAGCGGCCACCAGCTCCGCCAGACCGACCGCGACGGCCGCCGCGCTCAGCCCGGCGGCCGCCGACCGGAGCCTGTCTCCGCGCGTCGCGCGGACTGAGTGGGTCATGATCCGAGGGTAGCCCCGGGGCGGCGCCCCGGGGCCGTGCGGCTCAGAGACCGTTGCGTCGCGCGACCTCGCCGAGCCAGGCGAGCGACGGCTTCGGCGAGCGCTCGAACGTCTCGTGGTCGAAGCCGATCAGCCCGAAGGTCGGACGGAATCCACTGGCCCACTCATAGTTGTCGAGCGCACTCCAGTGCTGGTACGCCTTGACCTCGATCCCGTCGGAGATCGCGCGGTGCAGTCCCTCCAGCGCGCCCTGCGTGTAGGCGATGCGGCGCGTGTCGTCGGCTGTCGCGATGCCGTTCTCGGTCACCAGCACCGGCACGCCGCCGCTGCGCTCCCAGGCGCTGCGCACGCCCATCTCGAGCGCCTCGGGGAAGAACTCCCACCCCGTGAGAGTGGTCTCGGCGTCGTCGGCGACGGGTCGCGGACCCTCGGGACCGATGAAGGTGCGCGTGTAGGCCTGCACGCCGACGAAGTCGTCGCCGGCCGACTGGTCGAGGTACCAGTGGTCACGGGGGTCGCCGTACGCGGCGAGCATCTCGTCGGCGCCGGGCTCGCCGGTGGAGTGGAACGCCTGTGTCGCGATGGTCCAGCCGGCCTGCACGCCCGAGACGGAGTGCAGGATCTCGGACGCACGGTGGTGCGCGTCGAGCAGGGTGTCGGCGACCGCGAGATCGGGGTTCGGAAGGCCGAACGCCACGAGGTTCGCGGCATCCTCTCCCCCGGCGAGCATCGCGGCGATGTTCGGCTCGTTGATCGTGCACACGTAGGTCACGCCGTCGAGGATCGGCAGCACGGTCTCGACATAGCGCGAGAACAGGTCGACCGCGTCGTCCGCGCGCCAGAACCCGTCCTTCTGGAACCACTGCGGCACCGTGAAGTGCATCAGCGTCACCGTCGGGTCGAGGCCGTTCTCGCGGGCGGTGTCGATCATGCGGCGGTAGTGATCGAGCATCGCGCGAGACACGAAGCCGCGCTCGGGCTCGATCCGGGCCCACTCCACCGAGAAGCGGTAGGAGTTCAGACCGGCATCCGCCAGCAGGCGCATGTCCTCCGGATACCGGTGGAAGTGGTCGGCGGCGTCGCCCGAGGGCTCCACCATGGGCGAGCCGGGAGCATGCTCCATGGCCCACCAGTTGCTGGTCGTATTGTTCCCCTCCACCTGATGGGCTGCGGTCGCAGCGCCCCAGAGAAAGCCGTCAGGGAATGTGAGCACGAGTGCTCCTCTCTATTTCGAGATCCGGGATGGGTTCGGCACGGCGTCGAGCAGCTGCACGGTGTAGTCGTCCTCCGGGTGCTGGAGCACCTGAGCGGTCTCGCCGCGTTCGACGACGCGTCCGCGGTTGAGCACGAGGATGTTCTCGGTGACGAGGCGCGCGCTCAGCAGGTCGTGCGTGATGTAGAGCATGCTGATGCCCCACCGCTCGCGCAGGTCCTCGAGGAGCGCGAGTACCCCGGCCCGCAGCGACACGTCGAGCATCGACACCGGTTCGTCCGCGATCAGCACCTGCGGGTCGCTGGCCAGCGCGCGTGCGATGACGACGCGCTGCCGTTGACCGCCCGAGAGCTGATGCGGCAGCTTGGCGGCGAACTGCTCGACCGGAGTCAGGCCCACGGTCTCGAGCAGTTCGAGCACGCGGGCACGTGCCTCGTCACCGCGCAGGCGCGTGTAGTTGCGGATCGGTCGGCTGAGCGCGTACTCGACCGTGTGCAGCGGATTGAGTGCCGCATACGGGTCTTGGAACACCATCTGCACGTCCTTGCGCAGGTCGCGCAGCCCCGCGCGGCGCAGCGACGCGACGTCGACGTCGCCGAAGCGCACGGTGCCTTCGGTCGGCTTCTCGACCCCGGTGATGAGCTTCGCCAGGGTCGACTTGCCCGAGCCCGAGGCACCCACGAGCGCGAGCGCCTCCCCCGGCTCGAGACGGAACGACACGTCGTCGACCGCTGTCACCGGATCCTCTCCACGACGCGGCGCCGGATAGCGCTTGGACACGCCCTCGACCACGATCGCGGCGTCCGCCCGGCGGGTGTCCCGCTGTGAGACCGTCGGCAGAGTCTCGGTCAGGTCCGTGCGCGCGCGTCCCTCGCGGCGGCGGGTGCCGAGGTCGACGAAGCCGGGGATCGAGATCTTCTCGGCACGGGGATCGGCGTAGTGGCTCAGCAGCATCCGCGTGTACTCGTCCTGCGGACGGTGCAGGATGTCGAGGCTCGGAGCGTCCTCGACGATCCGCCCCTCGTGCATGACCATCACCCGGTCTGTCGCCTCGAGCACGATGCCCAGGTCGTGGCTGATGAGGATCGCCGTGAAGTGCTCGGAGCGCTGCAGATCCTTGATGGTGTCCATGACCGCGTGCTGCACGAGCACATCGAGTGCCGTGGTCGGCTCGTCGAACACCATCAACTGCGGCTCGAGCGACAGGGCCAGCGCGATCGATGTGCGCTGACGCATACCTCCCGAGAGCTCGCTCGGATACCGGGCCAGCACTGCCGGGTCGAGCCCGACCTTGCCGATCAGCTCCCGCGCCCTGGCATCCCGGTCGTCTCGGGCGACGTGACCGTGCGCGGCGAAGATGTCGCGGAAGTGGTTGCCGATCGTGCGCACGGGGTTGAGCGCGTTCATGCCCGACTGCAGCACCATCGCGAAGCCGCCCTCACGCTGCCGCCGGAGCTCCTCGGCGTCGAGCTCGCGGATGTCGCGACCGTCGAACAGGATGCGCCCGTCGCTGATGCGCGCCGGCGGCTTCTGCAGCCGCGTCAGCGCGAACCCGAGCGTCGACTTGCCCGAGCCGGACTCGCCGACCAGGCCGACGAACTCGCCGCGGCGCAGCGTGAACGAGACGTTCTCGACGGCCGTGACGGGGGTTGCGCCCGGTGAGGCGTATTCGACCGACAGGCCCTGGACGTCGAGCAGCACATCGTTCACGGTCGCGGGTGTGTTCGCATCCATCGCGCTCATCGTCCCTTCCCCTCTCGCAGGCGCGGATTCGAGATGCCGTCCACGCCGAAGTTGATCAGTGTCAGGCTCAGGGCGAGCAGGGCGATGCACAGACCCGGGGCGAACAGCAGCAGCCACTGCCCCGTGAGCAGGGAGTTGGAGTTCTGCGCCCAGTAGAGCATGGTGCCCCAGCTGACGATGCTGGAGTCGCCGAGCCCGAGGAACTCGAGCCCTGCCTCGGCGAGGATCGCCGCGGTCGCCGCACCGAAGAGAGTGCCCGCGATGATCGAGGTCATGTTCGGCAGGATCTCGCGGAACACGATGCGCGCCCGACTGTCGCCCGAGAACTGCGCCGAGGTGACGAAGTCGTTGCCTCGCAGCGACTGGGTCTGACTGCGCAGCACTCGCGCGCCCCAGGCCCAGCCCGTGACGACGATCACCGCGATGATCATCAGGATGCCGCCGTTCTGCAGGTATGCCGCGATCACGATCATGAGCGGGAGACCCGGGATCACGAGGAAGAGGTTGACGATGAAGCCGACCACCTCGCCCAGGAAGCCGCGCATGTAGCCCCAGCTGAGACCGATCAGCACCGCGACGATCGTCGACAGGATGCCGGCCGCCATGCCCACGAGCAGGCTGATCTGCGAACCGTAGATCAGCTGGCTCAGCACGTCTTCGCCCGCCGCGGTGGTGCCGAGCCAGTGCGCGGCCGACGCGTCGGCATTGCGCTCGAACGTGTTGTCCTTCGGACCGTACGGCGCGAGCAGCGGTGCGAACACCGCGACGAGCACGAACAGGCCGAGGATGATGAGGCCCAGTCGGGCCTTGCCGTTCGACCAGAGCGTGCCCACCATCCGGGCGAACGAGCGCCACGGGCTGGGAGCCGCGATCCGGTCGGAGGGAACCTTGACATTCATGGTGGAGGTCATCGGCGGGTCCTTGGATCCAGCACGCCGTACAGGATGTCGACGAGGAAGTTGGCGACGAGCACGCTCACGGTGATCATCAGGAAGAGCGCCTGCATGAGCGGGTAGTCCTGCCCGATCACGGCGTTGAAGAGCAGGTACCCGATGCCGGGGTAGCCGAACACCTGTTCCACGAGGATGGATCCGCCGACCACTCCGCCGAGCGTGAGCCCGAAGCCGGTGAGATTCGGCAGGATCGCGTTGCGGGCGGCATAGCGGACGGCGATCGTGCGACCGTGCAGACCGTTCGCCTCGGCGAAGGTCACGTAGTCCTCACCCAGCGTGTTGATCATCGCGTTGCGCATGCCGATGATCCATCCGCCGAGCGAGGTCAACAGGATCGTGAGCGCCGGCAGCACCGCATGCTGCACGAGATCGACGATGAAGTCCCAGCTGAAGGCGGGAGTCGTGGTCGCCGCGTACGCTCCCGTGGTCGGGAACCAGTGCAGCACGTAGCCGAAGAAGAACAGCAGCAGCAGCGCGGTCCAGAAGTACGGGAAGGTGCTGAGGAACGACCCCGTCAGCGTGGGCAGCGAGTCGAGCCAGGTGCCGCGACGCCAGGCCGCCGCGACGCCGATCAGCGTGCCGATCACGAACGCGAGGATCGTGACGATGCCGACCAGGCCGATCGTGTACGGCAGGGCGGTGGAGACCATGCTCGACACGGTCTGCGGGTAGAACGTGTACGAGACGCCGAAGTCGAGTCGTGCCACCTGTCCGAGATAGGAGACGTACTGCTCCCAGATCGACCCGGTCGGCACGCCCAGCTGGGCCTCGATCGCGGCGCGCGTGGCGTCGGACACGGGGCCGTTCTGCGCGAGCTTGGCGATCGCCGCGTCGGCGGGAGAGCCGGGCATGAGCCGCGGGAGGAAGAAGTTCAGGGTGACCGCCGCCCACAGGGTGAGGACGAAGAGTCCGATCTTCTGGAGGACGTACTTCATCGGTCGCCCTCCTTCACGCGCTCGAGCCGGGTGAAGATGCCCAGCGGAGCCGAGTCGTAGTTCTGCGGAATCATGTAGGGGTCGTCCTCTGAGGGCCAGCCGGTGAACTTGGCGTCGTTGAACAGGCCCCAGATTCCGCCGTAGTACAGCCCGATCACGGGCAGCTCGTCGTACACGATGCCCTGGAGCTCGTTCACGATCTCGGTCTGACGGTCCGGATCGACCGTCTCGCGATACTCGGCGAGCAGAGCATCCGCCTCGTCCGAGCGGTACCGCTGGAAGTTGTTCGCGGTGGCTTCTCCGGAGGGCACGTAGAACTCGCTCGAGAGCAGGTTGTTGTAGGCCTGGTAGACGTCGCCGTTGCCCATGCCGCCGATCGCCATCTCGAAGTCGCCGTTGCTGATGGCGCTCTGGTATCCGGCCGGCTGCGGGAGCTTGAGCGTCACCTTGACGCCGACGTCGGCGAGCTGGCTCTGCACGGTCTGCGCCGCACGGGTCCAGTCGGAGTAGCCGTTCGCGGTGGTCAGGGCGAATTCCAGCTGCTCCCCATCGGGACCCACGAGACGGTCGCCCTGCAGCGTGTACCCCGACTCACCGAAGGCCGCCAGCGCAGCATCCGTGTCCTGGGTGATCATGCCCGCATCGGGGATGCTCGGGTCGAGGTACTCCTCCTGGTTCGGGAGGATGAGTCCGGTCTGACCGGCGGGCTGCATGTATCCCTCGGAGGCGGTCTCGGCGATCTCCGCGCGATCGAGCGCGAGGGCGAGGCCGCGGCGCACGTTCACGTCGTCGAAGGGCGCGACCTCGAGGTTCGGCATCAGCGCGATCACGCCTCCCGGTGGGAACCACCAGGCGTTGTGCTCGCTGGCCGCACCCCAGGTGCCCTCGACGTCGGAGATGAACGAGTACGCCCAGTCGTATCCGCGGGTGACGGTGTCGAGCTGCGAGTTCGTGGACGGCAGGATGATGTGCTCGATCTCGATCTTGTCGGCCTGCCAGTAGTCGGGGTTCTTGTCGACCGAGTACTGCTGGTCGTTGTAGTTGCCCAGCACGAACGGCCCGGTGCCGACGGGCTCCTCGTTGCGGTACGTGCCCGGGTCCTTCACATCCGCCCAGAGGTGCTCGGGGACGATCATCGTCTGACCGAGGATGGGCAGCGAGGGCGCGTCATCCGTCTGCAGGTGCATGACGACGTCGTCGCCCTCGACCTCGACGGTCTCGAGGTGCTGCCAGGCGCCCTTGATGTCGAGCGAGGGGTTGTCCTTCAGCAGCTGGAACGTGAACGCCACGTCGTCCGGCGTCAGCGTCTCGCCGTCGCTCCACTCGACGCCGCCTCGGATCGTCATCACGATCGTCCGGGCGTCGGGCTGCGACCATTCGCTCGCGAGCCACGGGTTCAGGGTTCCGTCGAGCGGATTCACCAGGATCAACGGCTCGTAGATCCACCTCGACGCCGTGCGCGTGTTCGTCAGATACGGGTTGAAGTTCCGCGTGAAGAAGGGGTTTCCCTTGTCCGCGTTGATGAGCATCGTGTCGTCGCCGATCGATGGATCGGGCTGCGAACTGATCTGGATGCTGCAGCCGCTGAGCACGACGGCTGCCGCCGCCAGTCCCACGATCGCGGCTCTGCGCCAGCGTCGGAGCATGTGCGTCTTCGCCACACTGCCACCTCATGTCGTCTGTGTCATGAAGGGGGTCCCACGGTTCGGGGCACCCCGCGGCCGGAGCCGCCTGGCAATTGTAAGCGCATACATTTGCGGAATGCAAGGCCCGTGAAGCTCTCGGGCAATCGAGAGCAGGGGTCACTCCGGACGCTGAGAGCTCTCCCGGACGAGGATCTGCAGAGGCAGACGCACGGTGATCGGCTCGGCATCCGGCTGTTCGAGTCGGCGCGCGAGCAGCTGCACCGCCGCTCGTCCGAGGTCGATCATCGGCTGGCGCACCGTGGTCAGGGCGGGCCGTGACAGTGCCGCTGCCTCGATGCCGTCGAAGCCGGTGACCCGCACGTCCGCGGGGACCCGGACGCCGGCCGAGCGGAAGGCGTCGATCGCGCCGAGCGCCATCTGATCGTTCGCGGCGACCAGGGCGGTCGGCACGCCGCGGGCGATCAGCTCCTCCCCCGCGCGCCGACCGGACGCTCGGGTGAAGTCGCCTCGCAGCACCGTCACCTCATCGAGCGCGATGCCGGCCTCGGCGACGGCATCCGCGAAGCCCTCCCAGCGCTGCGCACCGTCGGGCGAATCTTCGGGGCCGCCCAGGTAGGCGAGACCTCCGGGGTCGGACTCGGCGAGCACGAGGCGGGTGATCTCCGCCATCGCCTCGGCATTGCTCACCGTGACGTGATCGTAGTCGTCGCCTCGCGCGGGGCCGGAGAGCACCACGACGGGGATCCTCTGCGCGAGTCGCGCGAGCACATCGTCGGGCACGCTCTGCGCGAGCACCATCAGTCCGTCGACGCGACCCGCGATGTCGCGCACGGTCTCGCGGGTGGGGTCATCACGGCCGACGCCGATCATGAGCACGAAGCCCTGCTTCCATGCCTCCAACTCGGCACCGCGCAGCACCTCGTCGAGGAAGAGCATGGTCGGATGCGGAGCCGCCGATTCCGCGGTATCGACCGAGACGGTGAAGGGCGGTGTCGACGCCGGCGTGCGCGCGAGCGCGTCGAGCGGCGGAGCATCGTCCGAGGCGTCGAAACCGGGGAAGTACAGTCCGATGACACCGGTCCGTCTCTCGGCCAGTCCGCGGGCGCTGCTGCTGGGCACATAGCCCAGCGCGGTGACGGCATCCAGCACCCGCTCGCGCGTGACGGGCCGCACAGCATCCGGCTGCCGCAGCACACGCGACACTGTCGCGATCGACACTCCGGCGCGCTCTGCGACGTCGTAGACGGTCGCCTTCTTGCTCACGCGGGGTCCTCCTCGGGGTGGGTGTGCACCAGGGTACCTGCGGTCAGGCCGCACGCCGGTCCGACCGCCGGCGCGCAGCCACCGAGGCATGGGCGCGGATGCTCAGCTCGCCGGGCTCTCGGCCGCGGGCCTCACTCGCGACGACCTCGAAACCGGCGTCGGTCAGCATCGCGCCCAACGACTCGGCCGACCAGAAGTACGCCGGCACCACAGCATGCTCGAAGGGCTCTCGCGGCTCGCCGTCGAAGAAGCCGATCAGGATGCTGCCGCCCGGGGCGACCACCCGCGCGAACTCGTCGAGGATCTCGGGAAGGCCGTCGGGAGGCGTGTGGATCAGCGAGTACCAGGCGAGCACGCCGCCGACCGAGCCGTTCGCGAGCGGAAGCTCACGGAAGGATCCCCGATCGAAGACGATGTCGGGATGCCGCTGCCGCGCGCGGTCGACGAACTCCGCCGACAGGTCGATCCCGCGCACCTCGCGGCCGCGCTCTGCGAGGAAGGCGGTCCAGTGCCCCGGCCCGCACCCGGCATCCAGCAGCGCGCCCTCGGTGTCATCGCGCCACCGCGCGATCACGGCCGCATCGCGCGCATCCATCTGCTCGACCGCGCCGAGGGCCGCGACGTACTCCGCAGCACGAGCGTCATAGGCCGCGGCGATCGCGGCATCCGTGCCGGCGCGCATCAGCGGGCGGCGAGCGCTGCCTGATACAGGTCGCGTGACGACAGCCCGGTGGCCGCGGCGACCTCGGCGCACGCGTCTTTCAGGCGGACTCCGGAGGCGACCAGCCGCTGCACCTGCACGAGGGCGTCTTCGGCCGAGGACTCCCGTGGCGCCGCCCCCTCTACGACGACCACGATCTCGCCCTTGACGCCCGCGGTCGCCCACTCGACGAGCTCCGTCGCCGTGCCCCGACGCACCTCCTCGTAGAACTTCGTCAGCTCACGGCACACCGCGATGCGCCGGTCCTCCCCGAAGACCGTGCCCATGTCGGCGAGCGACGACGCGAGGCGTGCGGGCGACTCGAAGAAGACCATCGTGCGGGGTTCGGTCGCGAGAGCGCGAAGACTCGACCGCCGCTCCCCCGGCTTGCGCGGCAGGAAGCCCTCGAAAGTGAAGCGGTCGGTCGGCAGCCCCGAGATCGCGAGAGCCATGATGACGGCGCTCGGGCCCGGGATCGCGGTCACCGTCACGCCCTGTGCGACGGCCTCGGCGACCAGCGCGTATCCCGGATCGCTGATCGCGGGCATCCCCGCATCGCTGACCACCACGATGTCCTGCTCGATCGCGAGTGCCGCGAGCTCGGCCGACTTCTGCTTCTCGTTGTGGTCGTGCAGCGCGATCAACCGCGGCCTGTTCTCGATCTGCAGCGCCTGCAGCAGCCGTCCGGTCGTGCGCGTGTCCTCCGCGACGACGACCTCGGCGTTCTCGAGCACCTCGATGAGTCGGCGGGATGCATCCCCGAGGTTTCCGATCGGGGTGGCGGCGAGGATGATCACCCGCCCAGCTTAGGCCGACCGACTCGGACGGCCGTCGGAGACCCCGGTTGTCTAGGCTGGAGCGGTGACCGCGCCCGAGCCCCTCATGCCCTCTCTCGACGAGCGGCCGACGCGGTTCGAGCGCCTGCGCGACCGCCTGCAGGACGACCCCGGCTGGGGGCCGATGCTGAGATGGTTCGCGCCCTTCATCGTGACGGTCGTCGCGGCGGTGCTGCGCCTGGTCAACCTGGGGCACCCGCATCAACTCGCGTTCGACGAGACGTACTACGTCAAGGACGCCTGGTCTCTGTGGACCCTGGGCTATGAGGGCACGTGGGGAGAGAAGGCGAACGAGGCGTTCATCACCCTGCAGGAGCTGCCTCTCGCCGACAACGGATCCTTCGTCGTGCACCCTCCGCTGGGCAAGTGGCTGATCGCGCTCGGCATGTCGATCGGCGGACCCGACAACTCCGTCGGATGGCGGCTCGCGACGGCGCTGCTCGGCACCGCCACCGTGCTGCTCGTCTACCTCGTCGCGCGCCGACTGACCGGCTCGATCGTCGTCGCGACCGCGGCGGGCGGACTGCTCGCGATCGACGGCCTGAGCATCGTGATGAGCCGTACCGCGCTGCTCGACGGACCGCTCACGTTCTTCGTGATGCTCGGCGCCCTGTTCATCCTGCTCGACCGAGACCGCGTGATCCCCGTCCTCGAGCGCGTCGACGCCGACTCCCCCGAACCGCTCTGGGGACGTGTGCTGTGGCGACGCCCCTGGCTGATCGCGGCGGGCGTGGCACTCGGGGCCGCATGCGCCGTCAAATGGTCGGGCCTGTATGCACTCACGGTCTTCGGTCTCTATGTCGTCGTGACGGATGCGCTCGCCCGACGCCGTGCCGGGGTGGTGCTGTGGCCGAGCTCGGCCGCCTTCCGCCAGGGCCCCGTGTCGTTCGTGCTGCTGGTCTTCCCCGCATTCGCCGCGTATCTGCTGAGCTGGACCGGTTGGCTCGTGACCGACGGCGGTTACGCCCGCGACAGCGACCCGAACCCGTTCCTCGCGCTGTGGAACTACCACCAGTCGATCCTCAACTTCCACGTCGGGCTGACCAGCGGCCATCCCTACGCGAGTCCCGCATGGCAATGGCCGCTGCTGCTGCGTCCGACGGCGGTGTGGGTCGGCACGGATCCCGCGCCGTGCGGCGTCGACCACTGCATCGCCGTGATCTCGACGATCCCGAATCCGCTGATCTGGTACGCGAGCATCGCGGCCGCCGTCTACCTGGTCTACCGCCTCGTGCGTGCGGCCATCGCGCGGCGACCGATCGATCCGGCACTGACATTCCCGCTGGTCGGTCTCGCCGCGACCTATGTGCCCTGGCTGTTGTTCCCCGAGCGCACGATCTTCCAGTTCTACACGGTGGCGATGGCGCCCTTCCTCGTGATCGGCCTTGCGGTCGTGCTGCGCGTGATCGCGGGTCGACGCGAAGACCCGCTGCACCGACGCCAGGCCGGCGAACGCACCGTCATGGTGTTCCTCGGAGTCGTCGTGCTGATCTCGGCGTTCTACTACCCCGTGTGGACCGGTGTGAGCGTGCCGTACGACTTCTGGCTCGTGCACAACTGGTTGCCCGGCTGGGTCTGATCCCGGCCGATCCCACCTCAGACGCGGCGGCGGGTCAGGCGCGCGACGACGAGCAGCACGGCCATCAGGCCGATCGTGAGCAGCAGTTGCGCGCGGGCCGCCGGGTCGGTCATCGAGAGAGCGATGACACCGGCGAGCAGCACGACGCACAGCCATGACAGCCAGGGGAAGCCCCACATGCGCATGGGCAGCTGGGCTCCTTCGCGGTCGGCACGGCGGCGGAGGATGATCTGCGACACCGCCGTGGCGGACCAGATGATGAGCACGGTCGACCCCACGATGTTCAGGAGCACCGGGAGCACCAGATCCGGGAACGCCCCGTTGAGGCCCACCGTGACGAAGCCGAACGACACCGAGGCGAGCACCGCGACGACGGGAACGCCCTTCGCCGTCGTGCGGGTCGCCACAGCCGGCGCGAGCCCGCGCTCGCCCAGCGAGAAGGCCATGCGCGAGGCGCCGTAGATGTTGGCGTTCATCGCCGAGAGCAGGGCGATCACGACGATGAGATCCATCACCAGGCCGACGCCGGGCACCCGCAGGGTCTCGAGCACCGCCGAGAAAGGACCGTTCGCGACGGCCTGATCGTCCCACGGCAGCACCGCCACGATCACGAAGATCGAGCCGACGTAGAAGATCAGGATGCGTACCAGGACCTCGCGCACGATGCGACGGATGTTGCGTGCAGGATCATCGGATTCCGCCGCGGCGATCGCCACGACCTCGGTGCCGCCGAACGCGAACATCACCACCAGCAGGGCCCCCGCGACGCCGGCGATGCCGTTCGGAGCGAAGCCGCCGTTGTCGACGAGGTTGCCCAGCCCCGTGGCCGGCATGCCGGGGAAGAGACCGATGATCGCGCACACGCCCACCACGAGGAAGGCGATGATCGCGGCGACCTTGATCGCCGCGAACCAGAATTCGAACCGCCCGTAGTTGCGCACGCCGAACAGGTTCACGGCCGTGAGCGCGACCACGAAGACGAGCACCCACACCCAGGCGGGGATGCCGGGCACCCGGGCGGCGACGATGACGGCGGCACCGGTCGCCTCGGCCGCGATCACCACGACGAGTTGGATCCAGTAGAGCCAGCCGACCGCGCTGCCGGCGCTTCGCCCCATGGCCTTCTGCGCATACGAGCTGAAGGCGCCCGAGCTGGGGCGCGCGGCCACCATCTCGGCGAGCATCGCCATGACCAGCACCACGATGCCGCCGGCCACGAGATACGAGACGAGCACTGCAGGACCGGCCATGCCGATCGCTTGCCCGGATCCGACGAAGAGTCCCGCGCCGATCGCACCGCCGAGCCCCATCATCGAGATCTGGCGGCGGGTGAGCCCCGGGTGCAGACCCTTGGTCGTGGTCGTGGTGATGGGAACCTCGGTCATGCGTGTACCTCCTGCGGTGCGGTCTCAGCCTACGATCTCCTCATGGGCGCTCCATCCGGCTTCGAGTTCGTCGTGCGTGGCGACGAGGTCGTCATCAGGCACCGCGGCGCGACGGCGACCGTGCTGAGAGGGACGAGGGCGAGCGAGTTCCTCACTCAGGTCGAGCAGGGCGACGCCCAGCTGCTGATGGCGCGGATCACCGGGAACTACCGGCGTGGCAACGAGCGCACGGCGCGACAGCATCCGCGAAACGCGCGCTGAATCCCGATCAGCGCGCGAGCGCCAGCTCGGCGGGGTCGCTCACGGGCAGTCGGCACACGAACGACCGGCAGTCGAACGCCTGTTCTGCTGTGCCTGCCTTGCCTTCGAAGAGCTCGAACCCGGCATCGGCGAAGGCGCGCGCCTGTGCCGGCGAGACGATCGCGACGGCATCCGCATCGGCACCGCGCGCAGCGGAGGCCAACGCACCGTCCGGCAGTTCCGTCACGACCACGAGCTGGCGTGGAGCATCGACGAGCCCTGCGGCGACGCGCAGCAGACTGCCGTGCGCGAACGGCTCCCCCACTGCCGGGGTGGCGTGCTCGCGCACCCTCTGGGCGGCGGCGTCGCGATACCGGTCGCCGGCACCGAGCAGCCACGCGGTGAGGGATGCCGAGGCTACGGCCGCCGCTCCCGACGGAAGATCGCCGTCGGTCTGATCGGGCGCGGTCGCGATGCCGTTCTCGGCCAGCAGCGGGTCGCCGGCGAGGCCCGCAAGAGCATCGTCGAGAAGCTCTCGCCCCTCGATTGCCCAGGCCGCATCGCCGGTGGCGAGGGCCAGTGCGAACAGGCCTTCGGCGAGCAGCGCGACGTCGGCCGTCGTCGCGACCGCCGACGATGCGATGCCATCGAGCGACGCCCGCACCAAGGCTCCCGAGGCATCTCGATTGATCCGGAGCACATGCTCGGCGGCTTCGACCGCGGCCTGCACCCATCCCGGTTCTGCCAGCGCGATGCCGGCGCGCGCGAGCGCCGCGATCGCGAGGCCGTTCCACCCGGTGATCACCTTGCCGTCGACCGCGGGGGGATCGAGGTCTCCCCTCTCGGCGATCGGGCGCAGATAGTAGCCGCCTTCGCTGCGCTGTCCGTCGATCCACGACTCCGAGTCCTGTGCGGCACCGAATCCTCCGCTCTCGCGCCGCAGCGTGCGCAGCAGGAAGTCCGCGATCCCGCGCACGGTCTGCACATCACCCTCGTCGAGCGCCACGCGCAGCAGCTGGGCGTTGTCGGTCAGCATGCGCTCATAGTGCGGCACCGTCCAGTCGCGCCGAGTGGCATAGCGGAAGAAGCCGCCGTCCTCGTCGCGCAGAGCCGATGCCGTCATCGAAGCGAGGGCCCGACCGACGGCGGACGCGGCATCCGGCGCCTCGCGGCGCACGAGGGGACTCTGCAGAAAGCTCAGCGTGGTCGCCACGGGGAACTTCGGCGCGCCGCCGAAGCCGCCGTGCTGCAGGTCTTCCTGAGCGGTGATCGTCCGCGCAGCCGCACCGATCGCTGCCGCATCCGGCAGGTCCGCCGGGAGCGACGCCGACGCCTGCTCGAGAGCGGTCGTCACCGCATCCGCCGATTCCTCGGCCTGCTCCCGCCGCACGGTCCACGCCTCGTGCACCGCCGCGAGCACATCGCGGAACGCCGGCATGGGCGGGTGCGGCACCGGTGGCCAGTAGGTGCCGGCGTAGAACGTGCGCCCCCTCGGGGTCGCGAACACCGTGAGAGGCCAGCCCAGATTCTGCGTGAACGCGGATGCCGCCGCCATGTAGGCGCCGTCGACGTCAGGATGCTCCTCCCGGTCGACCTTGACCGCCACGAAGTCCCGGTTGATCGCCGCTGCGGTCACGGGATCTGCGAACGACTCGCGCGCCATCACATGGCACCAGTGACAGGTGCTGTAGCCGATCGAGATGAGCAGCGGAACCTGCCGACGCTCGGCCTCGGCGAACGCCTCGGGACCCCACGGGTACCAGTCGACGGGGTTGTCGGCGTGGGCGCGGAGGTAGGGGCTGAGCGTGGCGGCGAGCCGGTTCGTCATACCCTCACGCTACGCGGCCCGCGCAGCGCGACGGAAGACGGACGGCCTCAGGAGACGAGCAGGGTCTCGGCAGGACGCGAGGCGGCGTACCCCACGAGAGGCAGCGCGCGGTCGGCGGCGAGAGCGATGCGCGCCTGCAGCACATCGGACGAGATCACGTAGCCGTCGAAGTCGGTGTTGCTCGCGTACACGCCGACCGGCAGCGTCAGCGCCTGGAAGAACGCGAACAGCGGACGCAGCTGATGCTCGATGATCAGCGCGTGGCGCTCGCCGCCTCCGGTCGCCGCCAGCAGCACCGGCTTGCCGACGAGGGCGTACTGGCCGACGAAGTCGAACAGGTGCTTGAAGAGCCCCGTGAACGACGCGCGGTACACGGGGCTGCCCACGATGAGCAGGTCGGCCCGCTCTATGGCCTGCAGTTTCTCCTCGACCCGCTCGGGCAGCTGCTCGCGGCTCAGCGCTCCCGCGAGTGAGGGACCGATGTCGGTCAGCTCGATGACCTCGATCTCGACGGCCGCGCGCTCGGCGACAGCACCGGCGATCGCACGGATGAGCGCCGTGGTCTTGCTGGGTTCGTGCAGGGAGCCGGACACGGCGACGACAC
Organism: uncultured Microbacterium sp.; assembly: GCF_963521645.1. Lineage (GTDB taxonomy): Bacteria > Actinomycetota > Actinomycetes > Actinomycetales > Microbacteriaceae > Microbacterium. Next base: position 48,407 of record NZ_CAUQVQ010000007.1, on the reverse strand, counting down.
GGTAGGGAGCTGTCATGCCGACGACGCTACTCACGACGACGCCCCGTGTCGCGATGTGCGACACGGGGCGTCATCTGTCGAAACGGAACGCCTCAGTTGACGTCGTCGGGGTGCGAGCCCACGCGGCCCGAACCGTCGAGCGGGTCGAGCGCGTCGATCGCCGCGATCTCGGCATCGGTCAGCTCGAATCCGAACACGTCGAGGTTCTCGCGCAGGCGCTCGGCGCGCACCGACTTCGGGAACACGATGAAGCCCTTCTGCAGGTGCCAGCGCAGCACCGCCTGGGCAGGCGTGACGCCGTGGGCGGATGCGGCGTCGGCGATCGCGGGGGTGCCGAACAGGTCGTACTTGCCCTGGCCCAGCGGGCCCCACGACTCGATGCGGACGCCGTGCTCGGTCGCCCAGTCGACGATGTCGCGCTGCTGATACGCCGGGTGCAGCTCGATCTGGTTCACGGCGGGGGTCACACCCGTCTCGGCGACCACGCGCTCGAGATGCGGCACGAGGAAGTTCGACACGCCGATGCTGCGGGTCAGGCCCGCCTCGCGCAGCTCGATGAGCTTGGCGAAGGCGTGCACGTAGTCATCCTTGGCGGGGGTGGGCCAGTGCACGAGGTACAGATCGACGGCGTCGAGGCCGAGCTTCTCGAGGCTCTCGGCGATCGCCGCGTTCGGCTCGTCGTCGTGGTGGCGGTCGTTCCACAGCTTGGTGGTGATGAACAGCTCGTCGCGCGGGATGCCGGATGCCGCGATCGCCGCGCCCACACCCTCTTCGTTGCCGTAGATCGCCGCGGTGTCGATGTGGCGGTAGCCGATCTCGAGCGCTTCGCTCACGGCGCGCTCGGTCTCATCGGCCGGCACCTTGAAGACGCCGTAGCCGAGCTGGGGGATGGAGTTGCCGTCGTTCAGTTCGAGTGCAGGAATCGTCATGCTTCCAGCCTAGGAGCACCCGGGGCGGGCGGGGCCGCCATCGCCGCGGCCGCACTCCCCGCGAGCCGCTCGAGCGGGCCCCGCCCCACGAGCATCGACCAGAGCGTCGTCGCCAGCAGCAGCATGATCGCCGTTGCGGCCCAGAACTCGTTGCTCGTGAAGAACCCTCCCGGTCCACCGATCAGAGCAGTGGAGAGCACGTGCGCACTGTACGCAGAGAGCGGCATGGACCCCAGCGCGGCGAGCGGCAGCAGCGGCCAGCGCAGCGGACGGCTGAGCAGCACGCACAGCGCGATGATCACGAGCGCGAACCCGCCGGATCCGAGGATCTCGGCCGTGCCGCCCGAATGCGGGTCGACGCCGAAGACCGCCGCGAGCACCGCGCCGAGCGGATCCCCGGCGGCCACCGCATCCGGATACGTGCTCCATCCCGTGCTCGACGGCGTCGCGCCCCCGTGCTCGGCGCTGTCGGCGAGACCCGCGAGCGCGCCGACGAGACCGAGGCCGTACCCGACGACCATGAGCCCGAGCCCCACCGCGAGCGTGGCCGCCGCAGTCTCGAGCCGCTCGACGTGCAGGCGCCCGAGAGCCATCCCCGCGAAGACGAACGCGAGCCAGACCGTGATCGGGTACGACCCGTAGAGCACCAGATCGATGCCGGGGCCCGACGGATGCAGTGCGAGCACCGCCATCAGCGCGAGCAGAGCCGGTCCCACGAGCGCGAGCACGACGGCCGCGACCACGAGCTTCCACGGCGGCCAGCGCAGGAACGGGATGACGGACACATAGAGCAGGCCGTACAGCGTGAGGATCACCGCGATCGGGGTGTTCAGCAGCTCGAGGGCCACGCCGATCAGGAAGATCACCGCACCCCGTCCGACGAGCTGCAATCGGATGCTCGGGATCCGCGCCGGATCGGGCCCGGCGCTGCGCCCGGTCATGAGGGCGACCGACACCCCCGCGAGCACCGCGAACAGGATCGACGAGCGCCCGTTGACGAGATCGCCCCAGGTCGACGGATCGAGGGCGTCGAACGAGGTGGACTCCCCGATGTGCGCTCCGACCATGCCGAGGATCGCGAGACCCCGGGCGACGTCGAGTCCGAGGATGCGCGGGGCGCGTCCGAAGTCGTGGAACCACTGGGTGGGGCGGTGCACGACGCTCATTCGACGATCGTAGAGGCCGATCCCGTCATACGATGGAGGGCCATGTCCTCCCCCGTCATCTCGTACCCCGCCGAGCTGCCCGTCAGCGCCGCCCGGGGTGAGATCGCCGACGCCATCCGCGACCACCAGGTCGTCATCGTCGCGGGCGCCACGGGATCGGGCAAGACCACGCAGCTGCCGAAGATCTGCCTCGAGCTCGGCCGAGAGCGGATCGCGCACACCCAGCCCCGTCGCCTGGCCGCGCGCACGATCGCCGAAAGGGTCGCGGAGGAGCTCCAGGTCGAGCTCGGCACACTCGTCGGCTACAAGGTGCGCTTCACGGACAAGGTCTCGGACGACACGCGCATCGCGCTGATGACCGACGGCATCCTGCTCAACGAGATCAACCGCGATCGGCTGCTCCGCCGCTACGACACGATCATCATCGACGAGGCGCACGAGCGCTCGCTCAACGTCGACTTCCTGCTGGGATATCTGGCACGGCTGCTGCCCGATCGCCCCGATCTGAAGGTGATCATCACCTCGGCGACGATCGACCCCGAGAGCTTCGCGCGGCATTTCGCGGCGGCGGACGGCACCCCGGCGCCGATCATCGAGGTGTCCGGGCGCACCTATCCGGTCGAGATCCGGTATCGCGGGCAGACCGAGGTGACCGAGGACGGCGACGCCGCCGAGGCGGCCGACGAGGTCACGGCCATCGTCGCGGCCCTGCGCGAGCTCGACCGCGAGGAACCGGGCGACGTGCTCGTGTTCCTGCCAGGCGAGGCCGAGATCAGAGACGCCGCGGATGCCGTGCGCGGCGCGTATGCGAAGGATCGCTCCCCCACAGAGGTGCTGCCGCTGTACGGCCGACTGTCGGCGTCCGAGCAGCACCGCGTGTTCGAGCGCAGCCGGGTGGCCGGCGTGCGGCGCCGCGTCGTGCTCGCCACCAACGTCGCCGAGACCAGCCTCACCGTGCCCGGCATCCGCTACGTGATCGACACGGGCACAGCCCGCATCTCGCGGTACAGCAACCGCTCCAAGGTGCAGCGTCTGCCGATCGAGGCGATCTCGCAGGCCTCGGCGAATCAGCGCTCGGGCCGCGCCGGCCGCACGAGCGACGGCATCGCGATCCGCCTGTACAGCGAGGAGGACTTCGACAGACGGCCGGAGTTCACCGAGCCCGAGATCCTGCGGACCTCGCTCGCCTCGGTGATCCTGCAGATGCTGTCGCTGGGCTTCGGCGACATCACCGCCTTCCCGTTCCTCACCCCGCCCGACTCGCGAGGAGTGAAGGCGGCGTTCGACCTGCTCACCGAGCTCGGGGCGGCGCACCCCTCGGGCGGCTCGGGAGCCCCGACGCTCACCCGCATCGGCCGCGACATCTCGCGCATTCCGATCGACCCGCGGTTCGCGCGCATGCTCATCGAGGCCGGCCGCCCCGGCAGTGCCGACGTCACGCGCGATGTGCTCGCGATCGTCGCCGGCATGTCGATCCAGGACGTACGCGAACGCCCCTCTCAGGAGGCGCCGCAGAGCGTCCGCGACGAGGCGGACAGGATGCACGCGCGGTTCGCCGACCCGACGAGCGACTTCCTCTCGATCCTGAACCTCTGGAACCACCTCAGGGAGCAGCAGCGGGAGCTGGGCTCGAGCGCCTTCCGCAGGCTCTGCCGCGCCGAGCATCTGAACTACGTGCGCGTGCGGGAATGGTTCGACGTGCACCGTCAGCTCCGCGGACTCGTGAAGACGAAGGACGCATCGGGGTCGTCCACGGCGGATCCGGATGCGATCCACCGCGCGCTCCTGTCGGGGCTCCTCTCGCAGATCGGCATCCTCGACGAGCGCAAGACCGGCAAGGGGATCGACCCGAAGAAGAAGAGAATGGCGGAGTATCGCGGCGCTCGCGGCATCCGCTTCTCGATCTTCCCCGGCTCCGCGCTGCGCAAGAAGAGCCCTCAGGCCGTCATGGCGGCCGAGATCGTCGAGACGTCGCGCACTTATGCGCGCACGGTCGCCGCGATCGACCCCGCCTGGGCCGAGGCCCTGGCGGGTGACCTCGCGAAGCGACAGGTCACCGAGCCGCACTGGTCGAAAGACGCGGGCGCCGCCGTCGCGTACGAGAAGGTCACGCTGTTCGGAGTGGAGATCATCCCCCGACGGCGCGTGCAGTTCGCTCGCATCGACCGGGCCGCGTCGCGGGAGCTCTTCGTGCGGCACGCCCTGGTCGAGGGCGAATGGGATCCGTCGCGCATCGACAAGCGCGTCAGCGCGTTCTGGCGCAGCAACGCCGAGCTGCGCAGACGCCTCGAGAAGCTCGAGGAGCGCGAGCGGCGCCGCGACATCCTCGCCGGCGACGAGGCCGTCTTCCGCTTCTACGACGAGCGCATCCCCGCCGACGTCTTCGACGTGCGCTCCTTCGAGAGATGGTGGCGCGAGACGCTCTCCACCACGCCGAAGCTGCTCGTGATGCGCGAGGCCGACCTGCTCGACGACGAGGGCCGGGCCGATCAGCACGAGTTCCCGAGCAGGTGGACCCAGGGCGACCAGGTGCTGGGGCTGGCCTACCGCTTCGAACCCGGCGCGCCCGACGACGGCGTGAGCGTGGTCATCCCGCTCCCCCTGCTCGCGCAGATCGAGAACCGCGGTTTCGACTGGCAGGTGCCGGGGCTGCGCGCCGAGCTCGTGACGGGGCTGCTGCGGGCGCTGCCCAAGGCGATCCGGCGACACGTCGTGCCCGCGGCCGACTGGGCCGAGAAGTTCGGCGCGGAGCTTGCCGGCGACGGGCCGGAGTCGCACGGCGGCATGCCCGCGCGCACGCTCAAAGAGGCTCTCGCCCGGCTCATCCAGCCGCTCGCCAACCAGCTCGTCTCGGCCGCCGACTTCGATGACGACCGTGTGCCGGCGCACCTGCGCATGAACTTCCGCGCGGTCGACGAGCGCGGTCGGGTCGCGGGGTCGAACCGCGACCTGAGCGCGCTGCAGGCGCAGCTCGCCGACCGGGCACGCAGCAGCGTTGCCCGGTCGATCGCCGCGCCGCCCCGTCGTCCCGGCCCCGCGAAGGGCCCTCAGCCCGCGGCACCGGCTCCGTCGGTCGAACAGGACGGACTCACCGGCTGGACGTTCGGTGATCTGCCCGAAGTGCTCGACACCCGCGTCGCCGGTGGAGTGGTGCGCGGGTACCCCGCGATCGTCGATCAGGGCAAGACCGTGTCGGTGCGGGTCGAGTCGACGGCCGACGCGGCGGCCGCAGCCACTCGTGCCGGTGTGCGTCGGCTCGTCCTGCTCGGAGCGCCCTCGCCGTCGTCGTACGTGCAGCAGCACCTCACGAGTCAGGAGAAGCTCGCCCTCGCGGCGTCGCCGTACCAGTCCGCCGCGGCCCTCATCGAAGACTGCCGCGCAGCCGTGGTGCAGAACGTGATCGACCGCACGGTTCCGGGCGGCATCGTGCGCACCGAGGCCGAGTTCGTGCGCGTGCGCGACACCGTCTCGGCATCCCTGGTCGACGACCTCTTCGCGTGCGTGTCGCTCGTCGCCCGCATCCTCACGAAGTCCCGAGAGGTGGAACGCGGCATCAAGTCGCAGAACTCCCTCGCGCTGCTCGGGCCCCTGAACGACATCCGCACCCAGCTCTCGGGTCTGCTGCACGCGGGATTCGTCTCCGCCGCGGGAGTCGAGCGCCTCGCACACTTCCCGCGCTACCTCGACGGGATGCTCGAGCGGCTGAGGACGCTCGCGAACGAACCCGGCAAGGACCGTACGCGCATGAGCGAGTTCGAGCGCATGGCGAAGGCGTTCGAGGATGCCGGGGGCACGATCCCCCTCGCTCCCGATGCACCGGCCGCACTCGTCGAGACGCGCTGGCTGCTCGAGGAGTATCGCGTGAGCGTGTTCGCGCAGCGACTCGGCACCGCGCAGCCCGTCTCGCCGCAGCGCATCATGAAGGTGCTGTCGTCGCGGGGGTAGCCTGAGGACATGGCTCGCGCGATCGTCTACACAGAGTTCGGTTCCCCTGACGTACTGCACGAGATGGAGGTACCGGATCCGATCGCGCTGAGCGGCGAGGTCGTCGTGCGCATCGACGCTGCCGGCGTCAATCCGATCGACGCCAAGCTGCGCTCGGCGAAGCGACCGTCACCGCCGATCGAGGAGCCTCGCACGGTCGGCTTCGACGGCGCGGGAGTGATCGAGTCGCTGGCAGACGACGTCGACGGGTTCGTGGTGGGTGACCGCGTCGCTATCCGTGACACCCGCGGCACCTACTCCAGTCTTCTCGCCGTCCCGGCGGAACATCTCGTGCTGCTTCCGGATGCCGTGACCGCTGCGGAGGGCGCCGCCATCGGCATCCCCGCCGGCACCGCGTATCAGGCGCTGAAGTCGCTCGGCGTCGGCGAGGGCGACGTGCTGCTCGTTCACGGCGGCTCGGGGTCGGTGGGTCAGGCCGTCGTGCAGTTCGCGGTCGCGTGGGGCGCCACCGTCATCGCCACCGCCAGCCCTGCGCGGCACGACCTGCTCCGCGAGCTCGGTGCGATCCCGGTCGCCTACGGCGAAGGACTGCTCGAACGCGTGCGCGAGGCGGCTACCGACGGCGTGACCGTCGCACTCGACTGCGCAGGCACCGACGAGGCCATCGAGGTGTCGCTCGCACTCGTCAGCGACCGCGACCGCATCGCGACGATCGTCCGCGGCCCGGACGCCGCATCCTTCGGCATCCGCGCTTTCTCGGGCGGGGCACCGCAGCCTCTCACCGAGCAGGAGCTGGCGTGGCGGGCCGAGGCCCTCGGCGCGACCATCGATCTGCTCGCAGCCGGCGATTTCACGATCGAGCTCGGTCCCGAGCTCCCCCTCGCCGAAGCGGCGCAGGCCCACGAGCTGGTGGAGTCCGGCGCGGCCTCGGGCAAGATCGTCTTGATCCCGTAGAGCCTCAGGACCAGATGCGGGCGGCCGTGTCGGCCGTCGCCCTCGAGATCGAGTTCGCGGTGATCAGACGGCGGGTGGCTTCGGCGAGCGCCGCTTTCAGTTTCGCCAGCGCCGCAGACCAGTGCTGCTGAGCGCGGGCGTAGGTGCGGCGTGCCTCACCGCTCCAGGCGGACTCCAGCCTCGCGACCTCAGAATCGAGGGTGGCGAGTTCGTGCTCGACGGCTTTCACCGCGAGCGCGAGCTGCGCGATCTTCTGTGCGACGGCGTCGTGGCGGACCGAGACCCTCATCGCAGCTCCGAGAGTTCTCGCGAGAGGTCGAGCTCGCGAAGCACATAGGGCTGCGAGACGGACTCCGTGAGGTAGTAGGTGAAGAAGATCACCGCGGCTTCGTCGGCCGTGAAGATCTCGTTCGAGAACACGCGAACCGCGCGGTCATCGCTAATCGGGATGAGGGTGGTCGAGGCGTCCGCGGGCTCGGGTCTGCCGACCGTGTACAGGTGGCTCTCCCCGTCGGGGCCAGGGAGGCGGACCTCCACGGTCATGGCGTCGGCTGAACCGGCGGCCTGCATGAACGAGTCGCGCGCCGGTACTCGGAATCCGATGGTGCTCGAAGGATCGGACCCGGGCCAGATGATGTAGGTGTACTTTCCGTCAGCATTCAGATGGCCGAGCATGAGACGCAGGTGATCAGGGATCGGCCGATAACCGTCGGTCACCCACCCCTGCATTCCGGCCGGCGATTGCTCCCCATGGGTGAATGGTGCTCTCACGGAACGTCCTTGCTATCTACTCGTGTGACAGTCCGTCTGACCAGGCGGTGCCGAAACCCGCCGCCGCAGTGACGACCCACTCGTGCCCGGCATCACCGGGCGCCGCCACCGCCGTCGACCCGAGCTCCCCGACGAGACGACCCACCTTCGACGCCATGGCGCGAAGCACGTCGGTGTCGACGTCGTAGAGGGCCGAGGTCGCTGCAGACATGCGTCGACGTTAGCAACCGTAACGTCGTCATATGCCTACGTATAGAAGGTATTCCGGTACTGTCGCTTGCCGCCGAAGGTCGACCGCGGAGTGCGAGGGTCGCTCAGGCGACCCTCGCGGCGTCCTCCTCCGCGCGCGCTTCGTCGCGCAGCCGCGCCCCCTCGCGCAGAGCGGGCACAAGTTCCGCACCCCAGTCGCGCACATCGCCCAACGGGTCGAAGCCTCGGATGAGGAAACGGGTCACGCCGAGGTCGTAATACTTGAGCAGCGCCTCGGCCACCTGCTGCGGCGTGCCGACCGGAGCCGTCGAATTGCCCGCAGGACCGGTCAGTCTTGTGATCCCGAGCCAGAGCCGCTCGTCATGCACGTCGCCGCGACGGGCGGCCTGCTGCAGTCGGTCGGCGGAGACGGGCACCGGCTCGTGCCGTTCGGGGCGAGCGAAGGTCAGGGGATTGCCCGAGGCGCGGCGGGCGATCACGGCCTCCGTCTCGGCGTAGATGCGGTCGGCCTTCTCCCATGCCTCCGCTTCGGTGGCCGCGATGATCGGCCTGGTCGACAGACTGAACTCGACGGTCCGGCCCTCCCGCGCAGCCGCCGCGCGAATCGTGCGGATGTTCTCGGCGACGTCGGCTAGCGGCTCGCCGAACAGCATGTAGACGTCTGCCGCCTTGGCGCCGACCTCGACGGCGCCCTCCGACAGTCCGCCGAAGAACACCGGGATCCCCTCGGTGGTCGCGGGCTTCACCGCCGAGAACGCACCCTCGACCCGATAGAAGTCACCGTGATAGTCGAAGGGCTCGTCCGAGGTCAGGGTGCGACGGAGCACGTCGATGAACTCGCCGGTGCGTCGATAGCGGTCGGACTTCTCGCTGAAGTCGCCGTCTCTGCGCTGATCGGCCTCGCTGCCCCCGGTGATGTGGTGGATCGCGACACGTCCCCCGCCGGTGAGGTGGTCGAGGGTCGCGAGTTTGCGGGCGACGATGGTCGGAGCGACGAATCCCGGCCGGTGGGCGATGAGCACCTTCAGCCGCTCGGTCGAGTGCAGCGCCGCGGCCGCGACTGCGAAGCCGTCGGGCGAGCTCGCGCTGTAGCCGATCAGGACGCGGTCGAACCCCGCCTCCTCGTGCGCGCGGGAGAACTCACGCACGTAGTCGGCGTCGATCGGCGGGCCGTCGACTCCCTTCGACTCCGATCCGGGGGTCGTGGCGATCATTCCGAGCAGTTCGATGGGCATGTGCGTCAGCTCCTGAGGGGGACGGGGGACGGGCGATTCGCCCGGGGCGTGTGGATGAGGGGCACCGAGTCGATGAGCAGCCGGGTGTAGGGATGCTCGGGTTGCGAGATCACACGGCGAGTGGGGCCGTCCTCGACGATGCGGCCGCGATCGAGCACGATCAGGCGATCGCTCAGGGCGGCGAGCGAGCCGATGTCGTGCGAGATCACCAGCATCGCGAGGTCGGTCCCGCGAGAATCGCGCAGCGCGATGAGCGCCTGCACGACCCGATCGCGACTGGCCGCGTCGAGAGCGCTCACGGGCTCGTCGAGCAGCAGCAGCCGGGGCTCGACGACGAGGGCGCGCGCGATCGCGGCGCGTTGGCGCTGCCCGCCCGAGAGCCCCGTCGGGAGCCGCGCGATGAGCTCCTCCTCGAGGCCGACGGCGGCAAGTGCCTCGACACGACGACGGGTGGCGTCTGCGGCGGGCACTCCGGCGATGCGGAGCCCCTCGACGATCGAGTCGGCGACGCGGACGCCGGGGTCGAGTGAGCGCAGCGGATCCTGGAAGACGTACTGCACCGCCCCTCCGCGTCGCCAGGCGCGCAACGCGCGGCTGCGAAGGCGGGTGACATCGCGGCCGTCCACGAGCAGGCGGGATCCCGCGGCGGGGTCGACGGCGCGCAGCACGGTCTTGGCGAGTGTGGTCTTGCCGGAGCCCGATTCGCCGACGACGCCGACGACCTCACCGGGCCGCACGGAGAGCGAGAGACGATCGAGCACGCGCACCCGGCCGTAGTCGACCGAGAGATTCTCGAGTTGGAGGATCGGAGCCGTCATGCGAGGAACCTCTCGAGTCCGTATGCGGCGTGTGCGCTGAGGAGCTCCCGTGTATAGGGGTGCGCGGGGGCGCGGAGGACGCGCGATGTCGCCCCCGCCTCGACGACCCGTCCGTCACGGAACACCTGCACGCGTTCGCACACCTGCGCGACGACGGCCAGATCGTGCGACACGAGGATCAGCGCGAGATCGCGTTCTCTGCGCAGGCGCGCGAGCAGCTCGAGCAGCTCGGCCTGCACGGTGACGTCGAGCGCTGTCGTCGCCTCGTCGGCGATCAGCACGGCGGGGTCCGCGGCGAGCGCCATCGCGATGAGCACGCGCTGGAGCATCCCCCCGGACAGGTGCGCGACACGCTGGCGGAGTACGAGGTCGACCCGACGGATGCCGAGGTCGTCGAGCATCTCACGAGCGCGTTCCCTGGCCTGTCGCCGCGCGAGCCCTGCCGTCACGCGAAGCGTCTCCTCGAGCTGTGCGCCGACCGGGATCGCCGGGTTGAGGTACGAGGCCGGGTCTTGGAACACCGCGCCGATGTGCGTGCCGCGCACGCGACGCCAGGCGGGCTCGGCGGCGTCGGTGAGATCGACCCCGTCGACCTGCACTGTCCCGCCCGTGATGTGCAGGCCCGCGGGCAGGATGCCGAGCAGGGCACGGCAGGTGAGCGTCTTGCCGCTTCCCGACTCCCCCACGATCCCCAGCGCCTCACCCGGTCGCACGGATGTCGACACGCCGCGGACGAGCTCCGTCCCGTCGGCTGCAGCTATCACGAGGTCGGTGACCGCGGCCGTCGCGGGGCGCGCGAGAGAGGCCTCGTCGAACGAGGGCGGCAGCGGAGCTCCGTGTGCTGCAGTCGCGCTGCGTGCGCTCTCGCGCGTCTCGACGATCGATCGGGTGTCAGACATGAGCCACCGCCTTCCGTGGGGTCGGAGCGTCCGCGCCGAGCACATCCCGTGCGGCGTCCGCGACGAGATTGAGAGCGCCGACGGTGACGATGATCGCGAGCGCGGGAGCCAGTGGACCCCACGGGCGCTGTCCGAGGTATCCGAGGTCGCTCGACAGCATCCCGCCCCATGTCGGCGCCGGCGGCTGCACCCCGATCCCGAGGAAGGTGAGCGAGGCCACAGCCAGAAGCGCCCCGCCGAGTGCCGACACCGCCGCGACCACGAGGTTGGGGGCGACCTGACGCCAGACGTGGCGCCGCAGGATCCACCACGCCGACGCGCCGAGATAGCTCGCGGCGTCGATGTACTGCGAATCGCGGACCCTCAGGGTCGCGGCACGGGAGATGCGGAAGAATCCGGGAGCGACGAGGATGCCGATCGCGAGAGTCGCCTGCACGAGACCGTTGCCGAGCAGCGCCGCGAACACGATCGCGAACAGGATGAAGGGCAGCGCCAGGAGCGCGTCGACGATCCGCAGCGAGAACCACTCGGCGAACCTCGGCACGAAGGCACTGATGGCTCCGGGCACCGCGCCGAGCACGAGACCGATGAACGCTGCGGCGACAGCGCTGATGAGCGAGGCGGGCGCCCCGGCGAACAGCCGCGAGAGCACGTCCCGGCCGAGATAGTCAGTGCCCAGGAGGTGCGCGAGGCTCGGCTCCTGCAGCGCGGCCGAGGCGTTCTGCGCCAGCGGATCCTGCGGAGCGAGAGCGGGCCCCGCGACGGCGAGCAGCGCCACGCCGACCAGCACGAGCAGCGCGAGCCTGACGCTCCAGCCGGCTCGCCAGAGGCGTGCGGGGGCCGACGATGCGATGACGGTCATGCGGCGCTCCGCTCTGTTCCGCCGGTGCGCGAGATCACGAGGTTGAGCACGGCGCCGATGATCACGATCATCGCGATCGTCACGAGCAGCACGCCCTGCACGACCGGCACGTCTCCCTGCAGCGCGGCGCGATTGGCGAGCTGTCCGAGTCCCGGCATGCCGAAGATCACCTCGGTGATCACCGCTCCGCCGACCAGACGCGGCGCATGGACGCCGAGAGTCGACAGAGCGGGGCCCGACGCGATGGGCAGCGCGTGTCGGAAGACGATGCGTGCGGGGCCCAGCCCGTGCACCCGCGCACCGATGACGTAGTTCTCCCCCAGCGTGCCGACGAGCGAGGTGCGCAGCTGCCTGGCGATGTCGGCGCCCGCATCGAGACTGAGCGCGACCGACGGGAGCACGAGGCACAGGAGCCATGCGCCGATGCTCTTCTCTGGCGGGGTGTACCCGGCCACGGGGAAGAGCGGGATCGCGTAGGAGAAGAGCAGGATGAGTCCGATCGCCGCGACGAACGCGGGAAGAGTGGCGGCGATCGTGCTCAGAGCGGTCACGGCTCTGTCGATCGCCCCTCCCCTGTTCACCGCCGCGAGCACGCCGCCGGAGAACCCGAAGACGAGGGCGAACAGCGTGGCGCCCGCGGCGATCGACAGGCTCACCGGGAACGCCTGGGCGATGCTGTCGGCGACGGGGATCGTCGTGAACCACGACGTGCCGAGATCGCCCGTGACGGCACCGGAAATCCAGTCGAGGTAGCGCACGAGGAACGGACGATCGAGACCGAACTGGTGGTTCAGTCGGTCCACGTCCTCCTGGGTCGCGACCTCGCCGAGTGCGACCGCGGCAGGATTCGCCCCGCTCGCGGCCCCGAGGGCGAACGTCACGAAGGTGGCGAGGATGAAGACCGTGACCGCCGTGATCAGCGTCGCGAGGACTCCGCGCAGCGCGGGCCATGCGCTGCGCGTGACGTCTGCGCCTTCGAGGTCGAGCGCGGAGCGCGCCGCGGCAGTCACGGTCGACATCGGACTCAGCCCTCGACCTTGACGTCTTCCCAGCGCTGCACGTCGAGCCAGTGCTGGATGCCCGTGACCTTCCCGGGGTGCACGAGGATCCGCGGCCAGCTGAACAGGAACGTGTTCGGCTGCAGGCGCACACCGACCTCGACCGCGTCCTGGATCTTCTCGGCGTAGTCGTCGGCGTCCGTCGGCGTGGCACGGGCCTCGTCGATCGCCTCGGTCAGCTCGGGCGGAGTCTGACGACCCAGGTTCATGAGCCCCTCGGCGCCGTAGAGCACTTCGAGTCCCTGGAGCGGTGACTGCCGACCGGAGTAGCTGTCGAGCACGAAAGGCAGTGTGCGCTGCACGTAGTTCTGGGCGACGGCCGCGGCGGGCAGCACGTTCAGGGTCACGTCGATGCCGGCCTCGGCCCACTGCGCCTGCAGCACCTCGGCGAGCGCGGTGTCGTCCTCGGTGAGCGAGAGCGTGATCTCCAGCCCGTCCGGGTGACCGGCATCCGCGAGCAGCTGCTTCGCGGCTTCCACGTCGTGGGGGTACAGGTCGTCGAGCTCGGGGCTGTGCGCGACGTATCCCTCGGGGAACGGCTGCCAGTTGGGTGTGCCCTGCCCGAAGTACGCGGCGTCGATCAGCGCCTCCCGGTCGGTCGCGTGGCTGATCGCCTGGAGCACGCGCTGATTGTCGAAGGGCGCGACCGTGCTGTTCACGTCGAGGGCCCGCACGGTGAGGGCCCTGATCGTCTCCACCTCGAGACCCGCGGCCTCCGCGCCCTCGACCTGGGCGGGAGGGACCTGCGCCACGTCCCACTGGCCCGAGTTCACACCGGCGACGACCGTCGCGGGATCCGTGACCGGCACGATCGAGAAGTCATCGATGAAGATGTGGTCGGCGTTCCAGTAGTCCTCGTTCTTCTCGAGGTCGGCGTGCGCGTTGGGCACGTACTCGGTGAGAGCGAACGGCCCGGATCCTTCCGGCTGTGTGGCGAGGGTCGTGACGTCGTCGAACGCCGCCGGGTTCACGATGAATCCGGTCTTGCCGGCGAACAGGTAGGGCACCTGGTAGTCGGCCTGATCGAGGTGCACGGTGACCGTCCGCTCGTCGACCACGTCGATGCCGACGACGATGCGCAGTTGGCCGGCGAGGGTGGAGTTCTCTTGGTCGCGGCCGCGCTCGATGCTCTGCTTGACCGCGTCCGCCGTGACGGGTGTGCCGTCGGTGAACGCGGCATCCTCGCGCAGGTGGAAGGTGATGGCGGTGCCCTCGGCGTTGTACTCCCAGCTCTCGGCGAGCCCCGGGACCACCTCGCCCTCGGTGTCCAGCTGCGTGAGCCCGTCATAGACGAGGGCGAGCGCATGCGTGTCCCACCCGGCGGTCGAGGTCACGGGATCCCAGCTGGTGGGCAGGGCCCATCCCCAGGTGAGCGAGGTCGTGCCTGCCGAGTCGGACGGGGCGGCGGTCGCGCCGGCGCAACCGGCGAGGGCGAGGGTCGCAGCGGTGGCGGCGGCGAGGAGGGGAAGTCGGGATCGGCGGGTCATGCAAGCGAAAGTATGAGCGGCCGCGTGCGGTCACAACCTCCGCGAAGCGAAGGGTCACGGTGCGCAACACTGCGAAATATCGCGTGAGGGCTCCTGGGTCGACAACAGGATGGAGCGTATGACCACGACCTCCTCCCCTGCACTCTGGGCTCCGCCCGCCCGCGTCCGCGGGACGCTCGCCGTCGTCGCCGGTCGCGGAGAACGCGCGGGCGTGTACGAGCGTTTCGGCCGTCGGCTGAGTTCCGACGGCTACACCGTGGCGGTCTTCGAGGGAGATTCCGAGGCCGCCGCCTCCTGGCTCTCCGAGGCCGCCGACGCTCCGCGGGTCCTCGTCGGATCGGATTCCGGAGCATCCGCGGTGCTGCGACTCGCCGCACAGGGATCCGCCCTCGACGCCGTGGTGATCGCCGGCACGCTCGCGGATGCCGAGGTCGGTGTGCCCGCCCCCGAGCTGCGCACCGCGTGCCCGGTGCATCTCGGGGTGCTGGCCGCCGAGACCACGATTGACGGCCTCCGCGCCGCAGAGCCGCTGCCCGCCCCCGCCGACCTCGCGGCGATCGAGGTTCCCGTGCTCGCCGTCCACGGTGGCGCCGACCCGCTCTCCCCGCTCGCCGACGTGCTCGATGCGCTCCGCGCCGTCCCCGACCTCGAGATCGTGGAGACGGTCGAGGGACTCCACGACGCCCTGAACGATCAGTCGCACCGCAGCGTCGCTGCAGCCCTCGTGCAGTGGCTCGAACGGTTGCGCACCGGCGACGTGCACGCCGAGATCGTCCGAGTCCGCGAGTCCGTGCGGACGACGTCATGACGGAGTTCTCCACGCGGCAGATCCAGGCAGGCTACGTGCCCGGGACTCCGCAGAACAGTGCCGTCCCCCCGATCTACCAGACCGCCGCCTACGAGTTCGCCTCGCTCGCCGACGCCGCCGATCTGTTCGCGCTGCGCACCACCGGCAACCTCTACAGCCGCAACGCGAGTCCGACCCAGCAGGTGCTCGAGGAGCGCGTCGCCGCGCTGGAGGGCGGAGCGACGGCGGTGGCCGTCGCGTCGGGCCAGGCGGCGGTCGCGGTCACTCTGCTCGCGCTCGTGGGCCGCGGCGGGCACATCGTCGCCGCCACCCAGCTGTACGGCGGCACGGTCGACCTGCTGCAGGAGACCTTCGACGACTTCGGCATCCCCGTCACCTTCGTCGACCAGGACGATCCCGCCGCCTGGCGAGCCGCCATCCGACCGGAGACGCGCGTGCTGTTCGCCGAGTCGGTCGCGAATCCGATCGCGCAGGTGCTCGACATCCGCACGGTGGCCGATATCGCGCACGAGGCGGCGGTGCCCCTCGTGATCGACAACACGGTCGGCACCCCCTACCTGGTGCGTCCCGGCGAGCACGGTGCCGACTTCGTGGTGCATTCGGCGACCAAGTTCCTGAGCGGGCACGGCACGTCTCTCGGTGGCGTCGTCGTCGATCAGGGCACCTTCGACTTCGGGCGCGAACCGGCGCGCTGGCCGCACTTCACCGCGCCGTACGCACGTGTGGGCGACTTCACCCTGTGGGAGCGCTTCGGCAGCGGTCAGGCGTTCGCGGCCCTGGTCAAGTCGAAGTACGTGCACGATCTCGGCCCTTCGCTGTCTCCCTTCAACGCGTGGCAGATCCTGCAGGGGATCGAGACACTCGACCTGCGTGTGGCGCGGCAGAGCGCCACGGCTCTGCAGCTCGCGCGGCATCTGGATCAGCATCCTGCCGTCGCCGCCGTGCATCACCCGGGGCTCGAGGGCAACGCCTGGCATCCGAATGCCCAACGCTATCTGCCACGGGGCGGCCCCTCGGTCTTCTCGTTCGACCTCGCCGTGCCGCTCGATGCCGAGACGCAGGGCAGCGTGGCGCGCGTGATCGACTCGCTGCAGGTGATCCGGCTGGTCGCGAACATCGGCGACGCTCGGAGCCTGGTCAACCACCCCGCCTCCATGACCCATTCCCACCTCACTGCAGCGCAGCGGGCCGCAGCCGGCATCTCGCTCACGACCATCCGGCTCTCGGCGGGACTCGAAGACCCCGCCGACCTCATCGCCGATCTCGACACCGCGCTGTCCCGCGTCTGACCAAGGAGCACCATGGCAATCGATCTCGGATACTGGACGCCCGTCTACGGCGGGTTCCTGCGCAACGTGGCCGACGAGGGTCGGATGGCCGCGACCTGGGACTACATCCGGGAGGTCTCGGTCACGGCCGATCGCCTCGGGTTCCACACCACTCTCGTGCCGGAGCTCTACCTCAACGATCGCAAGGGCATCGCTGCGCCGAGCCTGGAGGCGTGGTCGCTTTCGGCCGCGATCCTCGCGGTCACCGAGCGACTGCGCGTGATGACCGCGGTGCGGCCCGGTTTCCACCTGCCCGCCGTACTGGCGAAGACCGTCGGCACGCTCGATCAGATCGCCCCCGGCCGTGTGGCGCTGAACGTCGTCGCGGCGTGGTGGGCCGAGGAGGCCGCGCAGTTCGGCGGTCGGTTCACGACCCACGATGAGCGGTATGTGCAGGCGCAGGAGTTCGTCGAGGTGCTGAACGGGCTGTGGGAGCAGACGCCGTTCTCGTTCGACGGGTCGCACTACTCCCTCGACGGTACGATCGTCGAACCCAAGCCGTCGACGCATCCGGTGATCTTCGCGGGCGGGGAGAGCGAGGCGGGCCGCGAGTCGATCGCCGGCTTCGCCGATGCGTACGTCATGCACGGCGGAACGCTCGACGAGGTGCGTGCGAACGTGGTCGACATGAACTCGCGTTCGGAACGGCTGCACGGCCGCCCCGTGTCCGAATTCGGAATGCCCGCATATGTCATCGTCCGCGACACCGAGGCCGAGGCCCGACGCGAACTCGACCGCATCACGACCGTCGACCCCGACTCACCCGGCTATGCGTCGTTCGAGCAGTTCCAGCGCAACTCCCAGCTGTCGCTCGAACTCACTCGGCGCGAGTACTCGGTCGGCACGCGAGGCCTCCGCCCGAACCTCGTCGGCACGGCCGCGCAGGTCGCCGAGCGCATCCACGAATACGCGGATGCCGGCATCACCCTGCTGCTGATCCAGTCGTCGCCGCTCGATCAGGAACTCGAGCGGATCGCCGAGCAGGTCTTCCCGCTCGTGCCGCAGCGCGCACTGCAGACGGTCGTCTGACGGCGACGCGCGTCGGCGCGACCCTCTACGCTGAGACCATGACTGGTCTTCGATGGGGAATCCTCGCGACCGGCGGTATCGCCGGCGCCTTTGCGTCCGATCTGCGCACCGCCGGACTCGATCTCGTGGCGGTCGGCTCGCGATCGCAGGAGTCGGCGGATGCGTTCGCGCAGCGGTTCGACATCGCGCGCGCTCACGCCTCCTATGAGGAGCTGGTGGCCGATCCCGAGGTCGACATCATCTACGTCTCGACCCCGCACCCGATGCATCACGCCAACGCCCGCCTCGCCCTCGAGGCCGGCAAGCACGTTCTCGTCGAGAAGGCGTTCACGGTCGACCGCGCCCAGGCAGAAGACCTTCAGCGGCTCGCCGCCGAGCGCGGCCTGCTCGCCATGGAGGCGATGTGGACGCGGTATCTGCCGCACATGGTCCGCATCCGCGAGATCCTCGACGCAGGCACCCTGGGCGAGATCCGCGTCGTCACCGCGGATCACACACAGAAGATCTCGGACGATCCGGCGCACCGCCTCAACGCTCTCGAACTGGGCGGGGGCGCACTGCTGGACCTCGGCATCTACCCCATCTCGTTCGTCTGGGATGTGCTGGGCGCACCCGAGACGATCCAGGCCGCCGCGCGCCTGATCGAGACCGGAGCCGACGCAGAGGTGGCGACCATCATGACGCATCGCGGCGGGGCCGTGTCGACCACCGTCTCGTCCTCGCGGGCCGCGGGCCCGAACGCTGCGAGCATCGTCGGCACCGAGGCGCGCATCGACATCGATCGCGTCTGGTACACACCCACCACGTTCCGTGTGGTGCAGCCCGACGGGACCGTCGTCGAGGAGTACGTGTCGGAGGTCGACGGGCGAGGCATGCAGTACCAGGCCCAGGCGGCCGAACGCCTCGTGCGCGACGGCATCCTCGAGGGCGACATCCTGCCGATCGCCGAGAGCGTCGCGATCATGGGCACCCTCGACGAGATCCGGGCCCAGATCGGCGTCCGATACCCGAACGAGGGAGTGAACCATGGCTGAGGCACCCGACGCCCGCGTCGCCGTCTACCTCGACTTCGACAACATCGTCATCTCCTGGTACGACCGCGTGCACGGACGCAACGCGTACGGGAAGGACCGTCAGCGCATCACCGAGAACCCTGCGGATCCCGACGTCACCGAGCGGCTCGCTCGAGCGATGATCGAGGTCGGCGCGATCATCGACTACGCCGCATCCTTCGGCACTCTCGTGCTGACCCGCGCCTACGCGGACTGGTCGTCGCCCGTGAACGCCGTGTACCGCTCCCAGCTCGTGGCTCGCGCCGTCGATCTCGTGCAGCTGTTCCCCGCCGCCGCATATGCCAAGAACGGCGCCGACATCCGCCTCGCCGTGGATGCCGTCGAAGACATGTTCCGCCTTCCCGACCTCACGCACGTCGTGATCGTGGCCGGAGACAGCGACTACGTGCCGCTCGCTCAGCGGTGCAAGCGCCTGGGCCGCTACGTGATCGGTGTGGGCGTCGCGGGCTCCACCGCCAAGTCGCTCGCCGCCGCATGCGACGAGTTCGAGGCCTACGACTCCCTCCCCGGTGTGGTGCGCCCCGCCAAGGCGACCACTCCCGCAGCGGTGGTCGAGGCGCCGCTGCCCGACGTGGCCGAGGTCGCCGAGCCCGTCGCGGAGCCGGCCGTCAAAACCAGGACGAGGGCCCAGACGAAGTCAGCCAAGGCGAAGGCGTCGGCTGCGGCCGCCGCGCCGCCCGCGAAGGTCGACGAACAGGGCGAAGGCACCGAACAGGGCGAGGCCACCGAACTGCTGCAGCGCGCGCTGAGGCTGGGTCACGACAAGGCGGGCGCGGACGAATGGCTGCACAGCTCGGCGGTCAAGACGCACATGCGTCGTATGGACCCGTCGTTCAGCGAGAAGGCTCTCGGCTACCGCTCGTTCTCCGACTTCCTCAAGTCCCGTGAGGGCATCGCAGAGCTCGAGGAGACCGGCCACGAGCGGCTCGTGCGGCTGCGCGAGCAGGCCGCCTGAGGCGTAGACCCCAACACTCGCTGCGCCGACCGCTCAGAGCTCCTCAGCGCCGCCCTGGTTGCGGAAGGCGGCGTCGAACGAGGCTGTCGGTGCCGGCCACAGCAGCGACCGCACGTAGGCCAGCGCCTCGGGTGCTCCGTGCAGCCTGTCCATCCCGGCGTCCTCCCACTCGATGGATATCGGACCGCGATAGCCGATCGCGTCGAGCGCACGGAACGCGTCCTCCCAGGGCACATCGCCGTGTCCGGTCGAGACGAAATCCCAGCCGCGTCTGGGATCGCCCCACGGCAGGTGCGAGCCGAGCACGCCCGCGCGCCCGTTGCGCGGCCTCGTCCGTGTGTCCTTGCAGTCCACGTGATAGATGCGGTCGGCGAAATCCACGATGAACCCGACCGGGTCGATGTTCTGCCACATCATGTGCGACGGATCCCAGTTGAAACCGAACGCCCGGCGATGGTCGACGGCCTCGAGAGCACGTACCGACGACCAGTAGTCATAGGCGATCTCCCCCGGGTGCACCTCGTGCGCGAACCGCACGCCTTCGCCGTCGAACACGTCGAGGATGGGGTTCCAACGAGCGGCGAAGTCCTCGAACCCCTCCTCGATGACCGACGCGGGCACCGGTGGGAACATCGCGACGTAGGGCCAGATCGACGATCCGGTGAAACCCACGACGGTGTCGACGCCGAGCCTGCGCGCCACCCTGGCCGCTCGTGTCATGTCTTCTGCAGCGCGGGCACGCACGCCCTCGGCGTCGCCGTCGCCCCAGACGTAGTCGCGCAGGATCGCCCGGTGCCGGAAGTCGATGGGCGCATCGCACACGGCTTGCCCTGCGAGATGGTTCGAGATCGCGAAGATCCGCAATCCGTGCCGGTCGAGGATCTCGAGGCGCGAGGCGATGTACCCCTCGTCCTCCTCGGCTCGCCGCAGATCGAGATGATCCCCGGAGGCGGCGACTTCCAAGCCGTCGTACCCCCACTCGGCGGCCAGGCGGGCGACCTCCTCGAACGGCAGGTCGGCCCATTGCCCGGTGAACAACGTGACCGGATGCGTGGTCATGGATACTCCTTCGTACCGCTGGCTGGTTCGTATCGCGTGGTCGGTCAGGCTCCGAGCTCCCTCAGTGCCCGGATGCTGCGCGAGGCGAGCTCGTCCTGGCTCGGCGCGAGCGGTCGCCAGACCGAGGCCGCGACCGCGATCGTCGCGTTCTCGCCCGTGAAGCTCTCGAGTGCCAGCGGCCCCTGATAGCCCGCGTCGTCGAGAGCCCTCAGGATTTCGGGCCAGTCGGTGTGGTCATCGCCGACCGCGCCTCGATCGCTGCCGCACACCTGCACATGGGCGATCGATGCGCCCGCGGCTCGGATCGCGGCGGCAGGCCTCTTCTCCTCGATGTTCAGGTGGTAGGTGTCGAGGGCGAGCCCGACGCCCGCCCCCAGGAGAGGTGCCAGCGCGTCGAGGCTCTGCTCGACGGTGTTGAGCACGCTGGTCTCGTAGCGGTTGAGCGGCTCTATCGCCACGGTGATGCCGGCGGCGGCCGCCGCGTCGGCGACAGGTCGCAGGTTCTCGCGCAGCTCTTGCACGGCATCCTCCCGCTCCTCCCGCGACATCCGCCAGGTCACTCCGGTGGGGGCGTAGAAAGGGCCCGCGACGACCGCGGAGCCGACGGCCGTGGCCGCCGCGATGCACGACCGCAGATAGGACTGGGTGGCATCGACGTCTCCGGCGCGGGCGAGCAGCGAGCGCTGCGGCCCCATCGCCCCGACGACGATCGCGCCGAGCCCGCGCTCGTCGAGCACGTCGCGGGTGCGCTGCGGATCCCAGTCGCCGACGTTCTCGAGCGGCAGCTCCAGCGCCTGATAGCCCATCTCCGCGGCCTTCCGCGCGAGCGGCTCCAGGGTCGCGTCGGTCAGCGGAGACGTCCACACCCAGGTGTTGACGGCGATCGTGCGAGGCATCCTGCTCCTTCGGGGATGACTGCGGGCGTTTCGTCTCGGTGCTTCGCTCCTCGCTCAACGACCGATGCTGGTCGCTTCGCTCCTCGCTCGACGACCGGTGGTCGTTGAGCGAGCGAAGCGAGACGAAACGCCCGCACGCGTGACTCTACGGGATCTGGCGTTCCTGCCAGACCGTCGGGTACCCGGGGAGGTTCTCCCCGCCGAACTTCGCGTAGTGCCCGTCGGGCATGCCCTCGTTGGCGGTGAGATAGTCGTCGAGCTCCGCCTCGGTGATCGGCTTCTGCGGCAGGACCCACTCCTTGGGGACCTCTTGACCGGCGAAGATCATCTGCGCCGCGATCAACGGCGTGCGCCACTGGAAGTTCGAGTACACCGGCGCAAGCCCCGTGAGTCCCGTGTCCTTCCACTTGCGCAGGAAGCTCATCTCGTCCTCACCCGTCATGACGGGATAGTCGGCACCCGCATCCTCGAACGCCTCGATCGCCGCGACGGCGCCGTCACCGGCATCCATCCAGATGCCCTGCACGTCGCCCTTGGCGAGCTCGTCGCTGATGATGCTCTTGATCTCCGCCGGGTCGGCGCCCGTGAAGTAGTCCACGGCCTCGATCCCCGCCTCGTCGAAGAGCTTCTCCGCCGCGGCCCACCGGTGTTCGAGCACATCGACGCCGGGGAGGATGCGGAGCGCCACGACCTTGTCGCCCTCCTCGAGGTTGTCGATGAGGAACTCGGCGGTGTCGATGCCCCACGCGAATCCGCCGATCGGGTGGATGAACGTGACCGGGCAGTCGGTGTCGACGCCGCGGTCGAACACGATCACGGGCTTGCCGGTCTCGCACGCCCGCTCGACGGCCGGGGTCATCGCCGCGGTGCTGTTGGGAGAGATGAGGAAGACATCGCAGCCGCCCTCAGAGATGAAGTAGTCGATGTCGGCGATCTGCGTGTCATCGGAGTCCTGCGCATCGCGGGTCTCCATCTCGCTGATCGCGCCGGCCTCCTGCAGCGCCTTCAACTGCTCGTTCATCGTGATCCAGCCGGTCTGACGCCACGGGTTCGAGATCGAGGCGTTCGCGAAGCAGGCCTTCTTGGCGCCGGCGCTCGCGAACTCCGCGGTGTCGACCATCTCGGCGTTGATGTGCTGGAGGTACGGCTCATCGGCCGGCCCCTGGGGCTCGACACCGCGCTCGGCATCCTGCTTGTCGAAGAGCTCCTGGTCGAACCACTCCGTGGTCTCGGCCGACTCCTCCGGGTTCTCCGACTCCGCCGGCGCCACGGACGGGTCAGTCGTACACCCGGCGAGCGCGATGAGGCCGAAGAGAGCCACCCCTGCGGTGGCGATCTTCATCGATCGTCGCATTGCTAATCTCCTCTGGTTTCTGTGTGGATGGTGCTGGTTGTTACGGGGTCGGGGGTCTCTGCCGTCGCGTCATCGGGCGACGGCTGCGGGCGCTGTCTGCGGCGTGCCCGGAAGGCGACCGCGGAGTACGCGACGGCGGCGATGATGATCACGCCCTGCACGGCGTCTCGCAGCGTCGACGGGACACCCGCGATGTTCAACAGCATGAAGAGCGCCTCGAGCGCGAAGGCTCCGGCCGCCGCCGCGACGATCCAGCCACGCCCACCGCCGAGCACGACGCCGCCGAGGACCACCGCGGTGATCGCGATGAACTCGTACCCTCGTCCCACCGACGGGTGCACTCCGGCGTATCCCACGAGCAGCACGGCAGAGAGCGTCGCGGACAGTGACGAGATGACGAACGCGCGTGTCGTCACCCATGCGCTGCGCGCGCCGGCGAAGTCGACCGCCGTGGCGTTGTCGCCCACCGCGATGAGCAGCTTGCCGAGCGGGCGCTTGGTGATCCAGATGCCGAGGGCGAGCCAGCCGATCAGGATCAGCACCGACCACGGGATGAACTCGAGCACCGGCACGTCGCGGATGCCGCCGCGCCCGATCTCGCGGAAGCTGTCTGCCGGGTTGCCGGTGGCCGCGCCGCCCGTCCACCACATGACGCCGCCCAGCAGTGCGAGCATCATGCCGAGAGTCACGATGAAGGACGGCACCTTGAGCAGAGTCGTGATGACGCCGTTCACGAGTCCGACGATCACCCCGAAGACGATCATGAGCAGCAGCACGGGCACGGTGCGGGAGTCGTCCTGGCCGACGAGGTTGCCCGCGATGATGACCTGCGCGGTGATCAGCGATCCCTGCGACAGATCGAACTCGCCCGCGATGATGACGAAGTACTGGCCGATCGCCACGATCGCGATCGGTGCGACGCGCTGGATGAACCTCATGAACTGGCCGGGCTCGGCGAAGCTCGGGTTGAGCAGCGCGACCGAGACGAGCAGGATCACCAGCAGCAGGAACACCGCGCCACGAGGGCTCACGAGGGTGCGCAGTGCATTCATGGCCGTCCTCCTTCCGCAGCGGTGCTCGTATCGGCGAGCTCGGAGGCAGCGGCCGCCATCTCGGAGTCGGCGGCCTTCGCGGCGTCGTCTCCCCCGGTCCTCGTGCCGCCCGCTCCGAAGCGCGGCCGGCGGCTGACGATCGAGCGGCGGCTGTAGACCGCGACCGCGGCGACGATCACGATGCCGCGAACCACGTCCTTCAGGAACGGATTGACCTGCATGACGCTCATCACGTTGTCGACCACCGCGAGGATCGCGACACCGCCGATGGCTCCCCAGATCGATCCGCGTCCGCCGAGCAGCAGTGTGCCGCCGAGCACCACGGCGGCGATCGACAGCAGCGCATAGCCGCCCTGCTGGCCGACGGTCGGGCTCCCCACGCCGAGTCGGCTGGCCAGCAGCAGGCCGGCGAATCCGGTGAACACCGAGCACAGCACATGAGCGGCGATCAGCGGCGGACGCGTGCGCACTCCCGACAGACGCGCGATCTCGGGGTCGCCGCCGACCGCGTACAGGTGCGCGCCGGTCCGGGTGCGGTTCAACAGGATCCACACCACGACGGCCAGGGCGATCATGATGATCGTCGACACGGGGACGGGGCCGACTCCCGTGGCGCCGATGAGCTGGAACTCCCAGGGCACGCTGCCCGCCGAGCCCTCGAAATTGGTGTTCAGTATCCCCTGCAGGATCAGGCCCACGCCGAGCGTGGCGATGAATCCGTTGACCTTGAGCACCGTGACGATGAGGCCGTTGACGAGTCCGATGCCGGCGCACACGAGCAGGGTGACGGCGACCGCGGCCGGGATGTTCGCCGGGTTGCCGTTCATGATCGTGGCGGCCAGCAGGCTCGACAGGCTCACGACGTAGGTGACCGACAGATCGAGCGACGCTCCGAGCACCACGAGGGTCTGCCCGATCGCGACGAGTCCGAGCACGCTCATGCCGGTGAGGATGTCGCGGATGTTGCCGGCGCTGAAGAAGTTGCGCCCCACGGTCGCGACCAGCACGGCCCCGATGATGAGCGTCAGGATCAGGATCCCGAGCACGATGACCGTGGAGTCGATGCGCAGCCGCCTCATCGAGCACCTCCCTCGGTGGCACCTGCGGCAGCGCCCAGGATCTCGTGCTCCGCAGAGCCCGCCGGGAGCTCGGCGACGAGTTCGCCGTCGTGCATCACGAGGATGCGATCGCTCATCCCGATGACCTCCGGGAGCTCGCTCGACACCATCAGCACGGCTGTGCCCCGCGCCGCGAGATCGCGCATGAGCTGGTACACGGCGTACTTCGCTCCCACGTCGATGCCACGGGTCGGCTCATCGAAGAGCACGATCTGCGGCTGGGTGAGCAGCCACTTCGCGAGCACCACCTTCTGCTGGTTGCCTCCCGAGAGGAACCGCGCCTCCTGGTCGAGGCCGCGGGCGCTGATCTCGAGGGAGCTGAGCACGCCGGGGACCTCCCGTCTCGACGGTGTCGTGCGTCCGGCGAAGACGCTGCGGATCACGAGCAGAGCGTTGTCGAGCACGGACTGCCCGAGCGCGAGCCCCTGTGCCTTCCGGTCCTCCGAGACGAGGGCGAGCCCGGCTCGCACGGCCGCTCTCGCACTGGTGATGCGCGTCGGCGTGCCGTCGATCCGCATGGTGCCGCGCACGAACGGATCGATGCCGAAGATCCCCTCGACCAGTTCGGTGCGACCGGACCCCTGGAGCCCCGCGATCCCGACGATCTCCCCGGCGCGGAGGGTCAAGGAGACGCCGTCCACGAAGGCGTTGCCGCACTCGTCGAGCTCGAGGCGCGGCTCGCCGACGATCGTCCCGGCCACGGCGTCGGGGTAGTACGACTGGATCGAGCGTCCGACCATGCGGCGCACGAGCTCATCGGTCGTCAGGGCACCCGCGTCATCGGTCGACACGAGCGCTCCGTCCTTCAGGATCGTGATGCGGTCGCACAGGTCGAAGATCTCCTTGAGTCGGTGCGAGACGTAGATCACCGCCACGCCGCGAGAGGTGAGCCGTCGGATGATGGCGTAGAGCAGCTCGACCTCGCGGTCGCTGAGCGCGGCCGTCGGCTCGTCCATCGAGATCACCCTGGCGTCGAACGACAGCGCCTTCACGATCTCGACGATCTGCTGCTCGGCCACCGTGAGCGAGCCGACCCGGGCCTGCGGGTCGATGAACGAGACGCCGAGGTCGGCGAGGAGCTCGCCGGTGCGTCGGATCATCGCCTTCTGATCGACCAAGCCGCCGCGGCGGGGTTCCCGCCCGAGGTAGACGTTCTGTGCGACGGTGCGCTCGGGAAGCAGGGTGAACTCCTGGAACACCGTCACGATGCCGTCGTCCATCGCCTGCCGCGGATGTGCGTGCCGCACCTCCTCGCCGCGATACCGCACCACGCCCTCATCGGCGGGCTGCACTCCGGCGATGATCTTCATCAGGGTCGACTTGCCTGCGCCGTTCTCGCCGACCAGGCCGTGGACCTCGCCCGGACGCACGTCGAAGTCGACACCCTTCAGCACCTCCACCCCGAAGAACGACTTGCGGATGCCCGAGACCTCGAGCACCGGCTGCGTGATCGTCGCGGTCATGCCGCCACCTCCGTCCATCGACCGTCTGCCGCGGCCGAGGCGAGGACCGCCTCGGTGAGCACGGCCGAACGGAAACCGTCTTCGAACGTCGGCAGCCCCTCGGGCTGCGCGCCGCCGATCGCCGCGTACACATCGGCCATGAAGCCGTTGAAGGCGTCCTGGTACCCCATGGGGTGTCCCGAGGGCACGCGCTGCAGTCGGGCCGAGTCGGGGGTCGCCGTGGCGGGATCCCGCAGCAGCAGTCGCGAGTCGTCTCGCGTGCCGATCCACAGCTCCTCCGGCCGCTCCTGCTCGAACCGCAGAGTCTGGCGGGTGCCGTGCAGTTCGAGAGTCAGCGCGTTCTTGCGCCCCGCGGCCATCTGCGAGACGAGCAGCGTGCCCAGCGCGCCGGACTCCGTCTCGATGAGCACGGCGACGATATCCTCCGTGTCGACGGCTCGGCCGCCGCGCTCCTCGAACACCCGGCGGGTCCGTGCGCTCAGTGAGCGGATGCGCTGCCCGGCCACGAACTCGATCAGATCGCACAGGTGCGATCCGATGTCGGCGAAGGCGCGGGACGCGCCACCCGATGCCGACCGCACCCGCCAGTCGTCGTCGGTGTCGAGCAGCATCCAGTCCTGCAGGTACGAGCAGTCGAGTGTGAGGAGTTCGCCCACGTCCCCCTGCGCCACGCGGGCACGCGCTTCACGCACCATCGGGTGATACCGATACACGAACGGGACTGCGGCCACGCGTCCGCGAGAGGCCGCGAGATCGGCGAGGCGCCGGGCGTCGGAGGCACGGATCGCGAGCGGCTTCTCGCAGATGACGTGCTTCCCGGACTCGAGCGCGTGCAGCGCGAACTCGGCGTGCGTCGCGTTGGGCGTGCAGATGTGCACGACATCGATGTCGGCGGCCGTGATGAGCGCGATGGCATCCGTCTCTGCGCGAGCGGCTCCGAGCTCGTCCGCCGCGCGACGTCCGCTCGACGCGGAGCGGGTGGCGACGGCGCGCAGCTCGCCTCCCGCGTCACGGGCTGCGGTGCGATGCACGCGGGCCATGAAGCCTCCGCCGAGGATGCCGGCTCGGATCGTTCCGAGGCCGGTGGCCGTGACATCCGTTGTCATGCCGGTGAGTCTGACACGGGAGCGCATCTTTTGCTAGATCTTCGTCAAAAGTTGTTTGTAACGAATTGGAAGTTGGTCGCAGACGCGTCGAACTGCTGTGGTTTACTGACGCAATGGGTGATGCTCCGCGGCCGTCCGCGCCTTCCACTCCCGGCGTGGGGGACATCTTCCAGATACTCCGCGACGGCCCCGCGCGCACCAAGGCCGAGCTCGCCGCCCTCACGGGGCTCGCCCGCTCCACCGTGTCGGTGCGCGTCGACGCGCTCCTCTCGGCCGGCCTGCTGCGTCCGGCGGGCGAGGCGGCGTCGACCGGCGGGCGGCCTCCCGCCAGGGTCGGCTTCAACGCCCGCGCCGGGCTCGTGCTCGCCGTAGACCTCGGGGCCACCCACGCGACCGTCGCCCTCGCGGATCTGGCCGGCGTCTTCCTCGACGCGCACACGCGCACGATCGACATCGGCGAGGGGCCCGAGAAGCTGCTCGATGGGATCCTGGACGACGCCGAGAGCCTGCTCGCGTCGCCGGCCGCGTCGGGGATCCCGCTGTTCGGCATCGGGATCGGCGTCCCCGGGCCCGTCGAGCACTCCAGCGGGCGCCCCACCAATCCGCCGATCATGCCCGGCTGGGACCGCTTCGACGTGCCCGGGTACGTGCAGCGCACCTTCGACGTTCCCGTGCTGGTCGACAACGACGTCAACATCCTCGCCCTCGGAGAGCACGCGACCGCGTGGCCGCACGTCGACGACCTCATCTTCGTGAAGGTGTCCACCGGGATCGGCGCCGGCATCATCGCCGGCGGCCAGCTGCAGCGCGGCGCGCAGGGATCGGCAGGAGACATGGGACACGTGCAGGTCCCGGGCGCGTCGGCAGCCTCGTCGCGTGCCGCCGACGACGAGCGTGACCTCGAAGCGCTCGCGAGCGGGTCCGCCCTGGCCGTCGCGCTTCGCGCGCAGGGTCACGACACGCACGGTCCCGCGGATGTGATCGAACTCGTGCGGTCCGGCGATGCGGCGGCGATCGCGGCCACGCGGCAGGCGGGGCGCGATGTCGGAGAGGTGCTCGCCACCGTGGTCAATCTGCTCAACCCGTCGATCATCGTGCTCGGCGGCAGCATCGCCCGCGCGGGTGAGCATCTGCTCGCAGGCGTCCGCGAGGTCGTCTATCGACGTTCCATCCCGCTCGCCACCCAGCACCTCGCGATCGTGCAGTCACAGGGCGGCGAGCGCGCCGCAGTGCTCGGCGCAGCGATCATGGTCGCGCGTGAGGTGCTCTCGCCCTCGAGCATCGACCGTCGCCTCGCGCTGTCGGCAGCCGGGGCTGCGAACACGACCACGGCCTAGGCTGGAGCCGTGACTCCCTCGGAGAACCCCACCGCATCCCCCTACGAGAGAGCGCTCGGCGCGCGCATCGCCGAGCTCCATCCCAAGACCGGGTGGTACTTCCGGACCATTCCCGACGGGCACGTGGGAGTCGGACGCGGCACCTTCACGACTGCGGGGTCGCGGCATCGCTGGCTGTGGCCGGCCTTCCGCATCGCCGAGGCGCTCGGAGTCGCGTTCGCAGGATGGGAGGAGGACGTCCCCTTCCGCATCGAGAACCGCACCGTCGACGGCCGCGCCCTCGCAGTCCGCCACTTCGAGCTTCCGGGTCGCACGTGGGTCATGCCCGACGTCGTCGAGCTGACGCCCGCCGGCATCCTCCGCAACGAGATCGGCCCTCATCGCACCGTGGTCACGACGTTCGACATCGATGTGCGAGACGAAGCCGTGGTCCTGACCATCCGTCGGGTCGGTCTGCGTCTGGGCCGCCTGAAGCTCGCCGCCCCCGCCTTCCTCCGCCCGACGATCGCCCTGGTCGAACGATGGGACGACGAGAGTGAACGCCACCACGTCGCCATGACGATAGATGCCCCGGTGCTCGGTCGGGTCTACGAGTACACGGGCTTCTTCGAGTACACGATCGAGAAAGAGACGCCGTGATCGAGGGCGCCCCGGAGAGCGGGGGCCGGGTCGTCATCGGCGGCTCGACCGGGTTCATGGGCACCTACCTCGTGCCGAGGCTGCGCGCCGCCGGTCGCGAGGTCGTGACCATCTCACGCGCGGATGCCGACATCGCCTGGGGCGACCAGGCCGCGATCGACCGCGCGGTCGACGGCGCCTCGCTCGTGATCGGGCTCGCGGGCAAGAGCGTCAACTGCCGCTACACGCCCCAGAACCGCGCCGCCATCTTCCGCTCCCGCCTCGACACGACCACCTCACTCAGCACCGCGATCGCCAGAGCGGATGCTCCGCCGGCGCTGTGGGTCAACTCCTCGACCGCCACCATCTACCGCCACGCCGAAGACCGCCCCATGACGGAGTCGACCGGCGAGATCGGCAGCCGATTCTCCGTCGAGGTCGCGAAGGCGTGGGAACGCGCCCTGTTCGCCGACGACCTGCCCCGCACACGGCGCGTCGCCCTGCGGAGCGCCATCGTGCTCGGCCACGGCGGCGTGCTCGGACCTCTGCGCTCACTCGCACGCTTGGGGCTCGGGGGCACCCAGCTCGACGGACGGTGGCCGGTGAGCCGCGCTCGACGCGCTGCGGGCACGGGCCACGAGTTCGGCGCTCGTGGCGGCCGACAGCGCTTCAGCTGGGTGCACATCGAGGACGTCGCTCGCATCATCGACTTCCTCGAACGGCACCCCGAACTCGACGGACCGGTCGACGCCGCCGCGCCGAACCCGGTCGACAACCGTGAGTTCATGGCGACGGTGCGCCGCGAGGCCGGCGCCGTCATCGGGCCGCCGATGCCCCGGTGGATGCTCGAACTCGGTGCGATCGGCATCCGCACCGAGACCGAGTTGATCCTGAAGAGTCGGTGGGTGCTGCCCGAGAAGCTCACCGCTGCCGGCTTCGAGTTCGCCTACTCGCGTCTCGACGAGGCGGTGCGCGAGTCCTTCGCGTCGACCGCCGCCGCTGCCGCCTGACCGTCAGAGAGCCGCGGGACCGTCGCCCTCTGACTCGCGCCGACGCTTCTCGAGCTCCGCACGGAGCCGCCACTCCTCGATCTCGCGATCGAGGTCTGCGATCTGCTGCTCGGTGGAGCGTGTGTCGACCGGCGTCGAGGGCGGCGGAGCGGGCTGAGGAGACGGGCGCCTGCTCGGCCGGCCGGCCGTGCGCATCCGCGGGATTCGCAAGCCGGCCTCGGAGTACTCGCGTCCGATCGCGAACCACAGCAGCCCGCCGATCAGCGGCAGCAGGATGACGATGACGATCCAGGCCATCTTCGGCAGGAACCTCACCTGCGAGTCCTCGCGCGTGATGATGTCGATCAGCGCGCCGACCATCAGCACGATGACGAGGAGCGAGAACAGGAACGGCATGAGTTCAGGGTAGACGACGGATCGCGCTCGCGCGCCGTGCGCTCAGAACAGCACAGCCCCCTCCCGGCGCAGGGCCTTCCGGGCAAGGACCTCAGGGCAGCAGATGACCGCCCGCGCGGAAGAGCTCGTACCACTCGGCCCGCGTCAGCTCGAGGTCGGCGCCCGCCGCCGCATCCCGCACCCGAGCGGGAGTGGTCGTGCCCAGCACCACCTGCATGTGTGCGGGATGCCTCGTGATCCATGCCGTCGCGATCGCTATCGGCTCGACGCCGTACGACGCCGCGAGCCGATCGATCACCTCATTCAGCTCTGCGTACTCGGGGTTGCCGAGGAAGACCCCCGTGAAGAATCCCCCCTGGAACGGCGACCAGGCCTGGATCGTGATGCCGTTGATGCGGCAGTATTCGACGATCCCGCCGCCGTCGCGCACCACGCTCTGCTCCTCTGCCAGCATGTTGGCGGCGACCGGCTGCGCGATGATCGGCGCGTGCGTGATCGACAGCTGCAGCTGATTGACGATCAGCGGCTGCTCGACCGCCGTGCGCAGCAGGTCGATCTGCCTCGGCGTGTGGTTCGAGACGCCGAACGCCCGCACCTTGCCCGCGGCATGCAGCTCGTCGAACGCCCGCGCGACTTCTTCGGGTTCGACGAGGGCGTCGGGGCGGTGCAGCAGCAGCACGTCGATGTACTCGGTGCGCAGGGCGCGCAGAGAGCCCTCCGCCTGGCGCATGATGTGCTCGTAGGAGAAGTCGAAGGCCTGCTGGGCGGGGTCGATGCCGCACTTCGTCTGCAGCACGATCTCCGCGCGCTCCGACGGGGCGAGCTGCAGCGCCTCGGCGAATCGAGACTCGCAGACGTGCATCGCGCCGCCGTAGATGTCGGCGTGGTCGAAGAAATCGATGCCGCTCCCCCTAGCGGCCTCGTAGAGTTCGCGGATCTGCGCATCGTTCTTGTCGTCGATGCGCATCATGCCGGCGACCAGGGCGGGAGCGGATGAGGAGCCGAAGGGCACGTTCTTCATGCGGTCCACGCTAGCCCGTCGCGGGCCGATGTGGCCGGAGCACGACCCCACGACGCCTCCGACCACACCCCGCGACCACGACTCTGCTCAGACCCGTGCCGCGGCCCCAGCGCGCCCCGATGTCGACGACACTGTGCTCAGTCGTCAGAGACCGGCGGGACGAGACGCGTGATCGGGATGCCGAGGACATCGGCGATCGACGCCAGTTCCGTGACCGTGAAGTCTCGTCGCGCTGCGAGCTTGGCCTGCAGGGTCTTCACCTCGATCCCCGATCTGTCGGCGAGCGTCGGAGCCGTCTCGCCGGCATCCGCGAGCTCGCGGACCACTGCTTCTGCGACCGCTCGTCGCACATGTGTCGTCACTCGACGACACTATCGCCGCCATGGTCCGGTGCCAAGCCCCCCGCACCAGAATGACGGCATCCTGGTTTCATGCCAGTGCTATCGTGACTCACGTGACGACACCAGCGGAGGACTACAACAGCGCCGTCGGACGCCAGCTCAAGGGCGAGATCGCCGCGGCCGGGAGCAGCATCGCGCGAATGGCTCGTGACATCGACGTGTCGCGGAGCGCCCTCGACAACTACACGACGGGCAAGCGCGACATCCCGATCCCGGTGCTGTATCGAGTGTGCGCCGTGATCGGCGTCGCACCCCACGTGATCCTCGAGCGGGCACAGGAGCGATTCCGCACCGACGCGTCACAGGGGGACGCGATCATCACTCCCCTCCGACCCCTCACCGATGTCGGCGGTCGACGAGACAATGACGCAGAGGTGGCCTTCGAGTCCGAACTGCCTCACCGCCGCGACACCGACGACCTCTACGACTGAGGCCCGAGGTCGGTCGGCGCACACCGTCGATCGAGGAGGCAGGGCATGGAGCGACTCCTCCTCCTGGTCGAACAGCATGGCCTTCGACTCGTCGAGCGCAGCGGACCGTCGCTCGGCGGTTTCGAGCCCTCGACCTCCACGATCCGCATCGAACCGGGCCTGAGCAGTCGCGCGACCTGCAGTGTGCTGGCGCACGAACTCGGGCACGCCGTGCTCGGCCACGTCGCGACATCGGATGACCTCGTGCGCGACCGCCAGGAGCAGCGAGCCGACGAGTGGGCCGCACGGCTGCTCATCACCGCGCGGTCGTACGCCGACGCAGAGCAGTTGCGGGGCCCGCACGCCGCGAGCCTCGCATTCGAGCTCGGGGTCACGGTCGAGATCGTGCGCGCGTATCAGCGGCTGCTGCGGCGGGGGGCCGTCGCACTGGTTGAATGACCGCATGAGCTTTCGCGTCGCCCCCGCTCCGACCACTCTCACGGGACGCCTGGTCGAACTCCGCCCTCTGGAGACCTCTCACCATGACGGCCTCCTCGATGCACTGAGAGAGGGCGACCTGTGGAAGAACGCGTGGTACACCTCGGTGCCGTCGCCAGAGGGGCTCGCCGCCGAGATCGACCGTCGGATCAGCCTGATCGAGACGGGCGGGATGGTCCCGTTCACCACCTTCGACGCCTCCGGGCGCATCCTCGGACTCACCTCGTACTACGACATCGTCGAGGACGTGCCCCGCCTGCACATCGGCTACACCTGGAACAGGCCGTCGGCTCATGGAACCGGCACGAACGCCGAGTCCAAGCTCCTGCTGCTCCGGCACGCGTTCGAGGAGCTCGGAGTCTTCCGGGTCGGGCTGACCACCCAGTGGGTGAACTTCCAGTCGCGCGCGGCGATCGAGCGGCTGGGCGCCAAGCAGGACGGCGTGATGCGCGCGATCAGCCGCTACCGCAACGGGGCACTGCGAGACAGCGTCGAGTTCTCGATCATCGAACCCGAGTGGCCCGCGGTCAGGGCGAATCTCGAGATGAGACTCGCCAAGCGGTTCTGAGCGTCACTCCGTCGCGTTGCCCGACCAGTTGTCCTTGCGTCGCGTGGCCGAACCGCGCTGACGCATCACGAACGCCAGCGACAGGCTGACGATGAGGATGCCGGCGATGAACACGATCGCCTGGAAGTCCTCGAGCGACTGCGCGAGCCCCATGAGCCAGATGCCTCCGAGGAAGAGGATCATGAAGAAGATGAAGCTGAGGATCACGGGGTCTCCTGTCTGAACAACCGGCCAGCATCCAGGATACCTTTAGCGCAGAGTCCGCAGACACGGAACCCCCTCCCCGCACGGCTCGCGACGTGATTGCCTCGCTCTCATGACAACGACCCTGACAGCTCTCGCGATCACCTGCAGCCTCAAGCCCTCGCCCTCGGAATCGAGTTCCGACCTGCTCGGCTCCCAGATCCTCGACGCGCTCGCGGACCACGGTGTGACGGGCAGTCTGGTTCGCGCGATCGACGTCGACATCAGCCCCGGTGTCGAGGCCGACATGGGCGACGGCGACGAGTGGCCCGAGCTGCGGCAGCGAGTGCTCGACGCGGACATCCTGGTGTTCGTGACCCCGACCTGGATGGGCCAGCACTCGAGCGTGGCCCAGCGCGTGCTAGAGCGCCTCGACGCCGAACTCTCCGAGACCGACGATCAGGGGCGGCCGACGCTCTTCGACAAGGTCGCTATCGCCGCGGTGGTCGGCAACGAGGACGGAGCGCACCACATCGCGGCGATCCTCTTCCAGGGCCTCAACGATGTGGGCTACACGATCCCCGCGCAAGGATCGGTGTACTGGAACGGCGAGGCCATGCAGACGGTCGACTACAAGGACCTCTCGAAGACTCCCGAAAAGGTGGCCGCCGCGACCGCCACTGCCGCGCGCAACGCCGCGCACCTGGCTCGCAGCCTCAAGGACACCGGCTACCCGGCGGAGTGACGCGAGGGGGACTCAGGCGACGGGGGCACCCGCGCTGAGGACGCCCGGCTGCGCGAACTCGTCGATCACGAGTTCGCCGGATGCGTTGAGGGCGTGCATCATGTCCTCGATGCGCGACTTCTCGATCTGCTGCGGCTCTGCGGTGGTGAAGAGGAACTGCAGCGGGATGGCGGGATGGATCCACACGGTGACCCGGCCGGGATCGCCGCCCTCGGTCGGGTGCCACGTCATCATGAAGCTCTCCTGCCTGCGCAGCTTCGTGCCGATGATCACCTTGAGGTGTGCGAGCGTCTCGTCGTCGATCAGGATCGGCTCCGATGTGCCGTCGTATCGCAGTCTTCCCATGAGTGAACCGTACCGCGATCCGCGCCCTGACGCGCATTCGGTCGCGCGAGCGATGTCACGATATCGTCGCGGCGGCTCAGGCCCGTCATCGCCGCCATCCTCGGGAATCGCAGTAGCGTGGGATCATGACCGCTCCCGTTGATCCGACAGCCACTCCCGCATGGTCCGAGCTCACCGCCCTGCACGGCGCGTTCACCCCTGATCTCCGCGGCTGGTTCGCCGCGGAGGACGACCGTGCGGAGAAGCTGTCGTTCCCCCTGGCAGACCTGCATGTCGATCTCTCTAAGAACCTCGTCACAGACGAGGTCCTCGCGGCCCTGCTCCGTCTGGCCGAGCAGACCGGCGTCGCAGACCGCTATGCGGCCATGCTCGCCGGGGCGCACCTGAACACCTCCGAAGATCGCGCCGTGCTGCACACCGCACTGCGGCGCCCGGTCGGCGCGTCCCCCGCGCTCGTCGTGGACGGGCAGGACGTGGATGCCGACGTCCACGAGGTCCTGGACGCCCTCGGCGCATTCGCATCGCGCGTCCGCGCGGGCGAATGGCGGGGCGTGACGGGCAAGAAGGTCACTCACGTCGTGAACATCGGCATCGGCGGTTCGGACCTCGGGCCCGTCATGGTCTACGAGGCACTGAAGCCCTACGCGGACGCCGGCATCGAGGCGCGGTTCGTGTCGAACATCGACCCCACCGACCTCGCCCAGAAGACAGCGGACCTCGACCCGGAGACGACCTTGTTCATCGTCGCCTCCAAGACGTTCACCACGCTCGAGACCCTCACCAATGCGCGGCTCGCCCGCGACTGGCTGTGGGCCGGGCTCGCGGCATCCGGGGCTATCGCCGACGGCGACGATGCGCGCACCGACGCGGTCGCCCACCACTTCGTGGCGGTGTCGACCGCTCTCGACAAGGTCGCGGCGTTCGGCATCGATCCCGCCAACGCCTTCGGTTTCTGGGACTGGGTGGGCGGCCGGTACTCGGTCGACTCCGCGATCGGCCTGTCTCTCGCCATCGCTCTCGGACCCGACACGTTCCGTGAGCTTCTCGCAGGCTTCCACGCCGTCGACGAGCACGTGCGCACGACTCCGCTCGAGCGCAACGTGCCGGTGCTGATGGGGCTGCTGAACATCTGGTACGTGAACTTCTTCGGTGCGCAGACGCATGCCGTGCTGCCGTACGCGCAGCAGCTCAGCCGCTTCCCCGCGTACTTGCAGCAGCTCACGATGGAGTCCAACGGCAAGTCCGCGCGCTGGGACGGGAGCCCCGTGAGCACCGACACCGGTGAGGTGTTCTGGGGCGAGCCCGGCACGAACGGACAGCACGCCTTCTACCAGCTGATCCACCAGGGCACCCGGCTGATCCCCGCCGACTTCATCGCCTTCGTGAACCCGGCGTACCCGCTGACCGACGACGGCCAGGACGTGCACGAGCTGTTCCTCGCGAACTTCCTGGCGCAGACCAAGGCGCTCGCCTTCGGGAAGACCGCGGAAGAGGTCGAGGCGGAGGGCACGACCGGCGCCCTGGTCGCGGCGCGCACGTTCGCCGGCAACCGGCCGACGACGTCGATCTTCGCGCCCGCGCTCACCCCCCAGGTGCTCGGTCAGCTGATCGCGCTGTACGAGCACATCACCTTCACACAGGGCACGATCTGGGGCATCAACTCGTTCGACCAGTGGGGCGTGGAGCTCGGCAAGCAGCTCGCGATGCAGATCGCTCCCGCCATCGGCGGGGACGACGCGGCGATCCGCGCGCAGGACGCGTCCACCCGGTCGCTGCTCGCGTATTACGCGGCGAACCGGAAGTAGAGCGGCTCAGGTCGCAGATGCCGATGCGGCCGGCGGCCGACGGGTGTAGGTTGCGGAGATGGAGCCGATCCGTGTGGGCCTCGTGGCCGATCCGGCTTCGCCGACAGCCGTCGCGCGCCGGATGACCGGTGTCGGACCGATGCTCGACGCCGATGGCGACGGCTGGGTGGTCGAACTCGTGAGCGAGCCGTTCACTCTCGGCTCCGAAGACGTCGACGTCGCTCTGGAACGACTCCGAGCGCGTGCCGACGAGAACCGCTGGGACCTCGTCATCGGCGTCACCGAACTCCCCCTCCGCGATGACGACGGCCGCTATCTGCTGGCCGCGATGGATCCTCAGCGGCACTCCGCCGTGCTGTCGCTGCCCGCCCTCGGCGGCTTCCGTGTGCAGACGCGCGCCCGTCGGGCCGTCCACGGTCTCGTCAACGACATGGCCGTGCCCGCAACACCCGACGAGCAGCGCCTGCCGCTCCCCCGGCTCAGCGCGCGCGGACGCCTGCTTCTGGGGATGGTGCTGGCCAATCGCCCCTGGCTGCTCGCCGCGGGACTCAAATCCGCTCTCGTCGCTGCTCTCGCGACCGGAGCCGTGGCGACGATCGAGCCCTCGGTCTGGTCTCTCGCCCTGTCGCTGTCGGGGTGGCGGCTCGTGGCGGCGACCGTGGCGTCCGTCGCGATCATCATCGGCTGGATCGTGATCGACGGACGGCTCTGGGACCGCCCCGATGACGCGTCTCCCGAGGCGCGCGAGAGATCGCGCCTCTACAACACCTCGACGCTGCTGACTCTGACCATCGGCATCAGCATCTGCTATCTGGCGCTGTACGTCGTGAACCTGGCGTGGGGATTCTTCGTCCTCGACCTGACAGTGATGAGCGACGCGCTCGGCCGCCCTGTCGACATCCCCGAGCTGTTCGTCCTCACCTGGTTCGTCGCGTCGGCGGCGACGCTCGGCGGCGCGCTGGGCACAGGCCTCGAATCGGACGATGCGATCCGCGCCGCCACCTATTCGAAGCGCGAGGAGGACCGCCGCGCCCGCCTGGCGGACGAGCGCGACTGACCGGCCCGTCGGCACCACCTCTCGGCATACCGACATAGGCTGGGGCCATGCATGACGCGGTCGTGATCGGGGCGGGACTCGCGGGGCTGCGCTGTGCGGGACTGCTCGCCGCCGAGGGATTCGACGTGATCGTGGTCGAAGCGGGCGACGCCGTCGGCGGACGCCAGCGGACCGACCTCATCGACGGGTTCCGATTGGATCGCGGATTCCAGGTCCTCAATCCCGCCTACGGCGAGCTCCGGCGCAGCGTCGATCTCGGGCGACTCGCGATGGGGAGCTTCCCGGTAGGTGTCCGGGTGTGCACGGACGACGGGGTGGTCGAGTTGCGGCATCCGCTCCGGCATCCGCTGTCGATCCACACCACGCTGCGCAGCGGACTGGTGAGCGCCTCGGACGCCGTCGCGCTCGCCCGCTGGGCGACGCCCGCTCTGGCGCTTCCCCTCTCACGCCTCGCTCAGGACGACATCTCGCTGCGTGCGGGATGGGATGCCGTCGGGCTGCGCGGTCCGCTGCGCACCGCCGTGCTCGAGCCGTTCCTTGCGGGAGTGCTGGCCGAGGATAACGGTGCGACGTCGAACACCTTCGCCCGATGGCTCGCGCAGTACTTCGTTCTCGGTCGCCCCGGGTTGCCGGCGCAGGGGATCTCCGCGGTCCCCGAGCAGCTCGCCGCACGCGCACGCGCTGCCGGTGCCGAGATCCGCCTGCGGGCGCGCGCCGTGGGGGTCTCCACCCGCGCACAGGGCGTCGAGGTGGGGATCGAGGGCGGCGACCCCGTCCGGACTGCCCGAGCTGTCGTGGCGGTCGGACCGGATGCCGTCGCCGATCTCACGCCTCTCCCCCGACCTGCGACGAACGGACTGCAGACCTGGTGGTTCGCCGCCGATGAACCCCCGACCTCGTCCGCGCTGCTCGCGGTCGACGGCAGAGGCACGGCCCGGGGTCCGATCGTCAACACCGTGGTGATGACGCATACGGTGCCGTCATACGCCCCCGCCGGGCGTCACCTCATCGCCGCGACCTGCCTGCTGTCGCGCGACGGCGAGTCCGCCGCGGAGAGCGAGGTGCGCCGACACCTGACCGAGATCTGGGGTGTCGACGTGAGCGCATGGCAGCTGCTGCGGCGCGACGACATCGCCGACGCGCTCCCGAGCCAGACTCCACCGCTGCGGCCTGCGAGATCGCCGCGGTATACCGAGCGCCTCTACGTCGCCGGAGATCACCGTGACACGGCATCGATACAGGGCGCCCTCGCCTCCGGTGAACGCGCTGCACAGGCGGTCCTCCTCGACGCGAGGACATCGCGACGCGTGACACGGTGACGACGAAGGGGGCGGATGCCGCAGCATCCGCCCCCTTCGTGGTGTTCAGCAGGTGACTCAGAAGTCCCAGTCGTCGTCTTCCGTCGCCTCGGCCTTGCCGATGACGTAGGAGGAACCGGAGCCGGAGAAGAAGTCGTGGTTCTCGTCGGCGTTCGGCGAGAGGGCCGACAGGATCGCCGGGTTCACGTTCGTGACCGTCGACGGGAACATGGCCTCGTAGCCGAGGTTCATGAGCGCCTTGTTGGCGTTGTAGTGCAGGAACTTCTTGACGTCCTCGGTGAGACCGACGCCGTCGTAGAGGTCCTGCGTGTACTGCACCTCGTTGTCATAGAGCTCGAACAGCAGGTTGAAGGTGTAGTCCTTCAGCTCCTGGCGGCGCTCTTCGGTCTCGTTCTCGAGGCCCTTCTGGAACTTGTAGCCGATGTAGTACCCGTGCACGGCCTCGTCACGGATGATGAGGCGGATCAGGTCGGCCGTGTTCGTGAGCTTCGCCTTGGACGACCAGTAGATCGGCAGGTAGAAGCCCGAGTAGAACAGGAACGACTCGAGCAGCGTCGAGGCGACCTTGCGCTTGAGCGGGTCGTCGCCCTGGTAGTAGTCCATGATGATCTGAGCCTTCTTCTGAAGGTTCGGGTTCTCGGTGGACCAGCGGAACGCCTCGTCGATCTCCTTGGTCGACGCGAGCGTCGAGAAGATCGAGGAGTAGCTCTTGGCGTGAACCGACTCCATGAACGCGATGTTGGTGTACACCGCCTCTTCGTGCGGGGTGATCGCGTCGGGGATCAGCGACACGGCGCCGACCGTGCCC
This sequence comes from uncultured Microbacterium sp., assembly GCF_963521645.1. Lineage (GTDB taxonomy): Bacteria > Actinomycetota > Actinomycetes > Actinomycetales > Microbacteriaceae > Microbacterium. The sequence continues at coordinate 8,311 of NZ_CAUQVQ010000007.1, read as the reverse complement.
TGGATCGTGTCGAGCAGCGTGAGCCCGGTGAAGACGCGCATCGTGAGCAGCTGCTCTTCGGGCGTCAGCGTGTTCCACGACTGGACGTCGTTCGACAGCGGCACCTTCTCGGGCAGCCAGAAGTTGTTCACCAGACGGTTCCAGACCTCGAGGTCCTTGTCGTCCTGGATGCGGTTCCAGTTGATCGCCTGAACGCTGTCGACCAGCTTGAGCGGGGGGTGAGGAGTCATGATTCGGTCCTAGAGTCGGTCGTTGAGCGAGCGGAGCGAGACGAAACGCAGCGACGCAACGTCAGAGCATGCACGAGACGCACTCGGTCATGTCGGTGCCCTCGAGCGCCAGCTGACGCAGACGGATGTAGTAGATCGTCTTGATGCCCTTGCGCCATGCGTAGATCTGCGCCTTGTTGATGTCACGCGTCGTGGCGGTGTCCTTGAAGAACAGCGTCAGCGACAGGCCCTGGTCGACGTGCTGGGTCGCGGCGGCGTACGTGTCGATGACCTTCTCGTAGCCGATCTCGTACGCGTCCTGGTAGTACTCCAGGTTGTCGTTCGTCATGAACGGCGCCGGGTAGTAGACGCGGCCGAGCTTGCCTTCCTTGCGGATCTCGATCTTCGACGCGATCGGGTGGATCGACGACGTCGAGTTGTTGATGTACGAGATCGAGCCGGTCGGGGGCACCGCCTGCAGGTTCTGGTTGTAGATGCCGTGCTCCTGGATCGACGACTTCAGCGCCACCCAGTCGGCCTGCGTCGGGATGTGCTTGCCCGCGAAGAGCTCCTTGACCTTCTCGGTCTCGGGCACCCAGGCGCGCTCGATGTACTTGTCGAAGAACTCTCCCGACGCATAGGTCGAGTCCGCGAAGCCGTCGAACGCCTGCTCGCGCTCGATCGCGAGGTTGTTCGAGGCGCGCAGAGCGTGGAACAGCACCGTGTAGAAGTAGATGTTCGTGAAGTCGATGCCTTCTTCGGAGCCGTAGTGCACGTGCTCGCGAGCGAGGTATCCGTGCAGGTTCATCTGTCCGAGGCCGATCGCGTGCGAACGGTCGTTGCCGTCTTCGATCGAGCGGACCGAGCGGATGTGGCTCTGGTCGCTCACCGCGCTCAGCGCACGGATCGCCGTCTCGACCGTCTGACCGAGGTCGTCGGCATCCATCGACAGCGCGATGTTCATCGAGCCGAGGTTGCAGGAGATGTCCTTGCCGATCTGGTCGTACGAGAGGTCGTCGTTGTACGTGGTCGGCGTGTTCACCTGCAGGATCTCGCTGCAGAGGTTGGACATGTTGATGCGGCCCTTGATCGGGTTGGCCTTGTTCACCGTGTCCTCGAACATGATGTACGGGTAGCCCGACTCGAACTGGATCTCGGCGATGGTCTGGAAGAACTCGCGCGCGTTGATCTTGGTCTTCTTGATGCGCGGGTCGTCGACCATCTCGCGGTACTTCTCGGTGACCGAGATGTCGCCGAACGGCACTCCGTAGACCTTCTCGACGTCGTACGGCGAGAAGAGGTACATGTCCTCGCCGTTCTTCGCGAGCTCGAACGTGATGTCGGGCACGACGACACCGAGCGACAGCGTCTTGATGCGGATCTTCTCGTCGGCGTTCTCACGCTTGGTGTCGAGGAAGCGCATGATGTCGGGGTGGTGCGCGTTGAGGTACACCGCACCCGCACCCTGCCGGGCACCGAGCTGGTTGGCGTAGCTGAAGCTGTCTTCGAGCAGCTTCATCACGGGGATGATGCCAGAGGACTGGTTCTCGATCTGCTTGATCGGCGCGCCGGCCTCGCGGATGTTCGAGAGCAGCAGCGCCACGCCGCCGCCGCGCTTGGAGAGCTGGAGCGCGGAGTTGATGCCGCGGGCGATCGACTCCATGTTGTCTTCGATGCGCAGCAGGAAGCAGCTGACGAGCTCGCCGCGCTGCGCCTTGCCCGAGTTGAGGAAGGTCGGCGTCGCGGGCTGGAAGCGACCGGAGATGATCTCCTCGACCAGCGCGACCGCGAGGTCCTCGTCGCCACCGGCGAGACCGAGGGCCGTCATCACGACACGGTCTTCGAAGCGCTCGAGGTAGCGCTTGCCGTCGAACGTCTTGAGCGTGTAGCTCGTGTAGTACTTGAACGCGCCGAGGAAGGTCTCGAAGCGGAACTTCTTGCTGTAGGCGAGATCGTTGAGCTTCTGGATGAACTCGAGCGAGTACTGCTCGATCACGGCCGGCTCGTAGTACTCCTTCTCGACCAGGTAGTCGAGACGCTCCTTGAGGGAGTGGAAGAACACCGTGTTCTGGTTGACGTGCTGCAGGAAGTACTCGCGTGCCGCGCGCTTGTCGGCGTCGAACTGGATCTTCCCGTTCGCGTCGTACAGGTTCAGCATCGCGTTGAGGGCGTGATAGTCGAGGCCCTCGTAGCTCGGGTTCATCTTGAACGCCACGGTCTCGCTCACGGAGTCATGCTCTTCGACTGCAGTTGCCACTGTCTTTCCAATCCGTCGCTCACGCGATCAACGTCGTCCTGTGTGCCGAAGATCTCGAGCCGATACAAGTGAGGCACGTGGCACTTGCGGCTGATGATGTCTCCGGCGAGACAGAAGGACTCGCCGAAGTTGGTGTTGCCCGCGGAGATCACCCCGCGGATGTGACGACGGTTGCGCTCGTCGTTGAGGAACCGGATCACCTGTTTGGGTACGGCACCGCGTTCGACGCCGCGCCCCTCACCCCCGCCATATGTGGGGGTGACGAGGACGAAGGGCTCATCGACGACGAGCTCTTCGTCCTGACGGTGGAGCGGGATGCGTCGGGCCGGAAGCCCGAGCTTCTCGATGAAGCGCGCGGTGTTGCCCGACGCGCTCGAGAAGTAGACCAGGAGCGGCGCGGCGGTCGCGACGGCGCTCATGGCGGATCACGCCAGGCGCGAGGCGAGCTCGTCGATCTTGTCGGGGCGGAAGCCCGACCAGTGGTCGCCGTCGGTCACGACGACGGGCGCCTGCATGTAGCCGAGCGCCTTGACCTGCTCGAGCGCTGCCGGGTCCTCCGACAGGTCGTGGATCTCGTACTCGATGCCCTTCGCGTCGAGCGCGCGATACGTGGCGTTGCACTGAACGCAGGACGGCTTCGTGTAGACCGTGATCGACATCTGATCCCCTCAAATCTCTGGTTTGTCCGGTAGAGCCTCACCGGGAACTCAATACTACATATAGGGACGGACATTCGGAGTGACCACAAGGGCTAGTAGTTACATCCGTGTAGTTTTCCACCGCTCTCCACTGGTACAACACAGGTTCTCCACCGTTTCTTCCACAGGCTCGACCCCCTCGGAGGCGCTCGCGAACCGCGTGAAATCGCGGCTGGGAACGCCCTGTGAGAGATCCATCCACAGGGGGCACGCTAAACGCCCCCTCGGACATTCGATGTGGTGTGGAAACTCGACATCGGCGTGTCGCGGCGTGTCGTGCCGACGGCGCTTCGACGGGTGTCCCCGATGCCCGATAGCGTGGGTCCGTGGCGGGATATCGGGACCTTCTTCGCACGCCCGGGGTGGCGCGCATGATCGCTGCTCAGCTGACGGCTCGTTTCCCCAACGGGATGACCTCGCTGGCGATCCTCCTGCACGTCGAGCAGCAGACCGGCTCCTACGGATCGGCGGGCCTCGTGCTCGCCGCGACCAGCGTCGGCCAGGCCGTGGCCGGTCCGATCACGAGCCGATGGATGGGCGCATGGGGAATGCGTCGCGTGCTCACGCTCACGCTCGGCGTGTGCGTCGTGGCCGTGCTGGGACTGGCGCTGCTGCCGCTGAACGTCGCCGGCTACATGATCCTGGGCATGATCGCGGGACTGTCGACCCCTCCGGTCCAGGCGGCGGTGCGCACCATCTATCCGAAGCTCGTGAACTCCCGCCAGCTCACGCCCCTGTTCTCTCTCGACGCCTCGCTGCAGGAGATCATCTGGGTGCTCGCGCCTGTCGTGATCACGCTCGTGTCGACCCAGGTGGGCACTGCCGAGGGCCTGCTGCTCGTGGCGGTGGTGCTCGTCGGCGGCGGCGCGTGGTTCATCCTCTCCCCCGAGGTCGGCCGCGTGCGCATCCCGCGCAGCCGCAGCGCTCTCGGCAAGGTCGTGCTCAAGCCGCCGGTGCTGCTCGCCACCGTCATCGGGTTCCTGCTGATCGGTGCGTGCTCGGCGGTCGAGGTCGGCGTCGTGGCGACGTTCGAGCACGGCAGCCTGGCCGCGGGTGTCGTGCTCGCGGTGTTCGCGGTGGGCAGCCTCGCCGGCGGGCTCTCGTTCGGACACATCCCGATCGGGCCCTGGGCGATGGCCCGGCGCCTCACCATCGTGACGGTGGGTCTGGCCCTGACGATGGTCTCGCTCGACGTGTTCTGGCTCGGAGGCACCCTGATCGTCGCCGGAATCGGGATCGCGCCCGCTCTCGCCGTGCTGTTCGCGATCACGACCGCGAGCGTCAAGTTCAGCGAGACGGCCGAGGCCTTCGGCTGGGCTGGCACCGGCCAGCTGATCGGCGCAGCGGCGGGCTCGGCGGTCGCGGGCTTCCTCGTCGATGCGACGGACCCGCGGGGCGCCTACCTGGCTGCGACCCTCTTCGCCGCGGCCGCGCTCGTGGTCTCGATCGTCTTCGTCCGTTCCTTCCCCGATCTGCGTCACCGCGATGCGAGTCCCCACCCCGACACCGAACCTCTGGCGGTCACCCCTTCATGAGCTCTGCGCCCTCCTCCGCATCCGTCATCCCCGAGGTCGTCTGCATCGGCGAGTCCATGGGGCTCGTCACGGCTCTGGGCGCCCCGCTCGCCGAGACCGAGACCGCCGCGCTCGGGCTCGCGGGCGCCGAGAGCAACGTCGCGGTCGGACTCGTCTCGGCCGGACACCGCGCCGCCTGGGCCTCGCGCCTCGGCGACGACCCGATCGGCAGCCGCATCTCGACCGAGCTCGCCCGCCGCGGGGTCGATCTCTGGGTGACCACGGACGCCGACGCCCCGACCGGCGTCATGTTCAAGGACCCGGGCATCGAGTCGTCGTCGGTCTACTACTACCGACGCGGATCCGCCGCGTCGGCGATGGGGCCCGGCTTCCTCGACGCCGCTCGGCTCGACGGCGTACGCATCGTGCACACCACGGGGATCACCCCCGCGCTCTCCCCCGCCTGCCGCGAGATGGTCGATCGGCTGTTCGTCGACGCTCGCACGGCGGGCGCGCTCGTGTCGTTCGACGTGAATGACCGCAGAGCCCTGTGGTCGATGCAGGATGCCGCAGAGACCCTGGCGCGCCTCGCCGACGCCGCCGACATCGCCTTCGTGGGCCGCGACGAGGCCGAGCGCATCTGGGGCACGGCGACCGCCGCCGATATCCGCGCGCACCTGCCGAACTGCGGGCTGCTCATCGTGAAGGACGGCGATGTCGGGGCGACGGCCTTCCGCCGCGATGACGAACCCGTGTTCGTGGACGCTCCTCGCGTCGAGGTCGTCGAACCGGTCGGCGCGGGAGACGCCTTCGCGGCGGGCTTCCTCGCGGCGACGCTCGACGGCGCAGGGCTGGATTTACGACTCGCCGCCGGCCACGCCGCAGCGGCGCGAGTGCTGACCACACACGGCGATCTGCCGCCGCTCGACTGACGCCGAACGGCCGCGGCGCACGGGCCAGTCGTAGGCTGGCTGCATGCCTGCACCGCTCACACTGCCTCGCATCTGCTGGGGCGACCCCGCCTCGGGTCGCCGCGCGCTCCTCGTGCACGGCCTCGGCTCGTCCGGCGCCCTCATGTGGCGCCTGGGCAGCGCCCTCGCCGACGCCGGGTGGCATGCCACGGCAGTCGATCTGCGCGGTCACGGCGACGCGCCCCGCGCACTCGACTACTCGGTCGGCGGGTACGCCGCCGACCTCGCCACGACCGTGCCCGACGGCGGCGGGCCGTGGGACGCCGTGATCGGGCACTCCCTCGGCGGCGCCGCGAGCACGGCCGCCTCGGCATCCGCCCCCGGATGGACGCGCCGCCTGGTGCTGCTCGACCCCGCCGTGCTCGTCGGCGGTCGAGACGCCGCGATCGTCCGCAGGAGTCAGGAGCGCGCGTTCGCGGACAACAGGATCGAGCTCGTACGGCAGGAGCATCCCCACTGGCATCCGCAGGACTGGGAGCTCAAGGTCGACGCCGTGCGGCGAGCCAGCGCCTGGGCGGTGGAGCAGACGAGCGCGCAGAACACTCCGTGGGATGTCACGGCGGATGCCGCGCGGCTGACCGTTCCCACCCATGTGATCGCCTCGGACCCCGAGGTCTACAGCATCTTCACCGGCGATGTCGCGACCGGCGTGCTCGCCGCCAACCCCCTCGTCACGATGTCGATCGTCGAGGGCGCCGGGCATTCTCTGCACCGCGACAAGCCCGAAGAGACCGTTCGACAGCTGAGAGAGGCACTGGCGTGAGCACCTTCGACCCCACCGCGTATCTTCCCGACGACCTGATCGAGCGCATCCGCGAGCGTGCGCCCATCCACGACCGCGAGAACACCTTTCCCGAGCAGGATCTCGCCGAGCTGCGAGACGCCGGCTATCTGTCGATCCTCGTCCCGACCGACCGCGGCGGCGCGGGCCTGGGCCTCGCCGAGGCCGCAGTGCTGCAGCAGCGCCTCGCCACCGCCGCCCCGGCCACGGCGCTCGCGATCAACATGCACCTCGTCTGGACCGGCGTCGCGAAGGTCTTCTCGGACCGCGGCGTCCCGGGCCTCGAGTTCGTGCAGGACGGCGCTGTCGCGGGCGAGGTCTTCGCGTTCGGCATCAGCGAAGGCGGCAACGACCTCGTGCTGTTCGGCAGCGACACCGAGGCGGCTCCCACGTCCGACGGCGGCTATGCCTTCACCGGGACGAAGATCTTCACCTCTCTCGCACCGGTGTGGACCCGGCTCGGCCTGCACGGACTCGACACCACGAGCCCCGACGCCCCCAAGCTCGTGTTCGCATTCGTCGACCGCACCGACGCGGTCGTCACGGGCGACGACTGGGACACCCTCGGCATGCGCGGCACCCAGAGCCGAACGACCCGCCTCGACGGCGCCACGGCGGACGCCGCACACGTCGTGCGCCGCATCGATCCGGGCCCGAACCCCGACCCCATCGTCTTCGGCATCTTCTCGGTCTTCGAGATCCTGCTCGCGTCGGTCTACACCGGCATCGCGCGGCGGGCCCTCGACCTCGCGGTGCTCACCGCTCAGAAGCGCCGGTCGAAGAAGACGGGCGCTGCGTACAGCCAGGATCCCGACATCCGCTGGCGCATCGCCGATATGGGTCTCGCGTACGACGCGCTCCCCCCGCAGATCGCCGTGCTCGCTCGCGACGTCGACGACAAGGTCGACCACGGTGCGCGCTGGTTCACGCTGCTGTCGGGGGTCAAGCACCGGGCGATCACGATGTCGAAGCACGTCGTCGACCAGGCGATGCTCGTCGCGGGCGGCGGCTCGTACTTCTCGTCCGCCGAGCTGTCGCGGCTCTATCGCGATGTGCTCGCGGGCGCGTTCCACCCCTCCGACCCCGAGTCCGCGCACGCGACCGCGGCGAGCGCCTGGTTGGGACCGCTCGAGTCCTGACCGGGTCAGCTGCGGTTTCACCGCTGCAGGTGTGCTGATTCTGCGAAATCGGTTGAACGATGGCCGATCCGATGCGAGGATCGCATCATGCCGTCCTCGAAGAAACACCCTCCCCTGGATGACGTCGCCAAGACGATCATCGAGCTGCTGCAGGAGGACGGGCGCCGCTCGTACTCCGATATCGGCCGCGAGGTCGGACTGAGCGAAGCCGCCGTCCGCCAGCGGGTGCAGCGTCTCACCGAATCCGGCGTCATGCAGATCGTCGCGGTGACCGACCCGATGCAACTCGGCTTCCCGCGCCAGGCCATGATCGGCATCCGCGTCTCCGGAGACACGCGCGTGGTCGCCGAGGCCATCGCCGAGATCCCCGCGATCGACTACGTCGTGATCACGGTCGGCTCCTTCGACATCCTCGCCGAGGTCGTGTGCGAAGACGACGAAGACCTCCTCGCACTCATCAACGACCGCATCCGTCCGATCGACGGGGTGCTGTCGACCGAGACCTTCATCTACGCCAAGCTGCAGAAGCAGCTCTACAACTGGGGGACCAGATGAGCACGCACCGCCAGACACCGTCCGAGGCCGAACTCCAGGCGATGGCCAAAGACCACCTGTGGATGCACTTCACGCGACAGTCGACCATGGAGAAGAGCGGCGTCCCGATCATCGTCAAGGGCGAGGGGCACCGCATCTGGGACTCGAAGGGCAAGGAGTACATCGACGGTCTCGCCGGCCTGTTCGT
>NZ_CAUQVQ010000006.1:0-81936 GCF_963521645.1 uncultured Microbacterium sp. | reverse complement strand
CGGGGACGCGTCGACGCGGAGTCAGGCGTACGTCGGAGCAGACCCCGTCGCGCGGTCGATGAGCCGCGCCACCATCTCGTCCGTCGTGGTGTTCTCGCCCGGGAGATTGGGTTTGCCGCTGCCGTGATAATCGCTCGAGCCCGTGACGATCAGATCGTGCCGAGCGGCGAGCGCCCGCAACGTCCTCTTGCCGGCCTCGGTGTTCTCGCGATGGTCTATCTCGAATCCGCCCAGACCCGCCTCGACGAGCGCCTCGATGTACGGCACCGGCAGCATGCGGTCTCGCCCTGCGGTCACGGGGTGCGCGATGATCGCCACTCCCCCCGCGTCGGCGATGAGTCGGACTGCGGTGAGCGGATCGGGCGCGTAGTGCGGCTCGTAGTACCCCTCACGCGGGTGGAGTATGCCGTCGAACGCTTCAGAGCGGTCGCGCACGATCCCACGAGCCACGAGCGCATCGGCGATGTGCGGTCGTCCGACGGTCGCGTCGAGGGCGGTCTGTGCGACCACGTCCTCCCAGACCAGGTCGTAGTCGCGGCCGATGCTGCGCACGATGCGCTCCGCACGGCCTATGCGATCGTCGCGGATCCGGTCCGTCTCCGCGCGCAGCGCGTCGTCGTTCGCGTCGAAGAGATACCCGAGCACATGCACGCTGCGCCACTCGTGCTTGGCCGAGAGCTCCATCCCCGGGATGAACGTCATCCCCAGCGAAGTGGCCGCATGCGCGGCGTCGTCCCAGCCGGTCGTGCGGTCGTGGTCGGTCAGCGCGAGCGTACGCACGCCGTGCGCGCTCGCCTGACGAACGACCTCGGCGGGCGTCTCTGTGCCGTCGGAATGGTTGGAGTGCAGATGCAGGTCGGAAGGACCTGAGAATCGAGGGGATCGAGCGACGGCCATCCTCCGAGAGTACCGACGCCGAGCCGACTCGAGGGCACCCGCCGTGCCGAGGCAGGGTCTTCACAGCGAGGGCTTCTAGGCTGGACGGGATGCTTCGACTTCTGGGGATACTCTTCACCGTGCTGCTCGCGATCGCCACGGCGGTCGTGGTGTGGCCGCAGTTCTTCCATCTGGAGCAGACCTACCCGTTCGCGCAGATCGTGGCGGCCCGAGGTGTCGTGCTCGCGGCGTTCCTCCTCATCGCCGTCCTGGCACTGCTGCTCCTCTTCGCCAGACCGTTGCGCGGATTCGCCGCTTCCGTGCTGATCGTGGCGCTGCTCGGCGCAGGCGCGACAGGTGTGATCGGCGCGCTGCGCGGATTCGGCACGGGTTCTCTGCCCGCTGCGACGGACACCAGCGTGCGGGTCCTCAGCTGGAACACCGCCGGCGACGAGGTGTCCGCATCGCAGATCGCGCAGCAGATCCTCGCGCAGGGAGCCGACGTCGTCGCGTTGCCCGAGACGACCGAGGCAGTCGGCGAGGAGATCGCCGTCATGCTGCGCGAGCAGGGTCATCCGATGTGGGTGCACCACGTGCAGTTCCAGCCCGACGTCGTCGACGGACCCAAGTCATGGCACACGACCGTCCTCGTCTCGCCCGACCTCGGCGAGTACTCCGTGATCGAGTCGTCGGAGGACGGCTCGAACAACACCGGCTCCGTCCCCAGCGCCGTGCTCATGCCGGTCGACGGATCGGGTCCGACCATCGTCGCCGTGCACGCCGTCGCTCCGCGCATGGAGGACATGGACCAGTGGAGCAGCGACCTGCGCTGGATCGCGGATCAGTGTCCGGAAGGAGACTTCCTGCTCGCGGGCGACTTCAACGCGACGGTCGACCACATGGCCGGTCTCGGCGTCGAGGGCGGAGACATGGGCTACTGCCGCGATGTCGCCTCCCGCACGGGCAACGGCTACATGGGGACGTGGCCGAGCTCGCTCCCCGCGCTGCTCAGCACCCCGATCGACCATGTGATGGCGTCTCCCAACTGGGTCCCGACGGGTTCCGTCGTGATCGACGACGCCGGCGGCAGCGATCATCGCGGGCTGGTCGTCCAGCTCGAGCCCGTCGGCTGACCCCGCACATCCCTCCGTCAGATGACAGACTGGAGGGATGAGCACCGCAGAACGCGACACGGTCGCAGAACCCGCCGTCGAGGCCCCCGTCGAGAGCAGCACCACGAACCGCAAGCAGCCCTTCCCTCAGGGGTTCCTCGACACGATCTCGACCGGGTGGGCGGAGCGGACCGAGACCCTCCCCGCTCCGCGCGCGCAGGCGCCGTATGCGGCGACGCGTCGCGCCGCCGTCTCAGCCGCTTTCCCCGGCAAGCGCCTGGTGATACCCGCAGGATCGCTCAAGCAGCGCAGCAACGACACCGATTACGTGTTCCGCGCGCACTCCGCCTTCGCGCACCTCACCGGGTGGGCAGCTGATTCCGAGCCCGACTCGATCCTCGTGTTCGACCCCACCGAGGCGGGCCACGACGTCGCCCTGTACTTCCGCGAGCGCGCCGACCGCACGACGACGGAGTTCTACGCCGATGCGACGGTGGGCGAGTTCTGGATCGGTCCGCGCCCGTCTCTCGCCGGCGTCGCCGCCGACCTGGCGCTCGCGACAGCGCACCTCGACGCGTTCTCCCCCGTCGACGGCGAGCTCGTGCTCGAGCAGGACGACGACCTCACCCGCTTCGTCTCGGAACTGCGTCTCGTGAAGGACGAGTTCGAGGTCGCCGAGATGCGTCGCGCGGTCGACATCACGGCACAGGGCTTCGACGACGTCATCCGCTCGCTCCCCGAGGCCGTCGCGCACTCTCGCGGCGAACGCGTCGTGGAGGGCGTCTTCCACCGCCGCGCGCGCGAGGACGGCAACGGTGAGGGATACGACACCATCGCCGCCTCCGGCCCGCACGCCTGCTACCTGCACTGGACCCGAAACGACGGCACGGTCGTCCCCGGCGACCTCATCCTGGTGGATGCCGGCGTCGAGGCCGACAGCTACTACACCGCAGACATCACCCGCACCCTCCCGGTCTCGGGCACGTTCACCGAGGTGCAGCGCCGCGTCTACGAGACGGTGCGCGAGGCCGCGGATGCCGCGTTCGCCGCAGCCAGGGTCGGTGTGCGCTTCCGCGAGGTGCACGAGGCCGCCATGCGGGTGATCGCCGCACGCGTCGCCGAATGGGGCCTGCTTCCCGTGACCGCTGAGGAGGCGCTGTCAGCCGACTCCGGGGGGCAGCACCGCCGCTACATGGTTCACGGCACGTCGCACCACCTCGGGATCGACGTGCACGATTGCGCGCAGGCGCGCCGTGAGATGTACTACGACGGCATCCTGGCCCCCGGCATGGTGTTCACGATCGAACCCGGTCTCTACTTCCAGATCGACGACCTCACGGTGCCCGCTGAGTACCGCGGAATCGGCGTGCGCATCGAGGACGACATCCTCATGACCGAGGACGGGCCGGTCAATCTCTCGGCGGCGATCCCGCGCACGGCCGACGAGGTCGAGGCCTGGATCGCACGAGTGCAGAGCTGAGCCCGGCCGAGCGATCGGACGGAGGTGCGTCCCTCTGTCGCGCAGACCGCTGAGCGAGTGATCGCTCGGCGGTCTTCGCGTTCTGGTGCGCTCGTTCGGATGCGACGGACGACGACGGCGGTCAGCGGCTCGCGACCCCATCGACGAAGTCCGCGAGGATCGGGGCGAGGGCTGCGCCGATCTCGACCGGCGGGCGCTTGCGGCCCTTGACCTCGAAGGTGTGTCCGCCGCCGTCGACCCAGACGACGTGGGCGGACTGACAGCCGGCGACGACCTCCTCGAACTGGGACACCGGCTGGATGAACGGGTCGTTCGTCCCCTCGATGAACAGCTGCGGGACCGAGATCGCGGGGAGGTGCTCGGCGCGCGGTCTCTCGGGCTTGCCCGGCGCGTGCAGCGGGTACCCGAGGTATGCCAGGCCGTCGACCGAGAGCCCCTCGGCCACGGCCATCGAAGCCATCCGCCCCCCGTAGGACTTGCCGGCGGCCCAGATCGTGTTCTCCGGAGCCTGGGCGCGAGCGAAGGCCACGACCGCGTTCCACGTCGCGATCGCGTGCGTCGCCGGCCCCGGCATGCGCCGACCCTGCTCGACGTAGGGGAAGTTGAAGCGGAGCGTGGAGAATCCACGCTCGCCGAGCGCATCGGCGAATCCCGTGAGGAAGGGATGATCCTTCCCCGTCCCCGCGCCATGAGCGACGATCGCGGTCGCACCGCCGGTTCCCTCGGACCAGTCTGCGGAGACCGCGGTGGCACCCGCGGGCAGCTCGACGGTGATGTCGACCATCAGCCGCGCGCGCACGCAGTGCTCGACCGCGGCTCCCCCTGCAGATCGGCCATCAGGCGGTCTCTGCGGGCCTCGGCGGCAGGCCGGGCGAACCGTCGCCGGGCGCATCGGTCGGCGGTCCGACCGGGTCGGCGGGTCGCGGTGGCACGACCGGCTCCTCGGGCGCGGTCGGGCCGACGCCCGACGGCGGGGTCGGTTCTGTGCCGGGCGATGCATCGGCACCGGGAGTCGGCTCCTCGGGCACGGGCGGCGGGGTCGGCGAGCTCGGGGTGCCGGGTGTGATCCGCTCACCGTATCGGGGCGGCTCGTCGAGGTTCACCGGAGGCCGCGTCGCTGCCGGCCTGGCTGCTCCGAGCGCGAGCCGCGCCTTGGCGAGCGAGGCTGCCTGCACGCGCACCTCGTAGTGGTCGGCGGCGAACTGCGTGACGCTCGCGAAGTCCCGACGGCGACGGACGATCGCGTACGTCACGAGGCTCAGCAGCATGCCGAGGGCGACTCCGATGAACACGAATCCCACGAAGAGCTGGATCGGCACCTCGGGATTCCCGATCACGAGGATCGCGGAGAGGAACAGGCCGATGAGCACGCCGTTGACGGCACCGGAGCGCGCGGCCGCCGCGTAGCCGAGCCGGCCGGTGATGCGTTCGACCGTGCGCACGCTCTGCCCGACGATCGCGATGTCGCGCGCCGGCACCTCTTCGGCGATCAGTTTCGACACCGTCTTCTGCGCACCTTCGTAATCGCGAGTCGAAGCGACGATCTCGCCCTCATCGCGGCTGTCAGCTGGACGGTTCAGCATGCTCATCCCGCCATTGTTCCATGCCTGTCGATGAGCGGCCCGCGAGTCGGGCGCGCGGGCGCCGCTCGCACCTGCCGCGGGGCCTCTTCGCAGGCCCCGCGCACTACGCTGGACGGGTGAGCACACAACGGGTATTCGCCGCGCGCCTGGCAGGGTGCGCCGTCTTCGACCCCGTGGGCGACCGGCTCGGCAAGGTCCGTGACGTCGTCATCGTGTATCGAAGTACCGGAGCCCCGCGTGTCATCGGCCTCGTCGTCGAGATCCCCGGACGCAGGCAGGTCTTCCTCTCCATCGGTCGTGTGACCTCGATCAGGGCCGGCCAGGTGATCAGCACGGGACTCATCAACGTGCGCCGGTTCTCGCCCCGCGCCGGCGAGGTGCGCGTGCTCGCAGAACTGCTGGGACGCAGGGTCGACCTCGTCGACGGCAGCGGGAAGGCCGTGATCGAAGACGTCGCGATCGAACCCAACCGACTCGGCGAATGGGCCGTGAGCCAGCTCTTCCTGCGCCGCCCCAAGACGAGCGCCTCACCGTTCGCGAAGGGCCCGACGACATTCGCGGCATGGAACGAGGTGTCCGAGCAGCAGTCCCCCGGAGAGGCGCAGTCCGCCGAGCAGCTCGTCGCGTCGTACTCGGAGCTGCACGCGGCCGACCTCGCGAACACCCTGCTCGACCTTCCGCAGCAGCGCATGATCGAGGTCGCCGAAGAGCTCTCCGACGACCGCCTCGCCGACGCTCTCGAAGAGATGCCCGAGGACGAGCAGGTGCACATCCTCGATCGCCTCGGCGACGAGCGCGCCGCCGACATCCTCGACCAGATGGAGCCCGACGACGCCGCCGACCTCCTCGCGCAGCTCCCTCCCAGTCGTCTCGAGCAGCTGCTCGAGCTGATGGAGCCGGAAGAGGCCGAGGACGTGAGGATGCTGCTCCGCTACGGCCCCGACACCGCCGGCGGACTCATGACCCCGGAGCCGATCATCCTGTCGGCGGACGCCACCGTGGCAGAGGCACTCGCGCTCATCCGCCGCCACGAACTGCATCCGGCTCTCGCCGCGGCCGTGTTCGTGACCCTTCCGCCGTTCGAGACGCCCACCGGCCGTCTGCTCGGCGTGGTGCACTTCCAGCGGATGCTGCGCTATCCCCCGCATGAGCGGCTGGGGGCGATCGTCGACGACAGCCTCGAACCGGTGGCCGTCACCGCTTCCGCAGCCGAGGTCGCGAGGATGCTGGCGAGCTACGACCTCGTGTCGCTCCCGGTGATCGACGCCGCCCACCGCCTGGTCGGCGCCATCAGCATCGACGACGTCCTCGATTATCTGCTTCCTGACGACTGGCGCACACACGACAGCGATGAGTCGACGATTCCAGGGGCTGCGCTGTGATGGCCCGCGCCCGGTCGCGTTCGCCTCGACTCGATGCTCCGCTCGGTCGCGGATCGTCTCGGCAGCGTTCGACGTCACGTGATCGTTTCGGCCGCTTCACCGAATGGGTCGCCCGGGCGATGGGCACCCCGGCGTTCCTCCTCATCCTCACGCTGTTCTGCGTTCTGTGGATCTGCTGGAACACGCTGCTCCCCGACCACCTCCGCTTCGACGACGCGGCGCTCGGATTCACCGCGCTCACGCTCATGCTGTCGCTTCAGGCGTCTTACGCCGCACCGCTGATCCTGCTCGCACAGAATCGCCAGGACGACCGCGACCGCGTGCAGATCGAACAGGATCGTCAGCGTGCCGAGCGCAACCTCGCCGACACGGAATACCTCGCGCGGGAGATCGTGGCCCTCCGCATGTCGCTCGAGGAGCGGAACAACCAGGTCGTGACCCGGGACGTGCTGCGTCAGGAGCTCAAGGCGCTGCTCGCCGAGCTGGGCGAATCGGAGGACGAGCCCCGCGAGTCACCACGCCCGACCAGCCGGCCGTCGTCGTGAGCACTGCCGACGCCGTGCGGTCGGCGGTCGCCGCCGTGACCGACCCTGAGCTGCGACGCCCGATCGGCGATCTCGACATGGTCAGAGACATCTCGGTCGATGCGGGCACGGCTGAGGTCTCGATCGTCCTGACGATCGTGGGCTGCCCCGCCGCAGCACGGATCGAGTCCGATGTCCGCGCCGCAGCGTCATCCGTTCCGGGCGTGGACGATGTGCGGGTCGATGTCGGCGTGATGACACCAGCCGAGCGCAAGGCCCTCACCGAGAAGCTCCGCGACGGTCGTGCGCCGCGCCAGATGCCGTTCGGCCCCGACTCGCTCACGCGGGTCATCCTCGTCTCGAGCGGGAAGGGCGGTGTCGGGAAGTCGACGGTCACCGCGAACCTCGCGGTCGCGCTGGCGGAACAGGGCCTCTCGGTGGGTCTGGTCGACGCCGATGTGCACGGCTTCTCGATCCCCGGTCTTCTGGGGATTCCCGCGGGTACGCAGCCGACACGGATCGACGACCTGATGCTGCCGCCGGTCGCGTACGGGGTGAAGACCATCTCGATCGGGATGTTCCTGCGCGACGGCGAGGCTGTGGTCGCGTGGCGCGGTCCGATGCTCCACCGCACCGTGCAGCAGTTCCTGACGGACGTCTTCTTCGGCGACCTCGACGTGCTCCTGATCGACATGCCGCCCGGCACAGGAGACATCGCGATCTCAATCGGTCAGCTGCTCCCGCATGCCGAAGTGCTCGTCGTCACGACCCCGCAGACCGCAGCCTCGGACGTGGCGATCCGCAGCGGCCTGGTCGCACGGCAGACCGGTCAACGCGTGATCGGGGTGATCGAGAACATGGGCCCGTTCGTGCTCCCCGACGGAACGATGCTCGATCTGTTCGGATCGGGCGGTGGCGCGGCAGTCGCCGCCGCTCTCTCGGAGGCCGATCCGGTGCCGTTGCTCGCGTCGATCCCGCTCAGCCCCGCGCTGCGCTCGGGCGGCGATGACGGTGTGCCCATCGTCATCTCCGACCCGACAGACGCCGCAGCACGCGCGATCGACGACGTCGCGCACTCCCTTGCGGGTCGAGGGCGCGGCCTCTCCGGTCGCCCGCTCCCCCTGTCGCTCAGCTGACGCCGAATCGGCGGACGTCGCGACCCGCGGGCGCCGCGCCGTGGTCCACGACGCAGATCACCGACCCGCGGGTCCGGTCAGGTCGCTTCGAGGTCGTACGGGGGCGGGTTCGCCACCGAGAACTCCGGTCGCACGCGTACGGGCCGCACAGGCGCCACCGCCGGCTCCGCGACCACCGTCGCGGCCTGAGAGGCGGCCACGGTGGGCGTGTCCTCGAAGAGCGCATCGCGGATGATGCGACGCGGGTCGTACTGGCGCGGATCGAGCTTGCGCCAATCCACATCGTCGACCTCCGGCCCCATCTCTTCACGGACCCGAGTCTTGGTGTCGCGCAGGAACTCACCGGCACGCCGAGCGAGCTTGGCCACGCTTTCGGCATAGCGAGGCAGCCGCTCGGGTCCGACGAGAAGAACAGCGACCAGACCGATCAGCAGAATCTTCTCGAATGAGATCCCGAGTTCCATCTCACCAGGCTACCGCCGCGCCTGCCCGGCTGCTGAGCGCCGAGCGCATACGCTGGGACAACACACATGTGAGTCGGGAGATCAGGGCAATGAGCGAGAACGATGCGAACGCACGTTTCCTCCGAGAATCCATCGTGGAGCCGTCGTCCATCACGCGCGCTCGCGCGAATGCCGTCGAGCTGGGAGCCGCGCCGATCAGCGCGGTCGTCGGATCGCAGATCGCCGTCCTCGCCGCGGCGACGAACGCTCGTTCGATCGTCGAGATCGGCACCGGCGCGGGCGTCTCCGGGCTCTGGCTGCTGCGCGGGGCTCCGAACGCCGTCCTCACCTCGATCGACAACGAGCCCGAACATCTCGCGGCGGCGCGGCAGGCCTTCTCCGACGCCCGCATACCGGCGACTCGCGCTCGATTCATCAGTGGTCGAGCCGCAGACGTCCTCCCCCGCATGAACGAGTCGTCGTACGACATCGTCCTGGTCGACGCCGACCCCGACAACGTGATCGAGTATGTCGAGCACGGATTGCGCCTCGCTCGCGACGGGGGCATCGTGCTGGTTCCGCGCGTCCTCGCCGCCGGCCGTGTCGCCGATCCCGTGCAGCGTGATGCCGTCACGGCTGCATACCGCTCGCTGATCCAAGAGACCCAGGAGTCCGCTGCGGTTCTCGCGACGGTCTCGGCGTCGGGCGAGGGCCTGCTCCAGCTCATCCGCGTCGCGGAGGCCTGACCCGCCATACGCAGAAGAGAGGGCGACGGATCGGTGATCAGTCGCCCGCGCGTCATGAAAAACGCGCCTGGCGGGTGGGTGTCGTGGAGGCTGGCCCCACGACTGCTGCCAGCACGTCGTGGAGTTCCTTCGCTTCTGCATCGTTCACGGAAACGACCAGGCGGCCGCCGCCTTCGAGGGGGACGCGCACGATGATGAGTCGCCCTTCCTTCACGGCCTCCATGGGTCCGTCGCCAGTCCTCGGCTTCATCGCTGCCATCGTGGGCTCCTTTTCCTCCGGTGGTATCTCACCAGTTTATCGGTTGTCACCGAAGGCTGTATGTCTCCCGTGAAAGAAATGCATCGAGCATTAACATTCACGGCACCTGCCAGAACATGTTTCCCAGTGCATACATGTGGAGTATCCATACCCATTGCGCCGCCACGCACGCGATGAGAACGCCCCCTCGCCACACGCGCGAGCGTGGGACCGCGACCGCGCCCCAGAGCGGACTCAACGGCAGCAACAGCCGGAATGTGCTCGACTGGGGGAAGAAGACCGCCAGCAGATAGAGCACGTAGCTCGCGCTCCACAGTCGCAGATCCGGGCCGAGGCGGCGCACTCCGGGCGCGAACAGGAGCACGCACCCGACGCCGACGACGAGGACGAAAACGGCGACGAGGCCCGCAGCGGCCGGGAGCCCCCACTGGACGAACCAGAACTGCGCGGCCTGGATCCATCCCTCGAACGGCACGAACCCCTCGACGCCCCCTGCGATCCAGTTGCGCCGCCACGCCAGCTCGGTCGCGAGGTATGCGCCTGGGTCTCCCGTGACCGCGCCCGCGATCGCCTGCCAGGCGAAGCCGCACGCGGTGGCCAGTGCGCCGAGCGCGACGATGTGCACGACGTCGCGCACGGGGAGCGCGGCCTGTCTACGACGCGACCACCGCAGCACTCCGTGGAGCCCCAGGAACAGGGCGAAGGCGAGGACTCCCGGACGGGTGAACGCCATGAGCGGGATCACCGCATAGAGCCACGCATAACGGTGCCGGATCACGAGGTCGAGCGCGAGGAACAGGGGCAGGAGGAAGAGGGTCTCCGCGTATCCGACCTGGAACATGGCCGCGAGCGGGCCGAACGCGAAGAACACGACCGACCAGGTGGCGGCCGATCGACCGATGCGATCGCGCAGCAGGCGGTGGAGGGCGAGACACGCGAAGTACCCCGCCACGAACGACAGGACGAACGCACCCGCGCCCCACGATCCCAGGAGCATCCCCACGAACTTCGCCGCATATGCGAAGACCGGCATGAAGGCCCAGGCGTTCTCCGCGACGTCGCCCGACTCGGTCCGCGGGAGCTCACTCGGGTAGCCGTCCTCCGCGACCAGCCAGTACCACTGCGCATCCCACCCGAGAACGAAGTCGATCAGCCCGGGGTCGGCTCCGAAGCGCGACAGCGACGTCGATTGCGCCGCAGCGCCGATCATCAGCGCCGTCGTCACCGCACGGGCTGCGAGATAGATCAGCGCGATCCTCAGCGGCAGGGCCAGCTGAGCCCAGCGGCGCGCGAGGGTCAGCGTGACGTGAGCCACGCGCGCAGCCCCCGCTCGACCGCCTCGATCTGAGCGAGAGGCACCCTCTCTTCGTCGTGGTGCGCGAGATGCGGGTCACCGGGACCGTAGTTGACTGCGGGGATGCCGAGTGCCGAGAAGCGGGCGACGTCGGTCCATCCGTACTTCGGACGCGGTTCCGCCCCCACGGCCTTCACGAACTGCTGTGCGATCGGCGCATCGAGCCCTGGCCGAGCACCTTCCGCCGCGTCGGTGATCTCCACATCGAAACCGGCGAACAGATTGCGGACATGCGCCTCGGCGTCGGCGGCCGACTTGCTCGGCGCGAAGCGGTAGTTCACCTCGATCTCGCACGCATCGGGGATCACGTTGCCCGCGACACCGCCGCTGATGCGCACGGCGCTCATGCTCTCCCGGTAGAGCAGACCCTCGACCGAGACCTCTCTGGCCCGGTACTCGGCCAGGCGGGCGAGCACGGGCGCGGCCCGATGGATGGCGTTCTCTCCGATCCAGGCTCGAGCTGCATGAGCTCGCACTCCGGAGGTGCGGACGATCGCGCGCATCGTGCCGTTGCATCCGCCCTCGACCTCGCCGTTCGAGGGCTCGCCGAGAATCGCGAAGTCAGCCTGGAAGAGATCCGGGCGCACGGCGGCGAGCAGAGCGAGGCCGTTCTTCGATGCCTCGACCTCTTCGTTGTCGTACCACATCCAGGTGA
The DNA here is from genome assembly GCF_963521645.1 of uncultured Microbacterium sp. Taxonomy (GTDB): domain Bacteria; phylum Actinomycetota; class Actinomycetes; order Actinomycetales; family Microbacteriaceae; genus Microbacterium. The sequence continues at coordinate 70,386 of NZ_CAUQVQ010000006.1, read as the reverse complement.
TGTCGACGGAAGGGTCGGACAGCTCTGCGGCGAGCTTGAGCTGCACCGCGGTACCGCTCTTCATGTCGACGGTCCCTCGCCCCCAGAGATGGGGAACGCCGTCGATCTCGATCTCCTTCGTCGGCACGTTGTTGTTGATCGGCACCGTATCGATATGGCCCGCGATCGCGACCCGCTGCGCGCGTCCCAGATTCGTCCTGGCCACGATCGTGTTGCCGTGACGGATCACCTCGAGATGAGCGTGCGGCGAGATCGCCTCTTCTATGGCGTCGGCGAGCGTCGCCTCGTCACCGGACACGCTCGGGATGTCACAGATCGCACGGGTCAGTTCTGTGGAGGACGCGGTCAGATCGAGCAGCATGCCCCCAGCCTACTTACACCGTCATCCGTGTCATCGCGTGCGTCGGCTCGCGATACCGTGGATGCATGACTGAGGCGCGCACCGTGTGGGGTACCGGACTTTCGACGATCGCCGGCGACGGCACCGTGCTGGACGCGTGGTTCCCCGAGGTCTCGACATCCGCCCCGAACACCGAGGAGGCAGCCGCCGCGCTGTCCGCCCTCGACGCTCTCGCGGGACCGGACGAGCGCCGCAACGTCACCGTCGAGACCGTGCAGGTGCACATCGACCTCGACGCCGCGCCGACATCCACGGCTGACGCCTACCTGCGACTGCATGCCCTGTCTCATCTGCTGGTGCGCCCGAACGAACTCAATCTCGACGGCATCTTCGCGCATCTTCCCACCGTGGCGTGGACGAACGCCGGTCCCGTGCATCCCGAGGACGCGGCCAGACTCCGTCCCCGGCTGCAGCGAGCGGGCATCCAGGTGCAGGCTCTCGACAAGTTCCCCCGCCTCACCGACTACGTGCAGCCTGTCGGTGTCCGCATCGCCGACGCCTCGCGCGTGCGTCTCGGCGCGCACCTCTCCCCCGGCACGACCGTCATGCACGAGGGGTTCGTGAACTTCAACGCCGGGACGCTGGGCGCGTCGATGGTCGAGGGCCGCATCTCTCAGGGCGTCGTCGTCGGTGACGGCAGCGACATCGGCGGTGGAGCCTCGATCATGGGAACGCTGTCCGGCGGCGGCGCGCACCGGGTGTCGATCGGCGCGCGCACCCTGCTCGGCGCCAACGCCGGGATCGGCATCTCCCTCGGTGACGACTGCGTGGTGGAGGCGGGCCTGTACGTCACGGCCGGGACCAAGATCGTGCTGGTCGACGGACCGGTGACCGCGGACGGCGGCAGGAAGAGCGTCAAGGGCGCCGAGCTGTCCGGTCAGGACGGTCTGCTCTTCCGCCGCAACTCGCTCAGCGGAGCCGTCGAGGCCGTGCGACGCGAAGGCGTGGGCGTCACGCTCAACGAGGCACTCCACGCCTGATCACGACGCGCTGACACGCCGCGTCCCAGGCTTCGCCGTGGGGCGCGTGATATCCTGAACGCGACGTCCCTCGCGATGCGAGACGTCTGCGTCGTCGACACGCTCCCGCACCACTTGCCTGGTTCTGGCCATTTCGAACGGCGAAACGATGCGCGATCCCGCGCCGTCGCCCACCTTCCCGCACCCGGCCTCACTGTTCGTGCGTGCATTCTCGGAGATACTTCATGACTTCCTTCCTCGACCTCGGCGTACCCGCCGACCTCGCCGCCGTCCTCGCGAAGGACGGCAAGACCGAGGCGTTCGCGATCCAGCGCGACACGCTTCCCGACTCGCTCGCCGGTCGCGACCTCCTCGGCCGTGGTCGCACGGGCAGCGGCAAGACGATCGCGTTCGCGCTTCCCCTGGTCTCCCGCCTGTCGGCCTCTTCACGCAAGAGCCGTCCGAACCATCCTCGTGGTCTGGTCCTCGCTCCGACCCGCGAGCTCGCCACGCAGATAGCCGCGACCATCGCACCGCTCGCCGCGGCCAAGGGTCTGCGCGTCACCACGGTGTTCGGCGGCGTCAGCCAGCGCCCGCAGGAGCAGGCCATGCGCGACGGTGCCGACATCGTCGTGGCGTGCCCCGGCCGCCTCGAAGACCTCATGAAGCAGCGCATCGTGCAGCTCGACGCAGTCGAGGTCACGGTTCTGGACGAAGCCGATCACATGGCCGACCTCGGCTTCCTGCCGGGCGTCACTCGCATCCTCACCGCCACTCCCGCGGGCGGTCAGCGCCTTCTCTTCAGCGCGACCCTCGACCGCGGCATCGACACACTCGCCCGCCGATTCCTGTCGAACGCCGTGAGCCACGAGGTCGACGAGGAGAGCGTCCCCGTCGGCGAGATGACGCACCGCGTGCTCGTCGTCGACTCGACCGACAACAAGACGACTCTCGTGCGCGACCTCGCCTCGGGCACAGGGCGCCGCATCCTCTTCACCCGCACCAAGCACCAGGCGAAGAAGCTCGCGAAGCAGCTCACCGCTGCCGGCATCCCTGCCGTCGACCTTCACGGCAACCTGTCGCAGAACGCGCGCGAGCGCAATCTCAGCGCCTTCTCTTCGGCACCTGAAGACGGCGGCGTGCGTGTCCTCGTCGCGACCGATGTCGCCGCACGCGGCGTGCACGTCGACAACGTCGACCTCGTGGTGCACGTCGACCCGCCCATGGAGCACAAGGCTTACCTGCACCGCTCCGGTCGCACCGCTCGTGCGGGCGCGGCGGGCACGGTCGTCACGGTCGTGCTGCCTGAGCAGCGTCGCGACGTGAAGGACCTGCTCCGCAAGGCGGCGATCACCGCCGCTCTCGAGCCGGTCACCTCGGACGCCGTCACCGAGCTCGTGCCCGAGCGTGCCCCGCACGTTCGCCCGGCTCCGGTCCAGGTGCAGCAGCAGCGTGCGTCGTCGAAGCAGCGCCCCGCCGGCGGAGAGCGCAACTCGGCGGCCAACCCGCCCTCGCGTCGCAGCCGTCGCCCCCGCTCGGGACAGGGCGGCCAGGGCGCACAGGCCGGCTCCCGTCAGGGCGGCGCCCGCTCCGGTGGACAGGGCGGCCGCGGACGCAGCCCGCAGGGCCGCTGACCCACACCCGAGACGAGCGGGTGCACGGATGCTCACGCATCGGCGCACCCGCTCGTCGTCTCAGGCCGTGATCATGCGGAGCGCCGGCGCACGTCCGACAGAACCTGTGGATCGGAGCATCCCCGGACGAAGCCGGCCAGGCGTCTTCTGATCTCGACGTCGAGTACGCGCGCGCCGATCCATTCGGCGAGAGGCGCGATCCACGCGGGGCGGCACGAGAAGTTATACTTCCACACCGCGAGAGTGCCCTCCGGCACCTCCGTGAAACGCCATCCGCCTCCGAGCTTGGCGAAGAACCAGGGCCCGGTCTCCATCACCATGCCGACATTGCGCGGCGGTGCGTAGGACACGTACCGACTCACCATCGAGAAGCCGAAGCGCTGTCTCGTGAACGTGCGCACGCCCTTGGCTGCGCCGTCCGCGCCGTCGAGGTAGTGCTGTTCGCTGATGAACGGATCCCACCGACGCCGCACGGCCCCGGTGGTCTGCGAGACCGCGAAGGCCGTCGCCGGGTCGACCGGAACGACGGCCTGTGCAGTGACGACGGGCATAGCGCCTCGGATCAGCGGGTCTGGAAGGTGCGCTCCGGGGATCCCGTGTAGAGCTGCTGCGGACGGCCGATCTTGGTCTGCGGGTCGAGCTGCAGCTCGCGCCACTGCGCGAGCCAGCCCGGCAGACGGCCGATCGCGAACAGCACGGTGAACATGCGCGTCGGGAAGCCCATCGCCTTGTAGATCACGCCGGTGTAGAAGTCGACGTTGGGGTACAGGCGACGCTCCTTGAAGTAGTCGTCCGCGAGTGCGAGCTCCTCGAGCTCCTGAGCGAGGTCGAGAAGCGGGTCGGTGACACCCAGCTCCGCGAGAACCTCCCCCGCGGCCTCCTTGACGAGCTTCGCCCTGGGGTCGTAGTTCTTGTAGACGCGGTGCCCGAAGCCCATGAGCTTCACGCCCTCTTCCTTGTTCTTCACCCGCTCGACGAACCGCGAGACGCTCTGACCCGAGTCGCGGATCTGTCCGAGCATCGTGAGCACAGCTTCGTTCGCCCCTCCGTGCAGCGGGCCGGAGAGTGCCTGAATGCCGGCCGAGATCGATGCGAACTGGTTCGCCCCCGTCGATCCGACCAGACGCACGGTCGAGGTCGATGCGTTCTGCTCGTGGTCCTCGTGCAGGATGAGCAGCAGCTCGAGCGCCTTCGACATCACCGGGTTGACCTGGTACTCCTCCGAATGCACTCCGAAGTTGAGCTTGAGGAAGTTCTCGACGAAGCCGAGGGAGTTGTCGGGATAGAGGAACGCCTGACCGACGCTCTTCTTGTGCGCGTACGCTGCGATCACCGGGAGCTTGGCGAGCATGCGGATCATGTTCAGTTCGACGTGCTCGGGGTTGTGGGGGTCGGTCTGTCCCTCGTAGTACGTCGACAGGGCGGCGACCGCCGACGACAGCACCGACATGGGGTGCGCGGTATGCGGCAGCGCCGAGAAGAACCGCTTGAGGTCCTCGTGGAGCAGCGTGTGACGACGGATCTTCTCGTCGAACTCGGCCAGCTCCGCAGCGGACGGCAGTTCGCCGTAGATCAGGAGCCACGCGACCTCGAGGTAGCTCGTCTTTCCGGCGAGCTGCTCGATCGGGTAACCGCGGTACCGCAGGATGCCCTTGTCACCGTCGATGAACGTGATGTCCGACCGGGTCGATGCCGTGTTGACGAATCCGTAGTCGAGCCCCGTGTAGCCGGTCTGGCGGGTCAGCGTCGAGAAATCGATGCTGTCGTTCCCCGCCGTGCCGCGCACGAGCGGGAACTCCGCGGTCGTATCGCCGATCGTCAGCTTCGCCGTCGCCTGCTGCTCTGCCGCTGCGCTCACGCGGGCCTCCTCGTGGATGTTCATCAAAGCCGGATGTGGCGATGTGACGGCGCTCTGCGCCGGGCCGAATCGAGATCATCGATGCACGACCGAATCGCCTCTACAGCCTAGTAGGCCTACCGGCCTACTGTGACATCAGACAAAAGAAGCAGGGCCTCAAAGAGAGAACCTACAATGCGTGCTCACGAAGGCGTCGCGCGCCCTCGAGAATCCGCTCGGTGGGGGCCGTCAGAGCGAGCCGGACATGCTGGCTCGAATACGGCCCGTAGAAGGGTCCGGGGCCGGCGAGGATGCCGAGGTCCGCGAGGCGCCCGATGCTCTCCCACGCATCACGCCCCTCGGTCGCCCACAGGTAGAGCCCCGCTTCCGACCCGTCGATCCGGAAGCCGGCCGCCTCGAGTGCGGGACGCAGTGCGTCCCGTCGTCGACGGTACAGCTCCTTCTGCGTCGCGACGTGCTCGTCGTCGCCCAGCGCGACGGCCATGGCATGCTGCACGGGCTCGGGCGGCATCAGGCCGAGATGCTTGCGCGCCGTGAGCAGATCGCCGACGATGCGCGCGCATCCTGCGACGAACGCGGCCCGGTACCCCGCCAGATTCGACTGCTTGCTCAACGAGTACACGCTCAGCAGGCCCGCTCGGCTGCCTCCCGCGACGCGCGGATCGAGGATCGAGGGAATGGGCTCGCTCGCCCAGCGACCGTCCCACCCGAGTTCCGCATAGCACTCGTCGCTCGCGAGCACCGCTCCGATCTCGCGAGCGCGCCGCACCGCCGCCGCGAGCTCGTCGACCGTCCAGGTGCGCCCGTCGGGGTTGCCCGGAGTGTTGATCCAGATCAGCTTCGCGCCCTCGGGCCACTCCGCCGGGTCGTCGGCTGCCAGAGGCGTCGCCCCCACGACGCGGGCACCCACCTCGTACGTCGGGTAGGCGATGCGCGGGTGCACCACGATGTCGCCCTCGCCGAGTCCGAGCAGGGTCGGCAGCAGAGCGACGAGCTCTTTCGATCCGATCGTCGGAAGGACGTTGTCCACGGTGAGGTCGGACACTCCCCTGCGCCGTGCGTACCAGTCGACGATCGCCTCGCGCAGCGCCGGGGTCCCGACCGTCTGAGGGTACGCGTGCGCATCTGTCGCCTCGGACAGCGCCCGCCGGATCAGATCAGGCGTCGGATCGACCGGAGACCCGACCGAGAGATCGACGATCCCCCTCGGGTGCAGCGAGGCGCGTTCACGGTAAGGGACGACCGCATCCCAAGGGTAGTCGGCCAGATCGCGGACGCTCACCGGCTACTCGCCCTGCGGAGGCAGAGCGGCGATGATGGGGTGGTCGTGTGCGATGACGCCGACCTTCGCGGCGCCGCCGGGTGACCCGACCTCGTCGAAGAACTCGACGTTCGCCTTGTAGTAGTCCTGCCACTCGTCGGGGAGGTCGTCCTCGTAGTAGATCGCCTCGACGGGACAGACCGGCTCGCACGCGCCGCAGTCCACGCATTCGTCGGGGTGGATGTACAGCGAGCGTTCACCCTCGTAGATACAGTCAACGGGGCACTCGTCGATGCAGGCGCGATCCTTGACATCGACGCACGGAAGGGCGATCACATACGTCACCCCCTCAGTCTACGACTCGCTGCCCGTCCGATCGCCCAGCGCCGACCGGCGAGTGGGACTCGACGGCGCGTCGGCCACCGACTCCGCGTCCGGTGCAGCGGGCTGAGGACTCGCGCCCGCGCGAACGGGCAGACGGGACAGAGACGGCCAGGCGACGGCGAGGAGCACGAGTCCCGCGACCAGGTAGGTCCAGATCCGCCCGCTGACGGTGTCCTGCACGACCACGGAGCCTCCGGGACCGACGCCCGAGATGAGCACGAGCATCCCGACCATCCCGAGACCCGCGGCGAGGGTCGCACCACGGTCATGGGTGAGCGACCTGATCGCGATGAGGATCGCCCCGCACGCCACAGCGCCGACCACGAGCCCCACCGGGATGGGCCCCCACGTCAGGCTGTGACCGATCGTCCCGGCGATGCCGAACACGCCGCCGACCAGGGCCGCCGCTATCCAGGAGAGCACCCGGGAGATCCATCCGATACGCACGAGACGATCCTACGCGCGCCGTACGCGCCCACGCGCGCCGGGTCAGGCAGCGAGGCCGAGCAGACGCAGAAGCGCCGCGACGACGGCCGCGGCGACGACCACCACGAGGAACGGCTGCTTCAGCCACAGCAGCCCCGCCGCGACGAGCACGGCGGGCAGCCGGGCATCGACGATCACCGCCTGGCCCGCACCTAGGGTCTGCACGGCGACCAGGGCCGCGAGCAGAGCGACCGTGAGCAGATCCGTCATTCGCGCGGGCCGTGGCTTGTCGAGCACCGACGGCGGCACGAGGTACCCGAACGCCTTCAGTGCCAGGCAGATGACCGCGGCGAGGAGGATCGCGCTCCAGACGCTCATGCCGCTGCCTCGCCGGCCGCAGCCGCGGAGGCGGTATCGCGGCCGAACCAGTTGAACCAACCGACGAGGATCGCCACGACGGCGGCGATCAGGACCGGGACTCCCGGCATGAGGAACGGGGTCAGCGCGGCGGCGACCACGGCGGCTGCGACCCCCACCACGATCGCCTGTCGCTCTCTGAGCCGCGGCCAGAGGAGCGCGAGGAAGGCCGCGGCCGCCGCGGCGTCCAGCCCCCAGGTCTTCGGGTCGCCGAGCACATCGCCCACGAGCGCTCCGATCAGGGTCGTGACGTTCCAGCCGATGAAGATCCCGATCCCTGTGACCCAGAACCCGATCCGACGCAGCCGCGGGTCTCCCTGCGAGACCGAGACGGCCGTCGACTCGTCGATCGTGAAGTGCGCGGCGGCGACGCGACGACCCCGTGACGTGCCGACGATCGGCGACATGCGCATGCCGTACGCGACATTGCGCACTCCCAGAAGCCCGGCTGAGGCGATCGCAGAGGGCAGGGCCGCGATCCCGCCCGCGGCGAAGACGCCGACGAAGGCGAACTGCGAACCACCCGTGAACATCAGGAGGCTGAGGACGCACGTCTGCCAGACGTCGAGACCCGATGCCACGGCCAGGGCGCCGAATGAGACGCCGTATGCGCTGGTCGCGAGCACCACCCCGAGCGCTTCTCGCCACACCTCACGCTCAGCGCTCACACCCGGCCGTTCGATTGAGTGAACACATGTTGATCATTCTGAACAGTTGATTCAGGATAGTCAAGCGAACGATCGTTTGACATGATGAACACATGGAGGAACTCCGCCACCGCATCTCCCGCACCCTGAAGCGAGAGCGCGAAGCTGCCGGCCTCTCCGTGTCGGAGCTCGCGCGCCGCGCGGGGATCTCGAAGGCGACCGTCTCCCAGCTCGAGTCCGGCGCCGGGAATCCGAGCGTGGAGACCCTCTGGGCGCTGGGTGTGGCACTCGATGTGCCGTTCGCGGTCTTCGTCGATCAACAGTCGAGCGCGCCCACACTCATCCGTCTCGACGATCTGTCCGGCGTCCCCTCCGCGGCTGCGGCGTACAGCGCCACGCTGCTCTCCGCCAGCCCGCCGGGCGCTCGTCGGGATGTCTACCTCATCCGGGGAGAGCCCGGCGATCCGCGTCGCTCGGACCCGCACCACAGCGGCACGACCGAGCACGTCGTCCTCGTCTCGGGGCAGGCCCGCGTCGGCCCGGCCCTCGATCCCGTGCTTCTGAACCCCGGCGACTATCTCTCGTACCCCGGCGACGCTCCACACGTGTTCGAGGCGATGGCCGCCGGCACCAGCGCGGTGCTCATCTCGGAACTGCGCTGAGTTCAGTCCGAACCCGCGACGGGAGACGGATCCGGGATCTCGTCGGGCTTGTACCGCGGCAGCCGCGAGGCCGGGAGGATGGCCACGGCGCTGATCCCCGCCAGGACGAGCAGCCCGAGTCGAAGCGTGCCGAGGCGCGCCTGCTCGTTCACCGCCACTGCGGCGTCCACCTGCGCAGGTGTGGCATCGGTCTGCTCGAGAGCCGCCCGGAGGTCGTCGTTGCTGACGAAGTTCACCGCATCGAGGTCGACCTGCGCCACGAGCTCGGGCGGCAGCTCGGGGTTCTCCATCACGGCGCGACCGACACTCAGACCGAGCAGCGACACCAACAGGGCCCCCGCGAGAGCTGTACCCACCGCGGACGCGAGATTCTGCGTCGTGCCGCGCAGAGAGCCGACATCGCCGGCCAGCTCCGACGGAGCCGACGTCACGAGCACGTTGAACACCAGCGTGACGAGCGCCCCCTGCCCGATGCCGAAGACGACGAGGCCGAGGATCGTCGGCAGCGTCTCCCAGTTGTTGCTGACCACGAAAGAGAGCCACACGAGCGCGACGGTGGTGAGGGTGAACCCGAACACCCCGATCACGCGCGGCGGATAGGTCTTGTAGAACCGCACCACCAGCGTCGCGGTGATGAACACCGTGAGGTTGAAAGGCATCATCGCGAGCGAGGTGTCGAACGGGGTGCGCCCCTGGACGATCTGGATGTACAGCGGGATCGTGAAGTTCACGCACGCTTCGAGCGCGACCACGATGAACATCGCGTAGACGGCGGCCCTCTCCTTCGACGAGTCGAGCACGCTCAGGTCGATCAGCGGCACCTTGCCCTCGGCCATGCGCCTGCGTGTCCACATGAAGAAGAGCTGCCCGAGAACGACGCCGACGACGATGAAGACCGGGGCGGGCGAGAGGCCCAGGATGCTGAACGGAGCGGCGTCGGTCGCCGCGATCGCCCCCCATCCGTTGAGGTTGTTGAATCCGAGGGTCAGGAGCACGATCGCGGCACCGATGAGCAGCGAGGCCACGAGATCGATCCGGATCGACGCATCGCCGCGATCGCCGCGGAGCGTGAAGCTGAGTGCGAACACGATCACCGCGATGCCGAACACGATGATGAACATCGGCCGCCAGCCCACGAGCGTCCCGAGGGTGCCGCCGATGAGGAAGGCGGTGACACCCGAGATGGCCCGGGCCGATCCGATCGCCCCGATCGCCGTGGCCTGCTGGGCGCCGCGGTAGTTCTCGGCGATCAATGCCACGATGGACGGCACGATGATGGCGGCGGCCGCACCGGCGACGGCTTGTCCGGCGATCGCCCACCCGACGCTCGGCGCGAAGATCATGAACAGCGAGGACGCGGCGAAGAGCACGATCACGACGCGGAAGATGAGCACCCACCCCACGCGCTGCCCGAGCTTCGCTCCTGTCATGACGAGTGCGGCGACGGCGAGGCCGTACATCACGATCGTCGTGCTCGCGACCGTCGGCGGCACTCCGAAGTCGCTGACGATGCCGCCGAGCGAGATCGGCAGCGCCGCCACGTTGAACGACATCAGCACCTGCGCGAGGAACAGGCTGGCCAGCGGCATCCAGGAGGCCTTGGTGGTCGCGGGTGCAGACGCGGTGTGGCTCATGACGGTGTCCTCAGAACGGGATCCATGTGGATATCAGGTGTCGGGATGGTGCGATGACGCAGGGGCCGACGCGAACAGATTCAGCCCCAGGGAGCGCGAGAGGTGTCCGATCGCGAGCTGTGAGCGCACGGAGTTCCCTGCGTGATCGAGACGCGGCGAGAAGCCGGCGACGGCCCCCTTGCCCGGGGAGACCGCGACGATTCCGCCGGCCACGCCGGACTTGGCCGGGAGTCCGATCTCGAACAGCCACTCTCCCGAGCGCTCATAGAGGCCGGTCGAGGCCACGACCGCGAGGGTGTCCCGGCAGACGTCGGCCGAGACGACGCGATCACCGGTCACCGGGTTCACCCCGCCGTCGGCGAGCGTCGCTCCCATCACGGCCAGGTCATGCGCAGTGACGCTGAGCGCGCACTGCCGGGTGTACACGTCGACCACCTCGTCCGGATCGCCGGTGAGCCTGCCGTAGCTGCGCAGGAGCCTCCCGATCGCGCGGTTGCGGTCGTTCGTCTCGGCCTCGGAGGAGTAGACGACGTCGTCCATCCCCAGTTCCCTCCCGGCGAACGCCGAGAGCCCGTCACTGAGGCGCTCCCACTGTGCGGTGGATGTGCCTCCGGGGATGAGCGCGGTGGTGGCGATCGCGCCGGCGTTGACCATCGGGTTCATCGGGTGACCGCCGTTGAGCTCGATGGCCACCACCGAATTGAACGGCAGGCCGGTGTTGTTCACCCCGACGATGTCCCTCACGACCTGGTGGCCGTGCTCCTGGATCGCGAGCGCGTACACGAACATCTTCGAGATCGACTGGATCGAGAAGCTGTGCAGGGCGTCGCCCGCATCGTGAAGCCCGCCGTTCGACTCGATCAGCGCGAGCCCGAAGAGCTCCGGGTCGACCTCGGCAAGAACGGGGATGTAGTCGGCGACTGCTCCGCTCCGCTCGTCCGCATACCGCCGATGCGCTTCTCGGACGAGCTCATCCACGCGCTCCCACCCCGGGAGCGAGCCGGTGGAGACCTCCTGAGGGATGCCGGTGAGAGCCGCAGGGTCCACACGTCCTCCTCAGGATCGACGACGCCCCAGCCATCTTCCGCTCACCGTAGCGCCACGACGGCCCCCTGCCAAGGGCAGGGGGCCGTCATTCTGGAATTCAGGTCTGAGGGATGTGACCGCTCCCGATCAGTACCAGTTCACGGCCTGCGAGTGCGACCACGCGCTGCAGGGCGTGCCGTACACGGACGAGATGTATCCGAGGCCCCAGGCGATCTGGGTGGACGCGTTGGTCTGCCAGTCGCTGCCGGCGGACGCCATCTTGCTTCCCGGAAGCGCCTGCGGGATCCCCGTCGCCCCGCCCGAAGCGTTGTAGGCCTTGTAGTTCCAGCCCGACTCCTTGGTCCACAGCGAGTTCAGGCAGGAGAACTGGTCGTCGCCCCACCCGTACTGGCTCGAGGCCATGCTGCGGGCCGACGCCTTCGCTCCGTCGACGGTGTTCGCCCGGGCCAGCGCTTCTGCGGCGGCCGCGGCCTCTGCCGCAGCCTGCTCCGCCGCCGCCTTGGCCTGCTGGGCCGCCTCGTACGAGGACTGCAGCGTCACCGTCTCGGCGACCACGGCGTCGGTACCGGTCGCGGTGTACGCCGTCAGGCTCCGGAGCTCGCGGTCGCTCAGCGAGTCACGGTCGGAGAGCTGGCCGACCCACGTCCCGAGATCCTGCGTCTCGACCGAGGCGGGAGCACCGGCCAGATCGAGGCCGGAGGCCGCGACCTCCGCATTCTTGGCCTCGGCGGCCGCGATGGCGTCCTTCGCGAGCTTGATGGTGATCGCGGAATCGTCGACGGTCTTGTGCAGCGGATCGGAACCCGTGACCAGGGCGGTCACGTGATCCACGGCATCGGGCAGCTCCGCCGCAGCGGCGGGCGCCGCGACGATGCCGAGCGTGAGGGCGATTCCGACGGCGCCGCCGGTCACCGAGCCGCGGATCCAGCGGGAGCGGCGGGTCTTTGCAGCGGCGCGAGCGGATGCCGCATCCGAGGCGCGCCGAAGCGCACGGGTGTTGTGAAGCATGAATCGACTTTCGGGTCGTCGTACGCCCGTCGCGGGACACTCATCGGGAGTCGGCCCCAGGCGCAAGGTAACGATTCTGCAACGGCCCGCCTGGACGTTCTATGAGAAAAGGGCCCTGTGCAGCCGTTTCGGCTGCACAGGGCCCTTGTCTGTGAACATTCTCAGGCGTTGGCGTCCTGACGCTTCAGGCGTGCGGTCTCGCGCGCTCGCGTGTTCGCATCGAGGTTGACCTTGCGGATGCGCACGACCTCGGGTGTGACCTCGACGCATTCGTCGTCGCGTGCGAACTCGAGGCTCTCCTCCAGCGTCAGCTGGCGCGGGGGCGTCATCGACTCGAAGGTGTCGGAGCTCGCCGCACGCATGTTGGTGAGCTTCTTCTCCTTCGTGATGTTGACGTCCATGTCGTCGGCGCGGGAGTTCTCGCCGATGACCATGCCCTCGTAGACCTCCTGCGTGGGCTGCACGAAGAACGACATGCGCTCCTGCAGGGCGATCATCGCGAACGGGGTGACGACACCCTGGCGGTCGGCGACGATCGAGCCGTTCTGACGGGTCGTGATCGATCCCGCCCACGGCTCGTATCCGTGGGAGATCGCGTTGGCGATACCCGTGCCACGCGTGGTCGTGAGGAATTCGCTGCGGAATCCGATCAGGCCGCGCGACGGGACGATGAACTCCATGCGCACCCAGCCGGTGCCGTGGTTCGTCATGTTCTCCATGCGGCCCTTGCGGTTCGCGAGAAGCTGCGTGATCGCGCCGAGGTGCTCCTCCGGCGTGTCGATCGTCAGGTGCTCGAACGGCTCGTAGGTCTTGCCGTCGATCTTCTTCGTGACCACCTGGGGCTTGCCGACGGTGAGCTCGAAGCCCTCGCGGCGCATGTTCTCGACGAGGATGGCGAGGGCGAGCTCACCGCGGCCCTGCACCTCCCACGCGTCGGGGCGCCCGATGTCGACGACCTTGAGCGAGACGTTTCCGATCAGCTCCTTGTCGAGGCGGTCCTTGACCATTCGCGCGGTGAGCTTGTGGCCCTTGACCTTGCCCATGAGGGGCGAGGTGTTGGTGCCGATCGTCATCGAGATGGCGGGGTCGTCGACCGTGATCGCCGGAAGCGGACGCACATCCTCAGGGTCGGCGATCGTCTCGCCGATCGTGATGTTCTCGAAGCCCGCGATGGCGACGATGTCGCCGGGGCCCGCGGACTCGGCCGGGTAGCGCTCGAGCGCGCGGGTCTTCAGCAGCTCCGTGATGCGCGCGTTGCTGGTGGTGCCGTCTGCACGGACCCAGGCCACGGTCTGCCCCTTCTTGAGCGTTCCGTTGAACACCCGCAGGAGCGCGAGGCGTCCGAGGAACGGGCTGGAGTCGAGGTTGGTGACCCAGGCCTGAAGCGGAGCCTCATCGTCGTAGGACGGCGCGGGCACGTGCTCGAGGATGGCCTCGAACAGCGGCTCGAGATCCTCGTTGTCGGGCAGCGAGCCGTCGGCCGGCCGGTTCCGCGATGCCGCGCCGGCACGACCCGAGGCGTAGACGACCGGCACGTCGAGCAGAGCGTCGACGTCGAGGTCGGGAACGTCGTCGACGAGATCGGATGCGAGGCCCAGCAGCAGGTCGTGCGCCTCCTCCTCGACCTCGGCGATACGAGCGTCGGGGCGGTCGGTCTTGTTGACCAGGAGGATCACCGGGAGCTTGGACTCGAGAGCCTTGCGAAGCACGAAGCGGGTCTGCGGAAGCGGGCCCTCACTGGCGTCGACGAGCAGCACGACGCCGTCGACCATGGACAGGCCGCGCTCGACCTCGCCGCCGAAGTCGGCGTGGCCGGGGGTGTCGATCACGTTGATGGTGATCTCCTTGCCCTGAGCGTGCTTGCCCTTGTAGGTGATCGCCGTGTTCTTGGCGAGGATCGTGATGCCCTTCTCACGTTCCAGGTCGTTGGAGTCCATCGCGCGCTCATCGACGTGAGCGTGTTCGCCGAACGAACCCGTCTGACGCAGCATGGCGTCGACGAGAGTGGTCTTGCCGTGGTCGACGTGCGCGACGATTGCGACGTTGCGGAGGTCAGAGCGAAGGGCGTGCGCCATGCAGATGTCCTAAAGAGTGTGGGTTTTTGTCGAGAAGCCGACGTTCCAGACTACCGTATGCCGCGAAGCCGTTCCTGTACGCCGGAAGTACGATCGTGATCGTGACCCGCACCGACCTCTCCCCCCTGCCGTCGCGCGCCCGGCTGTGGTGGGAGATCGCGATCGTCCTCGCACTCGGCCTCGGCCAATCGGCGGTGTACGCGATCGTCCAGCTCGCCTACCGTCTCACCGATTCGACCCCACTGAGCGAGCAGACGGCGACGCTCAATCCCTCGCGCAGCGATCGGGAGATCTTCGACCTGATCTACCAGGTGCTCTCCATCGGCTTCTCCCTCGTCCCGGTGGTGCTCGTCTGCTTCCTGTTGTGGCAGTCGTCCCGTCCGCACCTCGGCAGGCTGGGTCTCGACGGCACCCGCGTGTCGGCGGACGTCGGTCGCGGCGTGCTGCTCGTCGCCGCCATCGGAATCCCCGGCATCGCCCTGTACCTCGGCGGACGAGCGACGGGCCTGTTCGTCGCCGTGAACCCCGGCGGGCTCGACGAGCACTGGTGGACGATCCCGATCCTCCTGCTTGCCGCCGCGAGAGCGTCGCTGCAGGAGGAGTTCGTCGTGCTCGGCTACCTCTTCGCGAGGCTGAAGCAGCTGGGTTGGGGGCCGTGGACGATCATCGTCGCGACGTCGGTGCTGCGCGCGAGCTATCACCTCTACCAGGGACCCGGCGCGTTCATCGGGAACCTCGCGATGGGCCTGCTCTTCGGGTGGCTGTTCCAGCGCACGGGACGACTGCTGCCATTCCTCGTCGCGCACTTCCTGATCGACGCGACGGTCTTCGTGGGCTATCCGTGGGCCGCGAGCACGTTCCCCGCGCTGTTCGGCATTCCCGGCTGACCCGGGTGCAGCGGTCCGGAAGCGGCGGGCGCTCAGGCGTTCGCGATGAGGATCGACGCGACGGCCCAGACGGTGATGATTCCGAGGGCGATGAGCGCCTGCGAGTCCCACGTGCGGGTGATCGGAGCATCCGCCTCCGCGGGCGCGGACTGCCACCTGTCGCGGATCTCGGTGAGGTCGCGAAGACCCGCCGGCGCTTTCGCCTCGTCATCGTCCGCGCCGGGGCGCCTCACCGGACGCGCACGAGCGGGCCCGCCGTAGCAGGAGAGATCTGATCCGTCTTCGAGGGAGAAGAGGAGCTGCCAGCGCAGATCGATGTCGCGCACACGCCGCCATCCGAACGACGTGCGACGCAGCATGTTCTGCACCATCGCCCCGTCGGCGTCGACACGCACGACCGAGACGAACGTGATCTCGTAGACGCCCCAGAGTCCGAGCAGCACCCACGGGGCGAGAAGGAGCATCTGCCCCCAGCCGGCGCGCACCACGGCGTCGCCGAGAAGGAACAGCGCCAGAAGGGAGCACAGCACGAGGTAGACAGGCCCGGAGGCCGCACGGAATGTCCGTGCGGCCTCCGGTCGAGGATCGGTGCTCACTCTCAGTGACCACCGAGAGTGATCGCCGCACCCGGGATCGCCTTCAGCAGACGATCCGTGTACTCCTGCTGCGGGTTGGCGAAGATCTCGTCGACAGTGCCCTGTTCGACGATCCTGCCCTTCTCCATGACGCACACGAGGTCGCTCGACACGCGCACGACGGCGAGGTCATGCGTGATGAACAGGTACGTGAGTCCCAACTCGGACTGCAGCTCGGCGAGCAGCTGGAGCACCTGATCCTGCACGAGCACATCGAGCGCGGACACGGCCTCGTCGAGCACGATGATGTCCGGCTTGAGCGCGAGCGCACGGGCGATCGCCACACGCTGCCGCTGTCCACCCGAGAGCTCATTCGGATACCGGGTGGCGAGCACGCGCGGCAGCGACACCTGGTCGAGCAGCTCCTCGACCCGTTCGCGTCGCGACTTGCTGTCTCCGACACCGTGGATCTGCAGCGGCTCGGCGATCGTGTTGCCGATGTTGCGCAGCGGGTCGAGCGATCCGTAGGGATCCTGGAAGACCGGCTGCATGCGCCGACGCAGACCGAACGCCTGAGCGTTCGACAGATTCGACACGTCCTGGCCGTCGATCTCGATGGTGCCGCTGGTGGGCTCCTCGAGCTTCAGCACCATCTTCGCGACGGTGGACTTGCCCGAACCCGACTCGCCGACCAGGGCGAGGGTCTTGCCGCGAGGGATCTCGAAGGACACGTCGTCGACCGCGCGGAACGCTTCACTGCGGAAGTTCCCCTGACGGATCTTGTAGTCCTTCGTGAGTCCGGCGACACGCACGGTCGGCGGGATGTCGGCGAGGTCATCGAGCGTCTCGATCCCCCGGTCCTCCACCACGGCCTGGATGCGCTGCGACGCCACACTGGGCGCCGCGGAGACGAGGCGCTTCGTGTACGGGTGCTGCGGATCCTCGAGGATCTGCCGGCTCGGCCCCGCCTCGACGATGTTGCCGCCGTTCATCACGATGATCTTGTCGGCGCGCTCGGCCGCGAGACCGAGGTCGTGCGTGATGAGGAGCACCGAGGTGCCCTTGTCGCGCGTGAGCGACGCCATGTGGTCGAGGATGACCCGCTGCACCGTCACGTCGAGAGCCGAGGTCGGCTCGTCGGCGATGAGCAGCTTCGGGTCTGCCGCGAGCCCCATCCCGATCAGCGCGCGCTGACGCATGCCGCCCGAGAACTGGTGCGGGAACTGGTGCAGACGCTTCTCGGCGTCGGCGAGTCCGGCCTGCTGCAGCACCTCGACCGTGCGCGCCTTGGCGGCGTCGCGGCCGCGGGCGATGCCGTTGGCACGGATCGCCTCCTTGACCTGGAAACCGATGCTCCAGACGGGGTTGAGGTTCGACATCGGGTCCTGCGGAACGAAGCCGATGTCCCGGCCGCGGACCGCCTCGATCTCTCGACGGCTGAGCGTGGTGAGCTCGCGGCCGTCGAGGGTGACCGACCCGGCTGTGACCCGCCCCGTACCGGGCAGCAGGTTCACGATGGCCGTGGCCGTGGTCGACTTGCCCGAGCCCGACTCGCCCACGATCGCGACGGTCTCGCCGGGCATGATGTCGAAGCTGACTCCGTGCAGGACCTCGCGCAGGCCCTCCTGTGTGCGGAACGCGACGGTGAGGTCGCGAATGCTCAGCAGCGGGACCTGTTCGGTGATTCGCTCGCTCATCGGCGCGCCCTCGCCTTCGGGTCGAGGGCGTCTCGGATGAGCTCGCCCAGGGTGACGAACGCCAGCACCGCGAGGGTGAGCGCGATCGACGGATAGATGAGTGCCGTCGGCGCCACACGCAGCGACGCCTGGGCCTTGGCGATGTCGTTACCCCACGACATGACGTCGCTGCCGAGCCCGACGCCGAGGAACGACAGGGTCGCCTCCGCGACGATCGCCGCAGCGAGTCCGAGCGTCGAGACGACGAGCAGCGGTGCGATGGCGTTCGGCACGACGTGGTTCAAGAGGATCTTGAACTTCGACTGGCCGAGCGCCTGGGAGGCCATCACGAAGTCGGCCTGACGCACCCGGAGCACCTCCGCGCGAACCACTCGCGCCGTCGAGGCCCAGGCGAACGCGCCGATGGCGAACGCGAGGGTCCACACCGAGCGCGCGTCACGGAACACGGTCATGACGACCACGGCCGCGAGGATGTACGGGATCGCGAAGAAGATGTCGCCGATGCGCGACAGCAGGCCGTCGAGCCATCCTCCGTAGAAGCCCGCGAGGGCACCCATGATGAGACCGAGGATCGACGAGATCACCGTCGCGATCAGGCCGACCGCGAGAGACGTCTGGGATCCCCAGACGATGCGGGCGTAGATGTCGCATCCCTGGAAGGTGAACCCCAGCGGGTGGCCATCGGTGGGACCGCCGTTGCTGTTGGTCAGCTGGCAGTCGTTGTTCGGCGGCGTCGTGGTGAACAGCGTCGGCCACAGAGCCATCACCAGGAAGAAGACGGCGAGGGCGACGGAGAACCAGAACAGCGGGCGACGACGCAGGTCGAACCAGGCGTCTCGCCACAGGTTGCTGGGCTTGTCCGAGATGCGGACGACGTCCACGGCGATCGACTCGGTCTCGACCGGGGCGACGTAGTGCTTCTGGGTGGTGGGATCAGGCATAGCGAATCCTCGGGTCGAGCAGACCGTAGAGAAGGTCGATGAGAAGGTTCACCAACACGTAAAGGATGACGAACACCGTCACGAACGAGACGACCGTCGGTCCCTCGCCGCGCTGGATCGCCTGGAACAGCGTGTTGCCGACGCCGGGGACGTTGAAGATTCCCTCGGTGACGGTCGCGCCGACGAGCAGCACACCGAAGTTCGTCGCCGAGTTGGTGATCACCGGGATCAGCGAGTTGCGCAGCACGTGCACGGGCAGCACGCGTCCACGTGACAGACCCTTGCTGTAGGCGGTGCGCACCCAGTCCTGGTTGAGCGTCTCGATGACGGAGCTGCGCATGAGGCGCATGCTCACGGCGTAGAGACTGAAGCCGAGCACGATCGCCGGGAGCCACAGCCCGCCCCAGTCGTTGTCGGCGCCGACCGTCGGCTTGAACCAGCCGAGTTGGATCGCCAGGAAGTACTGGGCGAGGAACGCCACGACGAAGATCGGGATCGCGATCGCGATGAGCGCGACCACGAGCGACACGTTGTCGAACAGCTTGCCCTTGCGCAGGGCCGAGATGGTTCCGATGATGATCGCCAGGACGAACTCGATGGCGATCGCCATGACGGCGAGGCGTCCGGTCACGGGGAGAGTTGCGGCGAGGACGTCCGACACCGGCCGACCGGAGTAGGTGGTGCCAAGGTCTCCCTGGAACACACCGGTGATGTAGTACCAGTACTGCACCAGGAACGGATCGTTCAGGTGATACTGCTCCCGCAACTGCTCGAGGACCGCCTCGTTGGGGGTCTTGTCGCCGAACAGCGCGAGGATCGGGTCGCCGGGCATGGCGAACACCAGGAAGTAAATGAGCAGGGTGGCTCCGAAGAAGACCGGGATCACCTGCAGTAGACGTCTCAGGATATAACCGAGCATCCGCTTGTCCCTTCTTTGAGGGGAAAGAAAGTGAGGCGAACACAGCCTGTGAGGCGGTGACGAAGAATCGTCACCGCCTCACAGGTGAAGTGCCGTCAGACTTTACTCGCCGGCCTTCGTGATCTCGTAGTACAGCGGAACCGAGTTCCAGCCGAACGTGACGTTGTCGACGTTCTCGCTGAAGCCACCGGTCACGTTCGAGTACCACAGCGGGATCGCGGGAAGGTCCTGGAACAGGATCTCCTGAGCCTTCGTGAAGTCCTCGATCTGCGCGTCGGCGTCGGGGTTGCTGATGCCGGCCTCGATCGTCGCGTCGAACTCGGGGTTCGAGTAGTCGCCGTCGTTCGAGCCCGCACCGGTCGCGTAGAGCGGTCCGAGGAAGTTGTACAGACCCGGGTAGTCGGCCTGCCATCCCGAACGGAATGCCGTGGTGACGGTGCGGTCGTTCACCTTGGTGCGCAGGTCCTGGAAGGTCGGGTACGGGTCACCGGATGCTTCGATGCCCAGCGTGTTCTTGATGCTGTTGCTCACCGCGTCGACCCAGGCGTCGTGCCCGCCGTCGGCGTTGTAGGCGATCTTGAACTCGCCGTCCCACGGGGCGATGGCGTCGGCCTCGGCCCACAGCTCCTTCGCCTTCTCGGGGTCGAACTCGAGGACCTCGCTGCCGGGGACCGAGTCCGACCAGCCGTCGATGACGGGGCTGGTGAAGTCGGATGCCGGAGTGCGCGAACCCGAGAAGATCGTCTCGGTGATCTCTTCGCGGTTGATCGCCATCGACAGCGCCTGACGACGCAGCTGGCCCTCTTCGCCGCTGAAGTGCGGGAGGGACTGACCGATCGTGAACGACTGGAACACGGCGGACGGCTGGTTCACCGCGCGGTCGCCGAGCTCGTCCGAGAAGACCGCGAGCGAGTTGGTCGGGATCGCGTCGATGACGTCGACCTCGTTCGACAGCAGGTCGGCGTACGCCGCCTCCTGCGTGGCGTAGAACTTGATCGTGAGACCACCGTTCTTCGCCTGGCGTCCGCCCTGGTAGTCGTCGTTGCGCACGAGGTCGATCTGCACGTCGTGCTGCCACGCGTCTTCGCCGTCGATCATGTAGGGACCGTTGCCGATCGGGTTCTGTCCGAACGCCTCCATGTCCTCGAACGCGACGTCGGGCAGCGGGTAGTAGGCCGAATAGCCGAGACGCAGAGCGAAGTCGGATGCCGGCTTGTTGAGCGCGATCGTGAACGTGTAGTCATCGACCTGCTTGAGGCCGGTGAGCTCCGAGTCCGTCTCGTAGCTGAAGCCCTCGATGTCCTCGAAGAAGTAGCTGGAGTAGTGGGCGTTCGAGAGCTTGGCACCCTCGTTCCACGCCTTGATGAAGTTGTCGGCAGTGACCTCTTCGCCGTCGGTGAAGGTCATGCCTTCCTTGATCTTGACGGTGAGGTTCTGAGGATCCTCCGTCGTGATCTCCTCAGCCATGTCGTTGACCGGCTTGCCGTCCGCGTCGTAATAGATCAGCCCGGCGAAGATCTCGTCGAGGATCTTTCCGCCACCCACCTCGTTGGTGTTGGTGGGGATGAGCGGGTTCTCCGGCTCCGAGCCGTTCGTCGTGATGATGGCATCCGCGTTGGCATCGCTGCCGGCGTCGCCGCCGCCCTCGTTGCCGCTGCCACCGCTCGCGCAGCCCGCGAGCGCCAGGGCGCCGATCGCGAACAGCGCAGTGCCCGCAAGGGCGATCTTGTTGCGCTTCACTTTGTGTCCTCCTGTGGACGGGAATACATCAGACTGCGCGCTCGACATCAAACGCGTAGGGATAGTCGACTGTAACCCGCGTTTCAGGCGACTCCGTACTCGGCTAATGAACCGTTACTCAGTGGTGACCAACTGTAATGTCGCGGAAACATGCGGAAATGCACGGAAACGAGCGACGGCGCCGCATCCGAGAGGGATGCGGCGCCGTCGCTCGGCCGTGCTCCACTAAGGCGAATGCCGCGATCGGCGGGCCGGCGCACACGAGATTGCGGTCGCCGTAGGCCTGATCGATCCGGCGCACCGGCGGCCAGTACTTGCCCGCGATCAGCGCGTGCACGGGGTAGGCGGCGTCCTCGCGCGTGTACGCATGATTCCACTCCCCCGAGATCAGGGAGACCGCGGTGTGGGGGGCGCGCACGAGCGGATTGTCGTCCGCTGGCCACCGCCCCGCGGCGACGGCATCCGCCTCGGCCTTGATCATGACCATCGCCTCGATGAACCGTTCGATCTCGCCCAGGTCCTCGGATTCCGTCGGCTCGACCATGAGCGTGCCCGCGACGGGGAACGACATGGTCGGAGCGTGGAAGCCGTAGTCGATGAGTCGCTTCGCGACGTCGTCGACCGTGATACCGGTGGCCTCCTTGAGCGGACGCAGGTCGAGGATGCACTCGTGCGCCACCCGGCCGTTCTCGCCCGCGTAGAGCACCGGGTAGTGCTCGCCGAGACGCGCCGCGATGTAGTTCGCCGAGAGCACCGCGGCTGCGGTGGCGTGGCGGAGACCGTCGGCACCCATCATCCGCACGTACGCCCACGAGATCGGGAGGATGCCGGCGGAGCCGTAGGGAGCAGCCGAGACCGGCCCGCCCTCGAACACGAATCCTCCCGCGTGCTCTGCGCGCTGCGCGAGCGGGTGCGAGGGCAGGAAGGGTGCCAGATGCGCCTTCGCCGCCACGGGGCCCACGCCGGGGCCGCCACCGCCGTGCGGGATCGCGAACGTCTTGTGCAGGTTCAGGTGCGAGACGTCGCCGCCCAGGTCGCCGAACCGGGCGTATCCGAGCAGTGCGTTGAGGTTCGCCCCGTCGACGTACACCTGACCGCCCGCGCCGTGCACCGCCGCCGTGATCTCGACCACGTCCTGCTCGTACACGCCGTGCGTGGACGGGTAGGTGATCATCAGCGCCGACAACTCTTCGGCGTGCGCCGCGATCTTCGCCCGCAGGTCATCGAGGTCGACGTTGCCGAGCTCGTCGCAGGCCACGACCACGACCTTCATGCCCGCGAGCACGGCGGATGCCGCGTTCGTGCCGTGCGCGGACGACGGGATCAGGCACACCGTGCGCTGCTCGTCGCCGTTGGCCAGGTGATAGCCGCGGATCGCGAGCAGGCCGGCGAGCTCGCCCTGCGAACCCGCGTTCGGCTGCAGCGAGACCGCGTCGTATCCGGTGACCTCGGCGAGCCACGCCTCGAGCTGCGTGATCATGTCGAGGTAGCCCTCGACATCGGACGCCGGTGCGAACGGATGGATGCCCGCGAATTCCGGCCACGTGATCGACGCCATCTCGGTCGCGGCGTTGAGCTTCATCGTGCACGAGCCGAGCGGGATCATGCCGCGGTCGAGCGCGTAGTCGCGGTCGGCGAGGGTCTTCAGGTACCGCATCATGGCGGTCTCGCTGCGATGAGCGTGGAAGACCGGATGCGTCAGATACTCGTCCTGCCGGTGCAGGTCTTCCGGGAGCGCGCCCGCCGCCCCTATGCCGAAGAATCCGAAGGCGCGCTCGCGCTTGCCTCCGAACACCTGAGCGACGCGGTGGAGATCGGCGACCGTCGTCGTCTCGTCGACTGCGACATTGACCGTGTCGGCGTCGTTGGCGCGCACCAGGATGCCCGCGGCGTGTGCCGCCTTCACGATCTCGGCCGCGCGCCCGGGCACGCGAGCCCGGACGGTGTCGAAGAACGAGTCATGGACGACCTCGACGCCCGCGTCGACGAGCCAGTCGCGCAGCAGCGCCGCCTTCGCCGCGGCCTCGGCGGCGATCGCGCGCAGCCCTTCAGGGCCGTGGTACACCGCGTACATCGCGGCCATCACGGCAAGCAGCACCTGCGCCGTGCAGATGTTGCTCGTCGCCTTCTCGCGGCGGATGTGCTGTTCACGGGTCTGGAGCGACAGCCGATACGCCGGCTTCCCGTCCGCATCCACCGACACGCCGACCAGACGTCCGGGAAGCTGACGCTCGAGTCCGGAGCGGACCGCCATGTAGCCCGCGTGCGGACCGCCGAATCCCATCGGCACGCCGAAGCGCTGCGTCGTCCCGACAGCCACGTCGGCTCCGAGGGAGCCGGGCGACGAGATGAGCGTCAGGGCCAGCAGATCGGCGGCGACGACCGCGAGTCCGCCGGCCACGTGCACGGCGTCGATCACGGCACTCGGATTCCACACGCGCCCCGACGCGGCGGGGTACTGCACGAACGCGCCGAAGAGCTCGGAAGGCAGCTCCTCGCCCGCCGCGAAGTCGACGGTGACGATCTCGATCCCCACCGCCTCGGCCCGCGCCGCCAGCAGTGCGGCGGTCTGCGGGAACGCATCCGCGTCGACCGCGAAGACGTTGGAGCGGCGCTTGGAGGCGCGTCGGGCGAGCAGCATCCCCTCGACGACAGCCGTGGACTCGTCCAGCATCGACGCGTTGGCCGTGGACAGCCCGGTGAGTTCGGCGACCATCGTCTGGAAATTGATCAGCGCCTCCAGGCGGCCCTGCGAGATCTCCGGCTGGTACGGGGTGTACGCCGTGTACCAGGACGGGTTCTCGAGCACATTGCGCTGGATCACCTGCGGTGTGATCGTGCCGTAGTAGCCGAGACCGATCATGGATCGGTTCACCGTGTTGCGTGCGGCGAGCGCCCTGAGCTCGGCAAGAGCCTCGGTCTCGCTCGCGGCCCGCGGGATGACCGAATCGTCGGCGGCGGCGGTGAAGATCGACGAGGGCACGGCCTGGCGCATCAGCGCCTCGACGGGGCTCCAGTCCTCGAGGTCCGAGGCGACGCCCAGAGCGTCGAGCATCTGGCGCTG
The DNA here is from genome assembly GCF_963521645.1 of uncultured Microbacterium sp. Classification (GTDB taxonomy): domain Bacteria; phylum Actinomycetota; class Actinomycetes; order Actinomycetales; family Microbacteriaceae; genus Microbacterium. The sequence goes on along the minus strand of NZ_CAUQVQ010000006.1, from coordinate 46,151 downwards.
GGCGGCGGCGGTGGTTCCGATATGACGATCGGCGAATGAGGTCACGGGTGGATCAGCCCTCCGTCAGGGCGACGTAGGCGTCGCGGTCCATCAGACCATCCAGTGCGCCGTCCGAGACTGCGACCTTGATGAGCCAGCCGCCCGCGAACGGCTCGGCGTTCACGAGAGACGGGTCGTCGACCACGCTGTCGTTGATCTCGACGACCGTTCCGGTCACGGGGGCGTACAACTCGCCCACCGACTTGGTCGATTCGATCTCGCCGACGACGGAGCCGGCGGTGACCTCGGTGCCCACCGCAGGGAGTTCGACGAACACCACGTCGCCGAGCTTGTCGGCCGCGTAGTCGGTGATGCCGATGGTCGCGGTGCCGCCGTCGGCGGCGATCCATTCGTGCTCGTCGGTGTACTGGAGAGCGTTGAGGTCGGTCATTTGGTCCTCCGATAGAAAGGCAGAGCGGTCACGGTCGCGGGGATGCTGGTCCCCCGCACATCAAGGAATACTGCGGTTCCCACCGCAGCGGAAGAAGGATCGACGTACGCCATCGCGATCGGGTGTCCCAACGTGGGGCTCAGTGCGCCACTGGTGATCTCGCCGATGACCGAGCCCTGCTCGTCGACGACCGCGTACCCCGCGCGCCCTGCGCGCTTGCCCTCCGCGATGAGTCCGACGAGGACACGTGCATCGCCGGATGCCTCCTCGGATCCCTTGCCGACGAAGCTGCTCTTGTCCGACACGACGACCCTCCCGAGACCAGCCTGAGCCGGCTTCGTCTCCCGCGAGAGCTCATGACCGTACAGCGGCATGCCCGCTTCGAGGCGGAGTGTGTCGCGCGCGGCGAGACCCGCGGGAACCAGACCGTGCGGGCGACCGGCGTCGATGAGCGCATCCCACAGGGAGGCGGCGTCGTCCGCGCGCACGAGCAGCTCGAAGCCGTCCTCGCCCGTGTAGCCGGTGCGGGCGAGCAGTAGCGGATTCCCCCGATAGGAGGCATCGGCCCAGGCGTAGTACTTCTGCTCGTGCCAGGGCGTGCTGAGGTCGGAGATCCCATCCGTGGTCGAGACGACGGCCTCGGCGGCCGGTCCCTGCACGGCGATCAGCGCGTACTCGTCGGAGACATCCTCGACGTCGACCCCGCGGTCGCCGATGAACCCGGCGAAGCTGCGGTGCTCCGGCGCGGTGGGCGCGTTCTGCTCGCGCTCGACGCGGGAGGGGAAAGACCGCACCCGCGACGCGAAGGCCGCATCGACGAATCCGCGGTTGCCGGCGTTCGAGATGACGAGGTAGCGGTCCGCAGCCAGTCGATAGACGATGACGTCGTCGACGATCCCCCCGTCGTCGGCCAGCATCAGCGAGTACTTCGCCTTGCCCACGGCCATCGCCGACAGGCGTCCGGCGAGCGAGTAGTCGAGGAACTCTCCCGCGTACTCGCCGGTCACCAGGAACTCCGCCATGTGAGAGATGTCGAAGATTCCGGCAGCCTGACGAACGGCATGGTGCTCGGCGAGATCCGAGGTGTAGCGCACCGGCATCTGCCAGCCGCCGAAGTCGGTGAACGAGGCGCCGAGCGCCTCATGGCGTTCTCGGAGCGGTGTGTAGCGGGGATCGGACATGGAGTTCTCCCGGGCTGGGTCGGGCGGAACGGCGGCGCGGCGCGGTTCCTCGGAACTCCCCCTCTGTCATGGGCCTGAGAGCTTCGCCCAAGAGTGGGCTTTCACCGTCGGCGGATCTCGTGCGAAGGAAGTGGGACGAGGTGAAGACGCGTGGAGTGCGGCTCACCGGGGTTTCGACTCGGGCGCGGACGCCCTCGCTCAACCCGAAAACTTGCTTCGCTCGTTTTCGCTTTTCAGAGTGGCCGGAACCGCGCGGTACGCATACCTGAGAGATTGGCGGGGAGGCTTGCTCCTTCGGTGCCCGGCTGCGTTCGCCGGGGCTCTCCCGCGTGGGTCATTCGGCCTGTCTTCAATTGTGGCTTCAGTCTAGCGGCTCGCTCGGCCGCGACGAGCGACGATCCTCCCGCACGCCGAGTCGCGCGGGAGGATCGTGCACGGCGGAGAGTGCGAGCCGAACCGACGCTCAGAGGCCGGCGAGCTCCGCGCGCACCTCGTCACGCAGACGTCCGAGGTTCTCCGGCTCGGGCGCGGCACCCAGGAGTGTCTTCGTGTACTCGTGCTGCGGGTTGAGGATGACCTCGTCGGCGGGCCCCCGCTCGACCACGTCGCCCTTGTAGAGCACCATGATCTCGTCGCTGAAATGACGAGCGGTCGCGAGATCGTGCGTGATGTAGAGGACGCCCAGGTTCTCTTCGCGCTGCAGTTCCGCCAGCAGGTTGAGCACTCCCAGTCGGATGGAGACGTCGAGCATCGAGACCGGCTCGTCCGCGACGATGAACCGCGCCCCCGGGGCGAGGGCCCGAGCGATGGCGACGCGCTGCCGCTGACCGCCGGACAGCTCGTGCGGTCGACGTTCGGCGAAGCTCTCACCGGGCGACAACCGCACGCGCTCGAGCAGTTCGACGGCACGCGCACGCACCTCGGCGCCCGAAAGCCTGGGGTGATGAAGACGGATCGGGCGCTCCAGATGATGGACGATCGTGTGGAACGGGTTGAGCGACGCGAACGGATCCTGGAAGACCATCTGCACCTGCGCGCGGTACTGCTCGACCGCGCGCCCGCGAAGGCCCGTCTCCTTCCCGTCGAGCAGGATCTGTCCGCTGGTCGGCGTCTCGAGCTTCATCAGCATCCGAGCGATCGTGGACTTGCCGGAACCCGACTCCCCCACCAGCGCGATCGTCTTGCCTGCCTCGATCGTGAACGAGACGTCCTTGACCGCGTGCAGGGTCGACGTCTTGAGCCCCGACCGGAGCGTGAAGTCCTTCACGAGGTTGCGGGCCTCGAGAGTGGGGGCGCTCATCGGATCTCCTCCTGGCTGGGCTGGGTGCCGGTGCGGACGAAATCTCCGCGCTCTCCGGTCAGACTCGGGAAGCTCGACAGCAGCTTCCTGGTGTACTCGTGCTGCGGGGTGCGGTAGATCTCCTCCGCCGTGCCCTCTTCGACGATCTGTCCCTGCAGCATCACGGCGATGCGGTCGCTGATCTCGATCAGCATCGGCAGGTCGTGGGTGATGAAGATCACGGCGAACCCGAGCCGCTCGCGCAGCCGCATGATCTCGCGGATGATGCCGCGCTGCACGACCACATCGAGTGCCGTGGTCGGCTCGTCCATGATCATGACCTGCGGGTCGAGCGCGAGCGCCATCGCGATCATCATGCGCTGGCGCATGCCGCCGGACAGCTCGTGCGGGAAGCTCGTGAGTCTCGAGGGGTCGACCCCCACGAGCGTCAGCAGCTCCTCGGCCCTCGCCTGCTTGGCCTTCTTGGACATGCCCGGCCGGTGCGTGTCGAAGATGTCGAAGATCTGCGCCCGGACGCTGATGACGGGATTGAGCGAGTTCATCGCCCCCTGGAACACCATCGAGATCTTGTCCCAGCGGAAGGCGCGCAGGCCGTCACCGTCGAGTGCGACGATGTCGATGTCATGACCGTCGCGGTCGTGGAAGACGATCTCGCCGCTCGTCATGAGCGCGGGCGCCTTGAGCAGCCGGTTCATCCCGTAGGCGAGCGTGGTCTTGCCGCAGCCCGACTCCCCCGCGAGCCCGAGGATCTCACCGCGGTTGAGGGTCAGCGAGACGTTCCTGACCGCCTTCACCGGGGGGTCGACCTCGTACTCGATCGACACGTTGCGTGCCGTCAGCACGGCATCCGGAGCGCTCACGCGGCGACCCCCTTCGTCTTGGCGGCCTTGCGCACGCGGCGCGCGGCGTCTGGCGCATTGCGCAGCTTGGGGTTGATGACCTCGTCGATCGCGAAGTTGATGAGCGCGAGCCCGGCGCCGAGCAGTGCGATCATGACGCCCGGCGGGATGAACCACCACCATGCGCCACGTCCGAGAGCCTGTCCGGACTGCGCGTCATTGAGGATGGTCCCCCACGTGATCGAGGAGTTCGGGCCGAGGCCGAGGTAGGAGAGACCGGCTTCGCCGAGGATCGCGAAGATGATCGCGAACAGGAACTGCGCCGTGAGCAGAGGCAGGAGGTTCGGCATGATCTCCACGAGGATGACCCGGAACGACCGCTCGCCTGCGACCTTCGACGCATACACGTAGTCGCGGGTGCGCAGCGATCGCGTCTGCAGTCGCAGGACGTAGGCGGCCCCCGCCCACGACGTGATGCCGAGCACGAATGCGACGAGCTGCCAGCTGCGCTGCGGGACGAACGATGCGATCACCATGACGAGCGGCAGACCGGGGATCACGATCATCACGTTCGTGAGCAGTGCGAGCGCGTCCTCGCGCCAGCCGCCGAGGTAGCCGGCGAGAACGCCGAACAGCAGAGACAGGAGGATCGCGATGCCGCCGGCGACCACGCCCACGAGGAGCGAGCCCTGGGCACCGATCGCCAGCTGGGCGAACATGTCGTTCCCCAGCTTCGTCGTTCCCAGCCAGTGCTCGGCGGAGGGTGGCTGCAGCGCAGCGTTGTCGGTGCTGCGCGGATTCTGCGAGAAGAGAGGGGCGATGATCGCGAAGAGCACGATCGCGCCCACGATGACCGCGCCGACGACGAACTTCGGCGAGGTGATCGGGAGCACGCGGCGGCGCTTGCGCCCGCGCTGCGTGGCCAGCGAGATGGTGCTCGCGGGCTGGGTCGTGGGCTGATCCTTGACGATCAGCACTGCGTTGTCGGTGTCAGACATTCTGGCGAGCCCTCGGGTCGATGAAGCCATAGACGAGGTCCATGATGAAGTTGGCGGCGAGCACCGTGATGGTGATGACGAGGAAGAGTCCCTGCATCAGCGCGTAGTCGTTGTTCGTGACCGCCTGGAACATCAGCTTGCCGATGCCGGGGTAGGTGAACACCTGCTCCATCACGATCGAGCCGGCGACCACGAAGCCGAGCGTGATCGAGAAGCCCGCGATCGACGGGATCGCGGCGTTGCGTGCCGCATACGTGGTCATGATCCGGCGGGGACGCAGTCCTTTGGCCTCGGCCGTGAGCACGTAGTCCTCGGCCATGGTCTGCACCATCATGTTGCGCATGCCGAACATCCATCCGCCGACCGAGGAGATGACGATCGTGAGCGCCGGCAGTATCGCGTGCGAGAGCGCGTTCGTGAAGAACGCCCATGTGGGCTCGGGGCCGTCGGGGAACTCGAAGACGTCGTAGCCGCCGAAGATCGGGAACCACCCGAGTCCGACAGCGAAGACCGAGACCAGGAGCAGGGCCATCCAGAAGTACGGGATGGACTGCAGCACGGTGGTCGCCGGGATCAGATGATCGACCCAGGTGCCGCGCTTCCACCCTGCCCAGGCGCCGAGTGCGACGCCGAGGATGAAGGAGATCACCGTCACCGTGCCGACGAGCACGAGCGTCCAGGGCAGCGCCTGGCCGATCAGCTCGCTCACCGGTGCCGGGAACTTGGTGACGGAGACGCCCAGGTCGCCCTGCAGCATCCGCCCCCAATATGCGATGTACTGCTCCCAGAGGGACGAGTCATCGCCGCCGAGCAGCAGCTTGATGTTGCGGATGGTGGTCTCGGAGACCTCGCCGCCCGCACGCTGCATCTTGGCGATCATGATGTCCGCCGGGTTCCCCGGCATGAGCCGGGGAAGCAGGAAGTTGAGTGAGATCGCGGCCCACAGCGTGAACGCGTAGAACCCGATTCTCCGTGCATAGAACTTCATGTCACTGACCGTGCTTCCTGCTCCCCCGACCTCATGTCGTTACTTGACCGGCTCGAGCTGCGTCAGGACGTAGCCTGCCGCGATCGCGCCCCAGGACGGCGGGAAGGCGTAGAGGTCGTCCTCCGTCGGCCAGCCCGTGAAGTCCTTCGTGTTGTAGAAGGTCTGCGTGGCGTTGATCACGAGCGGGATGTACGGCAGGTCGCGCACGATCTCGGTCTGGATCGTTCCGTACAGCTCCTTCTTCTCGGCCTCGTCGTTGGTGCTGACGGCCGACTGGATGGCCTGGTCGACGACCGGGTTGCTGTAGCGGCTGAAGTTCCAGCGCCCTGCGGGCACCTCGGTTCCGACGGGGGCGGTCGACTCGACGGCGGTGCCGCCGAACCAGTCGCGGTAGATCTGGAACGGGTCGGCGACGGAGGTGCCGATGACACCGCCCACGATCAGCTGGAAGTCTCCGCCCTGACGGGCGTCGGAGAACTCCTGCCACTGCACGGTCGATGCCGTGACCTTGATGCCGGCCGCCTCCGCCTGCTCGGCGATCAGCTTCGCGGCGTCGTTGTAGTCGGTCCAGCCGTCGACGGAGATCAGGCTGAGCTCGACGGGCACGCCGCCCTTCTCGTAGATGCCGTTCGATCCCTTCGTGTAGCCGGCGGCCTCGAGGATCTCACCCGCCTCGTCGGCGTTCGCCGCCTGGGGGCTGACCTCGTTGGCGGAGTCCGCGACCCACTTCTCGTCACGCGGAAGCAGTGCGAAGGTGGGCGAGATGTCTCCGGTCAGGCCGACGAAGGCCTTGTCCTTGATCGCGGTGCGGTCGATCGCGACATTGAGCGCCTGTCGCACGGCCACATCCGTCTGCGGGCCCGAGCAGCCGAGCTCGGTGTTCGAGCAGGTGTAGAGCACGGTCGGATCCTGCGGGGTGTTGACCCAGTCGATCGCACCGTTGCCCGTGACGTCGTCGGGGTTGGGGATGAACATGCCCGTCCAGTCGAGCTGGCCGGCCGCGAGCAGGTCCTGAGCGGTCTGGTTGTTGTCGACCGCGATGTACTGGACCTTCTTGACGCCGAGGTCGTCGGCATCCCGGAAGTTCTCGTTGGCGACGAGCGTATACGACTCGCTGGTCGTCTTGTCGACGACGTAGGCGCCCGAGCCGACCGGCTCCTCGTTGGCGAAGTTGGCGAAGTCGTCGACCTCCGCCCAGATGTGCTCAGGGAGGATGTAGGTCGATCCGAGGCGCTGGAACTCGGTCGTGTACTGCGCGGTCGTGTAGGTGAGCACGACGGTGGTGTCGTCGGTCGCCTCTGCCGAGACGAGGCCGTTGCCCTCGGGGTTGTTCGCCTCATAGGTGAAGGAGAACGCCACGTCGGGCGCGGTGAGCGGCTCTCCGTCGCTCCACTTCAGGTCGGGCTTGATGGTGATCGTGATCACCGTGCCGTCTTCGTTGTACTCGTACGAGTCGCCGATCAGACCGACAGGCTCGGAGTCCGCCGTCTTGTTGAAGAAGAACAGCGGCTCGTAGATGGGTCCGAGCGCCCCGTGGAGCACGGTCGGGGCGAACGGATTGTAGTTCGCGGTGATGGGGGTCTGGCTGCCGGCCCACACGCGGAGAGCCCGGTCGCCGTCGCCACCGCTCCCCTCGTCGCCGCCGCCTGCGCCACAGGCCGTCAAACCCAGAGCGAGGGCGGATGCCCCCGCCACAGCGGTGAGCGCGATCTTGCGCCTTCCGTTACGGATCATTCTGTATTTCCTCTCGGTGCTGCACTGCAGGAGGGTCTCCAGGATGGAGCCGTGCCCCACAAGTGGGGCCCGTGACAGATCCCGGGAAAGGGATTTGTTAGGACAGTAACCTAACAAATAGGTTTTCGGGCGACAAGAGTTCAGAAGACCGGCATATAACGTTTCGGCCTCGACCAGCGCTGTGTCATTCGCGTGCACTAAGAGTCGCAATGACACTAAGATCGATGCAGGAGGTTAAGGTTGCCATGACTCAAAGCTCGGGCATCGACGTCGCCGTGTCGACCGTCATCCTCACTCTGCGCCGCACCGGCGACGGCTCGGCCGTGCTCGCGTTGCCGCTCGTGCTCCGCACCCGCGAGCCTTTCGCCGACCAGTGGGCGCTGCCCGGCGGATGGCTCACCGCCGCCGAATCGCCCGTCGACGCAGCCGCCCGCACCCTCGCCGAGACCACAGGTCTGACCCCGAGCTATCTGGAGCAGCTCTACGCCTTCGGCGCCGTCGACCGCTCCCCCACGCGAGTGGTGTCGATCGTCTACTGGGCTCTGCTGCGCCAAGACGAGGTCGACGCCCAGAGCGCGGCGCACCGCGCATCGGGGCGCGCACCCGAGAACGTGCGCTGGTTCGATCTCGATGAGCTCCCCCCACTCGCGTTCGACCACGACAAGATCGTCGACTACGCGCTCTGGCGCCTGCGCAGCAAAGTCGGCTACAGCCGCGTCGCGCATGGCTTCCTGCCCGCCGAGTTCACGCTCGCGGAACTCCGAGAGGCCTACGAGGCGATCCTCCGCAAGCAGCTGGACCCGGCCAATTTCCGGCGCCAGGTCGAGTCCGCCGGCAACCTGCTCCCCACGGAGCGGTTCCGCACCGGCAGCCACCGTCCTGCACGCCTCTACCGATACAACACCGACGTCGAGCTCGCCGATCACGGCCCGCTCGGCCCCGAGGAAACGAGCATCCGATGAGTCTCACCGTCATCCCGACTCCCCCCGTGCCTTCCGCAGACCCCTCCGTCGACCACGCGATCCAGTCGATCGTGTCGGGTGAATCGACCGACGCCACGTGCACCACGGATCTGGCCACGGGCCCGTGGGACTTCGACTCCCGCCCGGGGTACGGTCCGGGATCCTCCATGGGAGATGTGATCCCCACGGGAGCGCCTCGTCAGGGCGAGCTGCCCGCAGCGTATCGGGAGGCGAGCGAGGCCGACCTCGACGAGCGCATCCGTGCGGCGAAGGCGGTGCTGGGCGACCGCGTCGTCGTTCTCGGGCACTTCTACCAGCGCGAAGAGGTCGTGCGGCACGCCGACTACGTGGGCGACTCCTTCCAGCTCGCGACCGCGGCGACGCAGCGACCTGATGCCGAGGCGATCGTCTTCTGCGGTGTGCACTTCATGGCGGAGACGGCCGACCTGCTCTCCGGTCCCGACCAGGCCGTGATCCTGCCGAATCTCGCGGCCGGATGCTCGATGGCCGACATGGCCGACATCGATCAGGTCGAGGACTGCTGGGAGCAGCTCGCCGACGTGCTCGGAGACCTCGACGCGCAGGACGAGGACGGTCGTGTGCCGGTGATCCCCGTCACGTACATGAACTCCTCCGCCGCCATCAAGGGCTTCGTGGGTCGCCACGGCGGAATCGTCTGCACCTCCTCGAACGCGCAGACGGTGCTCGAGTGGGCATTCGAGCGCGGGCGGCGGGTGCTGTTCTTCCCCGACCAGCACTTGGGTCGCAACACGGCGAAGGCGATGGGCGTGCCTCTCGAGCAGATGCCGATGTGGAACCCTCGCAGGGCGCTCGGCGGCTCCTCCGCGTCCGAGCTCCTCGACTCCCGAGTGATCCTGTGGCACGGGTTCTGCTCGGTGCACCGCCGGTTCACCGTGGACCAGATCGACCAGGCGCGGGCCGAGCACCCCGGCGCGCGAGTGATCGTGCACCCGGAATGCCCGATGGAGGTCGTCGACGCGGCCGACGAGGCGGGCTCGACCGACCACATCCGCCGGGCGATCGCCGCCGCGACCGAACCCACGACCTTTGCGATCGGCACCGAGATCAACCTCGTGCGCCGACTGGCCGCGCAGTTCCCGCAGCATGAGATCTTCTGCCTCGACCCCGTCGTCTGCCCGTGCTCGACCATGTATCGGATCCACCCCGGATATCTGGCCTGGGTGCTGGAGGAGCTGGTGGCGGGGCGGACGCCGAACCGCATCACCGTGACGGACGATGTCGCGGATCCTGCTCGCGTGGCGCTGGAGCGGATGCTGGCGGCCAAGCCCCCGGCGACGACGGGCGCCCGATGAACGTGATCGTGGTCGGCTCGGGGATCGGCGGACTGACCGCGGCGTTGCACGCACGCGAGCGCGGCCACTCGGTGACCGTGGTGACGAAGGGCGCGCTCGGCGACGGCTGCACGGGCTTCGCGCAGGGCGGTGTGGCCGGCGGGTACGGTCACGATGACTCGCCGGCACTGCACGCGGCCGACACGCTGGCGGCGTCGGGGGGGCTGGCCGACGCCGACGCGGTGGATGTGCTGGTGGGAGGCGCCCGTGCCGCGATCGACGACCTCACCGCGCGCGGAGTCCGCTTCGATCGTTCCGCGGACGGCGCGCTCCTTCGTGGACGCGAGGCCGCCCACAGCCGATCGCGCATCGTGCACTCCGGCGGAGACGCGACGGGCGCCGCGATCGCGAGCGCCCTCGTCGCCGCGACCCGCACAGCGCGCATCGACGTGGTGGAGAACGCGTTTCTCGCGGATCTCGAGGTGGTCGACGACGAGATCCGTGGCGTGCGCGTGCTGATCGGCGGTTCCTCGTCGATTCTCCGCGCCGATGCGGTGATCCTCGCGACGGGCGGCGCCGGTCGCCTCTATGCGCACACCACCAATCCCGAGGGGACGACAGGCGACGGCATCGCCGCTGCCATGCGGGCGGGGGCGGCGGTCGCCGACCTCGAGTTCCTGCAGTTCCACCCGACGATCCTCGATGCGGGGCCGCCTTTCCTCGTGTCGGAGGCCGTGCGTGGCGAGGGTGCCACGCTCCTCGATGACGAGGGGCGACGGTTCGTGTTCGAGAGCCACCCCGATGGCGAGCTCGCACCGCGTGACGTCGTGGCTAGAGCCATCGCCCGGCGCGCCGCGCGACAGGGCGCACCGGTGCGACTGGACGCGACCATGATCGGCGGCGCGGCCCTGCGCCGTCGATTCCCCACGATCGATCGCGTGACGAGAGAGCGCGGCTTCGACTGGTCTGCCGAGCCGATCCCCGTCACTCCTGCCGCGCACTACCTGATGGGCGGCATCGTGACCGATGTCGACGGACGGACGTCGATCACCGGACTCTTCGCCGTCGGCGAGACGGCGAGGACGGGAGTGCACGGCGCGAATCGTCTCGCCTCCAACTCGCTGCTCGAGGGCGCGGTCTTCGGAGCACGCGCCGCCGCCGCGCTCGAGCTGCCATGGCCGACGACGGTCGAGAACCGCGCAGGCTCCCCCGGGGCCGTCGAACCCGCACCGGACGACGATGACAGCATGCCGTTCTCCCGCTCCGCGCTCCAGCACCTGATGTGGGACGAGGTCGGACTCATCCGCACCCCGGCCGGACTCCGCCGCGCCGCGCACACGGTCGCACTCTGGGCGGCGCAGCCTCGCCCGCTGCGGAGCATCGTCGACCACGAGGATGCGAACCTGCTGGCGCTCGCCGGCGCGATGACACGCGCGGCTCTCGCTCGAACCGAATCCGTGGGCTCGCACCACCTCGAAACCACCACCGCCGTCTTGGAGACCGTCTGATGCTCACTCCGCCCCTCATCAACCGCGTCGTGTCCGCAGCGCTCGAGGAGGACGCACCCTGGGGCGACCTCACGAGTTCCGTCCTGCTGCCGGCAGCCTCCACCGCGACCGCCGACCTCGTGGCGCGCGAGCCCGGGGTCTTCAGCGGAGGCGACGTCTTCACCGCCGCCTTCGTCCTCACGGATCCGAGCATCGGCGTCGACGTGCACGTCGAGGACGGTGCCGAGTTCGCGACGGGCGACGTGCTCGCCTCGGTCCGCGGCGCGGCCCGCAGCATCCTGACCGCGGAACGCATCGCGCTGAACTTCACGCAGCGTATGAGCGGAATAGCCACGCTCACCGCCTCCTATGTGCGCGCGGTGGCCACGAGCCGCGCACGGATCGCCGACACACGCAAGACCACGCCGGGCCTGCGCGCCTTCGAACGCCATGCGGTCGTGAGCGGCGGCGGCCACAACCACCGGTACTCGCTGTCGGACGCGGTGATGGCCAAGGACAACCACCTCGCGGTGCTGAAGCGCTCGGGCGTCGACCTGTCGACGGCGCTGCGTGAGGCTTTCGCCCGGCTGCCCCACACGACCCACGTCGTGGTGGAGGTGGACCGGCTCGAGCAGATCCCAGAGGTCCTCGACGCGGGCGCGCACACCGTGCTGCTCGACAACTTCTCGCTCGACGATCTGCGCGAAGGGGTCGCACTGATCGGCGATCGCGCTCAGATCGAGGCCTCGGGCGGGGTCACGCTGGCCACGGTCGGCGACATCGCCGCCACCGGCGTCGACGTGATCTCGGTCGGCGCGCTCACCCATTCCGCCCGCGCCCTCGACCTCGGCCTCGACGTGCGGATCGACTGAGCCGATGATCTACCTCGACCATGCCGCGACGGGTCCGGTCCGTCGCGAGGTGCTGGAGGCGATGACTCCCTACCTGACGAACGTCTTCGGGAATCCGTCGAGTCACCACACGGTCGGCGAGGCCGCGGCGAGCGCGCTCGACGATGCGCGCGCACGTGTCGCACGCGTCATCGGCATGCGCGCAGGAGATGTCGTGTTCACCGCGGGAGGCACCGAGGCGAACAATCTCGCGGTCAAGGGCATCGTGCTGGCCGCGCTCGCGCGGGACCGCCGCCATCTGGTGGTGTCGCCGATCGAGCACGAGTCGATCCTCGAGTCCGCCGAGTATCTGCGTCGCTTCCACGGCGTCGTCGTGACGCACGTGCCCGTGGACGGCGCGGGGCGGATCGCTCCGGAGTCGCTGGCGAAGGTCGTGCGCGACGACACCGCGCTGGTGGCACTGGGCCACGCGAACAACGAGATCGGCACGATCCAGCCACTGTCCGAGCTGACGGCTGTCGCTCATGAGGCAGGTGTTCCCGTGCACGTCGACGCCGTGCAGTCGGCGGGCTGGCTGGCGCTGGCGGGTTCGGGCGCGGACGCCGTGTCGATCGCCGGCCACAAGCTCGGTGCGCCCAAGGGCATCGGTGCTCTCGGCGTGCGGGGACGCGTGCCTCTGGAGCCGTTGCTGCACGGCGGCGGGCAGGAGCGCGGTCGTCGGTCGGGCACCGAGAACGTCGCGGGCGCCGTCGCTCTCGCGACCGCGCTCGAACTGGCCGAGGCGGAGCGCGACGACCTCGCCCTCCGCGTCGGCGCCTCGACCCGCCGCTTCATCGATCGAGTGCGCGCGCTCGTGCCCGAGGCGACGCTCACGGGACATCCTCGAGAGCGGCTCCCCGGCACCGCATCGTTCACCTTCGAGGGTGTGAGCGGTGAGGCCGTGCTGCTGGAGCTGGAACGTCGGGGCGTCGTGTCATCGAGCGGTTCGGCGTGCGCTGCGGGGAGCGACGATCCCTCGCACGTCCTCCTCGCGTGCGGCATCGCGCCACAGGTCGCTCAGACTGCCGTGCGCTTCACCTTCGGCCGCGACGCACTGCCGGACGACGCGCCGGAGACGCTCGCCACGCTCGTCGCCGATTCCGTTCGCAGCGTCCGCGGTGCGTGAGCCCGACCGGTGCACCCTCGGACAGTGGCTCGGCCATAGACTCGGCTGGTGACCGCAGCAGCGCCCCTCGTGACCGTGATCGTGCCGGGGCGTGACATCGCGGACTTCGCTCCGGATGCGCTCGATTCGCTGCGCGCGCAGACCGAGCAGCGTTGGCAGGCGATCCTCGTCGACGACGGGTCGCAGGACGACACCGGCGCCATATTCCGCGCCGCGGCAGCAGGCGACCGCCGGTTCCGATTCATCGCTCACGAGGCCTCCCGCGGGCTGGGCGCGGCCCGCAACGTCGCCCTCGACGCCGTCGACACTCCGCTGGTCGGGTTCCTCGACGGAGACGACGAGCTGACGCCGACCGCTCTCGAGAGACTCGTGGGAACCCTCGTCGAGACCGGCAGCGACTTCGTCGCGGGCGCCTACGTGCGGTCGAGGTTCGACGGACGGAGCTACGCGCCGGGCCGCGTCCAGCCCTGGGTGTCGGCAGCCACCAATCCGGCGCGTCTCGGCACGACGATCTACGAGCATCCGCGCGCCAGCGCGAACATCGTGGCCTGGTCGAAGGTCAGTCGGCTGGACATGTGGCGCGATCTCCGGTTTCCCGAAGGCGTGGCCTATGAAGACCAGCTCGTCGCCCAGTCGATGTACACGCAGGCACGCGCCTTCGATGTGATCCCCGATGTGGTGGTGCACTGGCGACTCCGAGCCGACGGTACGTCGATCACGCAGAGCCGGGCGCGGCTCTCCGTGCTGCGCGACTACATCGGGGCGCTGCGCGGCGGCATCCGGATCCTGCACGAGGCGGGCGCCGCCGAGGCGGTCAGCGCCAGACTCGAACTGATCCTCGCGATGGACCTGCCCCCGCTCATCGACATCGCCGCGACACACCCGGATCCCGAGTACGCCACTGTTGTCGCCGCGTTCGTCGCCGAGCTCGAAGCTCTCCCCGAGTTCGCCGACGCCCACCCCGACCCCACGATCACCGCCGCACTGGCCTGGTGACCGCCACACACCCAGGAGCCCCATGGACGACCCGCGCATCCCGGACACCGCTGAGCGGACCGCCGACTACCTCGCTGACCTGTTCTCGCTCAGAGGACGCACGGCCGTCGTGACAGGAGGCAGCTCCGGGATCGGCCAGGGCATCGCGACGGCTCTCGCGCGCGCCGGAGCGTCGACCGTGATCGTCGCGCGGGGCGAGTCCCGCATCGCCGAGACCGTGCAGGCGCTCACGGATGCCGGGTGCGCGGCAGCCGGAGTCGCAGGCGACCTGGGTACCCGCGACGGCATTCGCGCGGTCGCCGACGCCGCGACCGTGCCGTTCGGCGCGCCCGACATCGTGGTGCACTCAGCCGGGATCAACATCCGCCCGCCGTTCGCCGAGATCACGGAAGCCGACTGGGATGCCACCATGACGGTGAACGCGCTCGCCCCGTTCCTCCTCGGCCAGGCGTTCGCCCCGGGCATGGCGGAGCGCGGATACGGCCGGCTGATCCACATCTCCTCGCAGCAGGCGCATCGCGCGTTCGTCGGGAGCGGCGTCTACGGCGCGTCCAAGGGTGCCGTGGAGTCGCTCATGCGCTCGGAGGCGGAGGCGTGGGGCGGCACCGGGGTGACCAGCAATTCCCTGGTGCCGGGATTCGTGCTCACTCCTCTGAATGCACGGCTCCAGGAGGACCCGGATCAGATCTCGGCACTCGCCGCTCGCACGATGATCGGCCGCAACGGCCTTCCCTCCGACTTCGCGAGCGCAGCGGTGTTCCTCGCGGGTGCCGGATCGTCGTACGTGACGGGACAATCGATCTTCATCGACGGCGGCCTGTCGGTGCACTGACACACGCCGTCGCCTCGGGTCAGCGACGAGACGATCCGGGGATCAGATCTCCGCGGGGTACACCCGCTCATCGGAGCGAGGAGCGTCGAGCAGCGGCACGGGCGCGGTCAGCGCCGCCACGGCATCCGCACCCGCCGAATCGCGAGGGGCACGATCCGCGCGGCGGTCCGTGAGGGCCGCGGCCACGCCTCCGGTGACGGCCTCTTCGATCACGGCCTCGGTCTCGATCACCCGTGATGCGGCCACCTGCTGTGCGGCGAGTTCGGCGTAGAGCCCGTCCTGTGCCAGCAGCTGCGCGTGCGTGCCCGACTCCACGATCTGCCCGGCCTCGATCACGTGGATGATGTCGGCACCGATCACCGTCGAGAGCCGATGCGCGATCGTCAGCGTCGTGCGCCCCTTGGCCGCCTCGTCGAGCGCTTCCTGCACGACGCGCTCGGACACGGTGTCGAGCGCGGAGGTCGCCTCGTCGAGCAGCAGCACGGGCGGATCCTTCAGCAGTACGCGTGCGATCGCGATGCGCTGCTTCTCACCTCCGGAGAGCCGGTACCCGCGCTCCCCCACCACAGTGTCGTAGCCGTGCTCGAACGCCGCGATGACGTGATGGATGTTCGCCGCGGTGCATGCCGCGATCATCTCCTGCTCGCTGGCATCCGGCCTCGCATACAGCAGGTTCTCGCGGATGGTCGCGTGGAACAGATAGGTCTCCTGCGACACGATGCCCACGTCGTCGATGATGGACTCCTGCGTGAGCGCACGCACGTCCGCGCCGGCGAACAGCACAGCGCCGTCATGCGCCTCGTACAGTCTCGGGGCGAGGTAGAGAACCGTCGTCTTTCCCGCCCCCGACGGGCCGACGAAGGCGACATGCTGCCCGGGCTCCGCGACGAACGACACACCCTGCAGAGTGGGGCGGGCATCCGGCGCCGCGTCAGGGTACCGGAACACCACATCGCGGAACTCGATGCGACCGCGCGGTCCCGGCGCTGCTCCGACCGCGATGGCGTCGGGCGAATCCTGGATCTCGGGCACCAGATCGAGGTACTCGAAGATCCGCGCGAACAGCGCTGAGGATGTCTGCAGATCGAGCGAGACCCGCATGAGCCCCATGAGCGGCTGCAGCAGGCGAGCCTGCACGGTCGTGAATGCCACCACGGTGCCCGCCGTGATCGCTCCGGTCCCACCCGCGATCAGGTAGCCGGAGACCAGGTAGATGACCGCGGGCACGCTGGCCATGAGCACCTGCACGACGGCGAAGAAGCCCTGACCGCTCATGGCCCTGCGCACCTGCAGCGTCACCTGGTTGCGGTTCTCGGCCTGATACCGCTGCGACTCGGTGCGCTGTCTGTTGAAGGCCTTCGACAGCAGCATGCCGGAGACGCTCAGCGTCTCCTGCGTGATCGAGGTGAGCTCCGACAGCGACTCCTGGGTCTCGCCCGCGATGCGCGCGCGCACCTGACCGACCCGCCGCTGCACGATGATGAGGAACGGCATCAGGACCACGGCGATCAGTGTCAGGCGCCAATCGATCAGGATCATCGCGACGAGCGAGGCGATCACGGTGACGACGTTGCCGAGGATGCTCGTGACGGTGTTCGTCAGGACTCCTGAGACGCCACCGACGTCGTTCTGCAGCCGCGACTGGATGACGCCGGTCTTGGTGCGTGTGAAGAAGCCGAGCTCCATCGCCTGCAGATGCTCGAAGAGTCGCACGCGCAGGTCTCCCGTGACGCTGTTGCCGACGGTCGACGTCAACCAGGTCTGCGCCACTCCGAGCACGGCGGAGAGAAGGAAGAGGCCGACCATCGCAGCGACGAGTCGGATCAGCAGCTCCAGCTGGGGTCCGCCGCCGTCCACGGGGAACAGGGCGTCGTCGAAGATGCGCTGGACGATGAGCGGCGGGATCACGGCGATGCCGGCGCCGAGCACGACCAGGACGCCGGTGACGGCGATGCGCCATCTGTACGGCCTGAACAGGGCGATCACTCTCGCCCCGAGCCCGCTGATGCGGGGTGCGTCGGCGTTGAGGCGACGCTGCGTGTCTTCGTCCACGCGACGGAAGCCGCCGTGCATCCCACCCATGCTCATGATGTCAGCGTAACCAGCGCCTCGGACGCCACGGGCCGATCCTCGGGGGAACTCTCCGCCGAGAGCGGATTCGCCGGAATCCGGAATGAACTGTCCGAACCTGTGGTTACGCTGAATTGTCCCCGCGCACTCGCGCGCTCCCTCCCTCTTCTCTTCTGTGCCCAGGAGGCCGCATGTCTGCCGTCGACACCGGTTCGATCACCACACCGCCCACGACCGCGCCGGGCGAGATCCCACGCAGCGACATGCGGGTCATCTGGCTGCTGCTGGTCGCGGCGTTCGTCGCGATCCTCAACGAGACCACGATGGGGATCGCCATCCCGCACCTCAACGCGGATCTCGGCATCCCGCCTGAGCTCGGCCAGTGGCTGACGAGCGCGTTCATGCTGACCATGGCCGTCGTCATCCCCACCACGGGATTCATCCTGCAGCGGTTCACCACCCGCCAGGTCTTCCTCGCGGCGATGATCGCGTTCTCGACCGGCACGCTCGTGGCCATGATCGCACCCGGCTTCGGAGTGCTCCTCGTCGGCAGGGTGATCCAGGCGGCCGGCACCGGAATCATGATGCCCCTGCTCATGACCACGATCATGAACGTCGTCCCCCCGCAGTCGCGCGGTCGCATGATGGGCCGCGTGGGCCTCGTCATCTCGCTGGCCCCGGCGATCGGTCCGACTCTCGCGGGCGCCGTCCTCGAGACGCTCAACTGGCGCGCGCTGTTCGCGATCGTCCTGCCGATCGCCATCGTGTCGCTGCTGATGGGTGCGAAGTGGATGACCAACCTCGGCGAGACCCGCGCCGTGCCGCTCGATGTGATCTCGATCCCGCTCGCCGCACTCGGCTTCGGCGGCATCGTCTTCGGTCTGAGCCAGTTCGGAGGCCACGGAGGTTCCGGCGAGGTCGTCGGTGTGACCTCGCTCGTCGCCGGTGCGGTCGCACTCGCGCTGTTCGTGTGGCGGCAGCTGGTGCTGCAGCGCATCGACGACGCTCTGCTCGACCTGCGCGTGTTCCGCTCGGTCAACTTCACGTTCTCCGTCATCATCATGACGATCCTCGCGCTGTCGATGTTCGGCACGCTGACCCTGCTTCCCCAGTACCTGCAGAACGTCGCCGGACTCAACGCTCTCCAGTCGGGACTCATCCTCCTGCCGGGTTCGGTCCTCATGGGTCTGCTGGGCCCGGTCATGGGACGTGTCTACGATGCGCGCGGCACGCGGCCCCTGCTGATCCCCGGAACGATCTTCGTCTCCGCCGCCCTGTTCTACTACTCGACGGTGGGCGAGCACACCGTGTGGTGGGTGCTCATCATCGTCCAGGCCGTCATGTCGGTCGGTCTCGCCATGTCGTTCACGCCCTTGTTCTCGGCTTCCCTCGGGTCGCTGCAGCGCTCGCTGTACTCGCACGGCTCGGCGGTGCTCAACACGCTGCAGCAGGTCGGCGGCGCGGCAGGCGTCGCGGTGCTGACGGTGACGTACTCCGCCATCCTTCACGCCGGTGAGGCAGAGGGACTCGAGACGGCCGCCGCCGGCGCCCCCGGCGCGCGCACGGCCTTCCTGATCGCCGCGATCATCTCGCTCGCGGCGGTCGCGCTGAGCGCCTTCGTTCGCAAGCCCGCTGACGATGTCGCGGGCGCGGTGCACGGGCACTGATCACCGCCGCGGCGGCGTCGCGCTGCTACTGGGTCTTGGGCGCAGGGAAGTGGCAGACGCCGCCGCTGCAGTAACCGGCGGAGTCGTTCTCGAGCAGGTTCAGAGCGTCCGGAAGCGGCTGGAGCGCGAGAGATGCGTCCTGCTCGACGGAGTCCTGTGTCTTGGCCATCCCTCGATGCTACGCCTGCTGCACACCGATGGCGTCGAATTCGACACGCCGACCGACGCGGAAACGACAACACCACTCCTCTACGGTTGACGAGTGCTCACACGACTCGTCGCCCGCCTGTTCTGGACGTTCAGCCGCTGGACCCTCACCGCCGAGGGCACACCCACGCGCCCCACGATCCTGATCGGCGCGCCCCACACCTCCAACTGGGACTTCGTGCTCATGCTCGCCATCGCGTGGCGCCTGCGCATCGAGGTGCACTGGCTGGGAAAGAGCAGCCTCTTCCGCGGGTGGCGCGGTCCGGTCATGCGGAGCCTGGGCGGCATCGCCGTCGACCGCTCCGACCCCGCCCGAGTCGTGAGCGACGTCGTGGCCCAGGTGCACTCGGGGAGCGTCTTCGGACTCGTGATCACTCCGGACGGCACGCGCGGCGGCAACGCCTATTGGAAGTCGGGCTTCTACCGCATCGCGCGAGAGGCCGGAATGCCGGTGACTCTCGGCTTCGTCGACCGCACCACGATGACCACGGGCCTCGGCCCCACCCTCGATCTCACGGGCGACGTCTCGGCCGACATGGACCGGATCCGCGCGTTCTACGCGAACAAGTCAGGACTGCGACCGGAGCGCCGCACAGTCCCCCGCCTGCGGGAGGAACAGGAAGCCCCCGAGAGCTGATCGGCGCTCACTCGGTGTCGGCGCCGTCGACCTCCGCGCGCGCCTCGGCGCGGGCGTAGTCGAGATCATCGCGAGACAGCGTCTCGGCCATCCCCACCACGGCCCCGGTGATCTCACGGATCTCTTCCCGCGCCCGCTCGCCGAGGTGCGGAGCGGTCTCGCCGAGCACCTCGACCCGCGCCTCGAGCGACAGCTCGGACCACCATTCGCGGATGGGTGGAAGAGTCATGACGACCTCCTTCTCGATCGATGCGCAAGGAGCTAGACACGATCGGAGCACGCCCGAGAGACTGGGCGGATGACAGCTGATGACCGCCCCCGGCCGCCCGTGGAGCATGACGACCGGGTCGATGGTCGCGACGAGACGCGCAATGAGCGCGCAGACCGGAACTGGGAGGAGCTCCTCCAGGAACTCCGCGTCATGCAGACCGGCACGCAGATCCTGACCGGGTTTCTCTTGGCCGTGGCATTCACCCCGCGTTTCGAGGACATGGACGTGGTCCAGCGAGACCTGTATGTCGTGCTCGTGGGTCTCGCGGCGGTGGCCACCATTCTCGCGCTCGCTCCCGTGGGCATACATCGTGCGCTGTTCGGCCGACGACGCAAACCGGAGCTCGTGCGGGTCGCGGCGCGGATCGTGAAGATCGACCTCGTGGCGATCGCGGCTCTCACCGTCGGAGTGACGACTCTCATCATCGACTTCACCGTCGATCGTGCCGCCGGCCTGATCGCTCTCGTCTCATCCCTGGTCGGGATCCTGCTGCTCTGGATGCTGCTGCCCCTGCTGGTCCGACGGGAGACGGGGGCAGGGCGGCGCGACGGAGAGGACTGAGCCGACTCGCCGCGCCCGCACTCAGCTGCCTGCGGGTGTCCGGTTCTCCGCGCTGACCATCCACGCGAACTGCTCGAGGCTCTCGAGGACGGCGTGCAGGATGTCCGCGGATGTCGGATCTTCTTCGTCGACCGCATCGTGGACGTCGCGGATCGTGTTGATCGCAGCCTCCAGGCGCGCGGTGACGAGATCGATCGTGTCCGTGGTCGAGACCTCCCCCATGGGGAACGCCGGAAGTGAGGTGGTCTCGGCGATGGTGTCGGTGCGCCCATCGGGAACGGCATGCAGCGCCCGCATGCGCTCTGCGACGGTGTCGCTGAACGTGCGAGCCGCATCGATGATCTCGTCGAGCTGACGATGCGTGTCGCGGAAGTTGCGGCCGACGACGTTCCAGTGCGCCTGCTTCCCCTGGAGGGAGAGCTCGATCAGATCGACGAGCACGGACTGGAGATTCGCGGCGAGCGTGGCCGATGCCGTGAAGCCCTTCTCGGCGTTCTGGCGCCGTGTCGTCTTCGCGCCGCGCTTCGACGCGCCGCTGGTCTTCGACTTCGTGTTCTCAGCCATGACTTGTCCTCCTCGTGTCGGTGCCACGACCGTACGGCAGCTCCCACCGTCGATCGAGGGGGTTGACACCTCCGCCCGCTGCACCCGATCGTTACGCAGGTGATGACGAATGACAGCCCGAATGATTCCGACAGCCGAACCGCCTCCGCCGACGACGACACGTCTGAGGTGACGATCGCGAAGATCACGGAAGCGGATGCCGGCGAAGTGCTCACTCTCCAGCGAGCGGCGTTCGTCTCGGAGGCACAGATCTACGGCTCCGCCGATATGCCGCCCCTCACCCAGACGCTGTCCGAGGTCGAGGCGGAGCTCCGATCCGGAAGCGGCCTGACCGCACGCAGGGACGGTCGGCTGGTCGGCGCCATCCGGTATGCGGAGACGGACGGCGTTCTGCTGATAGGCCGAATCGCCATCGCCCCCGATGTACAGGGGGAAGGCATCGGACGCACGCTCCTGGATGCGGCGGAGAGATCCTCGTCGGCGCGAGTGTCCGAGCTCTTCACAGGCAGCCTGAGCGAGGCGAACATCCGCCTGTACGAGGCATGCGGCTACACGGAGGCGGAGCGAGTGCCCCAGGGTGACGGCACGGATCAGGTGTTCCTGAGAAAACCTCTGCATCAGGTGGGAGACCCCTCCGAACCGGGCGCGTCGGGTTGAATCCGATGGGTGGGTGGGGAATCGTGGCCCGGACACGCCGCACCCGCGTCGTGTCCGCAACCGGAAGGAGAGTCTCGTGCTCACCCTCACCGATAACGCCACCGCAATCGTGAACACCCTCGTCAGCCGTCAGACCGACGCCGCAGATGCAGGACTCCGGATTCACTCCACCCCTGCCCCGGGACCCGACGGGGGCGCTCGCCTCGCGGTCCTGGTCACGCCCGATCCCGAGCCCGCCGATCAGGTGGTCGAGGTCTCCGGCACCCGCCTCTTCCTCGACGAGACCGCTGCCGCGGCGCTCGATGACAAGGTTCTCGATGCCGGCGTGGACGACGAGGGTTCGGTGTCGTTCGCCGTACTCCCGAAGGTCGCCTGACGAAGGACTCCACGGATGCCGCGGCTCGTCGAGCCGCGGCATCCGTCCGTCCGGGGAGGTATGCAGGCACTGGCCTCGCGTAGGTTAGATGCAGAGCGTCGAACGTCGATGCCCCAGAAGGACCGTTCACCCGCATGAAGTTGGCACTGCTCCGTCGGTACGTCGTCCTCGCCGAGACGCTGCACTTTCCGCGCGCGGCACAGGAGCTCGGTATCCCGCTCGCCTCGCTCTACACCTCGCTCGACAAGCTCGAGGAGGAGGTCGGCCACATTCTGATCAATCGCGAAGGCACACCGCGTCTCACGCACATCGGCGAGCTGTTCCTCGTCGAGGCGCAGGCCACCGTGGCCGCGGCTCCGCCACCCGCGCCGAAGACCGCGAGTCCGGCGGGCGGGAAGGCCAAGGCATCGAAGGGCAAGGGTCGCGCCCCCATCGTCAAGGGCCAGCCGAAGCCGTACAAGAAGCGCCAAGGGCGCTGATCACCCGGGGCGCTCCCCCGCTCAGAGTTCGGTGACCTGACCGGCGTCGACGCTCCATCGACGCGTCGTCCGCACGGCCTCCAGCATCCGCCGGTCGTGCGTGACCAGCAGCAGGGTCCCCGTATACGACTCGAGTGCCTGCTCCAGCTGTTCGATGGCCGGCAGGTCGAGGTGGTTCGTCGGCTCGTCGAGCACCAGCAGGTTGACCCCACGTGCCTGCAGCAGTGCCAGTGCCGCCCGAGTGCGCTCACCCGGCGACAGACCCCCGACCGGGCGTGTGACGTGGTCGGCCTTGAGACCGAACTTCGCAAGCAACGTCCGCACCTCGGCGGAGGCCATCTCGGGCACCAGCGCCTCGAACGCGTCGGCGAGAGCTGCGTCGCCGACCAGGAGAGATCTCGCCTGATCGATCTCGCCGATCTGCACGCTGCTGCCCAGTGCGGAGTCTCCCTCGACGGGCGCCTGCCGTCCGAGGAGTCCCCGGAGGAGGGTCGATTTTCCGGCACCGTTCGGGCCCGTGATCCCGATCCGGTCGCCCGCGTCGACCTGGAGCGACACCGGTCCGAGAGTGAACCCGCCCTGGCGGAATGTCGCTGCGCGCAGCGTGGAGACCACGGTGCTCGATCGGGGCGCGGAACCGATCGTGAACTCCAGCTGCCACTCCTTGCGCGGCTCCTCGACCTCGTCGAGGCGTGCGATCCGGCTCTCCATCTGGCGCACCTTCTGCGCCTGCTTCTCGCTCGACTCCATCGATGCCCTGCGTTTGATCTTGTCGTTGTCGGGCGACTTCTTCATCGCATTGCGGACACCCTGGCTCGACCATTCCCGCTGCGTGCGAGCCCTCGCCACGAGATCCGCCTTCTTGTCCGCGAACTCGTCATATTTCTCGCGCAGGTGACGACGCACCACGGCGCGCTCTTCGATGTATGCGTCGTACCCACCCCCGTACAGACGATTGGACGCCTGTGCCAGGTCGAGCTCGAGCACTCGAGTGACGCTGCGCGCGAGGAACTCACGGTCATGACTCACGAGCACGACGCCCCCGCGGAGTCCGCGCACGAAGGCCTCGAGTCGCTCCAGCCCATCGAGGTCGAGGTCGTTGGTCGGCTCATCGAGGAAGACGATGTCGAACCGTGAGAGCAGCAGCGCCGCGAGGCCGACACGCGCCGCCTGACCGCCCGACAGCCCCGTCATGAGCGCGCTGTCCGCGACGCCGCTCCCGCTCGGGAGTCCGAGGTCGGCGAGCACCACGGGGATCCGTTCCTCCAGGTCGGCAGCACCGCTCGCGAGCCAGCGGTCGAGAGCCGCCGAGTAGGTGTCGGCGGGATCCGTGCCCGCGGGGGCCAGTGAGGGGTCGCCCAGCGCGGCGGCCGCCGCGTCCATCTCCCTCGTCGCCGCGGCACAGCCGGTACGACGCGCGATGTACTCCGCGACCGTCTCCCCCGCGACGCGCTCGTGCTCCTGCGGAAGCCAGCCGACGAACGCATCGGTGGGGGCGAGCGAGACCGTGCCGCCCATGGGCGCGTCCACCCCTGCGAGGAGTCGGAGCAGAGTGGACTTGCCTGCGCCGTTGGCCCCGACCACACCGATCACGTCACCGGGTGCGACGGTGAGGTCGAGGCCTTCGAAGAGGATGCGGTGGCCGTAACCGCCCGCCAGATTCTGGGCGACGAGTGTGGCGGTCATCAGACCAGTCTGTCAGGGTCGGGCGCGTGCACGACGGTGCGACCGGCCGGGACCATGCGGGTCAGTCCCAGTCGAGGTATTCCTCGATGATCACGCCGGTCTCGATCGGGTGGTGCATCGGGAAGAGGTGGTCACCGGCGATCGTCTTGATGCTCGACCGATCCGGGA
Organism: uncultured Microbacterium sp.; assembly: GCF_963521645.1. GTDB lineage: Bacteria > Actinomycetota > Actinomycetes > Actinomycetales > Microbacteriaceae > Microbacterium. The sequence goes on along the minus strand of NZ_CAUQVQ010000006.1, from coordinate 21,732 downwards.
TCGTCGCGTGCAGCGCCTCGGCGTTCACCGCGGGGGTGTCGGTGTCTTCGGTTCCCTGGACGATCAGCACCGGGATCGCGGGGGCGACGTCGATGTCGACGTCCTCGACGCCCAGCAGCAGCAGTCCGTTCGCGCGGTCGGCGTGCGCGGCGACCAGCGCGCGGGCGATCGTGCCACCGAAGCCGTGTCCGCCCACCCAGGTGTCGTCGATGCCGACGTGGTCGATCACCGCGATGACGTCATCGACTCGCTCGGCGAGTGTCGCTTCGGCCGCCGCACGGTGACCGATCCGCAGCACGTGGAACCCGGCCTCTTCAGCGAGATAGTGGGCGGCGACTCCCAGGACGTCGGCAGCGAGGCCGTACTCCTGGATGAGCACCAGCTTGACCGGGCCGTCTCCCTCGTCCACGAAAGGGATCGCGCGGCCTTCGGGCTCGAAGATCTGGGTGTCGGTCATGGGCGTGGTTCTCCTCGTGCCGTCGGGGTGGTGAGAGGCGGGGTGCATGCGGGATCGAGCGTCGACCGCCTCAGCATCCAGCGTATCCCGCCGTCCCCCCGCCGACGTGCCGCGGGAGTCCGCCCGCGATGCCGAGGCGTGCGCGTGGCAGACCCCGTGCGGGCGGCTGTCATCCGGACCGGTCGCCGTGATCTCCGAGGTCGGGATCCGCCCGAAGAGCATCGGCGATCTCCTCCTCCGGGCGCGGCGCGATGGTCTCATCGAGCTCGAGTTCGGGAACCGACGGCTCCCCCGGTGCGGGGACGTGTTCGTGGTGGTCAGACACTGTGGATCCTTCCGTGGGCGACACGCACAGCGTACGCCGTTAGAAGTGCTGAGGCAGGCCGACAGGCGCGGTCTGATATCCGCGCCCGGGCGCAGAGGACCGCGCGTCAGCCTGCAACCTGGCGACGAGCAGGTCGAGCCATCCGCCGACATTGGCGCGCGCTTCGGACGTGTCGGGATAGCGGCATCGCAGGTGCAGACCCGACTCGTCCAGGATGAACCACAGCATGACGCCGTCGGTGTCGGTCGCCGCGCTGACGTAGTGGGCATCGAGCCCGACCGAGTCGATCCGCACGGGCAGCCTGCGCAGGTCCAGCCACGAGATCGCGAACATCCCGGGCGCCACGGGCATGCCGCCCCATGGAGCGAGCACGTCGGCGAGAGGCCACGCACCGAGTTGCACGGCTTCTCTCACTGCCGCCGCGGCCGCGTGCGGTTCGGCGACCTCGGACTCGAGGACGGAGTTGGTGATGAACCACCCGACCGAGTCGTGCCAGTCGTCCTGGAACCGGCTGTGCACGGGAAACACGGCCCGAAGCGGTGCATCCGCCAGCTCGAGGGTCACCGCGGTCATCGAGACCACTGCGCGGGCGAGGGTCGAGACGCCGTCACCGCGGGCCTGCGCGGCGAAGGCCGCCGCGTCGTCGACGTCGAACACGTCGCGCACTTCCACACGCTCACGATGCAGCTCGGCTGGACCCAGCGGCAACGGGAACCGCGGCATCACGCCGCCGCTGTCCGCGATGATGTCCTCCCAGCGCTGACGCACGTGATCCGGTGCCGCATCCCGATCCAGGAGCGCCTGCGTGTGCTCGACGAATGCCGGAGCCGTCGTCAACATCGGTGTCGCACCGGACCGCACCTCATCGAGCGCGGACAGCAGATCGCGCGCGATCACGAGCATCGACCACATGTCGACGTGCGCGTGGTCCGCTGCGATCACGACCGTGAGCCCGGCGGCGGTCTCCAGCACGCACAACCGGTGCGAGGGACGTCGGAACGGCGCACACGCGGCATCGAGGACTTCCCGCAGAGCGTCGTTGACGGCCTGACCTGAGCCCACCTCGTGCTCGACCCAGTGACCGGAGCCGATCTCGATCGCGTGAAGCTCAGGATCGCCCTCAGCCCCCGGCGCGAAAGCCGTTCGGAGTGTGCCGTGCCGGGCGATGACAGCCAGCCACGCATCGGCGATCGAGTCGCGACTCGTCGGTGCAGGCAGCCGGAACGACAGCGCCATCCACGATCCGGGCCGGTCGCCTGCGCCGACATGGAGTCGCTGATCGAACGACACCGGGAGGCGCCGCCCGAGCGCGGAGGTGCTCACGTCGTACCCCCAGAGCCGTCCGAACGGGAGGCGGAGGTGCGTGACGTTGGTCAGTCGCATGCGTAGCACCATATCGCTCGGAGATGGCGAACAAGGGACAAACGTTACGAACGTTTCCCGAGCCTGCCGTGCGATGTACCGCGACCAATCGTCGCTCGTTGACGGTCGAACAACAGCGCCGTCATCCCCGCGGTGATCGCCGCCAGCGCCCACCAGAGTCCGGCCGCGGTTCCGCCGGTGCCAGGGAGCGGCTCATCGGGATCACCGGGTTGGTCTCCCGGTTCGCTCGAAATGATCGCTTCGTCGTGTGCCAGTGTCACGCGCAGAGCGAAGGATGCGCGATCCACGCGCAGATCCGCACCCGACGTGGCATCGTGCGGAAAGACCAAGGCGATATCGAGGGCGACGACCTGCGTGGGATCGACGCGGGAGCCGTAAAGCTGGGCGTCCGACAGCTCAGAGAACGACACCTCGACGCTGGCGGAACCTTGCTCGCGCACAACGAGGGCGAGCTCGTCGTAGAACGGATCCGGCGAGCTCGACGCCAGGGCGACGTCTTCGGCGATAATCGTCAGCGTCGCCGCGTCCTCAGAGTCGTTGCGCACGAACAACGTCGTCATGAGCACGTCGCCCGGAACCAACGTCGCCGGCTCGAATAGTGCTGGCAGGTCGTCGTGCCAGGTGACCCCGTCGTAACTCAGGCGCAATTGCGATGCAACGGGGGAATCGGCGGCGTACGCGTCGTCCACGGATATCGTCGACGCCATCGAGAGCAGGAGCGCGGTTGCCGAGAGTGCGGTAGCGGCGCTACACGAGAACCTCATCCCGGTTGCCTTCTCATCAGTGCGCGGAGGAGGGTGAAGACGGCATAGCCGATGAGGAGTCCCCCGAGTGCTCCGACGATCCAGCCCCGCTCCGTAACGCCGAATAAGGTGGTGACGTATCCCACGTAGGGCACGGAGTAGACCACCTTGCCCATCACCTGGTCTCCCACAATCGGCTGGTCGTCTGCGCCGTTGTTGTCGCCGCGCGTCGTGAACGTAAGGTCACCGTCGGCCTGGTATCCGACTTCGACGATGCGGTGTGTCACGAGCATCGGGTCGTCAGAGACCGGCTGGAACGTCACGACGTCTCCGATCGCCAGAGTCTCCGGGTCGACGGACTGCGAGACCACCAGGGTGCCCGGGGCCAAGACCGGCTCCATCGACGAGGTAAGCACGGCGAGGGGAACGGCCCCGATCAGCCGCGGGATAACGAGCACGAGTGCGACGACGGCCATGACCAGCGCGAACACGACCCACCCGATGAAACGCAACAGTCCGCGCCACGGGCGAGGTTGTGTGTGCTCGATCGGCGCCTCAGCGTCGCATTCGCCGAGCTTGTCGGCCGGGGTCGGTGCGTGCTGCGTCATGATCAGGTCTGGCAGTAGCTCTGGCTGAGGTCCGGCTGAGGATAGACCGTGATCGTGTTGCTCTTGGGGCCCAGCCAACCGCTGGCGTAGACCGGTCGCACATACACTTGCATCGGTGAGTTGTCGGGCGGCAGGTTGTAGAACTCGGTGCCGCGGCCGTGGAACAGGTAGTTGTACTGACTCGGATCGCCCAACGGCGCGGAACTGGGTGCCCACAGCTGGTCCCGTGTCACGCCGCCGACGATCCGGTAGACCCTGAAGTTGCTGAACACCGGCGCGATCTGATCGCGGTACAGATACTGCACGGCCTGGAAGTCCGCGCCGATGCTGTCCGCGTATCCGTTGTGAAACTCTGGTCCTCGGCAACTCAGCCATTGCCCGTTACTCACGGTGATTGCCGGGTAGCCCGCCGTGGCGGAGACCGAGGCTTGTGCGTTCGCCGACCATTGCGCCGAAGCGGGGAGCGCTAGTGCGCCCGCACCGATCATGAGGAGCGCCGCGAGCGACAGCTGCCATCGCCGCCGTCTACGCGATTGCTCCCGCGCGCTCATCGGGTGCCCTCACCCGTCGCGGTGATGGTGAAGGTCGTCGCCGCACCGCTGAGCTCGATGCCTCCGACGTCGGGCGGAGTTCCAGCTGGGATCGTGAACCGTATGCACAAGTGGGTCGTCGCGGAATCCGCAGCCGGAGCAACGAGTGACGCGGTTACGACCAGTGCGCTCAGTTCTGTGAAGCCCCCACCGCTGCCGTACACCTGCATCCCGTCGGGTAGTCCGGTGGATGCGCAGGAGGCTCCCGCATCGCTCTGGGTGAAGACCTGAGCGTCAATGATGCCGTACAGCGTCGACGAGGCCGACGAGGTGTCAGAGAGGATGGCTGCGAGCGTGTAGTCGAGCCCGAGATTGCCGGATGCCTGGCCGGCGAGCGCGATCTTCGTAGCGATGACGCCACCAGGGTAGAGACCGCTTAACGGTCCGATCGTCACCTGTGATTGCCCGTTCATCGTGAGTTTCAGGGTGCCCGAGTTAACGGTGGTTCCTTCGACGGCCTCGGAATCGTTCCACAGCGCCGCAGTCGTACCGGTCCCCACGAGGAGGACCAGCGCGACCGCTGCGATGGTGACGGCGAGACGTTTCAAACGGGCTTCGGTATCCGGGCGCGGGCGTTACCGGGCGTCCTGCTGTAAGGTGATTGTCATATCGCTTAGGTTGATGCTCTCGGCCTGCGCGGTCGTGCCCGGTGTGCTCTCATCGAACACGATCGTCACGGTCACGTTGATCACCTCGCCATCGTCGGCGCTCGTGATGGCCCCATCGGTAACCGGCTCACCGCCGACATCTGTGAGCGTCTGGGTGACCGTAGTCGCTGCGAGCAATGCCGCATCACCGGTAGCCGCGACCGGATCAGACACATCGAGGGTGGCTGAAAGGTTGTCTCCCGATGCGTCGACAGTGAAGGCGGCCGTGTACTCGATCGTGTCTCCGGGCACGATGAGGAAGTCCGCGATCGTGATCGGCACCGGTGTCGGGGTCGAGATGTCGTTCCACGCGGGTGTGCCCGATGGCGTGAGTGCCAGGGTGCCGGAGTTCACCGTGCCCCCGTTCACGTTTGCCGAATCGCTCCACAAAGCGAACGTGGTCCCGCCTGTAAGCAACACAACACCGAGCGCTCCCGCGATCGTGGCTTTGGTCGCTTTCCTCATGCTTGCCCCTACTCCATGATGATTCACGTGGGTAGCAGTATATTACGACTTGACGTTGATACTGGTAATTGCCGCTGCCGGTCATGACCCTCGGCTTGACTGACGGCCCGGCGGGTCTGTCCTTTGTTTGATGGCTCATCGCATTCCAGGGTGTAGATGGGGTCTGAAGCCTCCGGATTCGAGCAACGATCTCGCGATGTAGTTCGTGAGGTTACGGAAGCCGAGGGCGGATCCGCGGAGGTGTTCGAGGCGTCCGTTGATCGCTTCGGTAGGACCGTTGCTGGTGCCGGGTCGGTCAAAGAACGCGAGCACGTCGGCGGCGCGTTGCTTGAGGGTCCTGCCGAGGCGGCGGATCTCGACGAGGTCCGCGGGAACCCCGCTGGTGACCGAGGCGATCACGGCGCGCATCATGACTTTGCCTGTCTGCTTGTCGGGTTCACGGTAGGCGGCGACCATGCGCTGGTAGATATCCCAGGTCGTTTTGACCTCGACATGCTCCGGGGTCGCGAAGATGGCTTCTAACCGTGCGCGCTGCTTCGTGGTGAGCAGGTTCGCCCCGGTATGCAGGGTCCGGCGGGCGCGGTAGAGCGGGTCGCCCGCGCGACCGCGGTGACCGAGGGTGGCTTGCTGAATGCGTTGCCGGCACCGGTCCAGGGCGTCGCCAGCGAGACGGACGACGTGGAAGGGATCCATCACCGGGACCGCGTCGGGGAGCTCCTCCGCAGCGGCGGTCTTGAACCCGGTGAATCCGTCCATCGCGACGACTTCGATCCGGTCGGACCAGTCCTTCGGCCGCGCCTTCAGCCACTGCTTGAATACGGCCTTCGAACGCCCCTCGACCATGTCCAGCAGGCGTGCTGGGCCGGTCTTGTCACGTGTCGGGGTCAGGTCGATGATCACCGTGACGTACTTGTCACCGCGGCGCGTATGTCGCCAGACATGCTCGTCAACACCGATCGTGGTGACCCCATCAAACCGGTGTGAGTCATCGATCAGCCGCCGCTTACCCTCCGCGAGGATCGCACTGTTCGCCGTATGCCAGGACACCCCCAGAGCTGCCGCGGCGCGAGAGACGGTGAGGGGATCAATGACGATGGCGCCCAACGCCCAGTCGAGCCCGCCGCGGGAGATTTTCGCTCTCGCTGGTGCCGCCTGATCGGTGTCTTGCCGCCATGTCCGCCCGCAGTGCGCGCACCGGTAGCGGCGCACCCGCACCAACAGCGTCGTGGGGCGATGCCCGAACTGTTCGTGCGCCAACCTGCGGGCCACCGTGTCACGCATCACCCCTTCGGTGCCGCACTTGCGACACCAAGGATCCGGCTCAGCGACCCGGCACTCGATCACCGCCCGATCCGGCGCGAGACGTTTCCCGACGGCTACGAGACCGAGCTCGTCGAGGCGGCAGAACGTGGTCAGATCAGGGGTCGCGAAGGTAGCGTGGAGCACGTCGAGGTTTTTCAGATGGACAGCCTAGAAACTTCCATCATGGAAGACCTCGACCCCTATCCAGAAACCAACGCGACTACACTCTCAACTGCGAAGAGCCGCATAACCGAACCGACACCGTGTCCACGATCACGGGTCAAGGCCCCACAGAGGGTCACGGGGGATCTCACTCAAAGCTGACACAGAGGGCTTACGCCGACTTCGACACGGTGCTGATTATTGACAGCGAGCGAAGCTGTGCGCGTCGGCTCCGATCCGTGAGTGCGAGCGCACCGAAGGTTTAGTTCGAGAAACGGAACTCGACGACGTCGCCGTCCTGCATCACGTAGTCCTTGCCCTCGAGACGCGCCTTGCCCTTGGCCCGGGCCTCGACGACCGACCCGGTCTCGACGAGGTCGTCGAACGAGACGATCTCGGCCTTGATGAAGCCCTTCTCGAAGTCGGTGTGGATGACTCCCGCGGCCTGCGGTGCCTTCGAGCCCTTCGGGATGGTCCAGGCGCGCGCTTCCTTCGGACCGGCTGTCAGATAGGTCTGCAGACCCAGTGTGTCGAAGCCGATTCGGGCGAGCTGGTCGAGACCCGACTCGTCCTGACCGGTCGAGGCGAGCAGTTCGGCGGCGTCTTCGGGGTCGAGGTCGATCAGCTCGGACTCGATCTTCGCGTCGAGGAAGATCGCCTTCGCCGGGGCCACGAGTGCTGCGAGTTCGGCCTTGCGGGCATCGTCGGTGAGAACGCCCTCGTCGACGTTGAAGACGAAGATGACGGGCTTGGCGGTGAGGAGTCCGAGCTCGCGGATCGGCGTCAGATCGATGCCGGCGACGGACAGCAGCACACCGCGCTCGAGAGCATCCTTGGCGGCCTTCGCGGTCTCGAGGACCACGGGCTCGATCTTCTTGCCGCGGACCTCCTTCTCGTACCGCGTGATCGCCCTGTCGACGGTCTCGAGGTCGGCCAGCATGAGTTCTGCGTTGATGGTCTCCATGTCGGATGCCGGATTGACCGCACCGTCGACGTGCACGACGTCGTCATCGGCGAAGCCGCGCACCACCTGCGCGATGGCATCCGCCTCGCGGATGTTCGCGAGGAACTTGTTGCCGAGGCCCTCGCCCTCGCTCGCACCGCGCACGATGCCGGCGATGTCGACGAACGACACGGCCGCGGGCAGGATGCGCTCGCTGCCGAAGATCTCGGCGAGCTTGTCGAGACGCGGATCGGGCAGGTTCACCACCCCGACGTTCGGCTCGATCGTCGCGAACGGGTAGTTCGCCGCGAGCACGTCGTTCTTGGTCAGGGCATTGAAGAGGGTGGACTTGCCGACGTTGGGCAGGCCGACGATTCCGATAGTGAGAGCCACGGGGGTCGAGTCTACCGGGCGGCGGCATCACTCCCCTGCGTGATCAGTGCGAGCTCGTCACTCCGCACGCACGGCACGGAAGGCATGAGTGACGTACGGCAGATCGACGGTGCCGTCGACGAGTCCGAGCTCGTCGAAGAGCGCGTCCAGTCCCTGCACGATCTCCGCCTTCTCCTCCGGCGAGGCCGCGATGAGATAGCTGCGAGAGAGCGCCATCTGGTGCAGCTGGGCCCGGGTGATCGACCGAGTCCACTCCCAGCGCTCCGTCTCGACGTGCGCGAAGGGCGCTTCGATTCGGGGACCTTCCGAGTTCACCATCTGCTCCGCAGGGCTGCTGTGCATGATGTCGGTCAGGCGACGCACCCAGTCCGTCCGTTCGTCGCGGATGTTCCAGACGAGTCCGAGCACGCCTCCGGGCCTGACGACCCGACCGAGCTCCGCCGACGCGGCGACGGGTTCCACCCAGTGCCACGCCTGACCGAGCACGGCCGCGTCGACGCTCTGGTCGGGCAGCGGCATGTTCTCGGCGGATCCCTGAAAGGTCGGGATCCCCGGAACGCTTCCCCGGAGCGCAGCGAGCATCTCGGTGTCGGGGTCGACGGCGACCACCTCTGCACCGGGAGCGTGCGCGAGGACTCGCGTGAGCTTCCCTGTGCCGGCGCCGACGTCGACGATCCGGCGAGAACCCTCGGGCATCGATTCGAGCATCCATGCGACGGCGTCGAACGGGTACTCCGGCCGACCGGCCTCGTAGTTGGCTGCCTCCGCGCCGAAGGATGTCGCCCTGTGCACACTCATGTGGTCAGCCTACGGCGCGTCATCCGCTCGCGCTCGGACCCCTGGGAGAGAGTGGGGACGTGCCACTGGACTTCACCGCGATCGACTTCGAGACGGCGAACTCCAGTGCCGCCTCGGCCTGCTCTGTAGGACTCGTGCGGGTGCGCGACGGTCTCGTCGTCGCCTCTGCGGGCTGGCTGATCCGGCCGCCGGCAGGACACGACGAGTTCCAGGAGTGGAACGTGCGGATCCACGGCATCCGCGCGCAGGACGTGCGCACTGCCTCCTCGTGGGAGGACCAGTTCGACAGGCTGTGCGCCTTCGCAGGAGCAGACGTGCTGGTGGCCCACAACGCCGGATTCGACCTCAACGTCCTCCGCCGGGCGTCGGAGGCCACGGGCGGCGACTGCCCTCCGTACCGCTCGCTGTGCAGTCTCCAGGTCGCGCGCAAGATCTACGACCTCGAGTCCTACCGCCTTCCCAAGGCGGCCGAGGCAGCCGGTTTCACCGGTTTCTCGCATCACGACGCGCTCGCCGATGCTCTGGCTTGCGCGCACATCGTGATCGATGCGGCGCGACGCGTCGGCGCCTCCGATGTGTTCGAGCTCGCGGGCGCACTGAACGTCCGCATCACCGAGCCCGCGATCACCGCGCCGGAGCGGGCCGTCGCCTGAGCCGGCCTCCCCGCGGATGTCCGAGGCTCCGGGCATCATTGACCGCATGGATGCTCTGACGATCGTTCTCCTTCTCGCGGCGCTGGTGTGCGGCGCCGCCGCGGGGTGGTTCCTGCGTGCAGGCCGCGGCGCGGCCGAACTGGCTCGACTGCAGGCGCAGCTCGAGGCCGCGCGCGACGACCGCGACCGGCAGTACGACCTGTACCGCGATGCCGTCGATCACGCACGGCACGAGCAGCAGGCCGAGGCGCAGCGTGTGCAGCAGCAGAACGCGGTCCTCACCGCCCTCGCGCCCGTGCGCGAGAGCCTGCAGCTCATGCAGCAGAAGGTCTCCGCGATCGAGCAGGAGCGCCACGCGCAGTTCGGCTCGCTCGCCGAGCAGCTGCGACGCGCCCAGCAGAGCGACGAGGCGCTGCGGGCGACCACCGAATCGCTGGCCGGCGCGCTGCGCTCCACCGCGAGCCGAGGAGTGTGGGGCGAGACCCAGCTGCGACGAGTCGTCGAGGCCGCGGGACTGATGCGCCACGTCGACTTCGACCTGCAGTCGAGCATCTCCTCCGATCGTGGCCAGGGGCGTCCCGACATGGTCGTGAGGCTCGCAGGGGGCACCTCGATCGCGGTGGACGCGAAGGTGCCGCTCGATGCCTATCTCGAAGCATCCGCGCTGCCGATCGGCGACGCCCACGAGGCACAGCGTCGGGTGCACATGCAGAAGCACGTCAAAGCGGTGCGGGCTCATGTCGATGCTCTCGCCAAGAAGGCGTACTGGATGGGCCTCGATGCGAGTCCCGAGTTCGTGATCTGCTTCCTGCCGAGCGAGTCACTGCTCGCCGCCGCGATCGACGAGGATCCGACGCTGCTCGACTACGCGTTCGGGAAGCGCGTCGCTCTCGCATCGCCGGTCAATCTGTGGGCTGTGCTCAAGACCGTCGCGTACACCTGGACCCAGCAGGAGGTGTCGAGCGAGGCGAGGGCGCTTCTCCACCTCGGCACACAGCTCTACGACCGCCTTGGCGTTCTCGCGGGACACGCCGACGATCTGCGTCGGGCGCTGGAGCGCACCGTCGACAGCTACAACAGGTTCGCGGGATCACTCGAAAGCCGCGTGCTCGTCACGGCCAGGCAGTTCCCCGGCATAGACACCGCGGCACTCGACTCCGCGCCCGCGGCGATCTCGGCGCAGACACGTCGTTTCACCGCGTCCGAGCTCGTCGGCGCGGAGTCCGATGGGATGCCGATCAGTGGAGCGGCTGAGGCCGGATCCCCGCTGCACGCGGACGTCGGGGATGTGCGGTCGCGGTTGGACGCCGGAGAGTGATCAGGCGACGCCGGGAACGCCGCTGAGCAGCAGGATCACCAGACCGCTGGTCACGACGAACGCCCCGATCATCCACCACGCACTGAGCTCGTGGCCTTCGGCACGACGAACGCGGAACAGCACGTCGGCGCGTCTCGCCGGATCGGGGATCGACGGCGCTGTGGCCGCGGGTGCCATCGGGGCACCGGTCGTGAGCGGGGCTCCCGATTCGTCCACGTTGACCCGAAGGATGCGGCCGGTGGCTGTCGTCACGATCTTGGTCGCAGCGGCTGTGGAACCACTCGTGTGCTGCGTTGTCATCGGTCTGCCCTCCTGTGCCTGCGGTGCCTGGCGGCTCCGTCGACGGCGACAAATCCAGTGACAATTGTGACACGTGATGCTGCGAAACCACGGCTCGGCGATCCGAGCGGCGGTACCGGGTCGGTAACGATGCCCGGATCGACGTCACGCGCTTCGCGTCAGAGCCACTTCGAGACCAGGTGCTCCGAGGCGATCCGGCGCAGCGTTCCCGACGCACCGCGCAGCACGACGCTCTCGGTGTAGATGTAGCCGCCCTCACGGCGCACACCGTCGACGAGTTGCCCGTCGGTGACACCCGTCGCGACGAAGATCGTGTTGTCGCCGCGCACCAGATCGTCCGCCTCGTAGACCCTGTCCATGTCGAGTCCCGCATCGATACCGCGCTGGCGCTCGTCATCGTCGCGGGGCCACAGCCGTCCCTGGATGTGGCCGCCCAAGGCCTTGATGGCGCACGCGGTCACGATCCCCTCGGGGCTGCCGCCCACTCCGACGCACATGTCGGTGCGGGCGCCGTGGCGCGCCGCATTGATGCCGCCGGCGACATCGCCATCGCTCATCAGACGCGTTCCGGCGCCGGCGTCCCGGATCTCCTGGATCAGCTTCTCGTGGCGCGGGCGGTTGAGCACCGAGACGACGATCTCGTCGACGGGCTTGCCGAGCGCGCCGGCGAGTTTACGGATGTTCTCGCCGATCGGCAGACGGATGTCGACGACCCCGACGCCGGCAGGTCCCGTGACGAGCTTGTCCATGTAGAAGACGCTCGACGCGTCGAGCATGGAGCCGCGATCCGACACGGCGATCACCGAGAGCGCGTTCTGCCGCCCCGCAGCCGTCAGCGACGTGCCGTCGATCGGGTCGACGGCGATGTCGCACTGAGGACCCGTGCCGGTGCCGACGACCTCGCCGTTGAACAGCATCGGGGCGTTGTCCTTCTCGCCCTCGCCGATGACGACGCGGCCCTGGAAGGCGACCGTGCCGAGGAAGGCGCGCATGGCATCGACCGCGGCTCCGTCAGCCGCCTCCTTCGCTCCGCGGCCGATGAAGGGCACGGCGCGGATGGCTGCCGCCTCGGTCGCACGCACCAGCTCCATCGCGAGGTTTCGGTCGGGACGCAGGGGGCTCAGATCGGCCGTAAGACTCACCATGCGGTCAGCCTAGCCACGATGCATCGCTGAAAGGCCTGTTTTCGGGTCGGAGCGGACGAAGGAATCGCGATTCTTAACAGGACGATATGCACGCCGCTCCGCTGGCGGGACGCGGCCAACATCCGCCCACGCTCCCCGATAGAGTGACTGCTGTCCCGGCTTCACCAATCGCAGGAGTTCTCATGCCCGTCGCCACCCCGGATCAGTACGCCGAAATGCTCGACCGCGCGAAGGCCGGCGGCTTCGCGTACCCCGCTTTCAACGTCTCGAGCTCGCAGACGATCAACGCCGTCCTGCAGGGTCTCACCGAGGCCGGCTCCGACGGCATCATCCAGGTCACCACCGGTGGCGCCGACTACTTCGCCGGCCACACGGTCAAGGCCCGCGCGACCGGTGCGCTCGCCTTCGCCCGTTACGCCACCGAGGTCGCCAAGAACTACCCGATCACCGTCGCGCTTCACACCGACCACTGCCCGAAGGATGCCCTCGCCGGCTTCGTCGAGCCCCTGATCGCCGCCTCGGAAGAAGAGGTCAAGGCAGGTCGCAACCCGATCTTCCAGTCGCACATGTGGGACGGCTCGGCTGTGCCGCTCGCCGAGAACATCGAGATCGCCAAGGATCTCCTCCCCCGCATGAAGAACATCAACGCGATCCTCGAGGTCGAGATCGGCGTCGTCGGCGGCGAGGAAGACGGCGTCGCCCACGAGGGCTCCAATGACGCCCTCTACACGACGTTCGCGGATGTCGATCAGGCCGTGCAGGCACTCGGACTCGGCGAACAGGGTCGCTACATCGCGGCGCTCACCTTCGGCAACGTGCACGGCGTGTACAAGCCGGGCGGAGTGAAGCTGCGTCCGGAGCTGCTGGGCGAGATCCAGCAGCAGGTCGCGGCGAAGTACAACACCGGTGCGAAGCCGCTCGATCTCGTCTTCCACGGCGGCTCCGGCTCGACCGATGAAGAGATCGCGCTCGCGGTGGCGAACGGCGTGATCAAGATGAACATCGACACCGACACGCAGTACGCCTACACCCGCGCGATCGCGGACTACATGTTCAAGAACTACGACGGCGTGCTCAAGGTCGACGGCGAGGTCGGCAACAAGAAGCTGTACGACCCGCGCGCCTGGGGCAAGGTGGCCGAGACGGCCATGGCCGCCCGCGTGGTCGAGTCGACCCGGCAGCTCGGGTCGTACGGTCAGTCGAAGAGCTGAGCGACGCCCCACGCGAAGGAGCCCCCGGCCGAGAGGTCGGGGGCTCCTTCGCGTTCATCCGCCTACGGGAGTGCCGACGATGAGAGGAACTCGACGAACGCCGGGTCGCCCATCATCGGGATCGCGACGCAGATCGAGGCGACGATGGTCGTGACGAACGCGCCCGCCACGGGCACCCACCAGGTGAGCCTGCCCCGTCGCAGCCGTCGGATGGAGAGGTAGGCGGTCACCGACCACCCGACCGCGAGCACGAGAGCGGCGATCGTGCCCCAGAGCCGACCCTGCGCATAGTTCGTGAACTCGCCGTCGATGCCCATGAGGCGCATGACCTCGTTCATCGCGGTCGAGAAGTCGAGATACGACAGCGCAGTCACGACGACGTTCACCAGGCCGTAAGCGAGCAGTGCGATCGTGACGAAACGGTCGACAGGTGCGCCGGCGCGCCGCGGCGAGGAGACCTCGGGGGCAGCGGAGCGGGGCGGCGTGCTCGTCTCGGGCTCTGCCTCGACGATCGGAGGAAGGCCCGCAGCTCTGCGCTGCTCCTCGAGTGTCGCGATCTCGCCGTACTGTGGCCGTTGGTCCGTCATCCCAGCATGCTAGCTGTAGCGGCAGGGGGCGCTTGTCAGGAAGGTCCGGAGAATGAAGGCGGCCCCGGCGAAGTGGGGACTCCGCGGGGCCGCGGACGACCGTGCTGGGGACACGTGCCGTCCAAGCGGGCGAGGGTCGTGGGGACGGCCCCTCGCCGGTAGCGCCGTTCTGCACAGACGGCTAGGCGTTCAACGATAGAAAAACGCGGCGCCGTGCGCCAGACCCGATTGTTCAGATAATGAACCGAGGTCAGAAATCGCCCTCGACCCCGCTGCCGATGCCATCGGCTCCCAACTGCAGGGACAGCCGTCGAGCGGCGTGCTGGAGCTGTGTGATCAGGCGCCCATCGACCACAGCGTGCTCGGAGGGAAGGGAGATCGCGAGCGACGCGGTGACGCCGGGCGCTGCCACCGGCACCGCCACGCAGGAGTTGCCGATGGAGTATTCGTCCCGTTCGACGGCGAAACCCTGCGAGCGCTCGAGTTGGCTCAAGAGCGTCTGCGTGTCGCTGATGGTCCGCGGGGTCAGCTCCTGCAGCCGGTGGCGGGAGAGGTAGTCGAGACGCTCCTCGCACGTCAGATCCGTGAGGATCTGCTTTCCGAGCGCCGTCGCGTGAGCACTGGAGTCCATCCCCACCCACAACTCGACACGGGGGCTGCGAACGGCGTCGACCACGTCGACGAGGTGCATCTCGCCGTCGGCGTATCTCGAGAGGTACGCGGTCGCTCCGAGCTCTTCCGTGACGTCGCGCAGCGCCGCGCGCACCCTGGCGAGGAACACTCCGCGCGGTGCGATCTCGGTCCGGAAGGTCGGGAAGCGCGCGCCGAGCACCAGCCCATCCGGCTCATTCGCGAGGTAGCCCTCGTGGATCAGTGTGCGGACGAGGTTGTATGCGGTACCCGGTGTGAGGCCCGTGATCGAAGCGAGGGTCTTGACCGGCAGGGGCCGCGCGGAGTTCGCGACGATGTCGACGAGCCGCAGCGCGCGCTGCACGGAACCGATCAGAGTGGGTTCCGCCTCGGTGGAGGTCACCGTCAGGCGCCTCCGCCTGTGGCTCGGCCTCCTAGAGCGCGGGCGTCTCGCTGGCCCGACGAGTCCTGCCGCAGTTCCTTGGGCAGGGAGAACATCAGGTCCTCCTCCGCGGTCTTCACCTCTTCGACGTCCTGGTACCCGGCACCCGCCAGCGCATCGAGCACCTCGCGGACGAGCACCTCGGGCACCGATGCCCCGCTCGTGACGCCGACCGTCGCGACTCCGTCGAGCCACTCCTGCTTGACCTCTTCCGCGTAGTCGACGCGGTAGGCGGCCTTCGCACCGTACTCCAGGGCGACCTCGACGAGGCGCACGCTGTTCGAGGAGTTCGACGATCCGACGACGATCACCAGGTCGGCGTTGGCTGCGACCTTCTTGATCGCCACCTGACGGTTCTGGGTCGCGTAGCAGATGTCATCGGACGGCGGGTTGTGAAGGTCGGGGAAGCGAGTGCGGAGGCGGTTGACGGTCTCCATGGTCTCGTCGACGGACAGCGTGGTCTGCGACAGCCACACCACCTTCGACGGGTCCTTCACTTGCACCGTGTCGGCCTCGGCCGGGGAGTTGACGACAGTCACGTGATCGGGAGCCTCGCCCGCCGTGCCCTCGACCTCTTCATGGCCGTCGTGACCGATCAGCAGGATCTCGAAGTCGTCGCGGGCGAATCGGACAGCCTCGCGGTGGACCTTGGTGACGAGCGGGCAGGTCGCATCGATGGCGTGCAGCCCGCGCTCGGATGCGGCGTCGACCACTGCAGGCGACACTCCGTGGGCGCTGAAGACGACATGCGCGCCCTCGGGGACCTCGTCGACCTCCTCGACGAAGATCGCACCCTTGTCCTCGAGCTCGGTCACCACGTGGATGTTGTGCACGATCTGCTTGCGCACGTAGACCGGCGCACCGTAGCGCTCGAGAGCCTTCTCGACGGCGACCACAGCGCGATCGACCCCGGCGCAGTACCCGCGCGGAGCGGCGAGGAGAACACGCTTGTGTCCGACCACCGGGTTATCCTGAAGCCGTCCGGCCGCCGCACGCACTCGAGGGATACGCGGCACGGGGAGATGAACGGCAGTCGAAGTCACTCTTCGATTCTACTGCCGACAACCTGAGCAGGAGCGGAAGGTGCACTGAACGGATGACGGTCTTCGAAGCGTCGACCCGGCCCGGCGAGACCCCACCGGCGGATGCGGTCGCTCCGCGCGACTCCTCGGCGGATGCTCCGACCTCGGTCGCCCGGCTGAACGGAACGATCCGCGATTTCATCGCCCGATGGAACACCGTGTGGGTCGAGGGCGAGATCACTTCGTGGAACGTCCGTGGCGGCAACATCTTCGCCCGACTCAAGGACACGCGCTCCGACGCCCAGATCTCCATCCGCATCTGGTCGAGCGTGCGGCCTCGGATCCCCGGCGACCTCGCGGTCGGCGACCACGTCGTGGCCGCCGTCAAGGCCGACTACTTCGTCAAAGCCGGAGACTTCAGCTTCACCGTCTCCGCGATGAAGCACGTCGGCCTCGGAGACCAGCTCGAACGGCTCGAGAAGCTCCGTCTCCAGCTGCGGCAGGAAGGCCTGTTCGACGCGGCTCGCAAGAAGAGGCTGCCGTTCCTCCCGCATGTGATCGGACTCATCACGGGTGAACGCTCTGATGCGGAGAAGGACGTGCACCGCAACGCCGAGCTCCGCTGGCCCCAGGTGCGCTTCCGTACCGAGTACGCCGCCGTGCAGGGCGACCGATGCGTTCCCGACACTCTCGCCGCTCTCGCTCGACTCGATGCAGACCCCGAGGTCGACGTGATCATCATCGCGCGCGGCGGCGGCGACCCCCAGACTCTCCTCGGATTCAGTGACGAGCGCCTCGTGCGGGCAGTGGCGGCGGCGACCACTCCGATCGTCAGTGCGATCGGACACGAGAACGATCATCCGCTGCTCGACGATGTCGCAGACCTTCGCGCATCGACTCCGACGGATGCCGCGAAACGCGTCGTACCCGACGTCAGCGAGCAACGCGCACTCATCGCGCAGCTGCGCTCTCGGGCCACGTCGAGACTCACCCAGCGACTGTCGCACGACATCGCTCAACTCGAACAGCTGCGTTCGCGTCCGGCGCTGCGCTCTCCCGACCCCATCATCGAGTCCCGCTCGCAAGAGGTATGGCTGCTGCTGGCCCGAGGCCGCGACACGATCACACGCCAGCACGAAGCCGCAGGCCGAGCCACGAGCGAACTGCGAGCTTCGCTTCGAGCTCTCTCACCTGCCGCCACGCTGGCGCGCGGCTACGCGATCGCCCATCTCGACGGCGGGGTGATCCTGCGAGATGCTGCCGACGCACCCGCCGGGAGCGCCCTGACCATCACGGTCGATCGCGGGTCGATCGCGGCGCGCTCCGAAGGCGAGATCGCCGAGGGGCCGGCCGCTCGCTCCGCGTGAGCACGTCCGCACACCGCGTAGGATGGAGGGGTGAGTGCGCTGAACGACACCCCTGTGGACACGCTGTCGTTCGAGGCCGCTCGCGATGAGCTCGTGAGGGTCGTGTCCGAGCTCGAACAGGGCTCCCCGACCCTCGAGCAGTCGCTCGCACTCTGGGAGCGCGGTGAGGCTCTCGCGGCCCGATGCGAGGAGTGGCTGCTCGGTGCCAAGCGACGCCTGGAGGCGGCCCGTTCCTCCGCATCCGGCGACGCGGACGAGGACGACTCGTGAACAAGCCTGCTCCCATCGTCGCCGAACTCGGACGCCCGGAGACTCCCGCCGAGACTGCCGCCCGCAAGGCGGCGTCGAGCAAGGCCTACCGTTCGAGTCAGACCGTGCGGAGCCTGGTCGCCGCACTCATCGCCACTCTCGCGA
The DNA here is from genome assembly GCF_963521645.1 of uncultured Microbacterium sp. Classification (GTDB taxonomy): domain Bacteria; phylum Actinomycetota; class Actinomycetes; order Actinomycetales; family Microbacteriaceae; genus Microbacterium. Next base: position 3,827 of record NZ_CAUQVQ010000006.1, on the reverse strand, counting down.
TCGTCGTGGTCATCGTGCTCATCGTGCCCCGCGGTGAACCTGCGAGCGCGCCGCAGATCGACATGGTCGCGATCGCCGGCGATGTCGAATCCACCATGGACAGCCCGGTGATCGTGCCCGATCTCGGCGACTTCTGGCGCGTGAACGCCGCAGAGCTCACCAGCGGCGCGACCGTGGTGTGGGATGTCACGCTCGCCCCCTCCGCAGAGGACGAGCGCGGATTCATCAGACTCGCGCAGGCCTTCGACGCGGATTCGTCCTGGGCGCCGCAGCGACTGAACGGCACCGCCCCCACGGACACGGCTTCGATCGGCGGGCTGGAGTGGGACGTCTACGAACTCGGAGCCGCCGGCGCCGAGCAGAACGTCACCTATGCGATCGGCACCCAGGCGGGTGACGACTACCTGCTGCTGTACGGCTCACGCTCGGCCGATTCCACGGCCGAACTGGCCGAATCCCTCGTCCCGCAGATCCGCGAACTCTCGGAGTGACCCTGATGACCGACACCCTCACGCCCGCCGCCGCCTGGAAGCAGATGCAGGAGGGCAATCAGCGTTTCGTCGATGACGCCCCCCGGCACCCGAATCAGGATGTGGCGCGACGGAAGCACCTGGCCGAGGCCCAGCATCCTGTCGCCACCCTGTTCGGATGCTCGGACTCCCGTCTCGCTGCGGAGATCATCTTCGATCTGGGCCTCGGCGACCTCTTCGTCGTCCGCAACGCCGGTCAGGTGATCGGCGAGTCGATCGTGGCGAGCCTCGAGTACGCCGTCGCCGTGCTCAATGTTCCGCTGATCGTCGTGCTCGCCCACGATTCGTGCGGTGCTGTGCGCGCCGCGATCGACGGGACGGCGATCGACGCCGCTCCCCTGCCGCCGCACATCTGGAAGCTGATCGCGCCGATCGTCCCCGCCGCCCGCAAGGTTCTCGTCGAGAGCGGCGGCAGCACCGTCGACGAGATCGATGCCGAGCTCGTCGGCCAGGAGCACCTGCGCAACACGGTCAGGGACCTGCTGCAGTCGTCCGAGGTGATCTCGAACGCTGTGGAAGAGGGCCGACTGGGCATCGTGGGAGCCAACTATCGTCTGGCCGAGGGCACCGCGGTGCCCGTCATCACGGTCGGGATCGACTCCGACGCAGCCGTCTGAATCGGCATCGGCTCAGACACCATCGACTCAGCCAGAATCGACACCGAGGGGCGCGGCCCCGCAACCAAGGAGGGTTCGGAATGACCGACACCGACCAGCTCAGCGGCGACAACTCGCAGGGCTTCCGCATCGAGCACGACACCATGGGCGAGGTGCGAGTCCCCGTGAACGCGCTGTACGGCGCACAGACGCAGCGGGCCGTGGAGAACTTCCCGATCTCGGGCAAGGGCCTGGAGTCCACGCAGATCGCCGCGCTCGCGCGCATCAAGAAGGCCGCCGCGCTGGCCAACAAGGAGCTGGGAACTCTCGACGGCGACGTCGCCGACGCGATCGCCCAGGCCGCCGACCAGGTCGCCTCGGGCGCCCACGACGGCGAGTTCCCCGTCGACACGTACCAGACGGGCTCCGGCACGTCCTCGAACATGAACATGAACGAGGTGCTCGCCACTCTCGCGACCCGCATCCTCGGCGCGAACGTCCACCCGAACGACCATGTGAACGCCTCGCAGTCGTCGAACGACGTGTTCCCGACCTCCGTGCACATCGCCGTCACACAGGCGCTGATCGACACCCTCATCCCGGCGCTCGACCACCTCGCCGTCGCATTCGAGGCCAAGGCCGAGCTGTGGAAGGACGCCGTGAAGTCGGGTCGCACCCACCTGATGGACGCGACCCCGGTGACCCTCGGCCAGGAGTTCGGCGGCTACGCCCGCCAGATGCGCCTCGGCATCGAGCGCGTGCAGTCGGCCCTCCCCCGCGTCGCCGAGGTCCCCCTCGGCGGTACCGCCACGGGCACCGGCATCAACACGCCGCTCGGATTCCCGCAGAAGGTCATCGAGCTGCTCGCGGCCGAGACCGAGCTGCCGATCACCGAGGCGAAGGACCACTTCGAGGCGCAGGCCAACCGTGACGGACTGGTCGAGGCATCGGGCGCGCTGCGCACGATCGCCGTCTCGCTGACCAAGATCAACAACGATCTGCGCTGGATGGGCTCGGGACCCAACACGGGTCTCGGCGAGCTGCACATCCCCGACCTCCAGCCCGGTTCGTCGATCATGCCGGGCAAGGTCAACCCGGTGGTCCCCGAAGCCGTGCTCATGGTGTGCGCACGCGTGATCGGCAACGACGCGACCGTCGCCTGGGCCGGCGCCTCGGGCTCGTTCGAGCTCAACGTCGCGATCCCGGTCATGGGCACCGCCGTGCTCGAGTCGATCCGTCTGCTGGCGAACGCCTCGCGCGTGCTCGCCGACAAGACCGTCGACGGACTGCAGGCGAACCTCGAGCGCGCCGCAGCCTTCGCGGGCATGAGCCCGTCGATCGTGACCCCGCTCAACAAGCTCATCGGCTACGAGGCCGCAGCCAAGATCGCCAAGCACTCGGTCGCCAAGGGCATCACGGTGCGCGACGCCGTCATCGACCTCGGCTACGTCGAGCGCGGCGATCTGACTCTCGAGCAGCTCGACGAGAAGCTCGACCTGCTGTCGATGACTCACCCCGGTTGATCACGAGTCGCACCCACCACTTCGGGGGCCGACACACCAGACGCCGAACACAGGAGCACTTCCTGCTCGGCATCCGGTGCGTCGGCCCCCGAAGTGTGTGACGCCGACTGTTCCTGCGGCGCACGAAGCGGCTGCGACTTCTGCACCGATGTCGCGAGAACGCCCGTGCGTCGCGTCATCGAGCACGCGGAACCGCCACGCTGCGGGGATGCTCGACCCACGAATCACCCTCGATCGCCTCGGCGGCCTCGCTCGCGGAACGCATCTCCAACTCCACGGCCTCGATCGTCCGTCCCTCTCGAAGGCCGTGCGCGCAGGACGCATCGAACGCATCCGACCAGGGCTGTTCGCTTCGCCGACGCTGCCCGAACCCATCCGTCGCGCCGCCGCGCACGGCGGCGCGCTCACCTGCAGCGCGGCCCTGCGTCATCACGGCGTGTGGGTCCTCGCGGGCGCTGACCTCATGCACGTCTGGATCGCCCGGCGCGGACGGACGTACGCCCACGACGGATGCCGATGCCGCAGCCACTTCTTCCGGGGCGCTGTGCCGCTCGGTGTCGTCGATGTCGAGACTGCTCTCATCCACCTCTACCGCTGCGAGGGCGAGGAATCGTTCTTCGCCTCACTCGAATCGGCCCTGCATCAGCGAGCGCTGACACGCGCAGCCCGACTACGGATCCGCTCGGCTCTTCCGGCATCCGCCCGGTGGCTCTGCGATCTCGCGCACCCCGATTCGGAGAGTGGGCTCGAGTCCATCCTCCGAGTGAGACTGCACGTGCTCGGCATCGCGCTCACTGCACAGGCGACCATCGACGGGGTGGGTCGCGTCGATTTCGTCGTGGGCGGGCGGCTCATTCTCGAGGTGGACGGACGCGTCAATCATGCCGGTCACGATCGACGCCACAAAGATCTGGTCCGGGATGCCAGGGCCTCGGCGCAGGGATACGAGACCCTGCGCTTCGACTACGCGCAGGTGATCCACGACTGGCCCTCCGTCCAGGCCGCCATCCTGGCGGCCCTCCGACGCGCCGGGGATCTCGGCTGAGGCACCTCGGATGCCGGATGCCGTTCCTCGGCACCGCTTCCACTTCGGGGGCCGACACGCCAGATGTCGACCGCATCGGTGCGTCGGCCTCGGCGCATGGCGTGTCGGCCCCCGAAGTGAACGAGGAACAGGA